>DATINL010000021.1:0-29348 GCA_035474295.1 Solirubrobacteraceae bacterium
CTCGCCGGCGCCGGTTCGGCCGGCGCCTCCTCGGGAGCCTCGGGCGCGGGAGCGAGCCCGCTCCATGAGAGCCGCAGGAACACGAGTGTGGATCCGAGCGCGCCGATCCCAGCCACCAGCAGCGCGGAGCGGGGCGAGGTCAGCGCCGCGAGCGCGCCGCCGAGCGCGAATCCGAGCGCCGGGCACAGCGCGCCCATCGACTCAACCGTGCTCATCAGGCGCCCGTGCAGTGCCTGCGGCGTGAGCCGCTGCACAGCGCTGATCAGCGACGGCCACTGCACGCCATTGCCGACTCCTCCGATCACCGCCGCGACGCACGCGAGCGCAAGCGTCGGGGCGGCCGCGAAGCCGACATAGGCGATCCCGACCGCGAACGTGCCGCTACTGAGCAGCGGACCGAGCGGGCGATGCACCATCCGCGCGAAGATCACCCCGCCGACGACCATGCCGAGCCCCCACATCGCCAACAGCAGCCCGAACCCGCCGTCGCCCGCGTTCAGACTGACTTTGGCGTAGAGCACCTCGGGCGGCAGCGCGGAGGTGAAGAAGATCATCGCCAGCGCTTCGGTCAGCAGGATCGCGCGCAGCAGACGCGCCTCGCGCAGGTGCTCCCACGCCGCGCCCAGGCGCGCGCGCACTGACGAGCTCCCGAGCTGCTTGATGTATGGGCGCAGGTCGAGCAGCAGCAGCCCACAGAGCAGGAACGACCCGGCGTCGATGTACAACGCCGTGGGGCCGCCCAAGGTCGCCACGACCACACCGGCGATCGCCGGCCCGGTTGCGACAGTGATCGTGTAGCCGAGGTTGAGCGCCGCGTTGGCCTTGCGCGCTTCCAGCGTGCGCGGATTTTCCGCGTCGTCACTCGTGCCGCTGGCTCTGAGCAGCTCTTGTTCTCCGTCTGGGGGATCGTCGCCGCGAGCCGCCGCCGCGCGCAGCAGCGACTTCGCGGCGAGCGCCGCCGAGGCGTCGATTGCCACCAACAGGAAGATCGGCGCCAGCTCGAAGTGGGTGAGCAGGCTCGCGAGCGCGAGCGTGGTCAGGCCCTCGACCAGGTACAGGCACGTGAGCCCGCCTCTGCGCTGCGACGCCTCGACACGCGCGACCAGCGCGGGAGCGAGCAACGCGGGCAGCAGGCTCGCGGACACGAACAGCCCCGCCGTGGCCAGCGCGCTGTGGGTGTTGTCGAACACGCCGATCGCCAGCGCCACGTATCCGAACCAAGTTCCAAGCTCGTTGACCGTGTAAGCAAGCAGAATCCGCCGCAGACGTGGTGAGGCTGGCAGCCACCGCATTGCGGCCACGCTAACGCTTGGGCGAGACGTGTGCGAGCCGCGCGGGTCTTCCGGCGGCTGACACGCACGTGCGCGTATGTGCGCGCGCCGTGACAAGCTGCCGCGGAGACGCTTTGTCGACAGCTCCTCGATGGCCGCGACTCGTACGTTCTTGGAGGATCAGCGCGCGCGCTGGCGCGCGGCTACACGCACGCGGTCGAACGTGCTCGCAGCGGCGGACGCGACGTGCGCTCGCCGAGCGTGATCACCGGCAGACTCGGGTGGGTGCGCCCCAGCAGCCGTGTCAGCACCTCGGCTGACGCATCGCCGAGGTCGCCGGCGACGATCACCATGCGGGTGGCGGGCGCGTGCTCGAGCACTTCGCACATCTCACCCGCCTCCTCGATCACGGTTCCAGGGGACAGCGTGCGAGTCAGCTCCTCGCGCACCGACCCGCGCTGGCTCGCGTCAGCTGCCGCGACCAGCACACGCGGCTGGGTATGGAGCAGCCGCAGCGCCGGCCGGGAATCCCGCATCCGGCGTTCGCTCGCGTGGCACACGATCTCGGGCGTCGCGCTGCCGCAGCCGTCGAGCAGCCGCAGCGCCGGGCGGCTCGCTGGCGGCTCGCTGAACGTCGCGGTTGCGCTCATCGCGAGTAGCTCAATCTGGGTGTCTCGGCGCGGGCGGAGCCGGCGGATGCGATGGCCCCACCCGCGACCATCGCCAGCTGCTTCTTCGCGTCACCGCGCGCTGCCGCGCGACCGAGCGTGGACAGCGCAAGCACTGCGGCGCCCGTCAAGGCCAGCCATGTCAGGGCGATGCTCAATGCGATCATCTGAGCTCCTTCCGGATCGGCCGCGTCAGCAGCTCACCCGTCTGCGCGGGAGCGTTGCGGGTGAAGTGGTGAGCACGGTCCATTGCAAGAAGACATGATGCGCCCCGCAGGGCCGTTTGTCTGTAGCGCCGGAGGTGCCGATCGTGTCGTCCCAAAGGTGCCGATCGGTGTAGTCCCTTTGGGCCGCAGCGTGGGTCAAACCCGCTCTGATGGGCCGTTCGATGGGCCGTTCGATGGGCCGTTCGCGGCTCGCGGCCCGCCAACGTCCGGCAGCCAGCGCCGGGACGCCGCCCCTAGAAACGCTACGGTTTGCGGCAATGGAGACCGAGACCCCAGGCGTAGACCGACCGATCGAGGTGGTCATCGCCGACGACCACACAGTCGTGCGCGATGGCATCCGGATGGTGCTCGAACGCGAATCGGGCGAGTTCCGCGTTGTCGCCGAGGCGGCCGACGTGCCTTCCACGATCCGCGAGGTGCGCGCGCACAAGCCCGACCTGCTCACGCTCGACCTGTCGATGCCCGGTGGCTCGAGCCTCGCCGCCCTGCCGCAGTGCTTCGTCGCTCACCCCACGCTCGCCGTGGCGATCCTGACGATGCGCGAGGACCCCGAGTACGCGCGCCAGGCGCTGCGCGCCGGCGCCCGCAGCTATGTGCTCAAGGAAGCCGAGCCGGCCGAGCTCCTGCAGGCGTTCCGGCTCGCGGTGGCCGGCGGCAACTACCTGCATCCGCGGCTCGGCGCGCTGCTCGCCACCGGGGAGGACGGCGATCGCGACGGCGTCCAGCTGAGCGAGCGCGAGCGCGAAGTCGTGCGCCTGATCGCGCTCGGCCACACCAACCCGCAGATCGCCGAGCAGCTGCACGTGGCCGAGCGCACCGTCAAGACCTACCGAGCCCGCGCGATCGAGAAGCTCGGCTTCTCCTCACGCGCGGAGATCACCGCCTACGCCCGCCGCCTGGGCTTGGTGGAGTAGCGCCCGCCGCGCCTGGGCTTGGTGGACTAGTCGCGGTCAGACGGCGCTCGGGCGGCCCGCCAGCGGGATGGTCAGACGCAGCATCGTGCCGCGCCCGGGCGCCGGGGTGAGCTCGAGCTCACCGCCCACCAGCTCGGCGCGCTCGCGCATGCCGGACATACCGAACCCACCCTCCAGGCCGTCGCCGCGCGGACCCAGACGCGACGCATCGGGCAGCCCCTTGCCGTCGTCGGTGACCGTTGCGCGCACCATCCCGTCGCGCTCGCTGACGCTCACCACGGCGCGTGTCGCCTCGGCATGGCGGCTGACGTTCGTCAGCGCCTCCTGCACGACGCGGTAGATGGTGCTTTCGAGCTCCGCATCCAGACGCTTGTCGGTGTGCTCGGAAGCGAGTTGGATCTCCGTCTGCACGTCGAGCCCGTCGATCGCCTGAGCACGGCGTGCGAGCGCCTCCAGCGCCGGCACCAACCCGAGATCGTCGAGCGCCGCCGGGCGCAGCTCGGTGATCAGGTGGCGCAGCCCGTCGATCTCATCCCCGAGGCCTTCGAGCACGGCCGCCACTGCTTCGCTCAACGAGCCCTGATCCTGCAGGTCGCGTGCGTTGGCGAGCTTCAGGCGCAGCGCACCGAGACCCTGCACGGTCTCGTCATGGATCTCGCGCGCCCAGCGCGTACGCTCGCGCTCGCGCGCTTCCATCCCATAGCGCAGCCGCTCGATCTCGACCGAGCGCTCGGCTGCCAGCCGCTGGGCGACGCTTGCGGCGAATGCGTTCAGGGCGCGTTGGTCGGGACCGCGGAAGCTGCTGTCCGAGCGCAGGGCGATCACGAGGCCGCCGCCGTGGCCCTCCATGCTGAGCGGCTCGACCAGCACGCCGCGCGCCTCGAGTCCCAGTTCGTGCAGCCATGCCGCCTCACGGCCGCGCGGGCGATCCAGCGAGACCGGCGCGCCGGCCTGGTAGAGCGCGCCCAGCGCGCTGCCGTCGACCGGCACGATCCGCACGCGCACCGAGCCGGTGCCGCTGGAAGCGGCCACGCGCAGCTCGCCGCGCTCCTCGATCACCATCAGCAGCGTGCTCGCGTCGAGCAGCGCGAGTCCCCTGTCGGCCATCAGTCGCAGCAGCCACAGCTCGGATCCGGTCAGCATGGCGACGATTATGCCCTCAGAGGAGCTAAAGCGTCGGGGCGCCTCCGCCGGTGCGTGCCGGCTCGCCGCCGCTGATGCCGGGATCGCCCTCGCGCCAGCGCATCGCGGCCGCACGGCTCTGATCCACCAGCTCCTGTGCGCTCATCCCGGCGCGCCACGCCGTGACCATCACCGCGACGCGCAGCGGCCGCCGGCGCCCGGCGGCTTCGATCTTGATCACGTGCAAGCGTGCGAGCGCGCGGCGCGCGACGATCTCCCCGCGCGGCGCGTCGGCGCCGGGCAGCACCACCAGCAGCTCGCGCTCGCTCGGCGCGCCGACGCGATCGAACCGCCGCAGCTCGCGTCGCAGCGTCAGCCCGACGTATTCGAGCGTCTGCTTGGAGAGCGGCCGCCCGTGCTCGCGCTCGATCTGCTCCAGATCCTCGATGCTCACCAGCAGGCAGCTGAGCGCCGTTCCCTGGCGCCCGGCGCGGTTGATCTCCTCCTCCAGGCGCTCGAGCAGCACCTCGGGGGAGAGGCACTCAGTTGGTCTCGGGGGGAGACGATGGGAGCTGTGAGGGTCGCGGGCAGCCATGCCGATAGGCGAATGAAGTACCGGTGAACGGGCGTGCGATTGAGCCGCAACGCCTGCGCACGCCGATTATGTACGAAGCAACGGCCCAGCTGTCGGTGTTCTTGCCGGCACTCCGCAAGGCGCGCAAACGCGGCGATCCGTCGGCGCTCGCTGCTACACCTGCTGCGTGCTGATCGAGTTACGTGTCGAGAACCTGCTGCTGATCGAGCAGGCGCAGCTGCGCCTGGCGCCAGGCCTGAACGTCCTCACCGGTGAGACCGGCGCTGGCAAGACGGTGCTGGCGCACGCGCTCGATCTGCTGCTCGGCGGACGGGCGCGTGCGGGAATCGTGCGGCCCGGCGCGCAGGAGGCATACGTCGAGGGCGTGTTCGAGCTGTCGCCGGCGTTGAGCGGGGAGCTCGGCGAGCGGCTGCCGGCCGATGCGCAGGAGGTCGTGCTCGCCCGCCGCGTCGGTGCGGACGGGCGCACACGCGCTTACCTCAACGGTCGCGCCGCGGCAGTCGGCGATCTGCGTGAGCTGGGGGAGAGTCTGCTCTCGTTCTACGGCCAGCACGAGCATCGCAAGCTGACCGTATCGACGGCGCAGCGGGAGATTCTCGACGAGTTCTGCGGCGCTGCTCACCTGGCGCGCCGCGAAGCGTGCGCCGCGAGCTTCCGTGAGACACAGCGTCTGGAGCACGAGCTCGAGCAGCTGCGTGAGCTGGGCGCGGAGCGCGAGCGCGAGCTCGACCTGCTCGAGCACGAGCTGGGGGAGATCGAGATGCTTGCGCCTGAGCCGGACGAGCACGCCGAGCTGAGCGCCCGCCGCGAGCGCCTGCGCCGCTTGGACGCGCTCTGCTCGGCCGCCGGCAGCGGCGCCGAGGCGCTCGCGCCCGAGGACGCCGAGAGTCCCGGCGCGGTCCAGTTGATGGCCGCCGGCGCGGCGCGGCTAGATGCGCTCACGGGCGTCGACCCGGCGCTGGACGCGCTGAACGAGCGCTACCGAGCGCTGGTGATCGAAGCCGAGGATCTGGCCGCAGAGCTGCATCGCTACGGCGAGAGCTTCGAAGCCCAGGACGACGGGCTGCAGGGCGTCGAGGAGCGCTTGCAGTCGCTGGAGCGCCTGATGCGCAAGCACGGCGGCAGTATCGGCAGCGTGCTTGAGCACGCCGAGCACGCGCGTGCGCGCCGCGCGCTACTGCGCAACGCGGAGACCGCCCAGGAGGAGACCAGCGAGCGCCTCCGCGTAGAGCACGCGACGCTCGACGACCATGTGCAGGCGCTGCGCAAAGCTCGTGCGCGCGCCGCGCCGCGGCTCGCGGCGGCCGTGCGCGCGCGCTTGTCCGCGCTGGCGATGCCCGACGCCACGTTCGACATCGAGCTGCTCGCCAGCGCGCCGGGTATCACCGGCGGGGACTCCGTCGAGTTCTTGATCGCTCCCAATCCGGGCGTCGCGGCCGCGCCGGTGCGCGAGATCGCGTCCGGCGGCGAGCTCTCACGGGTGATGCTGGCGCTCAGCACAGCCGACGTGCCCGTCGCCGGCGGCGACGCGCTTGGCACCGCCGGCGATGGTGACGCCAGCGGCGACCAGCGTGATGCTGGCGGCAAAGCTCGCGCCGCTGCTACGAGCGCCGTGGGCAGCCCCGCGCCCGGCGCGGGCGCGACACTCGTGTTCGACGAGGTCGATGCCGGCATCGGCGGGCACACCGCGCGCGCTGTCGGCGAGTGTTTGCGCGCGCTCGGCGAGCAGCGTCAAGTGCTCTGCATCACCCATCTGCCGCAGATCGCGTCGCTGGGGGCACGGCATTTCTCGATCGTCAAGGACACGAGCGCCGACCCGACGCGCACCACCGTCGTGCAGCTCGGCGAGCCGGAGGTCGTGTCCGAGCTCGTGCGGATGCTCGGCGCCGAGGAGCGCGACCCCACGGCGCGCAAGCACGCGCGTGAGCTGCGCCGCGCCGCCTGAGCCCCCGGTTGGCGTTACCCTCGCCAGTGATGGCGCTCACCACCGTCGCGGATAGCCTCAGCGGTCCGGCGCGTCTCGGGCGGCGCACGAAGGTGCTCGTCAAGCATCTCGCGCCGGGGGACGTGGCGATCATCGACCACGTCAACATCGATCGCGTATCCGCCGAGGAGCTGATCGCCGCGGGGGTGCGCGTAGTGCTCAACTGCCGGCCGTCATCCAGTGGGTCTTATCCGAACCTCGGGCCGCAGCTGCTCGTCGAAGCGGGGGTACACCTCGTCGATCTGCCTGACGATTCGCTCTTCCGCACGCTCTCCGACGGCGATGGCGTGGACGTCTGCCTGGGCGAGGTGCTGCACGGCGGCGCGGTGATGGCGCGCGGTGAGGTGCTCGACCTGGCGCGCGTGCGCGCCGAGACCGAAGCGCGGCGCGCAGAGATCGGCGAAGCGCTCGAGCGCTTCGCGCACAACACGATCGAGCACATGCGCGAGGAGCGCGAGCTGCTGGCTGGGAAGATCGAGCTGCCGCGCTTCGACACCGACTTCCGCGACCGCTCCGCGCTCGTGGTCGTGCGTGGAGTCGAGCACCAGCGCGACCTGCGCGCGCTGCGACCGTTCATCCGCGACGTGCGCCCCGTGCTTGTGGCGGTCGACGGCGGCGCGGACGCGCTGCTGGAGGCGGGGCTCTCACCGACGATGATCGTCGGCGACATGGATTCGGCCAGCGAAGCCGCGCTGTGTTGCGGCGCGGAGCTGGTCGTGCACTCCTACCCGGACGGGCGCGCGCCCGGGCGCCATCGCGTGGAGCAGCTGGGTGTGCCGTTCAAGCTCGTGCCGGCGCCCGGCACGAGTCAGGACATCGCGATGCTGATCGCGGCCGAGAAGGGCGCCCGCCTGATCGTCTCGGTCGGCTCCCAGTTCAACCTCGTGGAGTTCCTCGACCGCAACCGTGACGGCATGTCCTCGACCTTCCTCACGCGCCTGCGTATCGGCGAGATCCTCGTGGATGCCAAAGGCGTGAGCCGGCTGTACCGTCCCAGGCCGGGTCTCACGCCGCTGTTCGTCGTGATCCTCGCCGGGCTGATCACGATGCTCGCCGTGGTCTGGACGACGCCGGCCCTGCGCGACGTCGTCAGCCTGCTGTGGTTGAAACTACAGCTGCTGCTCGGCGCCGGCGGCTGATCAATGCGCTCCGCCGCCGACTGAGCCACTCTCCCCGATCTGACTATGTTCGACTACCGCTACCACGCGCTCTCACTGGCCGCCGTCCTGTTTGCGCTCGCCGTCGGCGTCGTGATCGGCGTGGCGATCGGCGATTCGAACCTGGTGTCATCGGCCAAGAGCGGGATCGTGCAGAACCTGCGCTCGGACGTGAGTCGCGCGGAGCGTCAGGCAAGTGACCTCAGCACGCAGCTCGCCGCCGAGGAGGCGTTCGAGCGCGATCTCTACCCGATCGCCATCCACGGGCTGCTCACGCGCCGCAGCATCGGCCTGGTGTTCCTCGGAGGCTCCTCGGACAACGTCAACGGATCGGTGCGCGACGCGGTCACGCAGGCGGGCGGGGATCTCGTCACGGTGCTCGCCGTGCGCGAGCCGTTGGACCTGGCGGGACTCGCGCGGCAGGCCGCCGGCACGCGCTACGCCGACATGGCCGTCTCGCCGCAGCTGGTCAAGCAGTTCGGCACGCGCATCGGCGTGCAGCTCGTCAGTGACGGCAAGCTGCTGCAGCGCGTGCATACGCGCCTGCTGAGCTCGTTCGATGGGCGGCTCGGCGCGCTCGACGGGCTGGTCGTGATGCGCAGCGACCCGAGTGACCAGACGCCCGCCGACGCACAGGCGATGGCCGACTTCCAATCCGGGTTCCTCGCGGGCGTTACGGCCGCCGGCATCCCCACGGTCGGGGTCGAGCTGACCAGTACCGACCCCTCGCAGGTGTCTTGGTACCGCAGCCAGGACATCGCGAGCGTCGACGACCTCGACAAGCTCGCCGGGCGCACCGCGCTCGTGTTCGCCCTGACGGGCGCCCAGGGCAGCTACGGGATCAAGTCGACAGCCGACTCGGGCTTGCTGCCGCGCGTCAGCACGCCCGCCCAGCCATGAGCGTGCTCGCGCCGCTGGATCTCGAGCGCCGCCGCACGCTGGGCGAGCTGCTGCGCACCAGTCTGCGCCTGTACACGACCAACCTGCGCACCGTGCTCACGGTCACCGGCGCGATCGTCGTGACAGTCGATCTGATCATGGGGCTTGGCTTGAACCAGCTCACCTCCGGCTACCAGGCCAAGCCGGCGCAGAGCGTCACCTACGTCGAGCTGCTGGTGCAGCTGCTCGTGCTCACGCCGCTGGTCAACGCCACCGCGGCGCGACTCGTGCTGGAGCTGTCCAACGGACGCCGGCCCAGTCCCAGCGAGGCGCTGCAGCACGGCCTCGACGTGTTTGCGCCTGTGCTGGTGGTGGTGATCATCTGGGTCGCCGCGATCGCCGCCGGTTCGCTGCTGATCTTCGTCGGGATCTACTTCCTGGTGATCTGGTATTTCGGCACGCAGGCTGTCGCAGTCGAGGGGCTCAGCGGGTTCGCCGCGCTGCGCCGCAGCGCCGAGCTCGTCTCCGGCAACTGGCTGCGCACGGCTGCCGCGCTGCTGGCGATAACGCTCGTCGGCAACCTGATCCCCGGCCTGGTGGTGGCGTTCGCCGCAGACGCTCTCGCGCACGCTGCCGACGCGCAGGTGATCGTGCTGCTCGGCAGCATGTTGACGCAGCTGTTCTCGCTGTCCTTCATCGGCCTGGCGATCGCGCTGCTGTTTTTCGACCTGCGCGCCAAGCACGCCGGCGCGGTGCTGGCGAGTCCGTCCCACCGGGACGCCGATCGGCCCGAGATCGACCCTGAGGCCGACAGACTGCCGATCGACCCAGGACGAGGTGAGGACTCGCGGACCGACCCTGACAGGCAGTAACCCGAGCCGACCGTCCGCGCTCGCCGCTAGGTTCCGGCGGTGCATGGTCTGCCGTTTCTGCTCGCGTTCGTGACCGCCGTGGTTCTCGCTCCGGCGGTGCTGCGCACGCTCGGCGACGGCGCGCACGTCAAGCCGAACTATCGTGACCGGCGGCTGCCCCATCCGTTCGGGCTGCTGAGCGTGGCGGCCGCGCTACTCGCGCTGATCCCGTTGGTCGCGCTCGAGCGGTTCGCCAGCGCGGAGGTGTTCCACAGCGAGGTGTACCCGGTCGCGGTGTATGCCCTCGGCGTCACGCTGCTCGGCCTGATCGACGACGTGTTCGGAGAGCCGCACGCGGGTCGCCCAGCGCCACGCGGCTGGCGCGGGCACGGGGCCGCGCTCGCCCGTGGCGAGTTCTCCACCGGTGCTCTGAAGGCCGCGGGGTCGCTCGGGCTCGCGCTGTTCGCGGTCAACGCCGCGGGCATGTCAGCCGGGCGCAGCCTGCTGGCTGTCGCGGTGCTGGTGCTGGCCACGAACGTGTTCAACCTGCTCGACCTGCGCCCCGGGCGCTCGACCAAGGCGTTCGTGCTGATCGGCGCGGGGCTCACGCTCGGCGCGGGCGACGTGCGCCCGCTGTGGACACTCGGGCTGTTCGCAGCGCCGGCGCTCGTCGCGGGTCTGTACGACCTGCGCGAGCGGGCGATGCTCGGCGACACCGGCGCCAACCTGCTCGGTGCGCTCGCGGGGCTCTGGATGGTGCTTACGCTCTCGAGCACCGGCCAGGCGGTGGCGCTTGCGATGCTCCTGCTGATCACGGTATACGGAGAATTTCGCTCCATTTCCGGGTTTGTGGAAAGAACTCCGGGGCTGCGCGAACTAGACTCCTTGGGCAGGCCCTCATGAACCCATCTTTTTCCGACCGCCACGCCGAAGCGCCCTCCAAGACCCGGTTCATCTTCGTGACCGGCGGTGTCGTGTCGTCGCTCGGCAAAGGCATCGCCGCTGCTTCGATCGGGCGGCTGCTCGTGGCGCGCGGGCTGACGGTGGGGCTGCAGAAGTTCGACCCGTACATCAACGTCGACCCCGGCACGATGTCGCCATACCAGCACGGCGAGGTGTTCGTGACGGAGGACGGCGCGGAGACCGACCTCGATCTCGGCCACTACGAGCGCTTCACCGACGCCAACACCAGCCGTGCGTCGAACGTCACGGCCGGCGGCATCTACAACACCGTGATCCGCCGCGAGCGGCGCGGGGACTACCTCGGCGGCACCGTCCAGGTCGTGCCGCACATCACCGACGAGATCAAACAGCGCGTCGCGCTGCTCGCCGAGTCGACGGACGTCGACTTCGTGATCACCGAGATCGGCGGCACCGTCGGCGACATCGAGTCGCTGCCGTTTCTGGAGGCGATCCGCCAGTTTCCCGTCGACGTCGGTCGCCGGCGCTGCATGTTCATCCACTTGACGCTCGTGCCCTACATCGGCCACGCCGGCGAGCTGAAGACCAAGCCGACGCAGCACTCGGTCAACGAGCTGCGGCGCATCGGGATCGCTCCCGACATGCTGATGTGCCGCTCGGAAGGCCCGCTTTCCACGGACATCCGCAAGAAGATCGCGCTGTTCGCGAGCCTGCCGGTCGAGGCGATCGTCTCGGCGCGCGACGTCGAGAACATCTACCGCGTGCCGCTCGTGTTCCGCGAGCAGGGCGTCGACGATTTCGTGCTCGAGCATTTCGGCATGGAAGCGCCTGCGCCCGAGCTCGCGGCCTGGCAGGAGCCGCTCGAGCGCGCTGCCCGCGCAACTGGCACCGTGCGGATCGCGCTGGTCGGAAAATACGTGCAACTCGAGGACGCATACCTGTCGGTCTGCGAGTCGCTGCGCCATGCCGCGTTCCTGCAGGACAGCCGCGTCGAGATCGACTGGATCGATTCAGAGCGCCTCGAGGGCCCCGCGGCCCCAGATGGCGGGGAAGCTGACGGGCCGGGCGGCGCCGAGAGCGCGCTTGCGCGGCTCGCACGTGCCGACGGCATCCTGATCCCCGGTGGCTTTGGCGGTCGCGGGATCGAGGGCAAGATCACCGCGGCCCAGGTCGCGCGCGAGCGGGAGATCCCCTATCTGGGGATCTGCCTCGGCATGCACATAGCCGTCGCGGAGTTCGCGCGCAACGTCGCCGGGATGGATGGCGCCAACTCCACCGAGTTCGACCTCGAGACTCCCTACCCCGTGATCGACCTGCTGCCCGAGCAGAAGGAGGTCACCGACCTCGGCGGCACGATGCGCCTCGGCGCCGACCCGATCAAGCTGCACGCCGGCACGCGCGCACGTGAGATCTACGGCGAAGCTGTCATCTACGAGCGCCATCGCCACCGCTACGAGGTGAACAACCTGCTGCGCAAGCGCCTGCAGAGCGCGGGGCTGCGCATCTGCGGCACCTCACCAGACGAGCGCCTGGTCGAGGTCATCGAGCTCGATGACCACCCGTTCTTCGTCGCCTCCCAGTTCCATCCGGAGTTCAAGTCCCGCCCCGAGCGTCCGGCGCCGCTGTTCCGCGATTTCATCGCTGCGGCGTTGCAGCGCGCCGGCGAACGTGGAGACTCCGCGTCGTCCGGCGACGTCGCTCCCGAGGCGCACGACGCACGCGCCAGTCGCACGTGAGCGCCGTCGCGAGCGCCACTGAGCGGCGTTATCTGAACGACACGTTCGCCGAGCTGTGCAGGATCGCGAGCCCGTCGGGCAGCGAGCGTGCGTGCGCTGAGCTGGTCGGTCGCGAGCTGCGCTCCCTGTGCCTCGACGTGCGCGAGGACGACGCCGGCCCCCGCGCTGGCTCTGATTGCGGCAACCTGCTTGCGCGCATTCCCGCGCGGCCGCGCCTGATCGGCGAGCCGGCGCGCGGCGATACGGCGCCCCCGGGGGTGCTGCTGTGCGCGCACCTGGATACGGTTCCGCCGCGCGCGCCGCTCGAGCCGGTGCTCGTTGACGATGGTTGGGAGAACGCCAACGACGGCATCCTCGGTGCTGACAACAAGGCTGCGATCGCCGTGATCCTCGCACTCGCGCGCCGTCTGCACGGCGAGGGCTCGCCTGTGGACGTCGAGCTGCTGTTCACGGTGTGCGAGGAGCGCGGGCTTGCCGGCGCGCGCGCGTTCGACGCGTCGTCGCTGCGCAGCGACTTCGGCTACGTATTCGACCACGCGTCGCCGATCGGCGAGGTGGTGCTGTCCTCACCAAGCCACTTTCGCGTCGAAGCATCCTTCCACGGCGCGGCCGCGCACGCCGGCATTCGCCCGGAGGACGGGCGCAGCGCGATCCTTGCCGCTGCGCGTTCGATCGCCGGAATGAGCCTTGGGCGCGTGGATGAGCACACCACCGTCAACGTCGGCACGATCGCCGGTGGCAGCGCCATGAACGTGGTGCCCGAGCACTGCACGCTGGTGGCGGAGGTGCGCGGTCACAGCGACGAGCAGGCCGAAGCGGCGCTCACGGAGCTGATCGACTGTGTGTACGAGTCCGCCAACCTGCCGGAGTGCGAGTGTGACGTGGATATCGACACGCAGCGCACGTGCGCCGCCTACAGCACGCTGCGCTCGGCGCCAGCCGTGCGCGCGGCCGAGCATGCGCTGCGCGCGTGCGGCTACGAGCCCACGCCGGTTCAGAGCGGTGGCGCGTCGGATGCCAACGCGCTGATCGCCCAGGGCTTCACGGCCGTGAACCTCGCCAACGGCACCGAGCGCAACCACGAGCCTTCCGAGCGCGTGAGCGTCGCGGCGCTCGAGGGCATGCTCGACGTGGCGCTCGCGCTGCCCGACTCGGTGGTGGCTCACTCGAGCCACGCCGACCGATAGCTTCCCGCGTCGATGCTGAAGCTCCGCCGCGCGATAGTCCTCGACACCCAACCCCCTGAAGGGTTGGAGCAGCAGCTCACGATCGCCCTCACCGGCGCCGGTGAGCCCGAGGGGCCGCAGCGCCGCGCGATCGCCGATCTGGGGCTGCTCGGTCTGTCGCAGACAGGCGATGAGGTCGTCGTCAACGTTCAGGCCAACGACCTCGGGCTCGGCTCGGGCGGGTTCGACATCGTGCATGTGAACCTCACGCGTGGCCTGGAAGCCGACCCGGAGAGCAGCGCGAATGTGATGAAGCTCAACTACACGAGCTTGCAGCACACGGTCGAGCCGGTTGAGGGCGGGCTGCTGCAGCTGCCGCTGCAGCAGCCGGTTGCCGTGCTGGCGCTCCACGGCCAGCTCGCTCCCGTCGCGTGGGCGTTCGCACAGGCGAACCCGGGCTGGCGCCTCGGCTACGTGCAGACCGAGGGCGGCGCGCTCGCCGGCGGTCACTCACGTGTGGTGCGCTCGTTGCTGCAGCGCGGCTTACTCGCCGGCCATGTGACGGCAGGCGCGGCGTTCGGCGGGCAGGCGGAGGCGATCACCACGGCCGGCGCGCTTCACCATGGTCTGCGTGAGCTCGGCTGGGATGCGGTCGTGTGCGGCCCCGGTCCGGGCATCGTCGGCTCGAGTTCAGTCCTCGGCCACGGCGGAATCGTGGCGCTCGACTCGGCTCACATCGCGATGGCGCTTGGCTGCCCGGCGCTGCTTGTCGCGCGCATGTCCTCCAGCGACTCGCGCGCGCGTCATCGCGGGATCTCTCATCACACAATGACGGTGCTCGATCTGCTGCTCGAGCCGGTCACGGTCGCGCTCCCGGCCGGCATGCGCTCGCCGGTGGGCGCCGACTTGCGCGCCGGTCTCGGCGCGGTGTTCGGAGGGTCGGCGCCGGCCGTGCCACCCGCGCTGGAAGCCGAGCGGCCCGCGCGTATCACTAGGCATGATTGGCGGCGCGCCGCCGTGGATTTACCGGCGTATGCGACCAGCGGGCTGCCAGCGGACACGATGGGGCGCAAACTCACGGAGGACCCTTTGTTCTTCGGCGCGGCGCTCGCCGGAGGCGCTGCGCTGGCCGAATTGGCCGTGCGATCTGGCTCGCACGATGAAGGAGCCATGGAAGGCGAGGCGAAGCTGGGTATGTGAGCTCCGAGACCATCCCGCAGACGCCGCCCGACACCGAGCGTCTGATCCTCGATTTCCTGGCTCACCTGGAGCTCGAGCGTGGGCTCTCTCGCAACACCCTGGAGGCGTATCGCATCGACTTGCTGCAGTTCAGCAGGTTCCTCGAGCAGCGCGGCGTGGGAGTGCTGGATACCGAGCACGGCGATCTCGCCGCGTTCCTGGCCGAGCTTGCCGCCGGCTTCGGCGGGCGTCCGCCGGTTGCGCCTGCGACGCTGCAGCGCAAAGCTGCGTGCCTGCGCTCCTTCTACCGCCACTTACGGCGCGAGGGCATTCTCGAGCATGACCCTACGGCGGAGCTGCGCGGCCCGCCCAAGACGCAGCGCCTGCCGAAGGTGCTCTCGCGCGAGGAGGTCACGAAGCTGTTGAGCGTGCCGCGCGGCACCGAGCCGCGCTCGCTGCGCGACCGGGCGCTGCTGGAGGTGATGTACGCCTGCGGGCTGCGCGCGTCGGAGGTGATCGACCTCGAGCTGGCCGACATCGACCTCGACGAGTGCGTGCTGCGCGCGCGCGGCAAGGGCAGCAAGGAGCGCCTGGTGCCGATCGGGCGTCAGGCGATCGTCGCGTTGCAGGCGTACCTGCAGCGGGGGCGCCCGCGGCTCGTGGGGGTGCATCCCGAGCCGTGCCTGTTCGTCAACTCGCGCGGGCGCGGCCTGACGCGGCAGGGTCTGTACAAGATCATCCAGGGGTACGCGCGCGGTGCGGGGCTGGAGTCGCGCATGAGCCCACACACACTGCGTCACACATTCGCCACACATCTGCTGGCTGGCGGCTGCGACCTGCGCTCCTTGCAAGAGATGCTCGGGCACGCGGATCTCGCGACCACCCAGATCTACACCCATCTGTCGGCGGATCGGCTGAAGGAGACCTACTTCAGCGCCCACCCAAGGGCATCAGTCAAGCCCGACCTCTAGCGCGCTGCGCGACTCTAGGATGCGATCAGCGCAGTGGTGTGCGGTGAGCGCAGTGGTGGTGCACGGTGAGTGGCGTAGGTGGTGAGATGAGCGTGGTGGATAGGCGGAGGGCGATCGTGCTGGTGATCGACGCATGCGGCGTTGGCGCGCTGCCCGACGCCGAGCGCTATGGCGATGCTGGTGTCAACACGCTCGCGCACGTCGCCGACGCGGTTGGGGGGCTCGACTTGCCGGCGCTGAGCGCGCTCGGCCTCGGCTCGATCCTCCCGCTGCGGGGGGTGGCGCCGGCGGTGGATCCTGCGATCCACGGGCGGCTGCACCCGCTCGGGCCGGGCAAGGATTCGATTGCGGGCCACTGGGAGCTGATGGGCGTGGTGCTCGAACGCCCACTTCCGACGTACCCGGGAGGCTTCCCGCCGGAGGTGATCGCGCGGCTGACGAACGCGATGGGCCACCAGGTGATCTGCAACCGGCCGTACAACGGGATCGACGTGCTCGAGGATTTCGGCGCACAGCATCTGCAGACCGGCGCGCTGATCCTCTACACCTCGCAGGACTCGGTGCTGCAGCTCGCGGCGCACGTCGAGCGCGTGCCGTTCGCCGAGCTGCGGCGCGCGTGCGCGGCCGCGCGGGAGATGATGCAGGGCGAGCACGCGATCGGACGCGTGATAGCGCGCCCGTTCAATGGCTCACAGGGCACGTTCAGGCGCACTGATGGGCGCCGTGACTTCGCTTTGGCGCCGCCTGGCCGCAGCTACCTGCAGGAGCTGCAGAGCGCTGGCGTGACCGTTCATGGAGTTGGCAAGATTTCGGACCTGTTCGCCGGGGTCGGGGTGACTCATTCACATCCGGGGGCGACCAACGCAGCGGCGCTGGCGTCGACCGGTGCGCTGCTGGACGAGGTCGGCAGTGGGCTGATCTTCGTCAACCTGATCGAGACCGATCAGGTGTATGGACATCGCAAGGACACCGAGGGCTTCCACCGGGCGCTGCGTGAGATCGACGAGCACGTGGCTGGTTGGCTGACCCATCTGCGTACGGATGACCTGCTGGTGATCACTGCCGATCATGGCGTCGATCCGGCGCATCCGGGCACCGATCACACGCGTGAGTACGCGCCGCTGCTGGCTGTGACCGGAGCGGAGTTGCAGAGCAGGCGAGTTCGAGTCTCGGGTCCGATCGCCGGGCGCCATGACGGGCCGCTCGCGGATGTCGGCGCGAGCGTGCTCCGCTGGCTCGCCGGACGCGATGCCGAACGCCTTCCGGGGAGCTCGTTCGTAAGCTAGGGAGATGCCCGAGCTGCCCGAGGTGGAGACGATCAAGCGCCAGCTCGCGCCGCTGGTGGAGGGGCGCAAGCTGATGCGCATGGAGATACTTGACGCGCGCTGGTGCCGGCCGCTGGCGCCGCGGGAGCTCGTCGACGCGTTGGTGGGTCGCCGGGTGGAGCAGCTGGGACGCCGCGGCAAGTACCTGCTGTGGAGCTTCGACGACGAGGTTTATCTCGCGCAGCACCTGCGCATGACCGGCTCGGTGCTCTACCAGCCGGATCCCGAGCCGCTGCACACGCGGGCGCGGATGGAGCTGGGGGCGAAGCGGCCGGCTCGCAGCGGGGGCGTGCGGTCGGCTCGCAGCGGGGGCGTGCGGCTGGCGATCGCCGACCCGCGGCGCTTCGGCACCGGCGAGCTGCTGCTCGGGTTCGATGCGATGCAGGCGTTCTTCGACGCGCGTCTGGGTCTGGAGCCGCTCGACGAGGGCTTTACCGGAGCCTATCTGCGCGCGCTGGCGCGCGGGCGCCAGGCGCCGATCAAGGCGTTTCTGCTCGATCAGCGGCGGATCGCGGGTGTGGGCAACATCTACGCCGACGAGGCGCTGTATCGAGCGGGCATCCATCCACTGCGCCCGGCTGGTCGACTGACGGCCGCGCAGTACGAGCGTCTGCGGGAGACCGTGATCGAGTCGCTGAACGCGGGCATCGAGGCACGGGGCGCCACGATCGACGACTTCCGTCACGTGGACGGCGTGCGCGGGTCCTTCCAGAACCAGTTCCTGGTGCACCTGCGCGCCAACGAGCCTTGCGGCAGATGCGGCACGACGATCGTCAAGATGGTCGCGGCCGGCCGCGGAACGTACGTCTGCGAAACATGTCAGCCGCGCCCGCGGGCGACACGAAGGCCCACTGCGCGCCAGCGATAGCCGGACGGCATCGCGCTGCTGGGCGAGCGCGTGCTGTGGGATCAAACGTGTGCTGCGGAGGTGGGCGCGTGCTGTGGGATCAACGTGTGCTGCGGAGGTGGGGGTGTGCTGCGGAGGTGGGCGTGTGCTGCGGAGTGGGCACTCGCTGTGGGTGCTCAGGCGGCGAGCAGCTCTTCCAGGCGCCCGCTCTCGACAGCTTCGAGCGTCTCCTTGAACCCGCCCAACAGCTCGTCGTCGACCAGCACTTGCGGGAAGCTCATCATGCCGGTCTTCTGGGCCAGCTCCAGGCGGCCTTCGGGGTCCTTGGTGAAGTTCACCTCGGAGAACTCGAACCCCTGGGACTTCAGCAGACCCTTCACGCGCGCACAGAACGAACAGGGATCGGTCGTATAGACGGTGATCTCGCTCATTGCTTCATAAAGTATAGCGGGACCGTGCGCCTGCTTTTCGGGCGTACGTACCGAGTAGTAGCGAGCGGCATGCCGGCGTGTCGCTGGCGGAACGCCCTGCTTCTCGCGGATTCGGGCATGCGCGGCGAGCACCCGGGGGCATGCGCGGCCGAGCACCCGGGGGGAGTCTTGTGTTTTTCGAAAAATAAAGAATCTTTACCGACGTCTTTATTCTTCCTATTTCAAAAAAAAGTATTCATCCAACCTGTGCATCCGGGCTGCCGCGGGTGTGCCTAGACTCGGAGTCAATGGCGGGACCGGTCAAGACTGAGGGGATCGTGCTGCGCTCGATGCGCTACGGCGAGGCGGATCGCATCCTGCACCTGTACACGCCCCACCGGGGGCGGGTGGGCGCGATCGCCAAGGGCGTACGGCGCACGCGCAGTCGCTTCGGTGGGCGTCTGGAGCCGTTCTTCCGGCTGCGCCTCGATCTGCACGAGGGCAGGGGGGAGCTGCTGACCGTCACCGGTGCTGACACCGTCGAGGGACATGCGCGCCTGCGTGGAGACGCACGCGCGCTCGACGGCGCCGCGCGCGCGTGCGACGCGGTTGGGCGTCTGTTCGAGACGGCTGATCCCAACCCTGGCGTCTACAACCTGCTGTGCCGCAAGCTGTCACTGCTCGACGAGCACCCAGAGAGCGCGACCCAATCCAATGCGCTCGCGTTCCGTTTGAAGCTGCTGCTGGCCGCCGGCCTGGCGCCGCAGCTCGGCGCGTGCGCAAGCTGTGGCGAGCGCGAGCATCTCGTCGGGTTCTCCGGCGCCGCCGGGGGAGTTGTATGCGGCGCATGCGAAGCGGGTTCGTTCCCACTCGGAGCAGGCGCATACGAGTTCATGACCGCGGCGCTCGGCCAGCCGTTGGCGCAGGCTCCCGAGGCCGTGACGGCTGCGTTGGGGCAGGTCGAGCGAGCGATCTCCGACACGCTCGAGCACCACGCCCACGTGCGCCTGATGCCGGCGATGGCACGCGCCGGCTGAGTCGGCGGGCGCTATCGTGACGGGTGTGGACGAAGGCCCGCCGATCGCCTACGGAGTGCTGGAGCGCGGTGTGCCGGTGCTCGCGGTGGACGGCGAGCGCGTCGGCACGGTCGAGCAGGTGGTTGCCGCGCCCGCGCAGGACATCTTCCACGGGATCGTCATCAGCACGCCCCACAACGGACGGCGGTTCGTCGAGGCCGCCGTCGTGGCGCGGTTGCACAAGCACGGAGTCGATCTGAGCATCGACTCCGCCGCCGCGGCTGAGCTGCCCGCACCAAAGCGGTGAGTGTCGCGCGCGAGCTCCAGTCGGTTGCGGCCGCGTTCGCGGCTCGTCAGCGGGAGCTGGAGGAACGAATCCTCTCGCCGCTGGCCGCGCGCTCCTACCCGGCGCTGCGGCGCCGCGAGGAGGCCGACTGTGAGCTGCGCACGCCGTTCCAGCGCGACCGCGACCGTGTCGTTCACAGCAAGGCGTTCCGGCGGCTGAAGCACAAGACGCAGGTGTTCGTGGCGCCCGAGGGCGACCACTACCGCACGCGTCTCACGCACACGCTCGAGGTGACCACGATCTCGCGCACGGTCGCGCGGGCGCTGCGCCTGAACGAGGATCTGACCGAGGCGATCGGGATGGGCCACGACCTGGGGCACCCGCCATTCGGGCACATCGGCGAGGACGTGCTCGACAAATGCCTGCGCGAGCACTTCGACCGCGGGTTCCGCCACTATGAGCACTCGCTGCGTGTGGTGGACGAGCTCGAGCGCGATGGCAGCGGTTTGAACCTGACCGAGCCCGTGCGCGACGGGATCCTCTGCCATTCCAGCCGTGCGCCAGCGCCCGCCACGCTGGAAGGGGCGATCGTGCGCGTCATCGATCGCGTGGCGTACATCAACCACGACATCGATGACGCCGTGCGTGCCGGGCTGCTGCGCGAGCAGGACCTGCCGAGCGAGCCCATAGCGGTGCTCGGCGGCACCGGCTCCGAGCGGATCGACGCCTTGGTACACGACATGGTCGAGCACTCCGAGCAGGCGGGGGAGATCGTCCAGGGCCCCGCCGCGGCGCCGGCGATGGCTGCGCTGCGGGATTTCATGTTCGAGCACGTCTACCTGGGGCCCGCGGTGCGGGCCGAGCAGGCCAAGATCCAGCGGGTGCTGCGCACCCTGTTCGAGCACTACGCGGAGCACCCGGAGCAGATCCCCGATCACGGTGGCGCGCGCGACGCGGACGTGGCGCAGCGGATCACCGACTATCTTGCCGGCATGACCGACCGCTACTGCATCCGCGCGTACACCGAGCTTGAAGTGCCGCAGGCGTTCGCCGGTTGAGGTACCAGGGCCACGGTCGATGCGCCGCACCGGCAGCTCTGCATCGAGGCGGCCGCAGCTCGCACGCGTCGGGGCGCTAGCGTAGGCGCCATGGCTCTCTACACCAGCGATTCTCGTGACCGCGTGCGCGACGCGGTCGACTTCGTCGAGCTGGTGTCCGCGCGCACCGACTTGCGGCGCGCCGGGATCAACCGCTATGAGGGGCTGTGCCCGTTCCACGACGAGCGCACCCCGTCGTTCGGGATCGACCCGACACAGAAGCTCTACCACTGCTTTGGCTGTCAGGCGTCCGGGGACATGTTCACGTTCGTCAGCGAGACCGAGGGTCTGGACTTCCGCGGTGCGCTGGAGTTCCTGGCCGAGCGAGCGGGGATCGAGCTCGAGCTGGAGGACGAAGACCCGCGTGAAGCCGAGCGTCGTCGTCGCCGCGCGCGCCTGCTGGAGCTGCTGTCGCGCACCGCCGCGTACTACGAGCGCTACCTCTGGGAGTCCGAGGAGGCGGCGCGCGCGCGCGAATATCTCACCGGCCGCGGCCTGGGGGAGGAGGCGCTGCGCGAGTTCCACGTCGGGTATGCGCCGAGCGCGTGGGACAGGGTGCTGCTGGCGTCGCGCCGCGGCGGGTTCTCCGAGCAGGAGCTGTACGCGACCGGGCTGGCGCAGCGCTCGCAGCAGAACGGCCAGCCGTACGACCGCTTCCGCGGGCGCATCATGTTCCCGCTGGCTGACATTCGCGGGCGCGTGCTCGGATTCGGGGCGCGCGCGATGCGCGACGATCAGCGCCCCAAGTACTTGAACACGTCCGACAACGACGTCTACCACAAGGGGCAGCACCTATACGGCGCAGACGTCGCCAGGCCGCATGCGACGCGTGCCGGCAAAGTCATCCTGTGCGAGGGATACACCGACGTGATCGCGTTGCACCAGGCCGGCATGCGCAATGCCGTGGGGTTGATGGGCACGGCGCTCACCGACGACCAGGTGGCGGAGCTCGCACGGCTCGCGTCGACCGTGCTGCTGGCGCTCGACGCCGACAGCGCCGGTCAGGAGGCGATGCTGCGCGCGTCGAGCCTGGCGGCGCGACGCAAGCTCGAGCTGCGCGTGGTGGCGCTGCCGGCCGGAAGCGACCCGGCGGACGTGGTCGGACAGGGAGGCCCCGAAGCGATGACCCAGGCGGTCGAGGCGTCGCTGCCGTTCGTGCGCTTCCGCGTGGAGCGCGTGCTGGCGGGCGGCGATCACGACAGCCCCGAGGGCCGCGACCGGATGCTCGAGGAGCTGCGGCCGGTGTTCGCGACGCTGCCGCCGAGCGCGATGCGGATGGAGCTCACGCGTCTGGTGTCGGGCAGCCTCGCGCTGCCTGAGAGCCTGGCCGAGACGCTGCTTGCCTCCGGCGCCCCCGGGGCGGGCGGCGGAGCGCCAGCAGCGGGCGCCCGCGCGCCGCGCGCGGTGCTCGACGGCCGCGAGGAGACCGAGCGCACGCTGCTGGCGCTGTGCATCGCGCTGCCCGACCCGGGGCAAGACGTGCTGGCCGGTCTCGACCTGCAGGAGCACTTCACCAGCGAGCTGATCCGCCGCGCGGCCGTACACCTGCGCCAGCACCTGGCCGCGCCCGGCGAGGGGCTGCCGGCGGACGATCAGCGGCTCGCGGCGCTGATCGCCGAACTGACCGTGCAGGCCAGTAGAGATCCGGCGCGGCCGTCGATGCTAGAAGTGCAGCGGCTGCAACTCGAGATCGCGCGGATCGACCGCCAGATCCACGCGGCGCGTGTGGATCGCAACGGTGACGTCAGCGACCTCGCGATCCGCCGCGGAGAGCTCAAGCGCCTGTTCGATCGCGCGCAGGAGCAGGCGCTGCAGGAGACCGGCGTCTGAGGCTGTAGGAGACCGGGCGTCTGAGGTTGCAGGAGACCGGCGTCTGAGGATGCAGGAGACAGCGCGTTAGGACAGGCATGTGAAGCTGCAGGAGACAGGGCGCCGTGAGGTACCCGGCAGTGTTCGACCTGGCCGGGAGCGGAGGGCTCGACGGGGTTCTATGGTCTAATTCGCTGCGCGGTCTGGGGTAGCTCAATTGGCAGAGCATTCGGCTGTTAACCGAAGGGTTGTGGGTTCGAGTCCCACCCCCAGAGCTTTACGCGGCCAGGCGCTCCACTAGTGCGGCTGCGGTCGCGCCAGAGTCGTGTGTGCTCGCCCAAGCCGCGAGCTCGTGTGCGCGAGTGCGGATCGAGGGCTCGCTGAGCGCACGCTCCACGGCCAGGCGCAGCGGTCGCGGTGAGATGAAGCGCTGTGGCACGCGCACTCCGGCGCCGGCCCAGTCGAGCCGCGCGGAGTTCTCGTTCATGTCGCCGACGGCTGGACATGCGACCACGGCGCAGCCGCTGCTGAGCGCGCGCACGAGCGTGCCGTGCCCGGCGTGGCAGACGACAACGTCGCACAGCGGCATCGTGCGCGCGTAGGACACCCATTCGACCAATCTCGTGTTCTCCGGCACCGGCAGTGGGCGTGGTGGGAGACGCCGGTTCCAGGTCGCGAGCACGCGCACTGGCGCGCCCGCGAGGCCGCGCAGCGCGGCTGCGAGCATCTCGTGGTCGGGGTCCTGGGCGGTCGATGGCGCGACTAGCACGAGCGGCTGCTCGCCGGGCGGCAGCTCGACATCCACGGCGGGGGGCTCCCACATCAGCGGTCCCACGACGTGTACGTGCGGCGCCCACGGGCGCGGGTACTCGAGCTGGGGGAAAGTCGCCACGAGCGCCAGCTGCCGGCTGGTGCCGCCGTGGAAGTGGTGCAGCGCGGGCAGGCCGACGCGCGCACGCGTGGCGTTCAGCTGCAGGCGCCCCTGCTCGAGCCCCTTCTCGAGCATGCCCTGGGCCCTGGGCCAGATCGCGCGGCCCAGCGGCGTGCGCGGCAGGCGCGCGCCGAGCGAGTAGATCGGGAAGTCAGGCTCGCCCTGGGGGTAGACGTGTGGAATCAGCGTCGCGCACGGCACGCGCTCGAGCTCGGCGGCCAGCGATGGCGCGAGCGTGAGGATGTCGGCCACCACCACTTCGGGGCGCAGCTCGCGCACCAGCGGCACGGTCGCGGTCGTGGCGTACTCCACGGCTTCGTAGAAGTCGAGCGGCTCGGGGCCGTTGGGGAACGCGTGGTACTCCGGCGCCGCGGCGAATGTCATCTGCTCCGCCTCGACGTGCTCCTGCCAGCGCGCCCACGTCTGGAGGGTGACGTCGTGGCCGCGCGCCACGAGCGCGCGGCCCAGCGCGATCATCGGGAACGCGTGACCGGGGTCGCCGAACGCGCCCAGCAGGATCCGCCGCGGGCGCACCGGCGGTGAGGCTGAGTCGTGGGCGTCCAAGCGGGCTACTGCGCGGCTAGCTCGGCAACCAGGCGCAGCTGAGTGAGCCGGTCCTCGGCGGTCAACGCGATCGGCGTGACGCCGAGCGTGCCGACGCCGGCGTCGCGGTAGATCGCCAGGCGCTCGCGCACGACGTCCTTGGTGCCGCACAGCGACACGGCGTCGATCAGGGCGTCGGGGAGGGCGGCCATCGCCTCCTCGCGCTTGCCGTCCAGGTACAGGTCCTGAACTTTCTTCGCCGCGTCCTCGAAGCCGTAGCGCTGCACGAGGTGGTTGTAGAAGTTCTGTTTGCGCGAGCCCATGCCGCCGACGTACAGGGCGATGAACGGGCGCATCGCGTCGCGCGCGGTCTGCAGGTCGTCGGTGATGAACACGTTGACGGTGGGGGCGATGTCGAACCCGTCGAGCGAGCGGCCGGAGCGCGCGGCGCCCTCCTGCAGCAGCGGCAGCAGCGCGGAGGTGTGCTCGGGGGAGAAAAGCGTGGGGATCCAGCCGTCGGCGATCTCACCCGCGAGGGCGGTGTTCTTCGGGCCGATCGCGGCGAGGTACACCGGGATCTGCTCCTGCACGGTGGAGATCGTCAGCTTCAGCGGCTTGCCGGGGCCGTCCGGGAGCGGCAACTCGAGCGTTTCGCCCTTGAACTCGACGCGGTCGCGGCGCAGAGCCATGCGCACGACCTCGACGTACTCGCGCGTGCGCTGCAGCTGCTGGGCGAAGCGCTGGCCGTGCCAGCCTTCCGCCACGACCGGGCCGGAGGAGCCGATGCCGCAGATCATGCGCCCGCCGGAGAGCTGGTCGATCGTAGCGGCGGTCATCGCGGTCATCGTGGCGCTGCGCGCGGGCATCTGGAAGATCCCGGCGCCGAGCCGGATCTTGGAGGTCTGACCGGCGAGCCACGCGAGCACGGTGGCTGTGTCCGACCCGTACGCCTCGGCGGCCCACACCGAGTCGTAGCCCAGGCGCTCGGCTTCCTGAACGATGTTCAGCTGATCCTGCGAAGTCAGGCCGAGGCCCCAGTAACCGATATGCACGCCGAGCTTCATGCGCAATTTTCCTTTCAGCGGAAGGGAGTTCTTTGCCGGTGAGAACGCGTGCCCTACGCTTGGGCGCGCTCCGACTGAGAGCGGATCGCTCCCGATTGAAGGCACAGCCTATGCCAACTCGCCGCAACCGCAGCTCCCAGCACGTCGAGCAGCTGCGTCGCACGATCGACTGCCTGCCGGTGGCGACCCGTGAGGCGATGCTCGAGGGGGTCACAGCTAACGAGCGGATCATCGTCGGCGCTTACGTGGATCGTGACGGCGGCGTGTGCCCGATGCTGGCCGCGCACCGCTGTGGCGGCAGGACCGACTTCCTGTCGTTTGCGAAGTCCTGGGATCGCTTCACCGGCGCCGGCAGGCGCGCACGCCGGGCGACCAGACGTGAGCTGTCGATTCTCATCAGCAACTTGGAAGAGAGCCTGCTGGAAGCCGAGGGAATCGACCTCGATCACGCGATCGCCGATCATCGGGTGCTGACCGAGCGGCGCGCTCGGCGCCAGCACGCGCAGACCGCCCGGCTGGGTGACGGAGTCGATCCGACAGGCGATATCGTCGTGCGCCGGCGCGCTGTCGGCAGCTGGCTGCGCTCGCGCGCGCTTACAGCGAGTCGCCCGGGCGCACGAACATGATCTCCGGGATCACGCACGCGGGTGACGTGCGCAGCAGGTAGCGCACCGACTCGGCGATATCCACGGTGCTGATCATGTCCTCCGCCTTGACCTGTCCCTTGACGAAGTCTGTCATCGGCGTGTCCACGAACGCGGGGCACAGGGCGGTGGACTTGATGCCCTGCGTGCCGAGCTCCTTGTTCATGGCGTCGGTCCAGCCGACGACGCCGTGCTTGGAGGCGGAGTAGACCGACAGCCACGCCTCGGCGCGCTTGCCGGAGATCGAGGACGTGTTGACGACGAGCGCGTTGCGGTGCTCGGCGCCCGCTGCCTGCAGCATGTCCAGGCATTCGCGGTAGAACAGCATGATCGAGCGCAGGTTGACGTCGAGCTGCATGTCAAGGCGCTTGGTGACGATCTCGCCGACGGGGGCGCCGATGCCGACTCCGGCGTTATTGACGAGCACGTCGAGCCGTCCCTGGCGCTCGCGGTGATCGGCCACGACCTTCTGGATCTCCGCTTCGTCGGCGACATCGGCGGCGATGCCGTGTACGTCATGGCCCTCCCCGGCGAGCAGCGCTACGGCTGCTTCCAGCTTGTCCGGCCGGCGCGCAGCCATGGTGACCGCGTACCCCTCCTCGCCGAGCACCCGCGCGATCGCGAGTCCGATACCGCTCGACGCACCTGTGACAATCGCCGCCCGCTGTGCCATCTCCCGCTCCTCTGTTGTGATCTGGGGCGTATCAAACCACCCGCGCGCGTCGTTCGCGTCCAGGGGCGCGCGCAGCGATGGCTGGTAGCTTCTGCGCGGGAAGCGCGCACGCGCGCGACCTGGAGGGCCCGTAGCTCAGTTGGTTAGAGCTGCCGACTCATAATCGGTAGGTCCCAGGTTCGAGTCCTGGCGGGCCCATGACGGAAACACCTGCAAACGGAATGGATTGAAGCTTATCAAGGCGCGCGGACCCGGTCGCAGATTTCCCACCAGATTTCCCTAGAGGTCGTCAGGTGATCGCTGGGGTGCTCTAGAGATCATCTCGACCACTCCGAGCGCCGCCCCGGGCGGCTCTGGGTTCCTTCCAAAAGTCAGTCTGCGCTAGCACTAACTACTTAACTCCCGTTAGTTGGTGCCGCCTTACTCGGCCACCATTCCTCGAAACGGTCGCGCCAGATCGCCGCGTCGGCGAATGGAAGGTCGGTGGCGGTAGTTGCTCGCCGGGGCACTCCTTCGACGTCTGCCAGGAAACTTCCGACTGATGCGCCCACAAGTATGCCGGTCTCGCCGACAATCCAGATTCGGTCATGGAGCGTGCTCTTACCATTTGGGAGTGCTCGTACGTCGAGCTGTGGTATCGAACTCAGCAGAGGCGTTATCTCTGGCTTGACCGAGCGGGTGAGTGCCCGTATGGAGCGGTTGAGTCCGGCGAGGAACGCAAGGGTTTCTTTCGGCTTGTCGTCGAGAAGGTAGGAGTCGAGCAGTAGGAGGTCGCCTTGGCGGCAGCAGAACCGCCAGCGTAGGTATTGCTCGAGCTCGCCCGCGGTCGAGATGCGCCGCCGAGCCGCTGCTTGTCGAGCCTCTGATTCGACAACGATCGTCGCTTGGACGGCTTCGTCACGTTCCATCTCCGACGGTGGTGGCTTTTTGTCACCGATTTCAATGACAGAGGAGGGTGTACTTGAGCCATCTATGTGCATCGTCATCCGTATCTGCTCGACCCGGGTCGCAACTGGTCGCTCGTCCAGCAACTCGCCCGAGTTGGAGAGCAACTTCAGGCCCCAATCAGTTCTACGCGGCCCTCGTGCCAAGCGAACATTGAGAGTCCGCTCGCGCCATGAGACTTCGCGCGGCTCTCGGGGGGCGTTATCCAGCGACGGGAGGTCTGAGATTCGATGTTGGCGGACGAGAAGCGGCAGGCCGTCGTACTCCGTGCGAAGCACGATCGAACAACCCAGCGGATCGATGATTTTCTCATCCCATGCGATCGAGATAGTCAACTCATCCTTATCATAGTCCGGCTTTACGCCAGCGATCCACGCTCGTGATTCGACCCTGCCAACAACCAATCGTGGAGGCGGGACGAAATCGCTGCTGCCGAGCCAATCGATTCCGACGAGGCCTTTCGGCCAATGGAGAAGGTGGCGGTACGGCCACATTTGGCCCAGATCTCGCCCTGGTCTGAGGTAGGTAGGAGTCGCCAACTCCCAATTCGCCTCGGTTGGCGGGAGTTCGGGCGCGTTAAGCGTTGCAACGGTCGCTCGTACGGGCCGCTTCGCGCCCTCTACCACATCGTAGGCGTCTCCTCTGCCTTTCTGACCAAAGAGAACAGTCGGCGTCCACGCTGCGATATCGACAACGCACGGGCATGTGGTCATGTCGATTTTGCCCTCGGCAAGTCCACTCAGCAGCGCAGGCCATTCGTGGCGAGCGACGATCGCGCGTACGGCACGCACACCGTCGAACGGTTCGACGCAGAAGTTTGGGCCAAGATCCAAGCCCTCTTGGCGATCAGCATGGGGCTGACGTTCGGCCCAGCGCCTCCAGCTCATGCCTGCGACATCGGTAGGTACGGTCAACAGAGACCCCGAGGCAACAGTCCAGTTAGAGCCTTGTCGTGCCACCACCATCGAAAGCACGGCCGCCTCACCCTGGCTCGGAGCAAAATCGTCACGAATATGGAGCATGGTGTGATGCCGTGACGACGTACAGATGGCACCCGTCAGGATCTGGAGTATCCATCTGGGCGACGAACCCCGTGCGGTGGAGCACCGCATCATCAGGCGAGACAATGCCCAATGCTCCGCTGATGAAGACTGCTGTCGTGATGTACGAACTCAAGCCCCTCACACGGGACAGCATAGGTGGAGGTGGTGTCGCTACCCCCATCGTCGAGCGACATCTTCCCGCCCGACAGCCGCGCCAAGTGGTTGCATTGACTGCGTCTGGCGCCATAAGACAATTATCCGAGGCAGACCGCTACCTAGTGAAGAGTCGCGGTTCGGATCAAGATACGGTCGGCTCCGATATGGAGTCCTCGATTGAGGTGCGGGAAACCGTAGCCGCCAGAAGTCGGGGATACTGAGGATTCGGCATAGGTGTTGACCGGCACATGCGAACGGAAGCGCGCGACTCTAGAGCCACCGGCCATCACGGGACCCTGATAATTCAGCCTGCCTGGACCCGGAGTAAGCCCTTCCCGTTCCAGTTTTGAGAAGAACGGAAACCAGTCAGGACAGGCATCGTTCAGGCCCCAAGCATACGACTTATAGAAGCCTGGATTCGCGCCGTAGTACTTGTCGAGGTACCACTGATCGGCTGAGGCGCCAGTGTTGTAGTCCACGTGCACGCGCTCTTCTTCTTGCGAAGTGAGCACCTCTGTGAAGCGGGTGCGGTTGAGGGTCACGGTGGCACTACCCTTGCCATTCCGTGAAGGGATAGGTAGGTGGAAACTGGGCGTGAAGTTTGTGCTACACGATGTAACCGCGTACAAAACGACAGTTGCCGAGCGGCCGGTGATGACTTGGGCCCAATAACCGCGACCCTGGAAGATGTATTCCGTTAGCGTGGGCGCGGCTGGTCTTGAGAACAACGGGGTTCCGAGAACGTGCTCGAACTCAGCCAACGTGTAGCCCGCCCTAAGAGCGCCTAACAAAAAGAGGTTTTGGGATGCTGTTGTCGTAGACGGTGTCTATGGCGAAACCTTTGGTTAGTGATGGGTTGTGGGCTCGTATTGAGCCGTTGTTGCCGCGGGTGGAGCGGCGGTATCGGTATCCGGGCCG
>DATINL010000022.1:0-137109 GCA_035474295.1 Solirubrobacteraceae bacterium
GGTCGCTGGGGGCGATTAGCTCGGCGGGGGCTGGGTCATTCATAGCGCAGGGCCTCGATTGGTCGCAGGGCGGCGGCACGACTGGCGGGGTAGGTGCCGAAGAAGAGTCCGGTGGCGACGGCGGCGCCGAAGGCGAGGAAGATGCTGTAGGCGGCGATCGCGGGCTGCACGCCGGCGATCTTGAACTGGCTGCCGAGGATGCCGAGCAGCACGCCGAGCAGGCCGCCGATGATCGACACGAGCACGGCTTCGGTGAGGAACTGGCCGAGGATGTCGCTCTTGCGCGCGCCGATCGCTTTGCGGATGCCGATCTCGCGGGTGCGTTCGGTGACGGAGACGAGCATGATGTTCATCACGCCGATCCCGCCGACGAGCAGCGAGATCGCGGCGACTTCGCCGAGCAAGGTGGTGAACACGTTGCTGGTGGAGTCCGATGCGGCCAGGATCGAGCCTTGGTTGATGACCTGGAAGCCGGGGTTCTCAGCGGTGGTGTGCAGCTGCTGTTCGAGGATCGTGGTGACTTCGCTCTGGGCGGCGTCGAGCTGGTCGCGGGATTTCGCTTGGACGGTGATCGAGCTGACCGAGCCGTAGCCGGTCAGTTGATCCTGCACGGTGGTGAGCGGGGCCATCGCGACGTCGTCCTGGTTCTGGGCGCCGTTTGAGCCTTTCGGCTGCGTGATGCCGATCACCTGGAAGTTGGAGCCGTTGATCTGGATCGTCTGCCCAAGGGGTGACTGGCCGGCGAACAGGTTTTCCGCGACGGTTGGGCCGACCACGACCACGGCGGCATGGTTGCTGAGGTCTTTCGAAGTGAACGGCGAGCCGGCGGCGATGTCGTAGGCATGGGCCGTGAGGTAGGAGGGTGTGGTGCCGACCAGCGTCGAGGGGGAGTAGCTGGTGCCGTTGTAGACGAGCGTGGCGCTGGCGGCGTTGACGACCGGAGCGGCGCTTTGCACGTCGGGTGCGTTGGTGGGGTCTTGCAGCGCGTCGGCTGCTTGCACGGTCAGGGGTGCGGTGGCGGCGGTTGCGCGCGCGCCGAGGCGCTGGAAGCCGCGCGTGACGAGCAGCACGTTCGTGCCGAGCGCTTGGATGCGTTGCTGCACGGTTTTCGAGGAGCCGCTGCCGACGGCGATCAGGACGATCACCGAAGCGACGCCGATCGCGAGGCCCAGCACGGTCAGGCCCGAGCGCAGGCGGTTGGCGAGCAGGCCGTCGATGGCGATGCGCAGCGTCTCCGCGCCGATCATGTTTGAGCGCCGCTCATGTGTGGGCGGCGTCGAGCACGGACGATGGTTGTCGGCGGTCTTCGACGATCTGACCGTCGCTGAGCGTGATCACACGCCTGGCTTGCGCGGCTACGTCCGGCTCGTGGGTGATCAGCACGATCGTGCGGTGCTCGCGGTTGAGCTGGGCGAACACGCGCAGCACCTCGGCGGTGGAGCGCGAGTCGAGGTTGCCGGTCGGCTCGTCGGCGAGGATCAGGGCGGGGTTGGTGACGATCGCGCGTGCTACCGCGACGCGTTGCTGTTGTCCACCGGAGAGCTCGGAGGGCAGATGGGAGCTGCGGTTGGACATGCCGACCGAGGCGAGCGCGCGCTCGGCGCGGCGGCGGCGCTCGACGCGACCCAGGCCGGCGTATGCGAGCGGCAGCTCGACGTTGGAGTGAGCGCGTGTGCGCGCCACCAGGTTGAAGCTCTGGAAGATGAAGCCGATCTTGCGGTTGCGGATGTCTGCGAGCTCGTCTTCGGAGAACTGGTTGACGTCCAGTCCGTCGAGCCGGTAGCTGCCGCTGCTGGGTACGTCGAGGCAGCCGAGGATGTTCATCAGCGTGCTCTTGCCGCTGCCCGAGCTGCCCATGATCGCGACGAAGTCGCCGCGGCCGATGCGCAGCGAGACACCGCGCAGCGCATGCACTTCGATCTCTCCCAGCCGGTAGGTCTTGGTGACGTCCTCGATGTCGATCACGTTCGGCGAGCGGCGCATCAGGGACCGCCGCCGGCGAAGCCGCCGCCGCCTCCACCGAAGACGCGTGCGCCGCCGCCACCGAGTCCGCCGATCGCGCCAGCGCCACCGAACCCGGCGCGGCCGGTCGTACCGGAGCTGGACCCGCTGCCAGCGGCGAGCGCGCTGAGAACGGGCACGACCACTTGATCGCCTGGCTTCAGACCACTGAGGATCTGTGTGGTGCTGTCGCCGACGATTCCGGTGACGACGGTCTGTTGAGTCTGTTTGCCAGAGCGCAGCAGCGTCACGGTTGAGCCACCGCCACGGCTCGATATCGCCGAGCTGGTGAGGTTGACGGCGTTCTCGGCCTGTGACACGACGATCTGGGCGGCGGCGGTCATCCCGGGCTTGATGGCGCCCTCGGACTGGTCGAGGTGCAGTGTGACGTCATAGCTGACCACGCCGCTGCTGGTGCTGGAGAGCAGTGAGATCGATGAGACGTGGGCAGCGAGCTTCTCGTTCGGGAGCGCGTTGACGGTCACGGTGGCAGGTTGATGGAGCCTGATCTTGTTGATGTCGGATTCGCTGAACGGCGCGAGGAGATCCATTGAGCTGGTGTTGACGATCGTGATGAACGACGATGAGTTGCCGGAGCCGGAGCCGGATGAGGAGCTATTCGCGCCGCTCGATGCGCCACCCGATCCGCTGCTGCCGCTCGATCCGCCCACTCCGCCGCTGCCGCTGCCGCTGCTGGCTGAGGACGAGCTCGATGAGTCGGCGGAGCTGCCGCTGTCGGAGCCAGCCGACACCGTGTTGCCGGGCTGAGTGGTGGAGATCGCTGCGATGGCGCCGTCGGTGGAGGCGTACAGCTTGGTGGCGGCGAGTGCCTGCTGAGCGCTGCGCAAGCTTGCCGCGGCGCTGTCGACGGTGGCTCGCGCGGATGCGACGTTGCCTGCGTTCGAGCTGGCGCTGGCAGCGGTGGAGCTGCCTGAGCTCGTTCCACTGTTGGATCCGTGACTGTTGGAGCTCGAGCTGGTGGCAGGGGTCGAGCTACTGGCTGGGGTCGAGCTCCCGGCCGGGGTCGAGCCGCTGGCTGGGGTCGAGCTGCTGGCGGCGGTCTCGGCCTGCTGCAGCCGGTCTTCGGCGGCGCTCAGATTGTCCTGGGCTTCGTCGAGGCTCGCTTGGGCCGGCTCGGAGTCGAGTGCTGCCAGCAGCTGGCCGTCGGTGACGTGCTGGCCGACTTTGACGTAGACGGCTTGCAGCTGTCCGCTGGTTTTGAAGTTGAGGTTGGCTTGGCTGCCGGCCGCGAGGTTGCCGCTGCCGGAGACGGTTGCCTGTACGACGCCTCGTTGGGCCGTGACGATGCGGCTACTAGCGGCTGATTGGGAGGGCGGGCCGACCACCAGGAAGGCGATCACGATCGCGGCGATGCACAGCGCGCCGAGCGCGTACGTGAGCAGCGGGGCGCGGGTGTGTTTGATCACAGGGTTTCCATGGGTCGCTCAGCTCGAGCGCGGGGCAGCGTGCGGCTGGCGGATCGGTGCTCAGACCGGGGGTCGGGCTCCAGCGGATGGGATGGATGTGGATGGTCTGATGTGCACGGCTGGACCGAATACTGAGCGGGGCGTATAAGAAGCGAATAAGAAACCTGAAAGGCTTCATAAAGAGGCGTTTCAGAGGCCGGCGATCGTGACGAGCACCAGCGCGACCGACAGCGTCGAGGTGATCGCGACGGTGACGCCGGCGGCACCGTCCAGTAAGCCGCGCGAGCGGCGCTCGCCCATCACGCGCCGTGAGCGTGACAGGCGCCAGATGAAGAATAGGTTGATCGGCAGCAGCACGCCGTTGACGACTTGCACGCCGACGAGCAGCGATATCACGGGGACGCCGGGGATGACCGCGACGATCGCGGAGATCACGATCATGCCGGTGATCACGCTGACGAACACGGGGGCTTCGCCGGGGCCGCGCCCGATGCCTTTCTCGTAGCCCAACGACTCTGACACGACGTAGGAGGTGGCGATCGGCAGGATCGCGGCGGCGAGCAGCGATGCGCCGAACAGGCCGATGCCGAACAGCAGCTCGGCGTAGTGCCCGGCGAACGGGGTGAGGGCTTTGGCTGCTTCGGTGGCGGAGCCGATGTTGTGGATGCCGTGCGTGTAGAGCGTGGCGCCGGTGGCAATGATGATGAAGGCGGCGATCAGGTTGGCGAACACTGCGCCGGAGACGGCTTGGCGCTCTTCGCTTTGGAGGTCTTCTTCGCGCACGCCGCGCTCGACCACGGCGGACTGCAGGTAGAGCTGCATGTATGGGGTGATGGTGGTGCCGGCGGTGGCGATGAACAGCAGCAGGTAGGTGGAGTTGGAGTGGATGTGCGGCGCGACGATCGCTTTGCCGACGGCGCCCCAGTGCGGGTGCGCGAGGATCGCGGCGATCGGGTAGGCGAAGAACGGGATCGTCAGCCAGATGAAGATGCGCTCGGCCGAGCGGTAGGAGCCGCGCACGATGATCATCCAGATGCCGAGCGCGGCGATTGGGACGGACACCTGCGGCGGGATGCCGGCCAGGCGCAGCGCGGCGCCGACGCCGACGAAGTCCGAGATGCAGATGCCGAGGTTGGCGACGAGCACGGCGGAGGTGGCGAACACCGACCAGCGGATGCCGTACTCCTCGCGCACGAGCTCGGCGAGGCCTTTGCCGGTGACAACGCCCATGCGCGCGGCCAGGCGCTGCACGATCGCCAGCGACACGGTGATCAGCACCATCATCCACAGCAGGTCGTAGCCGTACTTGGCGCCGACGGACGAATAGGTGGCGATGCCGCCGGCGTCGTTGCCGGCGTTGGCGGCGATCAGGCCCGGGCCGAGCAGGCCGAGCAGCGCGAACACACGGGTGCGCCGGCGGCTAAGCCGGGCAGGCAGACGCGGTCGGCCACGGATGGCCGACCGGATGCGACGCATGATCGGCGGTACTTGGGCCGCCATCTATCTGTCCGCCTGGGATGCTCATCGGCAGGTCAGTGTATTGGGCGCTTGGCGCGGTCGGCTTGACGCGCGCGGGGGGTTGTTCGAAGGGATCTGTTGGGAGCGGTCGTTTGGCTCTGTGACTGGTGATGCGGGCTGTGTGACGCGGCTCGTGGGCGGGTAGGACTTGACGGCATGATGTGTTTATGATTAGAGTTGTTTCGTGATGACATCCCGGGGTGGGGTGTCGCACTGATAGATCGGGTTGTGGGTTCGTCCGGGTCGGATGTTCTTTCAGCGCTGAGCTTGGATTGTTGGAGAGGGCCGGGTCGAGGGAATGAAAGGGAGTGTTGTTCGCGTGAGCTCGTGTGAGACAGGCGTTGTGGGGATCGTTGCGGGTCTTTCGAGGCCGGTAACTAGATGCGTCAGCAGAGCTGACGCATCTCTCTCTCTCTCTCTCTCTCTTATCCGGGTGGGCTAGCTAGCCGAGCCCCTGGTGGCGCTCTCTGGGGCGCCGGGCAGCATTCTCAGGTTGTTCTAGACCGCGACGTGCGTCGCGGTTTTCGTCGTTCTCCAGATGGAGTGGTGGCGAGCCCTTGCTCGGTTTTTGACAAGCGAGGGGCTGCTCCCCTCTGGATTGAGGGGATGCATCGATGAACGGGTCGATCCGTATGCAGGGCCACGGGGTTGTCTGTGCAGGTCGCGTTGACTCGGTGGTTGGCGGGCTCAGGTTCGCGGGGTCTGTGTTGTGGGCGTCGTTCGCGGTGTTGGCGTTGAGTGTTGTCGTGGCGGCGCCGGTCGCGTCGGCGACCTCGGGCCACGCGTTCCTCGACAACTTCGCTACGGCTGGGGCTGGTTTGCCGGGTGGGTTCACCTATCTGGGTCCGGGTGGTTTGGCGGTGCGTGAGTCCAACGGCGATGTGTACATCTCCGATCCCTCGAACTTGGATGCGGTTAGCTCTGGGGCTGCTCCTCGGGTCGAGCGTTTTGATGGCGCGGGTGTGTTCCAGGACGAGTTCGCGCTGGACGCTGGCACGTATAGCGCGCCGGGGGCGATCGCGATCGGCCCGTCGGGTGGTAGTGACGTGGTGTATGTCGGCGCGGTTGAGACGGCGGCGGCTACCGGGGCGGTGCTGGAGTACTCGGCTGGGGGTGTCGCGGGCACACCGCTGAGCGCGACGGGCACCGGCAGCACTTTTGCTAGCCCGGTGGCGGTTGCGGCTGACCCGGTTGATGGCACGGTGTATGTCAGCGCGCTCGATACGGCGAGCGCGCTGCCGGTGATCGACGAGTTCAGCAGCACGGGTGTGTTTCAGGTGAAGTTCGACGGCTCGACTGGGGCGCCCGGTGGCGCGGCGCTCACGGGTGTGACAAGCCTCGCGGTGGATGGCGCGCACCATCTCTTCGTGTCTGATGGTCACAGGGTTTTTCGGTATAGCGCCGCGGGCGCCTACCAGCTGACGGTCGATGACCTGACGGCCAGTGGCATCGACGCCACTGAGGTCGCGGCTGACTCGTCTACGAACGAGGTGTATGTGTTGGAGGGGGGTGTGCGGGTCGCGTTGTTTACGGCCGGTGGGGCGCGTGAGGATGTGTTCGCGACCGCGTTGTTCTCCACGACGACTGGTATGGGTGTGAGGTCGAGCACCGGCATGGTTTATGCGACTGACACCAACAACGTCGCGGGGGCTCGCTATGCGGCGTTTGCGGGGCCGACCGTCACGACTGGCTCGGGTGCCACGATCGACGCGAGCAGCGAGACGTTGAGCGGCACGATCGACCCGGAGGGCATCTCCGGAACGACCTACCACTTCGACTATGGCCTCGACGCGAACTACGGCGCTTCCACGACGGACGCGGACCCCGGCAGCGGCAGCTCTCCCGTTGCGGTGAGCGGTACGGCCACGGGTCTGCTGGCGAACACGCCGTATCACTTCCATTTGGTCGGCGTGAATGCCAGTGGCACGATCGTTGGCGCCGATCAGACGTTCACGACGGCGCCGGCGGCACCGGTGGTGGATGGGTCGCCGTCGTTTGCGAGTGCGATCACGCCGACGGGCGCGACGCTGAACGGCACGGTCGATGCGCAGGGCAGCGACACGAGCTTCCACTTCGACTACGGGACCGATACGACCTATGGGTTGCTGACTTCGCCGGATGGTGGCCCGCTTTCGGGTCAGGGCGCGCAGGGCGCGAGCTCGACGGTCACCGGGCTGCAGCCGGATACGACGTACCACTTCCGTGTCGTCGCGGACAACGGCACGGGTGGGCCACAGCTCGGAGGCGATCAGACGTTCACGACGGCGCCGGCGGCGGCTGCGGGCGCGACGAGCGTCACGGCGGTGAGGGCGCTCTTGACGGGTGTGGTGAACCCGCGTGGCAACCCCGCTACGTATCACTTCGAGTACACCAGGCCGGGTACGCCCTCGCCGGTGACCGCGGCGACCGCGGAGACCGACGCAGGCAGCGCCGACGCTGACTCGCCGGTCACGGGGAGCAGCGGCTTGCTGCTGGCGGGGACGACGTACACGGTGCATGTGGTCGTGACTGATGCGAGCACGGGCGTCACGACGACTGGTGTGGATGGGACGTTCACGACTGACCCGGCGCCGCTTGCGGTGACGGGGGCGGTGACTGGGGTGACGTCGAGCACAGCGACGTTCGCGGGCTCCTATGACACGCACGGTCACAGCGGGAGCTACCGGTTCGTCGTGGGCTCGAGCACAAGCGCGTACCTCGGCGAGAGCGACCCGGTCACCGCTTCTGGTGCTGGGACGGCCGCCGGCGCGCTGAGTGGTCTGCCGCCGGCGCAGACGTATGAGGTGCGTCTCGCGGTGACGAGCGACGGTGCGACGACGCTGGGTGACGCGGTGACGTTCTCCACGCCACCGTTGGCGCCAGCCCCGCCACCACCGCCGTCCGGGGCGACAACCAGCCCCTATGGGTGTGTCGCACCAGCTCTCGCGGCGTATGACGGGCATCCCAGGCCGGGTGAGAGGATCATGATCACGGGCTCTGATCTTGGTGTCGGTGGGACTGTCCAGCTTGGGGGGGACACCCTGACGGCGGTGTCGTGGAGCGCTACCGCGTTTACGATCGACGTGCCCGAGGATGCGAGCGGCACGCTGGCATTGACCGTCAACTGCGGCACGGTGTCGAACACGGTCGCGGTCGCGGTGCCCCGCGCCCCGTCGAATGCTTTTACCGCGACGAGGAGGGTGAAAGGCACGAGCGTGGTGGTCAGTGTCAAGGTGCCTGGCCCGGGGGCGATCACGCTCACCAGCGCACAGACCAAGCCGGTGACCAAGCATGCGGGGGCGCGGCGACTTACAGCGTCAGGGTGTCGCTGACCTCGGTGGCTGTGCGGGCGTTGAAGCAGCGTCACAAGCTCGTGGTCGCGCTGCGCGTGCGGTTCACGCCGAGCAACGGCAGTAGCGCGTCTAAGACGGTGCAGGTCAACTTCAAGCGGAAGGTGGGGTCCTGATGCCTCGCAGTCACTTCAGTGTTTCACGAGCCTCGCGGCTGCTAACAGGCGCCGTCATCGCGTCAGCGCTAATGGCTTCAGCGGCGCTCGTGAGCTTCCCGGTGCTGGCGCACGCTGACGCGCTTCCAGACGGCCGGGCTTATGAGCTCGTGTCGCCGGCGATCAAAAACGGAAATGACGCCGGTGCACCTAATGGAACGTGGCAGTACGGGTTGGCGACGGCCGACGGCGATGGTGTGCTGTATGCGAGTCGCGGTGCGATGGGTGAAGCGACCCGGGGCCTGCAGGAATATACCGTCGGCAGGCGCGGCCGGGATGGGTGGTCGGCGAGATCGGCGCTGCCATATGCCCCGCGGGGGCGCCTGTCGGTCTTCGGGCATTATCCAGTTCACCTACTGCCCTCGGCAGATCTGAGCAAACTGGTGTTCAGTGCGGCAGGCACCTATTTTGCCGACAACCCCGACACACCGCTGGGCATCAGCTCCGGAGCAGTCTACCTTTACGATTCCGCAGGAAATATCAACTGGTTAACGCGGCCCCAGATCTCCAACCCGAGCCCCGCCCCAGGGAGCATCGATTCGAACTTCTTTCAAGATGTCGGTGGGTCTGACGATCTCAGCACGCTGTACTTCTGGGGCTATCCGACGCTGCTGGCCTCCGATGCCGCGCGTACCCCGGAAGCGGCCCCATCCGGTGCGTGGGGATTATATGAGTACTCTGGCGGAACGTTGAAGTCGGCCGGAACGTTGCCTGACGGCAGCGAAAGTCCCGGCGGGGCGGCCCCGGCCTCCTCAAGCTTCTCCGAACGCAACCAGCGAACCAACTTCGGACCGGAGATGGTCGGTAACCAGGTCTCACGCGATGCCTCGACGCTGTTCTTCGTCAGCCCCGACCCGGGTCTTGAGCCACGGTTTGGCCCGGTGACGCAGTTGTACGTGCGCCACGGCGGCCATTCGCGACTGATCTCTCATCTACCGGGCGACCCGGACGCGGAGGCGCCGCACGGTGTAAGGTCGGTATTTACATTGAACGGCGCGTTCGCCGATCCACAGGCGCCGCAACAGTTCGCGTTCGCGTCGCCAGATGGTTCTTCTGCGGTGTTTCAATCTATCGATGCGTTGACGAGCGACGCGCCGCCGGACTCGTCACAAAAGGCCTATCGCTACGACATGGCTTCTGGCGTGGTCACCTACCTGCCGAGGGTCGGTGGCGGCACGGTCGTCGCCGCGTCAGACGACGGCCAGCGCTTTCTGTTCAACGAATTCGCCAGTGGTAGCGCCTATATTCACATCGATCTTTGGGACCATGGCACGGTCAAGACGCTTACCCCGGTCAGTAACCCCGTGCTTGCGCCCGCGCGGGCGACCGCGTCGGGGTCGGCGTTCACGTTCACCTCCAAGGCTCTGATCCCCGGGGTCAACAACGGTGGCGCTGATCAGGTCTACCGCTACGACGTGGCGGCCGACAAGCTGATCTGTCTGTCCTGCCCGTCGGACGGCGTCACGGCGACCGGTGCGTCGCTGGTGAATCAGGCCCGTACAGGTGAGGTGCGTGAGGACCGCGGGATGTCCGAGGACGGTCACCGGGTGTTCTTCCAGACCGGTGACGCGTTGGTGTCGCAGGACACCAACCACCAGCAGGACGTCTATGAGTGGACGCCGGCAGGGGTGTCGTTGATCTCCAGCGGACGCAGCCAGAACCCGTCGTTTGTGATCGACAACAGCGCCAGCGGCAACGACGTGTTCTTCGCCACCACCGAGGGTTTGTACCCCAAGGACACAGACGGTTCCTACGACGTCTACGACGCCCGCGTCGGCGGTGGCTTCAAACCCGTCGACCAGGCGGCGCCGTGTGAAGGTGATGCGTGCCAAGGTGGGGTGTTGAGTGCGCCGTCGTTGTTGACTGTGGGCAGTGCGGGGTTCTTGGGGGCTGGTAACGGGGAGCCGCCGGGGGTTCCTGCGGTTGTTGTGAAGAAGGTTGTGAAGTGTCGCTCGGGTTATGTGAAGAAGTCTGTGCGGGGTAAGCAGGTGTGTGTCAGGAAGCCAAAGCGGGGAGCGAAGCAGGCGAGGGCGAGGTTGAGGCGTTCGGCGCGGGGGAATGCTGTGAGCAAGCTGTCGAGGGCAATCGATCGGAGCGCGAAGTCATGAGGGTCTTTGCTTTGAAGCCAGCTAGGAGTTGTGTGGCTGTTGTGTGGTTGGTGTGTGCTGTTGTGTTTGCCTTGCTTGTGTCGGGTGCCGGGGCGGCGAACATCACGATCACGCCTGGGTCGTTCTCGACGATGCTGAGCACTAACCAGGCCGGGGCGCACCCGGATATGACTATGACGTTTGGCCTCGATACCGACTCCGAAGGCGCGCCGATCGGCGGCGCGGTGCGCGACCTGGCGGTTGAGCTTCCCAAGGGCCTGGTGGGCGCGGCCACCGCGACGCCGACCTGCCCGATGAACGTGGTAGCCAGGGCGGTGCAGGATTCCCCGCAGTGTCCGCAGGGCGCCGCGGTCGGCGAGGTGCTCGCGCTGGTGACGCTGCCCGGCACCGCCTCGGTGCTGAACTGGCGCACCTTGCTGTTCAACGTCACGCCCACGCCCGACGAGCCGGCGGCGTTTGGCTTCAACGCGTTGTATCCGGTTCGCCTGGACGCGAAGGTTCGTTCTGATGGCGACTATGGCATCACGACGACGGGGACCAATCTCACCGAGGCAGGGACGGTGATTGGTACGACGGTGACGTTGTGGGGGGTTCCGGCAGACCACAATGGGCCTGGGGCGAGCTTCACCAACCAGGGGTTCATCTACGGTGGCCCGGGTGGCGGTGAGCGGCGTGCGTTCCTGACGAACCCGAGTGAGTGCACGGGCTCTTCGCTGATCTCCGGGCTGTTGATCGATAGCTGGCTGGTACGCGGCGTGTTCTCGAACGCGAGCTATGACCTTGGTGTGATCACGGGTTGTGATCGGTTGGCGTTTGGCCCGTCGATCGATGTGCGCCCGGATAACCGGGTGGCGGGTGGGCCGGCTGGGTTGGCGGTCGATCTTGCGGTGCCGCAGAACCCTGATCCTGATGGGTTGGCGACGCCGGATGTGAAGGATGTGTCGGTCACGTTGCCTGCGGGGATGGCGTTGTCCTCGGCGGTGGCGGATGGGCTGGGTGGCTGCTCGGATGAGCAGATCGGGTTGCATTCGCTGGCTGCTGGTGCGTGCCCTGGTTCGTCGAAGATCGGAACGGTAGCGGTTACGACGCCGTTGTTGGATGCGCCGTTGACTGGTGATGTGTTCATTGGTACGCAGGAGTCGAGTGATCCTCAGTCGGGGCGGATGTTCCGGTTGTTCTTGGAGGTCGCTGGTTCGGGTGTGCGGGTGAAGCTGGCTGGTGCGGTGCGGCCGGACCCGGTGACGGGCCAGCTCACCGCGACGTTCGCGTCTAACCCGCAGGTGCCGTTCGATTCGTTCAAGCTCCGGTTCAAGGGCGGGTCGCGGGCGCCGTTGGTGAACCCGAGCACGTGTGGTGTGAAGACGACGAACGCGACGATCAGCTCGTGGGCTGGCCAGTCGGTGCAGAGCCCGAGCTCGTTCACGATCGATCAGGGTTGTGATCAGGCGGGGAGGTTTGAGCCGACTTTGAGTGCGGGTGTGGTCAGCCCAACGGCGGGTAGCTCTTCGCCGTTTACGTTGACGGTGGGTCGTCCGAGTGGTGAGCAGGACATCAGTGGGCTGAGTGTCACGCTACCGCCGGGTTTGCTGGCGCATATCGGGTCGGTCACGCAGTGCTCTGACGCGGCGGCGAGCGTTGGGAATTGTCCCGCGGCATCGTTGGTTGGTCATGTGACGGTTGCGTCGGGTAATGGTTCGACGCCGGTGTTCATCCCGCAGCCGGGGAAGGCCTCGACCGCGGTGTACTTCGCGGGGCCGTACAAGGGCGCGCCGTTCAGCTTGAGCATTGTCGTGCCGGCGCAGGCTGGGCCGTATGACCTGGGTACGGTTGTGGTTCGCGCTGCGTTGCGTGTCGATCCACATGATGGGCATGTGACGGTCGATAGCGACCCGATCCCGACGGTGTTGCAGGGTGTCCCGTTGGATGTGCAGATGCTGAACGTGGCGGTTGACCGGCCTGGGTTCATGGTCAGCCCGACGTCGTGCAGTCCGATGGCGGTGAGCGCGAGTGTCCGCTCGGCGCAGGGAGCGGTGGGTAACGTGTCCAATCGCTTCCAGCTGGGGGATTGTGGGGCGTTGCCGTTCAGCCCGACGTTCTCGGCGTCCACGACGGCGAAGACCTCGCGGGCGAGTGGCGCGAGCTTGGACGCGAAGATCGTGATCGGGGTGCATGGGGAGGCGAACGCGCATAGCGTGTTCGTGAGTCTCCCTAAGCAGCTGCCGTCGCGGTTGACGACGATCCAGAAGGCGTGTCTGGCGGCGACGTTCGCGGCGAACCCCGCATCGTGTCCCCCGGAGTCGCTGGTTGGGACGGCGACGTCGAAGACCGAGGTGCTGCCCGACCTGCTCACTGGCCCGGCGTACTTGGTGTCCCACGGTAGTGCGGGGTTCCCTGATCTCGTGATCGTGCTCCAGGGCGACGGTGTGCGCTTCGACTTGGTCGGTGCGATCAACATCAGCAGCAAGGGCATCACGAGCACACGGTTCTCCAATGCGCCGGATGCGCCGATCGACACGTTCGAGTTGAAGCTCCCACAGGGTCCCCACTCGATCCTCACAAGCAACGGCAGCTTGTGCGCCAAGCCGCTCGTGATGCCGACGGTGATCACTGCGTACAACGACAAGCAGATCACGCAGAGAACGAAGCTCGAGGTCAGCGGCTGCCCGAAGGCCAAGAAAGCCAAGAAGCACAAGACCAAGCACAAGCCAAAGGTGAAGGCTAAGAAGAGCGGTAAGGCGCGGGGGCGGTGAGGGCTGGAAGTGACTGACGGCTGGGCGTTGGTGGCCGCTGGTTGTATCGCGTGGCCACCAATGCCCGGCCGGCGTCAGGTGCCTGGTGAGTTTCGGCGGTTGGGTGTGTGGTGATCGTGGTGGTGGGTGTGGTGGTGGGTGTGGTGTCTGAGACGGGTGGGTTGTTCACGGAGAACGGGATGCGCAAGGGGCGCAAACCAGTGTCTCGTGACGTGGTCGAAGCGATCCAGCGTGGGCGGTTGATGGATGCGATGGTGCAGGTCGTCGCGGAACACGGTTATGCGGCGGCGACGGTGCCGCGTGTGACGGGGCGGGCGGGGATGTCGCGGTTGACGTTCTACCAGCTGTTCGAGAACCGCGCGGACTGTTTTCTCGCGGCGTTCGATCATGCGCTCGAGCGGATGCGGGCGTCGATGGTGGAGGCCTGCGTGGGGCAGCGTTCGTGGCTTGCGATGGTGCGCGCTGGGCTGCTCGCGGTGCTCGAGCTGTTGGAGTCCGAGCCGCAGCTCGCGCGGTTTTGCGTGGTCGCTGCGCTGGGTGTCGACGAGCGTGTGCTGGAGCGCAGGGCAGAGGCGCTGTCGGAGCTTGCGGCAGTGCTGCATGCCGGAGTCGGGCACGGCCGTGGGCAGGCCGGCGCCGGGCGCTCTCCACTGCTGTCGGAAGGGCTTGTGGGAGCGACCTTCTCGTTGGTGCATGCGCGTCTGCTGGCGAGCCCGGGAAAGCCGGATTTGGTGGAGCTGCACGGTGAGCTGATGAGTTTGTTGGTGCTGCCCTATCTCGGGTCTGCGGCGGCAAGCCGAGAGCTGACGCGCGAGCACGACGCGCCAACGGGGCCGTCCGGTTCGCACATGCGCGCGCGGGCGCGCCCCAACGCGGATGGGCCGCGGTCGTTGGGCGCACATGTGCGTCTGCTGACGGGACGCACGGTGGCTGTGCTGGTTTTCCTCGGTGAGTGTCCGGGGGCGTCCAATCGGGCGGTGGCGGCTGCCGTGGGGATTGGCGATGAGGGACAGATGTCGCGGTTGCTGCGCCGGCTGGAGGGCGAAGGGGTGGTGTCCAACCGCGGCGGTGGTTGGGAGCGGGGGCTGGCGAATGAGTGGGCGCTCACGCGGCTGGGGTCAGAGCTCGACGCGGAGATCCGTGCGTGCGCGGCTGCGGGCGGTGCTCGGTGAGCACCGCCCGGCGGGGAGACCGAGTTGGGCCGTCGCGCGGTCGTGGGCCGTCGGCTGCGTCAGCCACGGTGGTGTCGCGCTCGGCGCACCCCAGCGCCGGGGTTTCGGGGGTGCAGCGCGCACGCTTGCTGAGCGCGATGGTGGCGGTAGCGTCGGAAGCCGGCTATGCGCAAGTCACGGTGGAGCAGGTCGTCAGGCGCGCGCGGGTGTCGCGCAAGACGTTCTACGAGCTGTTCGACGATCGACAGGATTGTTTCCTCGCGGCGTTCGAGGACGCTGTCGCGACAGCGGCAGCACGCGTGAGCCCCGCTTTTCAGGTTGAGTCGAAATGGTCGGACAGGGTTCGTGAGGGGCTGCGCGCATCGCTGGAGTTTCTGGATCAGGAGCCTGAGTTGGCGCAGTTGTGTGTCGTGCAGGCGTTGAACGCGGGGCCGCAAGTGCTCGAGCGCCGCAGCCGTGTGCTTCAAGTCATGGCGCAGACGCTGGATCGAGGGCGTTTGGAGCGCTCCGCCAGGCTGGAGTGCTCAGCTCTGACCGCCGAGGGTTTGGTGGGGGCGGTGTTCGCGGTGGTGCATGCCAGGTTGTCGGAGCAGGGCATGGGTGCTCAGGTGCGGCGCGGTGGGCCGTTGGTGGGCTTGTTGGGAGAGTTGATGGGAATGATCGTGTTGCCCTATCTGGGGCCGGCGGCGGCGCGTGCGGAGCTCGCGCGGCGCTCAACGAAGTCGTCCTCGAGGCCCCCGAGGCGCAGCGTGAACCCGCTCGATGGGTTGAACACGCGCTTGACCTATCGCACAATGCGCACGCTCGAAGCGATTGCCGCCGATCCGGGGATGAACAATCGAGAGATCGGACAGGCTGCGGGCGTGGTGGATCAGGGGCAGGTCTCGAAGCTGCTGGGGCGGTTGGAAGGACTCGGGCTCGTGCGCAACATCAGCCGCGGCGAGCACGCCAAGGGGGCGCCCAACTCATGGGCGCTCACGACCAAGGGCGGCGAGGTCCAGCAGGCGATCACTGAGCAGTCGCGACGCCGAGTGGGCGCGCCAAGCGCGTAGTCAGCGTGCGGCGCTCGAGTCCTCTGCCCAGCGGGGCACGTCGCGTGCTGCCTATTTCAGTGCGTCCTGCAGCTTGACGCCGAGCTTCGGGCGCAGCAGGTGCTTGTCGGCGGTGAGCAGACGCCGGCCGGTGCGGTTGGCGATCGCGGCGTAGGAGGCGTCGTAGAAGGTGAGCTGGTGGTCGAGCGCGAGTTGCGCCGTGGGTTGGTGGTCGGCCCGGGTGAGCTCAATCGGGTCGCCGCAGATCTCTTCGAGCAGGTTCAGCGCGCCGGCGATCTGGCGCGCGCTCCAGCCTGAGTGGCGCGTGAGGATGTTGCCGATCTCGTGTGTCGCCAGCGACGTGGTGCGCATCGCGAGACGTCCGATGGCGGCTCGTGCCAGCTGTCCGTCTGGCTCGCGCTCGACCGGCAGAAACCATTTCAATGCGACGCTTGCGTCGACGATCCAGCCGTCGTAGCCCATGTGGGTGGACGGCGGTGACGTCAATCGTCGCGCAGACGCTCGGCGCGTATCAAGGCGGCGCTGTCGAGGGGCCCCTTCCAGGTGTGGCTCAGTTGGTCGAGCTCGGACAGCACGTCGTCGCGTTCGCGGCGCAGCAGCCCGAGCTCGCGGCGCGCGCCGGTCTGCAGCAGCGCGCTGCGACTGGTGTGACGGCGCTTGGCTTCCGCATCGAGTGCGCCCAGCAGATCGTCGGGGAGAGACACCATCACCTTGGCCATGAGCAGAGTATAGCTCGCTGGCATTACCGCCGGTCAGTCTTCGCCGAGCAGTCCGAAGCGCCGGCGCCAGCCGCGCGGGAGCATGGCTTCGAGCACGTCGTCGACGGTGACCACGCCGACCATGCGCTTGTCGTGCTCGACGACGGGGGCCGAGGTGAGGTTGTAGTCGGCCATCAGGCGCGCGACTTCCTCGAACGGGGCGTCCGGGCGCAGGCAGGGGAGGTCGTGCTTGACGAGCTCGCTCAGCGGTTGCTCACGGCCGGTGCGCAGCAGCGCGGCGAGTGGGACGCTGCCGATCAGCGATCCGTCGGCGGCGGTGACGAACACCGCGGTGAGCAGCTCTGGGGCGACGTCGCTGGAGCGGACGGCGTTCAGCGCCGCGCCGACGCTGGTGGTGTGCGCGAGCGCGACGAACTCGGGGCTCATCAGGCCGCCGGCTTCGGCGGGGTCGTAGCCGAGCAGCGCGCGCACTTTCGTGCGGTGGGAGACGGGCAGCAGCGCGAGCACGGGCTCGCGGCGGTGCTCGTCGAGCTCGGCGATGATGTCGACGGCGTCGTCGGGCGCCATGCGGCTCAGCAGGCCGGCGATCTGGGCGTCGGGGCGGTCTTCCAGGAACTCTTTCTGGTGGTGGTCGTCCAGCTCCTCGAACACGTCGGCTTCCAGCTCGCGGTCGTCTTCGCCGACAGCCTGGATGATCTCCTCGCCCTGGTGGCGCGACGCGGCTTCGACGAGGTCGGCGATCTGGGCGGGGTGGAGCTTGGCGAGCTTGGGGTGGGGGATGCGCAGCTGCAGCGTCGGCACGTGGCCGACGAACGGCTCGACGATCGCCCAGTCGAGGAACTCGCCGGTGGCGATGCGCTTGCCGAGCGGCTTGGGCAGCAGCCGGCGCAGGCCTCCGCGCGGCCCGGTGTCGACGCCGACGACCCGCCACGACCCGACGACCAGCGCCAGCTCGATCTCGTTGGCGCGCACGAGGCGCGCGCCTTCGACGTTGATCAGCTGACGGTCGAGCACGTCGCGCTTCAGCAGCACCTCTTCCTCGCGGCGCTCGAAGCGGCGCAGATCGAGCTTGGCTTTGCGCAGCACCACACCTTCGGAGCCGATGTCCGAGACGCGCTCGGCGCCAAGGTAGGAGGTGCGCCCGGCGACGGACACCAGGAACCCGGTGATCGGCGGGTAGCCCTCGCCGCCGAGGCGCACGATCAGGTCGTCCACCTTGCCCAGCCGCTCGCCGTCGCTGTCGCGCAGCGGGCTGCCGACCACCGAGGTGAGGTGCAGGATCGGCGGCGCCTGGGTGGAGGTGGCGTCCACGGGGAGCAAACAATTATATGGCTTGAACAGGCGAGATACGCCGGCCTGACACGGGTGTCAACCCTCGGCGAGGGTCGTCGGGATGCGCTGGCCCGGTGGCGGCGGGTCGTCGAGCAGCAGGCGCGGCACGGTGACGGGGTGCAGGCCGCGGATGCGCAGGCCGTGGATGATGGCGGGCAGCGCGGCGATCGTTTGCGTGCGGTTGCCGCCGGCGTCGTGCAGCAGGATGATCGAGCCCGGGTGCACGCCGGCAAGCGCGCGCTCGGCGATGGCGGCGGCGCCGGGGCGTTCGTAGTCGCCGGTGTCGGTGGACCACAGCACCATCAGCATGTGCAGCGAGCGCAGCTGGTGGAGCGTGTCGGCGTTGAACGATCCGTACGGCGGGCGGAACAGGCGCGGGGTGGGGCCGCCGAGCAGCTGGATGCGGTAGGTCTGGTCGAGCAGCTGTTCGCGCTGGGCGTGCTTGGAGAGGTGCGCGAGCAGCGGGTGCGATTGGGTGTGGTTGCCGACGACGTCGCCGGAGCGCAGCTCGGCGAGCGTGCCGGCGGAGAAGTACTGCTCCTCGAAGCCGATCGCGAAGAACGTGGCGCGCACGTGCAGCTGGTTGAGCTTGTCGACGAGCTGCGTGGTGTATGGGCCGGGGCCGTCGTCGAACGTGAGCGCGACTTCGTTGCCTTTGGGGCCGCCTTGCACGACGGCGGGGGCGTACGCGAGCACGGAGTCGATCGCGTGGTCTTCTTCGCGGTGGATCAGCGCGGTTTGCTCGGCTGCGCTGAGGCGCACCGGCGCGGGCGCGTGGGCGCGCGGGCGCGCGTGGCGGGCGCCGCCACGGCCGCCCGCGGCGAGCACGAGCACGAGCACGAGCACGACGATCGCGAGTAAGGCGAGGGCGCCGATGGCGCGGCGCCGGCGGATCTGGTGCAGCCGGGGGGGCGCGGGGCGGGGCGGCTCAGGCTCGACGGAGGCTGATTTGGTGGGGTCGTCCCAGGTCCAGTCCCAGCGTTTCATGGGGCGGCTCGGCGGCGCATCAATCGTGGCTCGCTAGCAGGCGGTCGATCGCGGTTGCGAACGAGCGGAAGTCCAGCGAGGCGGGTGTGAACACGCGCGCGGGAGCGGTGCTGCGGTACAGCAGGAATGCGGGGGTGGCGTTCACACGGAAGCGCTTGGCGAGAGTGTTGGCTTGGGCGAGCTGGGATTGGACAAAGGGTAAGGAGCGGTCGGCGAGGGCACGCCGGGTGTCGGCGCGCGGGATCGCGGCGGCGAGGGCGCGCAGGTAGCGCTCGGTGACGTAGCCGCTGTTTTCCAGGCCCTGGTTGAGGTACATCAGCTCGGTGAACTCCCACAGATGGTTTTGCAGGCCGAGGGCAAGGGCCATGCGGGCGGCGCGCAGCGAGTCGGGGCCGATGAACGTGAGCGGGCGTAGCACGAGCAGCAGGCGGCCGGGGCGCACGTAATGGGAGACGATCGCCGGGAGCGCTCCATGAGCGAAGTTCGCACAAGTGGGGCATTGCAGATCACCGAGCTCGACGAGCGTGACGGGGGCCGCGGGGGAGCCGAGCGCGGTGCGGTGTTGGGGAATGGAGCGCAGCAGCGCAAGCGTTGTGGGGGCGCCGGGAACGGGGCGGCCCGGGGCGAGGCTCGAGGGGCTCGAGCCGCCGAGCACGGTGGTGAGCACGGCGGCGATCAGCGCGGCGGTGGTGAGCAGGGCGCCGAGCTGGTAGCGACGGCGTGTGTGCGCGTGGGGGTCGGCCGGGGGCACGGCTGGGAGTCTATTTTGGTGTGGTGATGCCGTTTTGGATATCGATTGGGTTGCTGTCGGTTGGGCAGGGCGCGGTGGTGGCGATGCCGCGGGCGCTGCGGATCCCGGGGCTCGAGCGTTTGAGCGGGCGGGGCTGGGCGGCGGTGCCGGCGCTGTCGGTGATCGGGTTTGTGTTCGGGGTGCGCGCGGCGACTGACGGCAGCGCCGAGGGGCTTACGTATCTCGCGCTGGTGGCGGTGCCGCTGCTGGCGATGGTGGCGCTGGGCGGGTTGGCGCGCGGGGCGAGGCCGTTGCTGGCGCTGGTGGCGGTGCCGCTGTTCGTATTGGCGTGGGCCGATCGCAGCGGGCTGGGGGGTCAGGCGGCGGCGTGTGTGCTGTCGGGGTTGAGCTGCGTGACGCTGGGGGTGCTGCTGGCGGCGGTGACGCCGGCGCGCTGGTTAGCGGTGGGGATCGTGCTGATGGCGGGTGCGGATTGCGTGCTGGTGGTGTCGAGTTTGCTGCAGCAGCCGAACGATGCGCTGAACGCGGCGCAGCCGGGCGCGGGGTTGCCGCAGTTGCAGTCGGAGTCGCTGGGGTCGGCTGTGATGGGGTACGGCGATCTGTTCGTGGCGGGTGCGTTCGGCGGGTTGCTGGCGGCGCGCGGCAGCTATCGCGTGCAGTGGCGCGCGGCGGCGTTGACCGCGGCGCTGGCGCTGGTGTTCGATTGCGCGTTTTTCCTGGTGGATGAGTTACCGGCGACGGTGCCGGTTGCGCTGGCGCTCGTGATCTTGGAGATTTCGAGCCGATATCGACGGCGCGCGGGTAGACGCGCGGTGCAGCTGCCGGTCGGGGTGAGACCGCCGGGGCGGGTGCGGGCGCCGCGCGCAGGCGGTTACACGGAGAAGACGCCGTCGCGCTGAAGCTCGACGCCGTCGACGGTGATCGTGCCGCCTTTGCGCAGGTCGCAGATCAGGTCCCAGTGCAGCGCGGACTCGTTGATGCCGCCGGTTTCCGGGTATGAGCGCCCGAGCGCTAGGTGTACGGTGCCGCCGATCTTCTCGTCGAACAGGATCGAGCGCGTGCCGCGTGTGATCGAGAAGTTGGTGCCGATGCCGAGCTCGCCGAGCCGGCGCGCGCCGGGGTCGGAGTCGAGCATCTGGTGCAGCAGCTGCTCGCCACGCTCGGCGGAGGCGTCCACGACTTTGCCCGCTTGGAAGCGCAGGTGCACGCCGCTGACTTCGCGGCCGCCGAAGTTGGTGGGCAGGTGGAAGCTGATCTCGCCTTCGGCGGAGTCTTCGACGGGGCCGGTGAAGAACTCGCCGTCGGGCATGTTGCGCTTGCCGTCGGCGGCGATGAACTTGCGCCCGGCGATCGACAGGCGCAGGTCGGTGTTGGGGCCTTGGATGTGCACTTGCTCGCGGCCTTCGATCCACGCGGCCAGGCGGTTGACTTCGCCGGCTTGGTTGCGCCACGCTGCCAGCGGGTCGTCCAGGTCGCACAGGCATGCGCCGTAGAGGAAGCGCTCATACGACGCGAGGCTGAGCTCGGCTTCGCTGGCGTAGCCGGTGGTTGGGTACTGGCACACGACCCAGCGCATCTCGCCGGCGGCGGAGCGGGTCATGATGGTTTCCATCAGCGGTGACATCGCGCGCTGGCGGCGCACTTGCAGCTGCGGGTCGACTTCTGAGAGCTCGCGCGGGTTGACGGTGGCGGCGATGCGCATGCGCACGTCGGCTTGCTCGGTGAGCTGCAGCGCGATTGGGGAGACGTAGTCGAGTTGCTGCTCATTGGCGATCGTGAAGAACGCGGATTGAGCGCTCGCGGGGGTCATCAGCACGACGGGATTGGCGCCGGCGCGCAGCACTTCCTCGTAGATCGCTTGAATCAAAGGCTCCGCCGCGGATTCGCCCTCGATCGCAACGAGCTCCCCGGGTTGCACTTCGGTGGAGTATTGGACGAGCACTTGCGCGAGCTTCTGGGCACGCTGATCAGCCATGCGCTGCAGGTTAGTGGCTGACGGGGATGGTTGGGTGGCGGCGTTTTACAGCGCGCGCGCCGCGGCGGCGACGTCAGCTTCGGGGTCGAGGCCGCGCCGGGCTGAGCTCGAGCGCGGGGTCTGAGTCGACGTCGAGCTGCGCGGTGATCGGGCGCACGCCGGTTTCGATCGTGGCGGGGGCTTCCACGTCGCGCTCTGACTTCGCGCCGGCGTGCTCGATGCGGCGGATCTGCGGCACGACGCGGCGGTCGAACGAGCCGACGGCTTCGTTGTATGCGCCGACGGCGGAGCCGAGCTGGCGCCCGAGCTTGGCGAGCGGGTCGACGAACTTGCCGAGGCGGCGGTGCAGCTCACCGGCGGCGTCGCCGATTTCCCTGGCGGATTCGGCGATGCGCTCCTGGCGCCAGCCGTAGTGCACGGCGCGCAGCAGTCCGATAAGGGTTGTGGGCGTGGCCATCAGCACCTGTTGGGCGACGCCGTACTCGATCAGCGCGGGGTCCTCGGCGAGCGCGGCCTGGTAGATGCCGTCGGAGGGCACGAACATCACGACGAGCTCGGGGGATGAGTCGAACTGGCGCTGGTAGCCCTTGGAGGCGAGCTTGGTGACGTGGTCGCGCGTTTGCTTGGCATGGCGGGCGATGTGCAGCTCGCGCACCTGGTCGTCGCTGGCTTCGATGTACCCGAGGTACGCGTCGAGCGGGACTTTCGAGTCGATCACGATGACCTTGCCGCCGGGCAGCCGCACGAGCACGTCCGGGCGCAGGCGCCCGTCGTCGGTGTGCAGCGTGGTTTGCTCGACGAAGTCGCAGTGCTGCACCATGCCGGCCATCTCGATCACGTTGCGCAGCTGGATCTCGCCCCAGGAGCCGCGTGTGGTGGGGCGCTTGAGCGCGGATACGAGGTTGCCGGTTTCCTGGCGCAGCGTGCCGACGCCTTCGTGTAACTGGCGGATCATCTGCGAGAGCTCGCCCTGGGTCTGGCGGCGCTCGCCTTCCAGCCGCCCGATCACGGTTTCCATCTTGCCGAGCTTCTCCTGCACCGGGACCATCAGGCCCTTGATCTCGGCAGCGCGTTGGGCCATCTCGCCGGCGCTGCGTTCCTGCGCGGCTTGGGTCTGGTCGGTCATGCGCTGCGCGAGCAGCTCGCCGGTCTGCTGCAACACGTCCACGGAGATTGATTTGAGCTGATCGCGCATGCGCGCGCGATTGGGGCGCACGACAAGCACGGTGCAGACGGAGCCGACTAGCGCTCCAACGATCAGCGACAGGACATCCATGGCACGACCTTCCCGGCGGTTTGACGAGCCAACAAAGGTTGCATCCCAGCCGGACGCCCAAAACAGCCGTGACGGCACAAACAGTCAAGCAACCCTCGACCAACGCGCGGTGTGCATTCAAAAAGCAGAGGTGCTGCGCGCGCGCACGCGTGGGCACGTACGCGCGTGCGCAGCACCATCAAAAAAAACTATCCACCACCCGCGCTCACCCGATCGCCGACGTCGTCGATGCCGATGCCGATGCCGATCCCGGCGTCGCCGTCGCAGTCGACGGCGACGCCGGCGCGATCTCGACAGCGGGGGCGTGACGCGCCGAGCGCAGCGCGAACAGTCCGAGCAAGGCGACGAGCAGGCAGGTGACGGCGCCGACGCCGAGGCCGGCGCGGGCGCCGGCTTGCTCCATGGCCCAGCCGACGAGCGGGCCGCCGATCGGCGTGGAGCCCTGGAAGGCGACGAACCAGAGGGCCATCACGCGGCCGCGCATCATCGGGTCGGAGTTGAGCTGCAGGGTGGTGTTGCCGGTGGCCATGAACGAGATGCTGGCCCAGCCGGCGAGGGTCAGCGCGAGCAGCTCCAGCGGCAGGCTGGGGGCGAGCGCGGCGAACGCCAGCACGACGCCGAAGGCGGTTGCGGCGAGCACGAGCGGGCGCAGGCCGATGCGCCCGCGGGTGGCGACGACGAGGCCGCCGGCGACGGCGCCGATGCCCATCGCGGCGGTCATGAAGCCGTAGCCGGTGGCGCCGGCGTGCAGGGCTTGGCGGGCCATCACCGGCAGGGTGACCTGGAACTCGTAGGCGAGGCAGCCGGCGAGGGCCATCATCAACAGCGGGACGCCGAGCTGGGGGGTGCGCGCGACGTAGCGCAGGCCTTCGCGCAGCTGGCCCGGGGCACGACCGGCGGGTGGGCTGGGGGCGAGGGCGGCGCGGTCGAGCGTGAGCAGCGAGGCGACGACGGCGACGAAGGTGGCGGCGTTGAACAGGAAGCAGACGCCTTCGCCGAGGGTGGCGATCAGCACGCCGCCGACGGCGGGGCCGACGGTGCGGGCGACGTTGACTGTCACCGAGTTGAGGGTGACGGCGTTGCGCAGGCTGTCGGGGCCGACGAGCTCGAGCATGAACGACTGGCGCGCGGGGTTCTCGAACGCGTTGTTGAGCCCGAGCAGCGCGGCGAGCGCGCCGATGTGCCACAGCTCGACGGCGCCGGTGATCGTCAGCAGGCCGAGCACGAGCGCTTGCACGCCCATCAGCGTCTGCAGCACGACCATCAGGCGGCGCTTGTCGACGCGGTCGGCGATCACGCCGCCGTAGGGCCCGAGCAGCAGCACCGGGAGCGTTTGCAGCGCGATGATCACGCCGAGCTTGGTGCTCGAGCCGGTCAGCGTGAGCACGAGCCACGCTTGCGCGGCCATCTGCATCCAGGTGCCGACGAGGGATACCGACTGGCCGGCGATGTAGCGCCGGTAGTTCGGGATCGAGAGCGCCTGGAACGTTACGCTTGCGAGGCCGCTGCGGGCCACGTGCTGCTTCAGAGCGTGCGTTCGGCGCGTGTGAATCGGAGCTTCGTCTCCTGCGGGTTGCTTGCGTCTACAACCAGTATAGGAGGGGACGCACGCTCACCGTTCAGGCTGCGTACGGTGCTCGCTGTACGCATACGCATGCCAACTCTCGTCCTACGTATGCCGGTGGTGAGGACGACCGCCCGGGGGACGGTCGTCCTGCACTGGACCAACCGGCTTTGCGTTGCGGCGGCTCGCTTACAGCTGCGAGACGTTTACGGCCTTCGGGCCCTTGTCGCCGCTCTCGGACTCGTAAGTCACTGCGGCGCCTTCGGCCAGCGAACGGTAGCCCTCGCCACTGATGGCGGAGTGATGGACGAACAGATCCTTGGAGCCGTCATCCGGGGTGATGAAACCAAACCCCTTGTCGTCGCTGAACCACTTGACTTTGCCTGTAGGCATTGCTTCCTCCATTACGTGCTGGTTACGCGGAGGATGCCTATGAGCAACTGCCGGCGCGCCTGCACTTCATTGCCGGACTCTTGTGTCCAGCTTTAAAGGCGCAGCATAGCGGCAAGCAACGGGCCGGTGTGGTCGGAATCGTGCGCTCTCGCATTTGTGCGTGTGCAGATTCGCACGTTTATGATCGCCCGGTATGGATCCGCGCGTTTATGATCGCCCGGTATGACGAGCTTCCCGACGGTGCGAGTCGCGGCGATCCAGGCGACGCCGGTGATTCTCGACGCGCAGGCGAGTGTCGCGAAGGCGATCGCGCTGGCCGAGCGGGCGGCCGACGACGGGGCTCAGCTGGTGGTGCTGCCGGAGACGTTCGTGCCGCTGTACCCGTCGAACGCGTGGGCCAAGGTGGCCTCGTCGTTCGCAGGCGCTGACGAGCTGTGGGAGCGGCTGTGGGAGAACTCGGTGGATGTTCCGGGCCCGCTCGTGGATGAGCTCGCGGCGCTGTGCGCGCGTCGGGGCATCCACATGGTGATCGGTGTCAACGAACGCGAGTGCGAGCGCCCCGGGTCGCTGTACAACACGATGCTCGTGCTGGGTCCCGCTGGGCTGCTGCACCGTCATCGCAAGCTGATGCCGACGATGCAGGAGCGGCTGTTCCACGGCGTCGGGGCGGGCGACGACCTCGCGCCGGTCGACACGCCGCTGGGGCGCATCGGCGGGTTGATCTGCTGGGAGAACCGCATGCCGCTGGCGCGCTGGGCGGTGTACCAGGGTGGGCCGCAGATCTGGGTGGCGCCGACGGCGGACGACAGCGACGGCTGGCTCGCGTCGATGCGTCACATCGCGATCGAGTCAGGCGCGTTCGTGGTGAGCGCGCCGCAGTACATCCCGGCGGGCGCGTTTCCCGAGGACTTCCCGCTGGCGCTGCCGGAGGGCAAGGCGGTGTTCTGCAACGGTGGCGCGGCAATCGTGGAGCCGACGTGGGGCGGGGTGCTCGCCGGTCCGCTGTACGGCGAGGAGGGTGTTGTCACAGCCGATTGTGATCTGCGCGTCGGGCTGCACGCCAAGCGCTGGTTCGACGCGGTCGGGCACTACAGCCGTCTCGACGTGCTCGGCGCTCAGGTGCGATCGGCTGACCCGCACGCGCTCGGCGGCTCGAGCGAGTCGGCGCCCGCTGGAGACGCCGACTCGCCCTGATCCCGGGGGCTGTTGGGCTACAGCGCGGTGGCGGCCTGCGGCGAGCCGCAGAACGCGCACTTGCGCGCGCCAGTGGGGATGTCGCTGAGGCATTCGGTGCATGCGTGCGTCTCGGAGTCCACGTCCGGCTGGGTCTTGCGCCGGCGCATCAGCATGTTGACCGGCTGCACCACGAAGAAGAACACGGCAGCGGCGATCGACAGGAACGAGATCAGCGCGTTGAGGAACGCGCCGTAGCGGAACACGCTGCCGTTGATCGTGAACGTCAACGCCGAAAAGTCGTTCTGGCCGAAGATCAACGCGATCACGGGTGTCAGCAGGTCGGTGACCAGCGCTGTCACCACCGCGCCGAACGCGGCGCCGACGACCACTGCGACTGCCAGGTCGACGACGTTCCCGCGTAAGAGAAACTGCTTGAAGTCTTTCGCAACACTGGCCATCAACTGCCTCCCTGTCTTGTGATTCGACCCGTTCTGCTGTTCGAACTTTCGACGTGAAGTAGGGGCATCCTTTCGGCGCGGGTGCTTGGGCGGATCCTGTCGTCAGGGGCGAACGCGTCCTGAGGGCGGCAGCGTGCGCGGCTCGCAGCCCGTTCGCGGGCCGTAACGAAATCGTTATGCGCACGGGTTGAATCGTCATGCGATCGTGATGTGGGCGGCTCGACAGTTGACATATGGCACGTCTCAGCGAGCATGGGCTGCGCCGCTCGATCGGCGTGCCGGGGTTGTTCGCCACTGCGTACGGCAACGTCGGCTCGTCGATCTACTACGCGCTCGGGCTGGTGGCGGCGCACGCGCTCGGGCTCACGCCGCTGGTGTTCGTGTTCGCGGGCGGGCTGTTCGCGCTGACGGCCAAGACGTATGCCGAGGGCGCTGCGATGTTCCCCGAGGCCGGCGGGTCCTCGTCGTTCGCGCGTCACGCGTTCAACGAGGTGGTGTCGTTCCTCGCGGGCTGGGCGCTGAGCCTCGACTACATCCTCACGATCGCGATCTCGGCGTTCTTCGTGCCGCACTACCTCAGCGCGTTTCCCCACCTGCATGCGCTGAACCACAACCCGGGGGACATCATCGGTGGGCTGATCACGGTGGCGCTGCTCGCGGCGCTGAACATCCGCGGGCTGGGGGAGTCGGCCAAGCTCAACTTCGTGCTGGCGATCCTCGATCTCGGCACGCAGGTGCTGTTGGTAGGAGTCGGTCTCGTGCTGGTGTTCCACCCGGAGCTGCTCGTCCACCAGATCCGGCTCGGCTCGGTGCCGAGCTGGGGTCAGGTGATCTTCGCGCTGTCGCTGGCGATGCTCGCGTACACCGGGATCGAGACGGTGTCCAACATGGCCGAGGAGGCGCGCGATCCAGGTCATGACGTGCCGCGCGCGGTCAACCTCGTGCTGTTCGCGGTGCTCGGCGTGTACGCGGGCATCTCGGTGATCGCGCTGTCGGCGCTGCCGGTGGTGCCGCTCGCTGGACACCCCGGTCATTTCCACACGCTGCTTGGCGACCAGTTCCAGAACGACCCGGTGCTCGGGATCATCTCACGGCTCGGGCTGCACGGCACGGTGCTGCACGTAGCGCAGTACTACGTCGGGGTGCTGGCCGCGACGATCCTGTTGATCGCCACCAACGCCGGGCTGATCGGCATCTCGCGGCTGTCGTGGTCGCTGGCGGAGCACCGCCAGCTGCCCGGGCTGTTCTCACGCTTGCACCCCAAGTACCGCACGCCGTGGTTCACGATCGTGTTCTACGCCGGGCTGGCCGGGCTGCTGATCCTGTACGGCGACACGAACGTGCTCGGCAACCTCTACTCGTTCGGCGCGATGCTGTCGTTCACGACCGCGCACGCCGCGGTGATCGTGTTGCGGTTCAAGCAGCCTGACCGCGAGCGGCCGTATCGCATGCCGCTGAACGTACGCATCCGCGGGTTCGATCTGCCGGTCACCGCTATGCTTGGCGGTATCGGCACGGCGGCGGCGTGGGTGGCGGTGGTGTTGCTGCACCCGGAAGCACGCACCGTCGGGATTCCGTGGATGCTGGTCGGGTTGGGCGTGTACCTGGTGTACCGCCGCCGCCAGGGCTTGGATCCGCGCAGGCGCTTTCAGATCGAGCGTGCCGCGCGGCCGGCGGATTTCCAGGCGCTGTCCTACCGCACCGCGCTCGTGCCGATCTTCGGCGCCGACGTCAACGCGATGGCGCTGCGGCGCGCCGCCAAGCTGGTCGGTGAGGGCGGAGTGTTGTACGCGGTGTTCGTGCTGCCCGTACCCAGTCAGCTGTCGCTGCAGGCGGGCATGGAGGAGGAAGAGCACGCGGGACGCTCGGCGCTGGAGAGCGCACGCATCCAGTCACGCCGGCTCGACCTGGAGATCCACACCGGGCTAATCCGCACACGCCACGCGGGCGCGGCGCTCGTGGAAGAGGCGCGGCGCGTCGGGTCCGACGTGATCTACTGGTCGACGCAGCACGCGCCCACGGGCGAGCGCGGCATCGGCCCGACCGCCACCTACCTGCTCAGTCAGCGACCGTGTCGGGTGATCATCGAGACCGACAACGAGCCGGCGGCGCAGCGCGCGGGCGCAAACGGCACAGTCGCGGGCACATCCGCGCGACCGCCGGCGCCGGCGGTCGGGTCGCGGTCATGAGTGGACTCGCGGACGCTGACGGGACGGCGGCGGGCTATGAGACGGCGGCGGGCTACGAGAGGGCGGCGGGCTACGAGACGACGGCGGGCTCTTCCTGGTGGCCGGGCAGGCCGGCGGCGGCATACGCGTCGAGCGCATCCAGCGTCTCGATTTTCAACAGCGCTTTCGCAAGGCTCTCGAGCTGGTCGCGATGCTCGCTCAGCAGCTGCGTGACTTCCCTGTGGGCGTCGTCGATCAGGCGCTTGACTTCCTCGTCCACGAGGCGCTGGGTGGACTGCGAGGTTTCGCTGACGCCGGGCAGGAACGGTCCCTGACCGTCGGCGGGCAGCACGGCGACGGGGCCGATCGCTTCGCTCATGCCCCAGCGGCCGACCATCTGACGGGCGATCTGAGTGAGCTGCTGGATGTCCGACTCCGCGCCGGTGGTGATCGTGCCGTACACGAGCTCCTCGGCTACGCGCCCGCCGAGCGCGACGCGGATCTTGGCTTGCAGGTCTTCCAGCGAGTACGACACACGATCGCTGTCGGGCGTCGATAGCGTCACGCCGAGGGCCATGCCGCGCGGGATGATCGACACCTTGCGCACCGGGTCGGCGCCGGGCGTGAGCATGCCGACGAGCGCGTGGCCGGATTCGTGGTACGCCGTGCGCTCGCGGTCGGCGGGCGAGAGCAGGATCCCGCGCGGCGAGCCGAGCATGATCTTCTCCAGCGAGTCGGTGAAGTCGGCGACCTCGACGCGCGCATGCTCGCGGCGCGCGGCGAGCAGCGCGGCTTCATTGGCGAGGTTCGCCAGGTCCGCTCCGACCATGCCAGGCGTGCTTGCGGCCAGCTCATCGAGGTCGACGTCGTCGGCCAGCGGGATCGAGCGGGTGTGAACTTTCAGGATCTCGCTGCGGCCGGTGCGATCCGGTGCTTGCACCGCCACGCGGCGATCGAAGCGCCCGGGGCGCAGCAGCGCCGAGTCGAGCACGTCGGGGCGGTTGGTTGCGGCCAGCACGATCACGGCTTCGGAGCTCTCGAAGCCGTCGAGCTCGGTCAGGATCTGGTCGAGGGTTTGCTCGCGCTCGTCGTTGGAGCCGCTGACCGACACCGATCCCTGACGCGACCTCCCGATCGCGTCCAGCTCGTCGATGAAGATGATCGCGGGGGCTGCTTCCTTGGCTTTGGCGAACAGGTCACGCACGCGTGACGCGCCGACGCCGACGATCGCCTCGATGAACTCCGACGCAGAGATCGAGAAGAACGCGGCATGGGCTTCACCGGCGACCGCGCGCGCGAGCAGCGTTTTGCCGGTGCCGGGCGCGCCGGAGAGCAGCACGCCGTGCGGCATGCGCCCGCCAAGCCGTCCGTAGCGCTCCGGGTTGCGCAGGAAGTCGACGATCTCCGACAGCTCAGCTTTGGCCTCGTCGATGCCGGCCACGTCCTTGAACGTGACACGGATCGTGTCGGGGTCCACGCGGCGCGCTTGCGAGCGCCCGAAGTTGCCGAGCGCGCCCATCGCGCCGCCGGCTTTCGCGGCGCGCCGCGCGAGCAGCACGAACAACCCGACGATCAACAGCGTCGGGCCGAACCCGAGCAGCAGCTCTGCCAGCAGCGACCGCGACTGGGTCGTGGACTGTGCGTTGATCTGCACGTGCTTGGACTGCAGCAGCGCGGTCAGCTCGTTGTCGTTCCAGAACGTCGGCACCTCGGTGCTGAACAGCTTCGTGGGCGTTGCTTTCCTGTCGTTCGGTGGGTAGCGCAGCTTGGCCGTGTAGGTGCCCTGGATCGTGTCGCCTTTCGAGGAGATCGACTTCACCTGGCCGGACTGCACGTTTTGCAGGAATGTCGGGTTGAACGGCACGCGCACGCGCGGCTCGGTGGACGGCTGTAGGAACAGCACCGACAGCCAGTTGACCGCGACGAGTGCCACCACGAACCACAGGAACCCGCGCCGGCGATGCGCTGGTGGGCTCTTCGGCGCCTGCTCGGGCATGCCGCGCCCGTCGGGCGCCGGCGCGACCTGCCAGCCGCGCTTGTCGCGCGGCATCGGCGCGTGCGTGTCAGTGCGGCTGACGTTCACACGCTCGGATGAGCTGGAGGATCGATCAGGCAACCCGGTCAATGCTACGCACCTCGCGCGGCGATGCCGGTATTTGCCCGATCTGCGTAGCCGAAGACGCGCGGTGCGCTAGCGAGCGTGGGGCGTGACCTGGAGGCCGTGGCGTCGTCTGACTTGGCCGTGGTGCGCTAGCGAGTGTGGTGCGTGACCGAGTCGTACGCGATCGGTGCGGCGAGCCCATGCGCGGCGACTGTCACGCGCGTGTCAACCGGCAGCGAGTGCTCGCCCGCAACGCGCGCGAGCAGCACGTCGGCGCCGCACGGCTCGGTCGGGCGGATGTGCAGCAGCGCGTCGTGACCGTAGTAGTCGCAGCGCTCGACCCGGCCCGCCAGGCCGGCAACCGCGTCGCTCGCCGGGTGGATCTCGAGCTGCTCGGGGCGCAGCAGCACGAGCTCTGGCTGCGCGCTACCGCTTGGGCCGGGGCCGCCCAGCACGAGTTCTGGCCGCCCGTTTCCGCCTGGGCCGGGGGCGCGCAGCGCCAGTTCGCCCAGCGCGGTGTGCGCGACGCTGCCTTCGATCCTGGCGCTCAGCAGGTTGGCGGCGCCCAGGAAGCGCGCGAGCTGCGCGTCGACGGGCTGGTTGTAGAGCTCGTCGGGCGTGCCCTGCTGGACGATGCGCCCGTCGCGCAGCACGGCCAGCACGTCGGCGAGCGACAGCGCTTCCTCCTGGTCGTGGGTGACCAGCACGGCGGTGACGCCCTGGGCGTGCAGCAGCGTGCGCACTTCCTCGCGCATGTGCGTGCGCAGGCCGGCGTCCAGCGAGGAGAACGGCTCGTCCAGCAGCAGCAGCGCCGGGCGGCGTGCAAGTGCGCGCGCGAGCGCGACGCGCTGTTGCTCGCCGCCGGAGAGCTCGTGCGGGAAGCGCCGCCCGAGAGCGGTGAGCCCGACGAGCTCCAGCAGGTCGACGACGGCGCTGCCGCGGCGCTCGCGCCGTGAGAGCCCGAAGCCGACGTTGGCAGCGACGGTCAGGTTCGGGAACAGCGCGCCTTCCTGCGGCACGTAGCCGATGCCGCGTCGCTCGGGCGCGACGTAGCTGCTCGCGTCGTCGAGCGTGGTTGGGCCGAGCTTGACGACGCCGTGGTCGGCGCGTTCGAAGCCGGCGAGCACGCGCAGCATCGTGGTTTTGCCGCAACCCGACTGCCCGAGCACCGCGGTCAGCGATCCGGATGGCACGTCCAGGTTGACGTCGCTGAGCACGGGCTGGGTGTCGTAGCTCTTGCGCAGCTCGGTGATCGTCAGGCGGCTCATGTGTGTTCGAGCGTAGGCATCTGTCTTGGAGCGGGGGTCTGGTCGAGCGTGGTCATGCGGCGGCTGAGCAGGTACGCGGGGATCGCGGATACGGCCACCATCAGGGCTGCGTACGGCGCGGCCGCGCCGTAGGAGAGGTTGCCGGTGTAGACCCAGAACTGCGTGGCGAGCGTGTTCACCCCGGTTGGGCGCAGCAGCAGCGTCGCGGTTAGCTCGGTTGCCGAGGAGATGAACACCAGCGCGAACGCGGCGGCCAGACCGGGTGCGATCAGCGGGAGCGTAACGCGCAGCCACACCGACGCCGGGCGCCGGCCGAGCGAGCGCCCCGCTTCTTCCAGGCGCTGGGGTGCGTTCAGCACCGACGCGCGCAGGCCGATCACTGCGAGCGGTAGGAACAGCACCGCGTACGCCACGATCAGCAGCAGCGTGCTCTGGTAGAGCGAGAACAGGTAATGCACGGAGAAGAACACGAGCCCGAGCCCGACCACCAGGCCTGGGAGCGCCTGGGGGAGGTACGCGAGGCGCTCGATCAGCAGCGTGTAGCGGTTGGGGTGGCGCGCTGCGAGCCAGGACACCGGCAGCGCGAGTGCCGTGGCGAGTGCGGCCGCGCCGGCGCTGAGCCCGGCGGTGTGGCTGGCAGCGGTGAGGATCGACGCGGGCGGCAGCGTGCTCGAGCCGCCGTGGATCAGCCAGTAGACGAGCGAGCCGAGCGGCACGCCGAGCGCGAGCACGGCCAGCGCGCTGAGCATCGCCAGGGCGGGGATCAGCCAGCGCCCGAGTGCCACGCGCGTCACGATCCGGCGTGCGCCCGCGCCCGAGCGTGTGATGCGTCCGCGGCCGGTGACTGCGAGCTCGCCGGCGAGCACCACGATGCCCATCAGCACCAGCACCAGCGAGAGCGCGCATGCCGCGGCGGTGTCGAACCCGAGCTTGAACTCGGTGAAGATCGCAACGGTGAACGTCTGGTAGCGCACGATCTCGAACGCGCCGTACTCGGCCAGCAGGCCGAGCGTCACCAGCAGGCAGCCGCCGAGCACGGCGGGCCAGATCTGGCGCAGCGTGACGCGCAAGAACACGCGCCACGGACCGAGGCCGAGGCTGCGCCCGACTTCGCTCAGCACGGCGTCTTGGCGCGCCAGGCTCGCGGCCACCGGCAGGTACACCAGCGGGTAGAGCGACAGCGTCATGATCATCACGGCTGCCAGGTATCCGTGCAGGCTCGGGCGCAGCGACACCCAGCCGAAGCTGACGACGAAGTCGGGGATCCCGAGCGGCAGCACCAGCAGCACCGACCACAGTCGTCGCCCGGGGAGTGTCGTGCGCTGCACGCACCAGGCCGCGCCGACCCCGATCAGCGCGCACAGCAGCGTGCAGAGGAACGCCAGCCGCACGGTGTTCCACAGCAGCACGGCCACTGTGTGGCGCAACAGCAGCCGCTCGATCTGATCCCAGCCTGACTGCTGTGCTTGCAGCACGAGGAAGAACAGCGGCAGCAGCACCAGGCCGGCGGCGAGCAGGCTGCCGCCGGTGGCGAGCAGCGGCCAGCGCCGGCGGCCCGACCACAGCCGCGCCCACGGACGCACGGAGGCGTCGATGGACGCGGCGGTCTGCATCGGCTTACAGCAGCCCCAGCTGCTGCTCGAGCTGCAGCGGAGCGCTGCCGTCGCCGAGGTCGGTCAGGCTCACCGGCGCGGGGTGGAGCTGATCGAAGGGGCGCAGTGGCTTCTTGGTGAGCACGCCTGAGCCGAGCGGGTATTCGTAGCTCTCGCTGCTGGCGATCACGTCCTGGCCGGCTTTGCTCACGAGGAACTCGACGAACGCTTGCGCCGCGGTGGGGTTGGCGCTGGTCTTCAGCACGGCCGCGCCGGCCACGTTCAGCAGGTTGCCGGGGTCGTTCGGGGCGAAGTAGTGCAGCGCGGAGTGGATCTTCGCTGTGCCGACCTCGTCGCGCAGCCGGTACCAGTAGTAATGGTTGATCAGTCCGACGGCGCTCTGGCCGTTGTTGACCTGGGCGACGAGCGCTTCGTTGTCCGGGTAGATCTTGCTGTTGGCTTTCAGCCCGCGCAGCCACGCTGTGGCTTTGGCGGAGCCGTCGAGTTTCGTGACCGCGCTCACCAGCGGCTGGAAGTCGGTTTCGCCCGGGGATATGCCGAGCTTGTCCTTCCACTGCGGGCCAGCGAGCGCCAGCATCGAGCTGGGCAGCGCCGCGGGCGAGATCAGCTTGGTGTTGTAGACGAGCGCGGATGCGCGCGCGGAGGCGCCGATCCAGTCCTTCTGCGGCGAGGAGTATTGGCTGGGCACGGCGGCCAGGGTCGAGGCCGGGAGCGGGGCGAGCAGGCTCTGCTGCTGCAAATGCTCGAGCACGGGCGTGTTCTCGGTGTAGAACACGTCAGCGGGCGAGTTCGCGCCTTCCTGCACGATCTGGCTGCCGAGCACGTCTTCGCCGTCGGAGCGCACCTTGACCTTGACGCCGGTTTGCTTCTCGAACGCAGCCACCAGCAGCGCGGTGGTTTGCTCGTGCTGGCCGTTGTACAGGGTGATGGTGCCGCTCGGCTTCGGCGAGCTCGTGCCGGAGGTCGCGGTGTTGCTCGTGCTGGTGGTCGCGGTGCTGGTATGTGCGGATGTGGTGCTCTTGCCGGAGCTTCCACACGCGGCCAGCGCAAGACCCGCGATCGCTGCCAACCCGATGCTTGCGACTCTCCTGAATCTCATGTGCGGCAAACCCTTTCTTCGGTCGATGAACGAGTTGTCGTGCAGCTGCCGAGAGATGCTGGCGAGCCGTAAATCCGACCGTGCTTGTCGGCATTGCGCGGGCAGCCTAACACATCGTATTAGGGTTGCCTAACTCGCGCCGGGCGGTAGCGCGAGGCGGTAGCGCGAGGCGGTGCTCGAGTTCGCGCGAGACTGGTGCTCGCGCTCGCGCCAGGCGGTCTTCGAGCGAGTCGCGTCATGCGGGTCTTCGAGCAGATCTGCGGGAAGGATCGAGCAGCAGAGACGTCAACAGCTGTAGGGACGAAACGACGGCTTGCCTGCCACTCGACCAGAGGAGCTCAGAACATGAGAAGCAGAACTACACGGGCCGCGGTGCTCCTGGCAATCGCAGCTGCAGCCATCATTCCCGCCAGCGCCATGGGCAACGCCCACGCGGCGCGCACCCGCACGGTGACGCTCAAGGACATTCGCTTTCATCCCGGCAATCTGTCGATCAACCGCGGCGACAGCGTGACCTGGGCATGGCACGACGGAAGGACCCGCCACAACGTGACGGGCGCGAGCTTCCACTCACACACGCAGTCCCACGGGTCGTTCACGGTGCGCTTCACGCACACGGGAACGTTCAACTACCGCTGCACGATCCATGCGTCCAAGGGGATGAAGGGCAAGATCGTCGTCCACTGAACCGCGACGGCAGCCGCACTGCGGCTGCGTGCGGCTTCACGCGGCCACTCCGTGAAGCGACGCAAGCTGCGGCGCGGAGCGGACTACTCGTCGCGTCGCGGCCTTGGCCTACTTGACGGTGAGTGTGCCTTCCATCCCGCCCGCGCGGTGGCCCGGAACGGAGCAGTAGAAGGTGTAGGTGCCCGGCTTGAGATCGATCGAGAGCGTCTTGCTGGAGCCCTGGAAGGTCGGAGTCGCGCCGACCACCGCTCCCGCAGCGGATGCGATCGTGACGTTGTGGCTCTCCGGCGCCATGTTGGTGAAGTCGATCGCGACTTTGCCCGATTTGGCGGTGAGCGAAGTGGTGTTGTACTTCAGCTGGCCTCCCGGGTCCGCAGTTAGGCTCAAGCTCTGTTGACCCGCGCTGGCAGAGCCGCTGGTGGCCGCTGGCGCGGCGTTGGGGTAGCCGCCGGAGCTCGAGCCGCCGCAACCAGCGAGTACGAGCAGTGCTCCAGCTAGCGCCAGGATCGAGACTGTGGAGGCGGAGCGCGCACTCAGGGAGCGCGCCCTGATGCAGCGCGCATTCGCTGCTTCCTCGGCTGTGTCCGTCGTTAGGCGTCTCACGAGATCCTCCGCTGAATAGGGGCGTCGCTATCTAGGACGCCGCCGGCCCCGGATACTTCCCACCGGGCTTGTAGGCGACGCGTGCATCCGCCTGCGCTTGCGCCGCGCGCCGCAGGGCTGGTCGTCGGGGGCGAAAACCCGGCGCGGCGGCGCGGCACGTGAACGCTGACGCACAGGTTGGGTGTCGCCAATTCTGATGGTGCTGCGCGCGCGTACGTACGCGCGCGCAGCACCATCAAAAAATTACGAGCGCAACGCGTGCGTGAGGCTGACGACGATATAGACGCACATCCCCACCCCGAGCGATCGCCGGAGCCAGTTCACGCCGTGGCGTGCTTCCTCGTAGGCCCACGCGCTCAGAGCGACGTAGAAGATCGAGAGGGAAGCGCGGCGTCCGGCGCCGTGTGCCAGATGGCGCGCGACGCTGGCCAGCAGCGCGACGAGCAGCGGCGGGTTGGGGAATTGCACGATGGGGAAGTTCGCAGGCCAGCTCCACCGCATGAGACGTCGTATTGCCGGGACCCGACCACTCACACGAGTAAGTATCGCCCCTACTACGCTCCAGAGCGCCGGAGGGGCTCGGAGCGTTGGAGGGCTCGAGAGGGTTGAGGAGCTCGAGGGGCAGAACTGGACCTGCAAGGATCACACGATGCGTCGCGCGAACATCTTCAGCGACGATTGCGAGTACGCAGGGGGCGAACCCGACGGCTATCGCTCCGGTGAGGCGCTGGTCGGCAAGGCGGCCGGCGGCGAGGCGCTGACGGTGAAGGTGTTCGAGCTGCCGCCCGGGCAGAGCGTGTGCCCGTATCACTACGAGTACGAAGAGGAGTGGCTCGTGGTGCTGGACGGCGCCGTCGTGTTGCGTACGCCCGCGGGCGAGGAGCAGCTGGGGCGCGGTGAGGTCGTGTGCTTTCCGCCTGGGCCGGAGGGCGCCCACAAGGCGACGAACCGCAGCGACGCGACGGCGCGGGTGATGATGTTCTCCAGCGCGCGTGAGCCGGCGGTGGCGGTCTACCCGGACAGCGACAAGCTCGGCGTCTGGCCTGGGAATCCCGCTGACCGTGTGATGCTGCGCCGTGCTGACGGCAACGTCGATTACTGGGATGGCGAGCGCTAGCCGTACGATGTGAGCTGGGCAGGCCCCAGGGCTCGTGGGAGCGATGACGTGGTTGTAGGGTGGCGTTGCGATGGGTGACTACGAGCCGACGCGTCAGCGCCACATTGCGCACATGCTCGGTCAGCTCGGCGAGCACTTCGAGCGCGTGTCATGGTCGGCTGATCGCTTGCGCCACGAGCGCACGGCGCGGCTTCGGGAGCTGGTTGCGCTCGCGCAGGAGCGCTCCTCCTGGCATCGTCACCGCTTGCGGGGAGTCGACGCGCAAGCGCTCGATGTTGACGACTTGCACACCCTGCCGGTGATGACCAAGGCCGATCTGATGGCGCATTTCGACGCGATCGTGACCGATGCTCGGGTGCGGCTGGCGGATGTCGACGCGCACATCGAGCAGCTGAAGTCGGATGCTTACTTTCTCGATGACATGCACGCCGTGGCCTCAGGCGGATCGAGCGGCGTGCGCGGTGTGTTCGTATGGGGGTGGGATGCATGGGCGACCGTGCAGCTGGCGACGGTGCGCCGATCGCTGCTGGATCGCATCGGCGATCCGCAGCTGGCGTCGCGCTCGCCGGTTGCGATGGTTGTGGCGGCAGACAATGCGACGCACTTCACCAGTGCGCTCGCACAGACGTTCGCTACCGGAGCGATCGAGACGCATCGGTTCCCGATCACGCTGCCGCTCGACGCGGTGGTCGACGGGCTGAACCGGGTCGGCGGCGATATCCTCGCGACGTATCCGTCGATGCTGGAAGCGTTGGTGTTGGAGGCGCAGGCGGGACGTCTGCGGATCGAGCCGCGTCGCATCCTGACTATGGCCGAGCCGCTCTTTGTCGAGACTCGTCAAGCCGCGGAGCAGTTGTGGGGCGCGCCGGTCGGAAACCTCTGGGGCACTTCCGAAAACGGAGTGATCGCAACTGGCTGTTTCAAGAGCGCGGGCATGCACCTCTCCGACGACCTCGTGATCATCGAGCCTGTCGACGCTGGCGGCGAGCCCGTGCCGCCCGGGGTTCGCTCGGACAAGGTTTACGTCACGAACCTGTTCAACCCGCTGTTGCCGCTGATCCGCTATGAGATCACCGACGAGGTGACGTTTGTCAGCGAGCCATGCGCGTGCGGCTCGGTGTACTCGCGCATCGCAGACATCGAGGGACGCAACGACGACGTGTTCACATACGCAGGGGGCCTGGCGGTCCATCCACATGTGTTCCGGTCGGTACTCGCGCAGGTTGCGGCAATCAGCGAGTACCAGGTTCATCAGACCGCGGTGGGCGCCGAGATCCTGGTGTGCGCGAGCAGCGCGGTGGATACGCGGCGCATCACGGCTGACGTGACACAGGCGCTTGCGCGGCTCGGATGGTCGGAGCCCGTGGTCAGCGCCAGGGTGGTCGAGCGGATTCCGCGGCTCGACACGGGCAAGCTCAAGCGCTTCGTCCCGCTCCCATCAGATGCACGGGCTTGACCGATCGACAGCCGCGTGGCCGCGGCTTCGCTGATCGGCGCCGGTGCGGGGTTGAAGACGAACGAGGAGATGCAGGGCAGGGAGAACATGGTGCAGACGCACACGGATACGATCGACGCGTTGGTCGAGCCCGGGCAGCTGTCGAGCGTGGATTTCATCAAGCTCGACGTCGAGCACGCCGAGCTGGCTGTGATCCAGGGGGCGGACACGATCCGCAGCCAGCGCCGGAAGCTGGCGATCTCCTGTTATCACCGGCCGGACGACCTCGCCACGATTCCCGCGGCGATCGACGCCCTGGGGGTGTCATATCGCTGGTATCTGCAGTGCTCGACGATGACGGACATCGACACTGTCGCCTTCGGCGTGCCCGTGGGCTAGCTCGGCGTCATACCGAACGACTGCGATGCGCGCCTCATGTGGAGCGCTTGGTTGGGCGAAGCTCGCGCACAGGGCAGGCCAGTGGTTTCTAGTCGCAGCGTCCGGTGTCGTTCACAGATTGCTTATGCGTTGAGGGTGTCGAAGAAGCGCTGGACGACATCGACCGCATCGGCGCGCAGCTCTGCCTCATCCGCCGCGGGATCGACCTGCAGCGCCTGTTCGGCGTATGCGTGCGGGCCATTGTCCGATGGTTTCCGGTAGCGCTCGCGAACCTCGAGGAACGTGATTCGCAGCGGCACGAGCGCATCTTGGAGGTCTCCGTCATGGAGCTGGCGCGCGGCTTGTTCGGGTCCGCCGGCTCGATTGTGCTGCAACACGTAGGCAAGGTCGTAATAATCCTTGACGGCTGCGCGGGTACGCACGGCCACGCACTTCGACAGCAGGTAGCCCTCCAGCCCGGCGAACCGCGCTCTGGCCTCTACGTGCGTGCCATCGGGGAGTCGTCCGTGCAGTTGCTCCCACGCAAAGTCACGTGCGACGTAGCCCGTACCGCGGAGATTGGCGGCAGAGAGGTTGCGGCAGCCGGTGGGACGGATGCTCTCTCCCTCACGGTAGTCGGTGAGGTCGCACAGAAACTCGATCCGGACGGGGGTGGCGTCTCGCGTCAAAACGTCGGGGACGAGTCCGCCAAGGACGATCAGGAACGGCTCGTCGTCACGCAGCTCGTGCAGCAGTCGCACGAGCGCGGTCTCGGCTCGCGCTCGGGTTTCGCGTGAGCGCTCCTCGTCGGTCACGCCGGCCCCGTGGCGGCGTCGGCGCTAGTACGCCGTAGGGAAACAGAGTGCAGCCGGTCGATGAGCTCGCTCTTGACGTGATCGGCTGCGTCCTGGCCGCGGGCGCCCAACGATGAGAGGTCCGCGTACAGGCGCGGAGGGCTTGCGACCGGCAGACCGTGGCGCACGTCTGCAAGGCTGAAGATCCGCCGATCCGCACACCAGAAGGTCACGCGCCCGCCCTCGTCCACCTCGCGCACACCGCCGTCGTCGATTGCGTCTGACAGCGGGCCTGCGAAGTCCTCGTCGGCGATGTAGATGTGCAGACTCGGGGTGGTCGTCACAAATGGGGCGGCCAGCTCGAGTCCCGCCCAGCCGCTCGCCGCCCATGTGACGCTGCGGTTCAGCGCGGCGCCCAGCTCACCGCGCAGCAGCGCCATCACGTCGCGCGTCGCACGGTGGGCAACGCGCACATCGCCGCGCTGCTCGGTCGCCGCGGCGGACCATGTGGCCAGCATCGCTTCGGCGTCGATGAGCTCCCGATATGCGCCCGGGCCGCGTGCGGGCCCGCGCTTGGTGGTCCAGCCCTCCGCGTCGAATGCCTTGAGCACACTGGCCGTCTGCGGAGTTGACCACTGGCAGGCGTCCGCGAGGTGCGCGGCGCGGAGCGGCTCGTCGGGTCTGGCAAGAATCGCCTCAGCGAGCAAGAATGCTGATGGTGACCACGAGAACGCTCGTGCAGAGGGTCCGTCCGCGAGGCGGATGGCGGCGGGTTCGCGGATCACCAGCAGTCCACCGGATCCCACGATGCGGGCCTGCCCTGCCTCATCAGCCCAGTTGGCATCGCGCTCGCGCAGCCATTCGATTGCGCCGGGGGAGAGGTGGCGGGCCAGGACCAGCACCTTCTCCGGCCACGGGTGGGGGATATCGCGAGCTACTCGACGAACATCGTCGGGCCAGCCCTCGCCCGCCCATTTGACCTCTATCGCGATCTGCCTCCCGTCGCGCATCTGCACGAGCATGTCGAGACCCGCCGTTGAAGAAGCAGTTCGCACGGTGGCTCCGTCGAGAGCAGAGGCCAGGATGAGAGCTGCACGATTCTCTGTCTTCATAGCTTTTCTACTGTACCAGCAGAAAACTCTTTAGAGCATAAAATCTAGGAATCGAGGCGTCTGGAGGACGGAGGGTGCGGGCGCGACATCGGGGGTGCGCATCTCAAGCGAAGGCGCCGGCGGCGGGACGCGGCGGTGGCATTGACGTGACGTTCAGCACGCCGAGTTGGGTTCGTCGTGTGGGTGCTCGAGACGAGCCCAGCACAGGGAGATTGAGGCCGCGCACGCCGCGGCCGTGAACGAGGCGATGGCGCACCTGGTAGAGACGGTGCCGACGGTGCGTCCTGGCCGCAACAACCAAGTCTTCAAGGCGCACGCCGTTGAGCTGGGGGCCGACGATGTACGGAAAGATGTACGACGTGGCCATTGGCAACATCCGTACATTGGCGAGGCCGGAGCATGGAAGGAGGCAGACATCAAAAAAGCCCCGCAATGCAGGGCTTTCTCAATGCGCCCGAGTGGACTCGAACCACCACGGCCTATTAGGCCACAAGGCCCTCAACCTTGCGCGTCTACCAATTCCGCCACGGGCGCAGAGGTGCGCGAGTATAGCTCCGCGGTGCTGTGAGCCTCGAGCTGAGGGGCATGTGCGCGCTCAGCCGAGCTCGCGCCAGGTTCTCGCGCGCGAGGCGAAATAGCGGGTTGGGAGCCGCGTGATCGCGAGCAGCCCTTGCATCCGTCCTGGGCCGGCGCTACTGTACGAACACATGTTCGTTTCAGTCGATCGGGGAGCCCACCAGCCATGGACTTGACCAAGCGCCAGCAGGAGATCTTCGACTTCATTCGCAAGTACTCCGCCAAGTACGGGTATCCGCCCACGGTGCGCGATATCGGCAAAGCGGTGGGGCTGGCGTCCTCCTCGACGGTGCACGCGCATCTGGCGAACCTGGAGAAGATCGGGCTGCTGCGGCGCGACCCGTCCAAGCCCCGGGCGATCGAGCTGCTCGACAGGGCTGTGGGCAGCGCGGTGGACGGCATGCGCAGCATCGTGCGCTCCGACGGCCTGCCGCTGCTCGGCTCGGTCGCCGCGGGTCAGCCGGTGCTCGCGGAGGAGAACATCGAGGACTACATCTCGGTACCGGAGATCGCCGGCGGCGAGGATGGCGAGTATCTGCTGCGCATCCGCGGCGACTCGATGAAGGACGCCGGGATCATCGAGGGCGACTTCGTGGTCGTGCGTCCGCAGGACACCGCTCAGCAGGGCGAGATCGTTGTGGCGCTGCTGGGGGAGGAGGCGACCGTCAAGCGGTTCTTCCGTGAGGCCGACCACATTCGCTTGCAGCCGGAGAACGAGACGATGGAGCCGATCCGCAGCAAGGAGGTCAAGGTGTTGGGACGCGTGGTGGGACTGCTCAGGAGCGTGTGATGAGCGCCTCGGTGCTAGAGCGAGAGCGCTGCCAAGAGGACTTGCGCGAGCGTGAAGATGATCATCTTGCGATGAGCTCTTCGCGGTTGTTTCGGATGGACGGGCATAGCGGGCTTACGCTGGATGATCTGATCACCGGCGTGTGGGAGGGCCTGGCTTTGCACGAAACCGTCTGCTGCCCGGCGTGCGGAGGGACGATGACGTCCCATTCCGCCGTCCGGGCAGGCGCGCACGATGCGCTCGAGGGCGGCGCATGCGACGACTGCGGCGTGACGCTGTCCTGACGCGCCCGGCCGGGGAAGCATGCTGCCCTGCCATCCCTTTACGGGGCGCTAGCGGAGCGCTACGGTAGTTCGCGCAAGTCAGGCAGTCGCGGGAGCTTTCGAGCTTTCGAGGAAAGTCCGGACATCAAAGGGCAAGGTGGTCGGGAGATCGACCCGGGGAAACCCGCGGGAAAGTGCCACAGAAACAAACCGCCGACGCCCGCCGTCCCACGTGAACGGCGGGCAGGTAAGGGTGAAATGGTGCGGTAAGAGCGCACCAGCGTCACGGTGACGTGACGGCTGGGCAAACCCCACCCGATGCAAGGCCAAACAGGATCGTTTGCAGGCTGCCCGCCGAGATCCAGGTAGGCCGCTCAGATGGATGACTGCTCAACGACAGGATCCGGCTTATCGACTTGCTAAGGGAAAGCCCCGCTCCGGCGGGGCTTTCCTATCTCACTAGCATGGCGAGATGACCGCGCAGCGCTCCAGTGCTCGGCCGATCGGAGCTGCGCATGCACCCGACATCGATCTCGAACAGCTCGAGGCGATCGCAGTCGAATCGCTCCAGGCGCAATTCGATCTCGAAGACGTGCTGCTGTGTGCCGCGTCGCTGCCCGACACGAACGCCGGGTCGGGGCGCTTCAAGCGGGTGCATCTCAAAGACGTCGAACTCGGAGCGTCCAAGCTGCGCGCGGTGCAGCTCGCTGATGTGCTCGCCGAGCGCGTGGAAGCGGCCAACGGCGATTGGGGTGGCGCGCAGCTGCGGCGCACGCTGGTCAGCGACGCGCGCCTGACCGGCCTCGACCTCGCCGAGGCGCATTTCGAGGACGTGAGCTTCAAGGGGTGCAAGCTCGACTACGCGAACTTTCGCCACAGCACGATCGAGCGCGTGTCGTTCGAGGACTGTGTGCTCACCGGGGCTGACTTCCAGGGTGCGCGCATCCACCTCACACTGTTCTCCCGCTGTCAGCTGCAGGGCGCTGACTTCTCAAAGGCTGAGCTGTCGCTCGTTGACCTGCGCAGCTCGGAGCTGTCGTTCGCGGGGTCGGTGCTCGGGCTCCGCGGCGCGATCATCGACCCGTTGCAGTTGATGGAGCTGGCTCCCGCGCTCGCGCAGGAACTCGGGATCACCGTCGAGCACTCCTGAACGAGCGCACACCGATCGGCCCGTAGCCAAGAACTGAAACTCGTCGGCGCGGGGCACGGGATGACCGTCACTCGATGAGTGGTGGGTGCTCGCCTTCGTAGTAATCGACCACATCTTCCAAACGAAACATGGTCCGCAGCCCGCTGCCGTCGGGCAGGCGTTCGCTGGCGCCGAGCTTGGCCGAATCCGGGTACACCACGATGTCCGGATCGCCGTGCGTGCTGAACGCGAGGAACCGCACCACCTGCTCGGTGTGGTTGGCGAGCTGATGCGCGCCGTGCTCGCCACGCGGAAACGCAACCACCTCACCCGCGGGCAGCTCACGCCAGCCGTCGGGTGTGCGCAGGCTCGGGCGGCCTTCGAGCACCACCAGCAGCTCTTCCTCGCCAAGATGGTGGTGGTAGGGGTACGCGGCTTCGCCTGCTGGCAGCTCCCACAAGCTCAACCCCAGCCGCTCGCTGCCGGCTTGACGGCTGAGACGAGCACGCACGCACCGGAACCCAGGCTGCTCACGCGGCTCGTCGAACACCGGGTCGTTGATGTTCGGCATCTACACAACGTAGATCACCGGGCGCGGTCGTCGCTCGCTGAGCTGGCTACGCGCCGTCGCCGGCTGGCGCCATGCCGCGGCGGCTCGCGCGCACCTGCCGCTCGCGCGCACCTGCCGCTCGCGCTCACGTGCGGTTCGCGCGCACCAGTCGCCGGCAGCGCCGATCCAGGTAGCGCACGGCCAGCCAGTAGTGCCGGAACGCCGGGTTGCGAGTCTGGCGCTGGTGATAGCGCCGGTAGATCTGCTGGACGATCACGGCCAGCCGGAACAGCCCGAACACCTCGTAGAACGTCCACTGCTCGACCGCGCGCCCGCTCGCGTGCGCGTATTGCTCGACCACTTCCGCGCGCGTCAGCATTCCCGGCAGGTGCGTGGGCTGACGACGCAACGCGTGCATCACCCGGTCGTCGTCGGCTTGCACCCAGTACGCGAGCGCCGCGCCGAGATCCATCAGCGGGTCGCCGATCGTGGCCATCTCCCAGTCGAGCACCCCGACGATTCGCTGCGGATCGTCGGGCGCCAGCACGAGGTTGTCCAAGCGGAAGTCGTTGTGCACCACGCAGCTCGCCACATCGTCGGGCTGATGCTCGGCCAGCCAGCGCATGTTGCGCTCGAACGACGGCACGTTCCAGGTGCGCGCCGCGCGGAAGCGCTCGCTCCAGCCGTCCACCTGGCGGCGCACGTACCCGCGCCCGCGGTTGAGCTCGGCGAGCCCGGCCGCCACCGGGTCGACCCGGTGCAGCTCCACCAGCCGCTCGATCGCCGACACGCACAGCCGCCGCGTCGCGGCTGCGTCGAGCCCCAGCTCAGGCGGCATGCGCGCGCGCAGGATCGTGCCGTGTACGCGCTCCATCACATAGAACTGGGAGTCGAGCACGTGCGGTTCGTCGCACAGCGCGACCATCCTCGGCACGTACGGGTACGCCGCTGCGAGCGCCTGCTGGATCCGGTACTCGCGTGCCATGTCGTGCGCGGAAGCGGCTTTGGTGCCGGCTGGCGGGCGGCGCAGGATCAGCTCGCGCTCGGGGTACGTCAGCAGGTATGTCAGGTTCGACGCGCCGCCGGAGAACTGGCGCACCTGCGGCAGTCCGCTCAGCTGATGCTGATCTACATACGCGCGCGCATGCACGCGCAACCATGTGTCGACCGCGGCGACGTCGAACGCATCCTCGTCGCGCACACGCGCGAGCTGCTCACCCGCGGTCGGCATGCTGCGCGCGGTCTCGCTCACGCGTCGCGCCTGCGCCTGCGCTCGTGTCCGTCAGCGCGGCTCAGGAGGACCACTTCCCGGCGCCGTAGCGCGCGAGCTCCAGTCGCGCGACCACCCCGCGGTGCACCTCGTCCGGGCCGTCGGCCAAGCGCAGCGCGCGCGCGATCGTCCACGCGGCGGCGAGCGGCAGGTCGTTGGACAGTCCCGCTCCACCGTGCAGCTGCATCGCCATGTCCACCACCTGCTGGGTCATGTTCGGCGCGAGCACCTTGATCTGCGACACCGCGCCGAGCGCATCCGGCGAGTTGGTGTCGATCAGCCACGCCGCGTGCAACACGCGCAGCCGCGCCTGGTCGATGGCGATGCGCGCATCCGCGATGCGCTCGCGGTTGCCGCCGAGGTTCGCCAGCGGCTTGCCGAATGCGATGCGCGACGTGGCGCGCTCGCACGCTAGCTCCAGCGCGAGCTCCGCCAGCCCGATCAGCCGCATGCAGTGGTGGATGCGCCCTGGCCCGAGCCGCGCCTGGGCGATCGCGAACGCCTGGCCGGGCCCGCCGATGATCGCGTCCGCCGGTAGGCGGACATTCTCGAACGACACCTCCCCGTGACCACCGGGCGCGTCGAGGAACCCCATCGTGCTGAGCATCCGCTCGATCTTCACCCCGGGCGTGTCGAGCGGTACGAGCACCATCGAATGTTGGTGGTAGCGATCCGCTTGCGGCGCTGTCAGGCCCATGAAGATCACCACGCGACAGTTCGGGTGGCCGATGCCCGTGCTCCACCACTTGCTCCCGTTCAGCACCACCTCCTCGCCGTCGAGCATCGCCGTGGCCTGCATGTTGGTCGCGTCTGAGGACGCCACCTCCGGCTCGGTCATGCAGAACGCCGAGCGGATCGACCCGTCGAGCAGCGGCACAAGCCACTGCTCGCGCTGGTCGGCACGCCCGAAGTGCAGCAGCACCTCCATGTTGCCCGAATCCGGCGCGTTGCAGTTGAACACCTCGCTGGAGATCAGCGACCGCCCCATGCGCTCCGCGAGCGGCGCGTATTCGACGTTCGACAGTCCCGCTCCGCCGAGTTCGCCCGCCGGCAGCTTCTCGTCAGCTGGCAGGAACAGGTTCCACAGCCCCGCCGCTCTTGCTTTCGCCTTCAGCGTGTCGATCAGCGGCAGCGCCACCCACGGATCGGGCAGCTCCAGCAGCTCGTGGTGGTGCGCCTGCTCGTGCGGCGCGATCTGCTGCTCTTGAAAGTCGATCAGCTGGGCCAGGAGCTCCTGCGTGCGGGGCGAGTGTTCGAAGTTCATCGGGCGTGCTCCTGGTGGGGGATGAGATCGCGCCGCGAGCCTATCTGGAACTCGGCGCGTGACTATATGGAACCGCGCTCAGAGCGACTTCAGCGGAGAGTTGTGACGGGGTGCGTTGCTATGCTCGAACACACTCGGTGACCGTCTCTGAAAAGGCCCCTTCGGGTCCCGCTCGACTCGCTCCCGGCCCCGCTTTGTGCGGGGTCTTCTTGTCCGCTGCGACTGCAAGGATCACGTGATGGAAGTAGAGATCGGGCGCGGCAAGACAGCCCGCCGTGCGTATGGGTTTGACGACATCGCGATCGTGCCGTCGAGGCGCACGCGCGACCCCGACGACATCGACATCTCGTGGAAGCTCGGGCCCTACCAGTTCGAGCTGCCGATGCTCGCTTCGGCGATGGATGGCGTCGTGTCGCCGACCACCGCCGGCATCGTCGGCAAGCTCGGTGGACTGGCGGTGCTCAACCTCGAGGGCATTTTCACGCGCTACGAAGACGCTGAGCAGCAGCTCGAGCGGATCTCGAAGCTGCCCAAGGACCAGGCGACGCGCGAGATGCAGGAGATCTACAGCGAACCGGTCAAGCCCGAGCTGATCGCCCAGCGGGTGCGCGAGATCAAGGAGCACAAGGTGGTCGTCGCCGCGTCGCTGACCCCGCAGCGCGTCCAGGCGTACTACGAGATCGCGCTCGACGCGGGTCTCGACGTGCTGGTGATCCAGGGCACGGTCGTTTCCGGCGAGCACGTGTCGACGGTCAGCGAGCCGCTCAACCTGAAGGAGTTCATCCCGACGCTCGACGTGCCGGTGGTGGTCGGCGGCTGCGCGTCCTACCCGACCGGGCTGCACCTGATGCGCACCGGCGCGGCCGGCGTGCTCGTCGGTGTCGGCCCGGGCGCCGCGTGTACGACACGCGGCGTGCTCGGGATCGGCGTGCCGCAGGCCACGGCGATCGCGGACGTGGCGCACGCTCGCTCGACGCACATGCTCGAAACGGGCGAGTACTGCCAGGTGATCGCCGACGGCGGCATGCGCAACGGCGGCGACGTATCCAAGGCGATCGCTCTCGGCGCAGACGCGGTGATGATCGGCTCGCCGCTGGCACGCGCTCACGAGGCGCCCGGCCGCGGGTTCCACTGGGGCATGGCCACGTTCCACCCGACGCTGCCGCGCGGCGCGCGTGTGGCAACCACGCAGAACGGCACGCTCGAGGAGATCCTCGTCGGTCCGGCGCGTGAGAACGACGGCACGTTCAACCTGTTCGGCGGGCTGCGCACGTCGATGGCCACCTGCGGTCACAAGGACCTGGCCGAGTTCAACCGCGCGGAGGTCGTGATCGCGCCGTCGCTGCAGACCGAGGGCAAGCAGCTGCAGCGCGACCAGGCCGTCGGGATGGGCGCCAACGGGAAGGCAGCCGCGCTCGTCAATGACTGAGGTGACTGAGGCGGCGGCGCACCGCAGCGAGCACCAGGCGCCGCTGGAGGATTCGCTCGGCGTGGCGACTGAAGAAGTGGTGGTGCTCGACTACGGCGGTCAGTACTCCCAGCTGATCGCCCGGCGCGTGCGCGACTGCGGTGTGTTCTCCGAGCTGCTGCCTCATCACGTGGCGCTCGAGGAAGTCGCCAAGCGCAATCCGCGCGGGGTGATCCTGTCGGGCGGCCCGGCGAGCGTGTACGCCGAGGGCGCCCCCCGCTTGGAGCGCGGGCTGCTGGAGCTCGGCGTGCCGGTGCTCGGCATCTGTTACGGCATGCAGCTGCTCGTGCAGGAGCTCGGCGGGCGCGTCGAGCAGGCGGAGGTCGGGGAGTTCGGACGCTCTGAGCTGAGCGTCACCGAACCCGGGGTGCTGCTCGCGGGGATGCCGCGCGAGCAGACGTGCTGGATGAGCCACCGCGACACGGTGTTCGAGCCGCCGCCCGGGTTCACCGCGCTGGCGTCATCCACCGGGTCGCCGGTCGCTGCCGTGGAGAGCACCGAGCGCGGGATCTACGGGATCCAGTTCCACCCCGAAGTGGTGCACACGCCCTACGGGCAGCAGATCCTCACGCGCTTCCTGACCGAGGTGTGCGGCTGTGAGCGCACGTGGGGCGCCGCGTCGATCGCGGAAGACCAGATCGCACGCGTGCGCAAGCAGGTCGGCGCCGGAAAGGTGATCTGTGGGCTCTCCGGCGGCGTGGATTCCTCGGTCGCCGCGCTGCTCGTGCATCGCGCTGTCGGCGATCAGCTGACGTGTGTGTTCGTCGACCACGGGCTGATGCGCAAAGGCGAGGGCGAGCAGGTGATCAGCGCGTTCCGCGACACGTTCAAGGTGCCGCTGGTGGCGGTCGACGCCGAGCAGCGCTTCCTGGAGAAGCTCAAGGGCGTGACCGAGCCCGAAGCCAAGCGCAAGGCCATCGGGGCGGAGTTCATCCGCGTGTTCGAAGAGGAAGCGGAGAAGCTGGCCGCCGGGGGTGGCGGCGACGGCAGTGATGGCGGCGAAGGCGCCAAGTTCCTCGTGCAGGGCACGCTCTACTCCGACGTGATCGAAAGCGGCGGCGGCACCGGCGCGGCGACGATCAAATCCCACCACAACGTCGGCGGGCTGCCCGACGACCTCCAGTTCGAGCTCGTGGAGCCGCTGCGCACGCTGTTCAAGGATGAGGTGCGCGCGGTCGGCGCCGAGCTCGGGCTGCCCGAACGGCTCGTCTGGCGCCAGCCGTTCCCCGGTCCGGGGCTCGCGATCCGCGTGGTCGGCGGCGAAGCCACGCGCGAACGCCTCGACGTGCTGCGCGAAGCCGACCACATCCTCCAGGACGAGATCCGCAAGGCGGGGTTGTACCGCGAGCTGTGGCAGTCGTTCTGTGTGCTGCCCGACGTGCGCACGGTCGGCGTGCAGGGCGACGAGCGCACGTACGGGTATGTGGTGGTCGTCAGAGCCGTGACCAGCGACGACGCGATGACCGCCGACTGGGCGCGTCTGCCATACGACCTGCTGGAGACGATCGCATCGCGCATGATCAACGAGCTGCGCGAAGTCAACCGGGTGGTGCTGGATATCACCAGCAAGCCGCCCGGCACGATCGAGTGGGAGTAGCGCAGCCGGGCGAAGGCATCAGCGCGCCGGGTTCTCTATCATGCATCGCTCGCGCCGCGCGCTGTATTCGCGTGGCCTTTTTTACGCTATGAAGACTTACGTCGCCAAACCCACCGACCGCGAGCGCAACTGGCACGTCGTCGACGCGAACGGCAAAACGCTCGGGCGTTTGTCGACGCAGATCGCGGATGTGCTGCGCGGCAAGCGCAAGCCGGAGTACACGCCGCACATCGACACCGGCGACTTCGTGATCGTGATCAACGCGGAGAAGATCCACGTAACCGGCAACAAGCGCGCGGACAAGCGCTACTACCGTCACTCCGGCTACCCCGGCGGGTTGAAGTCGCGTACGTTCGAAGAGATGCTCGCAAGACGCCCGGAGGAGATCATCCGGCTTGCCGTCAAGGGAATGATGCCGCGCAACCGGTTGGCGCGTAAGCAGATCACCAAGCTGAAGATCTACGCCGGCCCGGATCACCCGCACATCGCCCAACAGCCACAACCGCTGGAGATTGACGCCTGATGGCCGACGAGCCAACGCCTGACACGCCCGCAGAGGGCCAAACTCCCCCGTCCGAAGACGCGCAGGAGATCGCCGCCGTTGTAGAAGACGCGCCGCTGGAAGCAGCCAAGGAAGCCGAAGCGCAGGCAGACACGCCTGCCGAGCCCGCGGCCGCCGCTGAGGCGCCTGCTGAGCCGGAAGTGGCACAGACTGCTGATGCGCCCGCCGCTGAAGCAGCACCGGCTGCCGAGCCTGCGCCCGCGGCGGAGCAGCCGGCTGCTGATGCCGAGGCATCCGACGACGAGGCCGAGGAGGAGCCCGCGCCGCGGGTGAAGCCGGCCGTGCCGGGGGCGCATCTCGAAGTGGACATCGTGCCGGAGGGCGCAGATCCGCTCGGGCGCGAGCGTCCCACCGATCCATACGCGGTCGAAGGCGACGACCACGCGGAGAGCGACGGCGACAGCGACAGCGACAGCGAGAAGCAGGATCTGAGCGAGCCGATCTCCACCGCGGCGATCGATCTGGCCGCGGGCGCGCGCTACCGCGCGACAGGCAAACGCAAGACGGCGATCGCCAGAGTGATCCTGCGACCGGGCACGGGCTCGTACCAGGTCAACGGGCGCACGCTCGAGGAGCACTTCCCGCGTGTCACGCTGCAGCGCAACGTGCGCCAGCCGCTGGAGACCGTGGGATACCAGGAGCGCATGGACGTCGTGGCGCGACTGCACGGCGGCGGCATCTCGGCGCAGGCCGGGGCGCTGCGCCACGGCGTGTCGCGCGCGCTGCTCGAAGCCGACCCCAACCTGCGCGGCGAGCTCAAGCGCCGCGGGTTCCTGACGCGCGATTCGCGCGCCAAGGAGCGCAAGAAGGCCGGCTTGAAGAAGGCGCGCAAGCGTCCGCAGTTCTCCAAGCGCTGAGAGAAGGGAACCACCACCTATGACCCGCAAGCTGTTCGGGACGGACGGCGTTCGGGGTGTGGCCGGCGAGCTGTTGACCGCCGAGCTGGCGCTGCGACTCGGCGGCGCGGCGACGCGCAACGCGCAAGCCGAGCGCCCGCAGGTGCTGATCATCCGCGATACGCGCGAATCCGGCGAGATGCTGGAGGCGGCGATCGCGGCGGGCGTGAGCGCGGCGGGCGGCGATGCGCTGCTCGGCGGCGTGTTGCCGACGCCGGCGGCGCCGCTGCTGATCGCGCGCTACGGGTTCGACCTGGCGGTGGTGCTGTCGGCGTCGCACAACCCCTACCAGGACAACGGGGTGAAGTTCTTCGCAGCCGACGGGTACAAGCTGAGCGACGACGCGGAGCTGGCGATCGAGCGCGAGCTCGAATCCGACGCGCACGGGCGCGAGTCGCGCGTGATCGGCGGCGTGCGCACGCTGCACGGCACGCAGGAGGATTATCTGCGCGAGCTGCACACGCGCTTCGCGCAGCTCGACCTGAGCGGTGTGGATGTGCTGCTCGATTGCGCCAACGGCGCGACGTACCGCGTCGGGCCGGAGATCTTCAGGCGGCTCGGCGCCAGCGTGACGGTGGTGGCGGATGCGCCCGACGGGCGCAACATCAACGCGAGCTGCGGATCGACGCACGTGGGCGCGCTCGCTGAGCAGGTGGTGGCGGGCGGGCACGCGCTCGGGTTCGCGTTCGACGGTGACGGCGACCGCGTGCTGGCGGTGGACGGCGCAGGCGAGGTGGTCGACGGCGACGAGCTGATGGCGCTCGCGGCGCTGCATCTGCACGCCGCCGGGCGGCTCGCCGGCAACGGCGTGGCGGTGACGGTGATGACCAACTACGGGTTCCACTCCGCGATGAAGCAAGCGGGGATCGAGGTTGTGAGCGCGAACGTCGGCGATCGCTACGTGCTGGAGGAGCTGCGCGCGCGCGGCTGGGTGCTCGGCGGCGAGCAGTCCGGGCACATCATCGACATGGGGTTCAACCGCTCCGGCGACGGCATCGCGAGCGCGCTGCTCACGCTCGAAGCGCTCGCAGGGCGGCCGCTGACAGAGCGCAGCGCGATGGAGAAGCTGCCGCAGCGGCTCGTGAACGTGCGCGTGCGCGACCGCGGGGCGTTCGCGCACGCCGACAGCGTGCACGCGGCGGTGCGCGCCGAGGACGAGGCGCTGAGCGGGCGCGGGCGCGTGCTGGTGCGCCCGAGCGGCACCGAGCCGCTGGTGCGGGTGATGGTGGAAGCGCCAACCGACGAGGAAGCCGACGCGGTGTGCGCGCGCCTGGTGGAGCTCGTCGAGCGCGAACTGGTCTGAGCCGCCCGCCGGCGGCTCGCACCCGCGGCGGCTGGCACCTGGGGCTGCTGACACCCATGGCGACCGGCGCCCGCGGCGGCTGGCAGCGGCGTTCCCGGCGGCTGGCGCCTGGGCTGCGCAGATCACAGGCTAAACGCAAGCGGACGCTTGTTCTAGGCGTTTTTTAGGCGCTGGTATCGTCGAAAGACCCGTTTTCCGGGGATCGCAGCTTGTCGTGTGTGTACACGGCGAGGATGCGAGCTCGTAATCGTGCGCGAAAGGACCCGTTGCCTATGTGCGGAATCGTTGGGTATGTAGGCAGGCGTCCTGTGCGCGAGCTGCTGCTGGCGGGGCTCGGCAAGCTCGAGTACCGCGGGTACGACAGCGCGGGGATCAGCGTGATCTCCGACGATCGCATCGACGCGGTGCGGGCTGTGGGGAACCTGAGCGCGCTGCAGGCGAAGCTCGCGGAGCGCGACAGGTTAAGCGCCGACGCTGAGGCGCAGTCGGGGTCCGTGGCGGTGGCGACGCGCCCGGCGACCATCGGGATCGGGCATACGCGCTGGGCGACGCACGGGCGCGTGTCCGAGGCGAACGCGCACCCGCACTACGACAGCGGCGATCGCGTGCACGTGGTGGTGAACGGGATCGTGGAGAACTACATGAAGCTGAAGGAGCGCCTGGAGGCGCAGGGAAGCTCGTTCACGAGCGAGACCGACGCCGAAGTGATCGCGCACCTGGTGGCGGACCACTACGCGGGCGATCTCGCGGATGCGGTGCGCGCGGCGTACGCCGAGCTCGAGGGGCACTTCGCGTTCGTGGCGATGAGCGCTGACGAGCCGGAGGTGCTGGTGGGGGCGCGCAAGGAGTGTCCGCTGATCGTGGGGCGCGGCGACGGCGAGCAGTTCGTGGCTTCAGCGGTGCCGGCGTTCCTGGCGGAGACGCACGAGGTGCAGTACGTGGATAACGGCGAGATCGTGGTGTTGCGCCCGGAGGGCGTGACGCTGACGACGCCGGAAGGCGTGGAGATCGAGCGCGCCGTGGAGACGGTCGACTGGGATGAGGAAACCGCCGAGAAGGGCGGGTATGAGACGTTCATGCTGAAGGAGATCCACGAGCAGGCGGATGCGGTGGCGGAGACGATCGCCGATCGCACGGCCCGGGGCGACGGTGTGGATCTCGACGAGCAGGGCGCGCTCGATGAGGCGATCCTCGCGAACATCAAGCGGATCGTGATCGTCGCGTGCGGCACGTCCTACCACGCGGGCTTGATCGGGCGGTATGCGATCGAGGAGTGGGCGCGCGTGCAGGTGGAGATGGATGTGGCGAGCGAGTACCGCTACCGCAACCCGGTGGTGGGGCCGGGGGATCTGGTGATCGGGATCTCCCAGTCCGGCGAGACGGCGGATACGCTCGCGGCGATGCGCAAGGCGCGCGAGCGCGGCGCGACGGTGCTGGCGATCACGAACGTGATGGGCTCGCAGGCGACGCGCGACGCCGACGGCGTGCTGTTCACGCGCGCGGGATTGGAGATCGGCGTGGCGGCGACGAAGACGTTCGTGTGCCAGGTGGCGGCGATCTACCTGCTCGGGCTCAGGCTGGCGGAGCTGCGCGGCACGCTGCCGGCGGAGCGGATCACCGAGCTGGTGAGCGAGATCAAGCGGTTGCCGCACTGCATCGACGAGGTGATCGAGGGCGTTGACGAGCAGGTCAGCCAGGTGGCTGACGCGCACGCGAGCAAGGATTTCTTCCTGTATCTCGGCCGCCACGTGGGGCTGCCGGTGGCGCTCGAGGGCGCGCTCAAGCTCAAGGAGATCTCGTACATCGCCACCGACGCGTACGCGGCGGGCGAGATGAAGCACGGGCCGATCGCGCTGCTGGACGAGTCGACGCCGGTGGTGTGCGTGGCGACCGATTCGCCGGTGCTCGAGAAGATGGTGTCGAACATGCAGGAGGTGCGCGCGCGCGGCGCGCACGTGATCGCGATCACGACCGAGGGCAACGCGGAGATCGCCAAGCACGCGGATGCGTCGATCAGCGTGCCGAAGATCGACTGGATGCTGCAGCCGATCCTCGCGGTGATCCCGCTGCAGATGCTGGCGTACCGGATCGCGCGCAAGCGCGAGCTCAACGTCGATCAGCCGCGCAACCTGGCCAAGACGGTTACGGTCGAGTAACGCGCGGTCCGCGCGCGCGGGACCGCAACGCAGCGCAACGTCTAGCATCGCTGTCGATGAGCTGTCTGCCCGGCTGGTGTGAGCCACTGCTTGACGCTGACGCGATGCGCGCGGTCGACCGCTGGGCGATCGACGAGCGCGGTGTGACGTTGCTCGAGCTGATGGAGCGCGCCGGGCTCGGCGTGGCACGCGCGCTCGAGCAGCACATGCCCGACGGCCCTGTGGTGGTGGTGTGCGGGAAGGGCAACAACGGCGGCGACGGGCTCGTGACGGCGCGTGTGCTGCGCGCGGCGGGGCGCGCGGTGACGGTGGTGTGCACGGCGCCCGCGCACGAGCTGTCCGGCGACGCGCGCGCGAATCTGGCGCGGCTGCCGGGCGAGCCGCCGATCGAGTTGGCGGGAGCAGCGCTCGCCGACGCGGCGGTGATCGTCGATGCGCTGCTGGGAACCGGCTTCGAGGGTGCGCCGCGCGGCGCGGTGGCGGCGGCGATCGAGGCGATCAACGGCGCGCCGGGGGCGGTGCTGAGCGTGGATGTGCCGAGCGGGGTGGATGCGTCGACGGGCGCGGTGGCGGGCGCGGGCGTGCGGGCGGCGCTGACGGTGACGTTCCACGCGTCCAAGCCCGGGTTGTGGATCCACCCGGGCAAGGCGCACGCGGGCGAGGTGCTGCGGATCGACATCGGTATCCCCCGCGGTGCGCCGGGCGAGCCACAGGTCGGGTTGATCACACCGGAGGTGCTGAACGAGCTGCCCAGGCGCGCGCCGACGGGGTCGAAGTTCGTGAGCGGGCACGTGGTCGTTGCAGGCGGGTCGCGCGGGCTGACAGGCGCGCCGAGCATGGCTGCGCAGGCGTGCATGCGCGCAGGGGCTGGGTATGTGACGGCGTGTGTGCCGGCGTCCCAGCAAGCGATCGTGGCGGCGGGGCTGCTCGAGGTGATGACGCGTGCGCTGCCCGACGAAGACGGGGCGCTGACGCGCGCGGGCGTCGAGCTGGTGCTGAAGGCGACGGGGCGCGGCGGGGCGCTAGCGCTGGCGCTCGGGCCGGGGCTGGGGCGCAGCGACGCGGCGGGTGCGTTCGCACGCGAGCTGGCGCGCGCGGCGACGGTGGCGCTGGTGCTGGATGCGGACGGGCTGAACGCGCATGCCGGGCGCCTGGAGGAGCTGAGCGCGAGGGCGGCGCCGACAGTGTTGACGCCGCACGCGGGTGAGCTGGCGCGGCTGTTCGAGGTCGACAGCGACGAGATCGAGCGCGCGCGGCTGGAGCATGTGCGCGAAGCGGCGCGGCGCGCGCGCGCGGTGGTGGTGTTGAAGGGCGACGACACGCTGATCGCGGAGCCCGGCGGGCGCGTGGCGGTCAGCGCGGGCGGCAGCCCGGCGCTGGCGACGGCGGGCACCGGGGATGTGCTGACGGGGGTGATCGCGGCGCTGCTGGCGCAGGGGGTCGGGGCGTTCGCGGCGGCGAGCGCGGGTGTGTGGGTACACGCACAGGCCGGGCGCGACGCGGCGCGAGCGCAAGGCGCGCCGGAGGGGGTGATCGCGTCCGATGTGATCGCGGCGCTGCCGGGGGCGCGCGCCGGGGGGCGGGCGTGAGTCAGCGACGCGCCACGGCGGAGGTGAACGTTGCGGCGATCGAGCGCAACTGCGCCCGGCTGCGCGCAGAGCTGAGCGGGAGCGGGAGCGGGAGCGGAAGCCGGAGTGGGAGTGGGAGCAAGAGCGAGCTGTGCGTGGTGGTGAAGGCGGACGGGTACGGCCACGGGGCCGTGCAGGCAGCGCGCGCGGCGCTCGCGGGCGGTGCGAGCTGGCTGGCGGTGGCGACGGCGGCAGAGGCGACGGAGCTGCGCGCGGCAGGGTTGAAAGACGTGCGGGTGCTGGTGATGGGAGCGCTCAGCGAGGTCGAGCTGGGCGAGGCGCTGGCGGCGGATGCGGATGTGGTGGTGTGGCATGAGCAGTACGTGGAGGCGGTGGCGAAGGCCGGCGGCGGGCGGGTGCATGTGAAGCTCGACACCGGCATGGGGCGGTTGGGGACGCGTGAGCCGGAGCATGCGTCGCGGGTGGTGCGGACGGCGCAGAGCACCGCTGGCGTGCAGCTTGCGGGGGTGATGACGCATTTCGCGACGGCGGATGAGCGCGGCGACGGGTTCTTCGATGAGCAGCTCGAGCTGTTCACGCGCTGGGCGGGCAGCGTTAGGCAGGAGCATCCGGGGGTGGTGGTTCACGCGGCGAACAGCGCTGCGACGTTGCGCGATCCGGCGTCGCATTTCGACATGGTGCGCTGCGGGATCGCGGTGTACGGGATGGATCCGTTCGGGGTGGGTGCGAGTCAATGGGAGCTGCAGCCGGCGCTGCAGCTCAGCTCGTACGTCGCTGAGGTGAAGTGCTGCGCTGCGGGGGCGAGCGCGGGATACGGGCGCACGTTCGTGGCCGAGCGCGACACGTGGCTGGGGGTGCTGCCGATTGGGTATGGCGACGGGTGGCGGCGCGGGTTGTCGAACAACGCGGATGTGCTGATCGCGGGGCGCAGGTATCCGCTGGTGGGGACGGTGAGCATGGACAACATCACGGTGGATCTCGGGCCGGGGGCGCAGGCGCAGGCGCTGCGCGGCGAGCAGGCGGTGCTGATCGGGGCGCAGGGCGAGCAGCGGGTGACGGCCGAGGAGGTGGCTGAGCGGCTGGGGACGATCAACTACGAGGTGACGTGCGGGCTGAGCGGGCGTGTGAGGCGCGTGTATCACCGCGACGGCGAGTGGCTGTGAGCGAGGAGCGGGCGCTCGCACAGGCGCTCGAGCTGGCGCGCGCGACGCTGGGGGACGCGCGGGCGTGGGTCGTGGGCGGGGTGGTGCGCGATCGCGTGCTGGGCCGCGCGGGGGGCGATCTCGATCTGGTGATCGACGGCGAGCCGGAGCAGGCGGCGCGTGCGCTCGGGCGGGCGGGGCGTGCGGCGTGCTTCGCGCTGAGCGGGGAGTTCAGCGGTTGGCGGGTGGTGGCGCGCGACCGCGCGTGGCAGATCGACGTGGAGCGGTTGCGTGGCGAGTCGCTGGAGCAGGATCTGCGGGCGCGCGACTTCACGATCAACGCGATCGCGGAGCCGTTGCAGGGCGGAGAGCCGATCGATCCGCTCGGGGGGCTGGGGGATCTGGCGGCGCGGCGGTTGCGGATGGCAGGGCCGAGTGCGTTCGCGGATGACCCGCTGCGGGTGCTGCGGCTGGTGCGCATGGCGGTCGAGCTGCAGTTGCAGGTGGAGCAAAAGACAAGGGACTGCGCGCGCGCGCACGCGGGCGCGCAGCACCATGTTTCTCCAGAGCGCGTGTTCATCGAGCTGCGGCGGATCATTGGAGCACAGCAGCCGCTGCGCGGCATCGAACTGCTCAACGAGCTCGAGGTGCTGCAGGTGGTGCTGCCGGAGCTGGAGGCGTTGCGAGGGGTCGAGCAGAGTCAGTTCCACCACCGCGACGTGTACGGGCATACGCTCGAGGTGCTGGAGCAGGTGGTTGCGCTGCAGGCGGATCCGGAGGCAGTGATCGGGGCGGAGCACGCCGAGGCGGTGGCGGCGCTGCTCAGGGAGCCGCTGGCGGATGAGCTGACGCGCGGCGATGCGTTGCGCTGGGGGGCGCTGCTGCACGACGCGGCGAAGCCAGCGACGCGCGGGGTGCGGGAGCACGACGGGCGCGTGACGTTCATCGGGCATGATGCGCAGGGGGCGGAGCTGGCGCGGGGGGTGCTGGGGCGGTTGCGGGCGAGCGAGCGCATGCGGGCGCATGTGGCGGCGCTGACACGGCACCATCTGCGGCTCGGGTTCCTGGTACACGAGGCACAGCCGCTCGCGCGCCGGTCGGTGTTCAAGTACCTGCGCGCGTGCGATCCGGTCGAGGTCGATGTGACGCTGCTGTCGGTGGCGGATCGCTTGGCGACGCGCGGTGAGCGGGCGAACGAGGCGATCGATGCGCACATGGGGCTGGCACACAGGATGCTCACGGATGCGTTGCGCTGGCGCGCGGAGGGCGCGCCGCGGGCGCTGTGGCGCGGAGACGAGCTGGCGGGCGAGCTCGGGATCGGGCTCGGACCGCAGGTGGGGGAGTTGCTGCAGGAGCTGGCGGAGGCTCGATACGCGGGGGAGGTGAGGACGCGCGAGCAGGCGCTGGCGTATGCGAGGGAGCGACTGGATCGGGGTCGCGGTCGCGGTCGCGGTCTGGGTCTGGGTCTGGGTCTGGAGCAGGGCTGCGGTTCCGAGCACGATCCCGGGCATCCATCCGGCGAGTCCGCATCGGACCCCTGATCCAGGTCCAAGATTGACAGTGTGCTAGCTATCTAATACACTAGATCAATGGCACGGGCGAGCGAGGGGTCGGGCAGGCTGGTCACCGGGCGTGGTGTCGCCGACCGGGTGCTGCTGCCGTCGAAGAACCTGCTCGAAGAGATCGGCGACATGCTGATCCTGACGGGGAAGACTGTCGTGTCAGCGGTGCGACCGCCGTATCCGTACGGGGGCGAGTTCATCGCGCAGAGCTTGTTCGCGCTGCGGTTGTGCTGGTTTCCGCTGCTGGTGTCGACGGTGGCGATCAATTACGCGGCGCCGGGGCTGCAGGCGGCGAACTTCCTGACGATCTTCGGTGCGCTGGATCGGCTCGGCAGCATCTTCGTGCTTGCGTCGATCCGCGAGATCGGGCCGCTCGTGACGGCGATCGTGCTGGCGGGGGTGGCGGGGACGGCGATTACGGCTGACCTGGGGGCGCGCAAGGTGCGCGAGGAGCTCGACGCGCTGCAGGTGCTGGGCGTGGATCCGGTCAAGAACCTGGTGGTGCCGCGCTTCCTCGCGCTGATGATCGTGACGGGGCTGTTCGACATCTACGCGGTGCTGTTCGGGATCTTCGGTGGGTTGCTGGCGGAGATCATCAACGGGCAGCCGCTCGGGCCGTTCTGGACGACGTTCTTCGCCAACACGTCGACGACGGATCTGTGGGGGTCGGTGCTGAAGACGATGGTGTTCGGGGCGATCATCGCGATCGTGTGCTGCTACAAGGGCATGAGCGCGTCGGGCGGGGCCGAGGGTGTCGGGCGCGCGGTCAACCAGGCGGTGGTGATCTCGTTCCTGGGGATCGGGGCGTTCAACTACGTGTTCACGCAGACGCTGCTGGCGACGCATCCGCAGATCCTTGTGATCAAGTAGGCCATGGCGATCTGACGGGTTAGGATTGGCGCATGCGCGACCCGGATTGCATCTTCTGCAAGATCGTGGCAGGTGAGTTGCCGGCGACGGTCGTGGCCGAGGATGAGCGCACGCTTGCGTTCATGGACATCGCGCCGGCGACGCGCGGGCACGTGCTGGTGATCCCGCGCGCGCACCATCGTGATCTGCTGAGCATCGAGTCGGAGGATCTGCTGGCGGTGGCGAGCGCGGCGCAGCGGGTTGCGCAGCTGGCGAAGCAGCGGCTCGGGGCGGATGGGGTGAACCTGATCAACTCGTGCGGGGCGCAGGCGTGGCAGACGGTGTTCCACTTCCACGTACACGTGATTCCGCGGTATGCGGGGGATCCGCTGAAGCTGCCGTGGGTGCCTGCGCCGGGCGATCCTGAGCAGATCGCGGAGGCCGCGGCGGCGCTCTCCACGGCTGCGGCTTGAGCGGCGCAATCGCGGTAGAAGTCTTGCGAAGCGCTCCATTTGCGTCGAATTGGTGTTAGATGGCGCATATGAAACGTGTTTCGATTGCGATCTTCACCAGCTTCGCGCTGATCCTGGCGCTGCCGGCGGGTTCGCTGGCGACGCTCACCGAGGTCGGGCAGATCCCTGCGACGACGACCCCGCCGAGCACGCCGAGCTGCCCCGGGTCGCCGTGTCTGGCGGTGAGCCGCACGACCGGGTTCCAGGTGAAGGTGGGCACGACGCGCAACCTGGTGACGGTGCCGCGCAACGGCAAGATCGTGGCGTGGACGATCGTGCTCGGCAAGCCGAACGCCAAGCAGATCAAGTTCTTCGACACCAACGAGGGCGGCGTGTCGACGGCGGGGATCGCGATCCTGCGCCCGCAGAAGCGCCCGAACCTGAGCTACATGCTGGTGTCGCAGAGCCCAGTGATGAAGCTGGAGCCGTACTTCGGCATGACGACGCAGTTCCCGCTCGACACGTCGCTTACGGTCAAGAAGGGCGACGTGGTGGCGCTGACGGTGCCATCCTGGGCGCCAGCGCTCGCGCTCGGGTTCCCCAACAACACGTCGTGGCGGGCGAGCAGGTCAAAGGCTCAGTGCGCAAACACGGGCACGCAGACCGCGCACACACGCACAGCGTCGGTGATCCAGTACTACTGCTTGTATCGCACCGCACGGCTCACATACAGCGCGACGCTGATCTCCACGCCCTGAACCGCCTCACATACAGCGCGACGCTGATCTCCACGCCCTGAACCGCCGCTGATCCGTTCGGCTCCGCACGGCGCTGTCGGTTGGGCTGCTGTCAGCCGGGTGGTGCGCCGGCGCCGCCGGTCGGGCTGCTCGCGCCGCCTGAGCCGGTGCCGTTGCCGGTGGGGCCATTGCCGGTCGCGCCGCCGCCCGTGGAGCCACCGCCGGTGGTGCCGCCGCCGGTCGCGCCCCCTGCGGGGGAGCTGCCGCCGGCTGCATTGCCGCCGGTGCTGCCTGCGGTGCCGCTGCCGGCGGAGGCGCCGCTGCTGCCGGTGCCGCTGGAGGAGCCGGTGGAAGCAGCGCCCGAGCTGTCGGTGCTGGTGCTGGCTGTGCTGGTGGAGGTGGTCGACACAGTGGTGGTCTGCGTCGCGGCGTTCTCCGCGGAGTTGTCGGTGGGCGGTGTGATGTCAGAGCTCGAGCGCGGCGCGACGTCGCTGCCGCCGCCGCCACCACCGCAGGCGCTCAAAGCGCCGCCGCAGACGGACAGCAGAGCTGTCGAGGCGATCAGCGCGCTGCGCCGGGCGTTCAGGGAGCGGGCGTGTGCGACGCGGATCACGCGCCCAGCGGCCCCATCCGACGGCCACAGGTGGGGCAGTCGTTCAGGTCTTTCTGGGCGAGCTGCTGGCACCACGGGCAGAAGCGCAGGTTCTCCACGGCCCATGGCAGGCGCGAGGCCGAGGGTGCGAGCGGGAGCAGCTTGCCGACGACTTCCATCCGTTCGCCCGACTCGCGATCGACGTAGATCTGCTCGGAATCGGCTTCGAGGATGATCTCCCGCTGTCCGGCGGTGTCACGCAGGCGATATCGCTGACGTGCGCTCACGGCGCGGAACTCTACCGAAGCACCTGGCCATGAGTAGGCTGCGGGTGCGTTGCGCGTTCTGATCTTCCACGGATACCTGTTGAGCGGCACCGGCTCGAACGTGTACAACGCGCGCTTGGCGATGGCATTGAAGCGGCTCGGCCACGAGGTGCATCTGCTCAGCCAGGATCGCCATCCCGAGGAGCAGGGCTTCGTGGATGCTATCGGGGAGTGGGATGAGGGGAAGCTGCGAGTGCGCGCGGCGGGAGCGCACACGACCGAGACTCATCCAGGGGCCCACACGACCGAGGCTCATTCAGGGGCACACACGACCAAGACTCATCCAGGGGCCGAGAGCACCGGGCTGCGGGGCCAAGATGCGTGGTTGAAACCGGACGTAGATGGTGCATCCGAAATCGAGAAAAGGAAGAATCTTCCTCCGGAGGAAGATTCTTTATCCGGTGGTGGAAGCTGCACTGCGTATCGTCCCGAGATCGGGGTGCTGCTGCCGGTGTACGTGGCTGATCGCTACGAGGGGGTCGAAGCGAAGACGTTCGCGGATTGCAGCAACGAGGAGATCGGGCGCTACGTGGATGCGAACGTGGCGGCTGTGCGCGAGCTGGTTGAGCTCGTGCGGCCCGAGATGGCGCTTGCCAACCATCTGGTGATGGGGCCGGTGATCTTGGCGCGAGCGCTCGCCGGCAGCGGCGTGCCCTACGCGGTCAAGATCCACGGGAGCGCGCTCGAGTACACCGTCAAGCCCCAGCCAGAGCGCTTCCTGAGGTTCGCGCACGAGGGTTTGGAGCAGGCGGCAGGCGTGCTGGTCGGGTCACACCACACCGCCGCGAGCTTGTGGCGCGCGCTGGAGGGTCCGGGTGCGACATCGTTCTCTGAGGGTGAGCTCCAACAGCGCACGCGGCTTGGGCCGCCGGGGGTTGACATCGAGCGTTTCGGCCCGCTACCGACAGCTGAGGCCGGAGTGGCGTTGAACGCACTTTTGGAGGGACTGCGCGCGCGCGTACGCGCGCAGGCGCGCGCTCGCGCGCGCGCGCAGCACCATCAAAAAGAGGAGACCCCACCCAGCGCCTTTACCCGCGACGACAACGAAGCGGTGGCCGCGTTGGAGCAACTTCATCCCGGCCAGGATCGCCTGGTGGCGTTCGTGGGCAAGCTGATCGTGAGCAAGGGCGTGGATCTGCTGATCGCCGCGTGGCCGCTCGTGCTCCAGCAGATCCCGGATGCGAAGCTGCTGATCACCGGCTTCGGGGCGTACCGCCAGACGCTGGAGCAGCTGCTCGACGCGCTCGCACGCGGTGAGCTCGCGCGCGCCGAGCAGATCGCGACGGCCGGCAGGTCGCTCGAGACCGGGGTGCCCGAGGATGCGCGCCCGCTGCGGCACCTGCTGGCCTTCCTCGCCGAGCTGCGCGGCGGTCGAGGTCGCGATCGCGACCCCGACTCCGACCCCGACCCCGAGCTCGAGCTCGAGCGCTATCTCGCGGCCGCGAGGGCGTTGCGCGAGCGGGTGGTGTTCGCCGGGCGTCTCGACCACGAGGAGCTGGCTGGGATCCTGCCGGCGTGCGAGGCGATCGTCGTGCCCAGCACGTTTCCCGAGGCGTTCGGCATGGTGGCGGTGGAGGGCGCGGCGTGCGGGGCGTTCCCGGTCAGCGCCGGGCACTCGGGGCTGGGCGAGGTGAGCGACGTGCTCGCGCGCGCCGTGCCTGCGGAGGCCGCCGGCTGGCTGTCGTTCCCGGTGGACGATCGAGTCGTGCGCACACTCGCTGGCAATCTGATCGGCTGGTTGCGGGCCGATCAGACGCTGCGCGCGAGCGCTCGCGAGGGGCTGGTGCGCACCGCGCGCGAGCGCTGGTCGTGGGAGGGCGTGGCGCGCGGTGTGATCGCGGCTGCGCACGGCGAGTTGGACGATCTTGCAAAGCCCTAGTGGTGGCAGCGAACTGTCCGCACGTGGTGGCCACGAACCGCCCGCACGTTCGGATAGAGTTCCCGCGCTGATGCTCGCCTTCCGCACCCAGCCAAGCTCACGCCGCGATCCTCTGTCGAGGGTGCGTCGCACCGCGCTGCTCGCGGCCATGGCCGGCCTGCTGCTGATCGCGTCGGGCTGCTCGGCCAACAAGGACGGCAACGCCAACCTGATCGTCGGCAAGCAGCAGTTCGTGGCCAAGTGCGGGTCCTGTCACGTGCTGGAGCGCGCCGGCACCAAGGGCATCGTCGGCCCGAATCTGGATGACGCGTTCCGCGAGAGCCTCACCAACGGTCTCAAGCGCGACACGATCCGCGGCGTGGTGGAGGGACAGGTGCTGAACCCGAACGCACGTGGGGCGATGCCGAGCAATCTCGCGGGCGGCAAGACGCTCAAGGACATCGCTGCGTACGTGGCCAGCACCGTCGGGCGCAGCGGCAAGGACAGCGGCCTGCTGGCTGCGGCCGTGCAGGCGCCCGGCGCGGGCAAGCCGGCGGTGGCTCAGAACGGCAAGCTGCAGATCGCGGCCGACCCCAACGGTCAGCTGGCGTACGTCACCAACAAGGCGACCGCGACGGCCGGGTCGCTGACGATCGACATGCCCAACATGTCGGGCGTATCGCACAACATCGCGGTTCAGCAAGGCACGAGTGGGCCGACGCTGGGCGCGAGCAAGTTCATCACGAAGGGCTCGGTGTCGGTGACCGTCACGCTGAAGCCCGGCAGCTACACGTTCTTCTGTGAAGTCCCCGGCCACCGTCAGGCCGGGATGCTGGGCACGCTCACCGTCAAGTAGCGATCTGACGCACCCGTGGTGGGCGCGGCGCAGACGCTGCGGTGCATCCGTCGTGCTCGCTCGTCCGCGGAGCCGCTTACAGAACGGCTTCGAGGATCAAGACCGCGGCGACCAGTACGACGATCACGGCGATCGCGTAGAGCAGCACGCGGAACGCTTCTTCCTCTGAGCGCAGCGGGTTGAGCATCGCCGGGACAGTAGCGACCTGGTCGTCTTTATGTCCAGTATTGCTTGGACGCCGCCAGCGTCGCTGTACGGTCGCTCGCTCAGATGAGCGATCTCCTCCTGCGCTGGCGGTCAGCATCGATCGAGCTGCTCGTGGCTGCGCTCGCCGAGCTGGCTGCGCTAGTCGGGCTGGTGGTGCTCGTCGGGCTGACCGTAGCTCCGGCCACGGTGCGCGCCGCCGGCGCGGCATCACTCGGGACGGCGCACGTCGGCGTGCCGGTGGCCGCACCGCCGCCGCCTGCGGTGGGGGGAACGGGCACGCTGACCACGAGCTACAGCTGGGAGCGCTGTGCGTTCTATCCGACGTTCGTGAGCGCCGACGGCGCTCCTTATCTATGGCCGCTGGGCGACAGCGGAGCAACCGCAGCGGAGTCGCTGAACTCGAACAGCGGCGCATATGTCGGCGCGCATGCGGTGGTGGCCGATGGGCCACTGGCGGGCCAAGCGAACCCTGCGTCGAGCTTCGACGGCAGGACTTCCGCGGTGGTGCTCTCCAAGGTGCCCGACGAGCCGGGGGTGGTGGCGTACACGATCGAGCTGTGGGCGCGCCCGACGACGGTTGACGGGAGCTACCGGTTCCTGTTCTCGCGTGAGGCGACGGCGGCTGGGAAGCGCCAGGGGACGGGCATCTGGGTGTCGCGCACGGGGCTGGGGTTCGAGCGCTACAGCGACGGCGTAGGCACTTCGATCACGTACGCGCCGGGGTTGCGCACAGGCGTGTGGAGCCAGGTGGTGGCGACGTACGACGGGTCGATCATGAGGCTGTACGTCAACGGCGCTCAGGTCGGGTCGCGTGCCGCGTCGCAGTCGCTGGCGTCGGTGCCTGAGCCGAGCGTGATCGGAGCGGGGTCGGCGGCGCATTCGGGGTTCTTCTGCGGCGATCTGGCGGAGGTGGGGTTGTATGCGCGGGCGATCACGCGCAGCCACGTGGCGGCTCACTACGCCGGCGCGCAGAGCGCTCCGTGTACCGCGCTCGCGGGTGCTGCAGGGTCTTCCTACACGCCGGTGCTGGGCGACCTGGGAAACACGCTCAAGGTGACCGTGACGGCTGCCCGCGCCAACGCGAGCGCGAGCACGAGTGGGAGCGCCAGCACGAGCGCGAGCGCTAGCACTGTCGCGGAGAGCTCGAGGCCGGTGGATGACGGCAGCGGCAACGTCGCACAGGCGAGCATCGCCGGGTTGAGCGCGAATCAGACGGTTGCTGGGACCGTGCAGGTGACAGCGGCGCTGGCCGGGCTGCCGGCCGATCGGATCGAGTTCGAGGTTGACGGGCAGTACCGCTACGCGAAAGTGGCTGAAGCGCCGTACCAGTACACGTGGTACACCAACGCGGAGTCGAACGGGCCGCACACGGTGACGGTGCTGCTGTGGGGGCCGAATGCGTTCGTGCCGGTGAGCACGCAGGTGACGGTGCAGGTGCACAACACCACGACGGCGGTCACACCGCTGGCGGCGGGCCGGGAGAGCATGTACGCGCAGTGGGGTGAGGGCGATGCGGCGAGCGCAAACAACCTGCTCAATGACGTGTGGCCGGCACGCGGGTACGCGCTGCCGCATCTCGACTGGCCGCTGACGTGGCAGGAGGATCCATACCACGACGCGTTCTGGGAGTTCTACTTCTATGGGATGCAGCCGCTGCCGACGCTGCTGTACGAGTGGAAGACGACAGGCAACGCGGCTTATCTGAACAAGCTCGTGGCGATCCTGCGCTCGTATGCGGCGTATGACGCGACGCGGGCGTTCAACCGCACGACGTTCGACAACAACCACGCGTCCGCGTACCGGGCGATGGCGCTGGTGCAGTTCTATTTCAAGCTGAAGAGCGCGGGCGTGCTGCCGGCCGATCTCGATGCCGGGCTGGTGGCGTCGCTGCAGAAGCTCGGGGCGTTCCTGGCCGTGCCGGGGCACTTCGAGGCGGATTACAACCACGGGTTCAACGAGGGCGCGGCGTTGCTGCTGATCGCGGACAACTTCCCGGGCTGGTCGCAGTCGGCGGGCTGGCGTCAGCTGGCTATCTCACGGTTGCAGCAGATGCTGACGAACACGATCGACGCGGATGGCGTGGAGGTCGAGAACTCGCCGTTCTACCACGTGTACGTGCTGGGGCTGGTGTACCAGATCGCCCAGTGGGCCAAGCAGTACGAGCCGGCGCTCGCGCCGTCGTACAGCGCGGCGGCGCAGAAGATGCTGGCGTATGCGGCGGAGATCACCCAGCCCAGCGGGTACCTGCCGATGCTCGGTGCGACGGCGACGACGTACATGCCGAGCCAGGATCCGAATGTGTACGGGCCGATGGCGGCGGCCGATCCCGGGTTCGACTTCGCGTTCACGCGTGGAGCGCACGGCACGCCGCCGCCCGACGGGGCGGTGCTGTTCCCCACGGCGGGGCTGTTCGTGCTGCGCTCGCCGCTCGGCAGCACGGCGAACCTGCCAAACCAGACGTTCGTGACGTTCAACGCGGGCACGTATCGCACCGACCACTCCGATCTCGACGCGCTGGGGATGACGATGTACTCCAACGGGTCGACGGTGCTGCCGACGTCGGGGCTGTTCACGTACACGCAGGAGCCCGATCGTGAGTATTTCCACGGCACGCGCTCGAACAACACGGTGGTCGTGGATGGGGGAGACCAGGTCGAGGGGTCAGCGCAGGCGGGCAGCTACGGTTCGGTCGCCGGCGCAGCGGGGGGTGCGGGCGCGGCCGGCGCAACCGGCGCAACCGGCGCAACCGGCGCAGCGGGCGGGGCAGGCGCAACGGGTGCGACGGGCGCAGCGGGCGGGGCGACCTGGGCGAGCGGCGTGAGCGGGCTGTACGCGGGCGTGAGCCACCATCGCACGGTGATCGTGCTGCGCCAGGGGCTGACGCTGGTGGCGGATGCGCTGTCGAGCGCGGCGAGCCACGCGTATGCGCAGACGTGGCACATGGCGCCGGGGTCGACGCTCAGCGCGAGCGGGCAGACGCTGACCGTGACGAACGCTGGCAAGAAGACGCTGGCGATCACCCAGGCGGACCCCGCGGGGCTGACGCTGCAGAGCTTCTACGGGGCGAGCGATCCGATGCAGGGGTGGTATTCGAACGGGTATGCGTTCAAGCAGCCCGACTGGGCGCTTGAGTACGGACGCACGGGTACGAGCGCGCGCTACACGACGCTGCTGGCAGCGGGGGTGTACGCGGGCCAGAGCGCGACCGTGGCCGACCACGCGGTGAGCGGCGGCATACAGGTGGATGTGTGCGTGGGCGCGAGCACGGGCTATGCGGTGAGCGTGCCGAGCGACAACAACGTCGCGCCGACGATCACAGCGGGCAGCTGCGGCGCGTAAGTTTCGCTAGATGACGTAGACCGTCGCGTAGACGACGATCCACATGATGTCGACGAAGTGCCAGTAGATGCCGGGCACTTCCATGCCGCGGTGTTCTTCGGGGCTGAAGTGGCCGCGGAAGGCGCGTACGGTGACGATCAGCAGCAGCACGAGGCCGATGAAGACGTGGGCGCCGTGCAGGCCGGTGAGCGAGTAGAAGATCGTTTGCTGGGCGTGGTCCTGCGGGGCGAAGCCGATGTTGGCGTACTCGTTGATCTGGATGAAGAGGAACGTGCAGCCGAGCAGGAACGTGGTGAGCATGCCGGCTTTGAGCCCGAAGCGGTTGTTGTTGCGGATCGAGACCTGGGCCCAGTGGATGGTCAGCGACGAGGAGACGAGGATCGCGGTGTTGACGCCGGCGACCCACACCGGCAGCGTGGTGCCGTGGGCGGGCCAGGGCTCGCCCTGGGCGACGCGGATGAAGAAGTACGCCGTGAAGAAGGCGCCGAAGACCATGATCTCGGAGATGATGAAGAGCAGCATGCCGAGCAGCTGCGGCTCCACGCGCGAGCTGCGGTTGGCTTCGGGCGGACCGTGATGGTGGTCGTCGTGGGCGGTGGCGGGGTGCGCGATGCTGGCGGCTTCCATCGGTCTGCTCCTCAGGCGGCTGGCGTGGTGGTGTTGGCTTCGAGGTCGACGACCACGTGCTCGACTTTGGCGGAGGTGGTGTGGCGCACGCGCTCGATCAGGTCGACGCGCATCCAGCCGGAGCGCTCGTCGGGGAGCGTGGAGATCACGACGTCGTCGACGGTGAACAGCTCGAGAGCGTTCATCACGGCGGTGTAGGGGTCGGGGTCGCCGATCATGCCGGAGCTGAGCAGGCCGACGGCGCGCATGCGGTCGAGCATCGCGGCCAGGCGGGTGCGGGCTTCGCGCGGGGCGGTGCCGCTGCCGTCCTGCTGGGGCACGACGGCGATGAACAGGCGCTCGTCCTCGCCGGCGGCTTTGGCGCGCAGGTGCTCGAGCAGCTCTTCGCCGGTGGAGGTTTTGTTGGCGACGACGAGCGTGACGCCGAAGGACATGCCTTCGCGGTTGAGGTCGGTGACGATGTGCTCGACGGGTAGTCCCGAGGCGTTGCGGATGCGGTCGATCAGATCGCGGCGCAGCCAGCCGGATTGCGTGGCGGGGTGGGTGGAGACGATGATGCCCTCGGGGCGGCGCTCGGCGATCGCGTCCATCGTGGCGAGGAACGGGTCGGAGTCGCCGATCTCGCCGACGGCTTCGATGCCTTCCTTGGCGAGCAGGGACATCGCCAGGTCGACTCTGATCATGGCGGATTCGCGCACGGCTTCGTCGTAGATCACGAGGCCGCCCGAGGGCTTGCTCTGCGGTACGACGACGCGGAAGCGCAGGTCGCCCGCGGCGCCGCGGGCGCGTACGAGGTCGATCAGCTTGCGGCCGCCGAGTGTGCGGTTGGCGACAACCAGGATCTCTTTCATCGGCTCAATCCCCTCTTCATTCGCCCACTCGGTCAATCACCCGCGGGCTGGGCGACGCTGCCGACCGGGGTCGGCGCTTCGGCCGTGCGGGCTCCGCCGGTGAAGATGCCGTGCACTGCGCCTGGCACCCCGTATTCATAGGGTCCGCCGACGACGGTCGGGACCCGGTCGAAGTTGAAGATCGGCGGCGGCGAGGAGACTTGCCACTCGAGCGTGAGGGCGCGCCACGGGTTGGTTTCGGCGTGTGGGCCGCCGCGCCAGCTGGTGACCATGTTGTACATGAACACGAGCGTGCTGAGGCCGAGGCCGAAGCTGGCGATCGAGATGAACAGGTTGAGGTCGCCGAACTTCGAGGAGTAGTCGGCGACGCGCCGGGGCATGCCCTGCAGCCCGAGGACGTGCATCGGGCCGAACGTGGCGTTGAAGAAGATGAAGGTGCTCCAGAAGTGCCACTTGCCGAGGCGCTCGTCGTACATGCGACCGGTCATCTTCGGGAACCAGTAGTAGACGCCGGCGAAGATCGTCATCAGCGAGCCGCCGAACAGCACGTAGTGGATGTGGGCGACGATGAAGTAGGTCGCGCTGACGTGGATGTCGAACGGGATCATGGCGAGCATCACGCCGCTGATGCCGCCGAGCGTGAACGTGGTCAGGAAGCCGAGCGCGAACAGCATGGCTGTGTCGAGGTGCAGCACACCGCGCCACAGCGTGGCGAGCCAGGAGAAGATCTTGATACCGGTCGGGACGGCGATGATCGCGGTGGTGATGGCCATCGGGATGCGGATCCAGGCGGCCATGCCGGAGGTGAACATGTGGTGCGCCCACACGGTGAAGCCGAGCACGACGATCGCGAGCAGCGAGAAGGCCATCATGCGATAGCCGAAGATCGGCTTGCGCGACTTGACGGCGATGATCTCGCTGATGATGCCGAAGCCGGGCAGCATCATGATGTAGACGGCTGGGTGCGAGTAGAACCAGAAGACGTGCTGGTACATCAGCACGTCGCCGCCGTTGGCGGCGTTGAAGAAGTTGAAGCCGAGTGCGCGGTCGAGCAGCACGAAGAACTGCGACGCGGCGATGAACGGCGTGGCGATCACGACGAGCAGCGAGGTGGCGAAGTTGGCCCACACGAGCAGCGGCATGCGGAAGAAGCTCATGCCGGGGGCGCGCATCGTGATGATCGTGACCAGGAAGTTGAGCGCAGTCATGATCGAGGAGGCGCCGGCGAACTGCACGCCGATCGAGAAGAACGTTTGCCCGATCGGGGCGTTGGTGGATAGCGGCGCGTAGGCGGTCCAGCCGTCGGCGAAGGCGCCGCCGGGGGCGAAGAAGCTGCCGAGCATCATGAAGCCGGCGATCGGGAGCAGCCAGTAGGACAGGGCGTTCAGGCGCGGGAAGGCCATGTCGGGGGCGCCGATCATCAGCGGCAGCACGAAGTTGGCGATGCCCGCGAACACGGGGATCACGAACAGGAAGATCAGCAGCGAGGCGTGCACCGAGAACAGGCCGTTGAACGTGTTGGCGTCGACGAACTGCGAGCCGGGCTGGGCGAGCTCGGCGCGCATCAGCATCGCGATCAGACCGCAGACGAGCAGGAAGAAGAACGAGGTGATGGTGTACTGGATGCCGATCACCTTGTGGTCGGTGTTGATGCGGAAGTAGTCCTTCCAGCCGGTGGCGCCGTGGCTGGAGTGGTCCTCGGCACGGGTGGGCTTGCCGGCGGCCCAGTAGAACCAGTAGTCGAAGCCGCCGATGCCGACCAGGAACAGCAGCGGCACGGCGAGCAGCGAGACCGTGAGGATCGCGTTGCTGTCGAGGTAGTGCGTGAAGGTGGCGTGGCCGGTGGCCATGCGCACGAGCCAGGTGAGGGCGGTGGCGAAGATCACGCCGATCACCATCAGGATGCCGGCGCGGTAGAAGCCCGGAGCACGTAGCTTGACGGCCATCAGCGTGTTCCTTCCGATCTCATCAGCACGCTCACTTTACAGCCGCTCCCGCGCTCGTTTGACTTTTCAGCCACGCCTTGAACTGGTCAGGGGTGACGACATGCACGGTGGAGCGCATCACGGAGTGTCCGACGCCGCAGAGCAGGTTGCAGACGACGGGGTAGGAGCCCACCCGGCTGGGGGTGGCGCGATAGCTGGTGGTGACGCCGGGGACGACGTCCTGTTGCAGCCGGAAGGCGGGGATCCAGAAGGCGTGGATCACGTCGACGGAGCGCATCTCGAACTTCACGGATTCGCCGACGGGGAGGTAGAGGTCGTCGGTGCGCAGCGGTGCGCCGCCGGTGACGGCGGAGGGGTACTCGTAGGTCCAGGCGAACTGCTGGCCGGTGACGGCGACCCGCATCTCGGGGGATTTCGGGGTTTTCTCGTTGTCTTTGAGCACGACGAACGAGTAGGAGACGAGCCCGAGCAGGATCAGGGCGGGGAAGGTGGTCCAGACGACTTCCAGGCGCGTGTTGCCGTGGATCGGCGGGCCGTCCTTGAGCTCTTCGCCCGGCTTCATGCGGAACTGCCAGACCGAGTGGAGGATCACCGAGACGACGATCACGAAGATCGGGATCGAGGCGATCACCATCACGTGGTAGAGCCGGTCGCTGTTGTGCGCCTGGGTTGACGCTTGCGCGGGGAACCAGTGGATCGCGTAGCTGAGGGCGATGCCGATCGCGATCGCGATTACGGCTGCGATGGCGGTCCAGAGCAGTGGGCGTTTAGACATGGGCGGGCGACTCTCCGTCGGTCGCGGGGGCGTGAGCTTGGGTCGGCGCATCCATCGGAGCGTGATCCTATTGCCTCCGGCCGATGAACGGCAGACGAACGAAGTGGAGGCTTGACCTCCGCGCTCGAACCCACTACATTGCGACAATAGTTGCAAATGCTTGGGGTCCTGAGATTCGGGGAAAGGAGCCGTCATGCAGGTACATGAAGGGATGAGCGAGACGGTTCTGGTGGTGGGCCCAGGGCACAGCTTGCGGGCTGCGGCTGCGCTGATGTCCGAGCGCAACGTGGGCGCCGCGGTGGTGATCGACCCCGATGCGATCGGGCCCGGGATCATCACCGAGCGCGACATCCTGCAATCCGTTGCGGCGGGGGATGATCTCGACCACGAGCTGGTCGAGGATCACCTCACGCGCGACGTGGTGTTCGCGGCGCCCGACTGGTCGCTGGAGGCGGCTGCCGCGGCGATGGTGCAGGGCGGATTTCGCCACCTGATCGTCGTCGAGCGAGGGGAGACGGTAGGCATCCTCTCGGTGCGCGACGTGGTGCGCTGCTGGACCAATGACGGGGCGATTTGCCCCGTGCCGGCGAGCGCAGCGGTGGGGTGAGAGGGGCGGCGCGCCTCCCAGGGAGCGTGCGCCCCTGCGTTAGGGCGCTGTGCGTGGGCGAGGGACTACGCACAGCGCCTCACCGTGAGGCTTGACGGCAGGGCTCAGCCGAGCGGGAGCTGGTCGATGTCGCGGCGGGTGTCGCCGATCCATCGAATCACGCATACGAGCGTGAGCAGGCTGCCGGCGATCACGAGGAACAGGTTGAGCGTGACGCCGACGAGGGCGATCGTGATGCCGAGGGTGGTGAGCAGCGGCAGCAGGCTCGGGCCGGGGAGGTGGATCTCCTCGCCGGCGGGCGGGATCTCGGGGTCGAGCGGGCTCATGAGACGTAGACCGCGGCGACGAAGAAGGTGAGGCCGAACATGAGCATGCAGATAGCGCCGACGATCAGGCCGGTGCGGATGTTCTTGAGAGCTAGACGACGGTTCATCATGGGCGTGAAGGTTACCTCCTGAGAGCGCGGTTACAGCTGCGCGTCGAGCACCATCGAGCAGAACAGCAGGGCGAGGTAGGCGAGTGAGAACAGGTACAGCTGCAGTGCGGAGCGCCGGTCCGCGCGGCGGTAGAGCCTGACGGCGCCGGCGATGAACGCGAGGCCGAGGCCGAGCGATGCGACGAGGTAGACCTCGCCGAAGCCGCCAGCGCAGAACGGGAGCTGCGTGACGGCGTAGAGCAGCACGGTGTAGAGCAGGATCTGGCGGCGCGTTTCGGGTTCGCCGCGGACGACCGGGAGCATCGGGATGTCGACCTTGGCGTATTCGTCTTTCATCAGCAGCGATAGCGCCCAGAAGTGTGGGGGGGTCCAGAAGAAGACGATGAAGAACAGGATCACGGCGGTGCCGCTGAGTGAGCCGGTGACGGCGGCCCAGCCGACGAGCGGCGGGATCGCGCCGGCGGCGCCGCCGATCACGATGTTCTGCGGCGTGCGGCGCTTCAGCCAGATGGTGTAGACGAAGACGTAGCCGAGGAAGCCGGCGAAGGAGAGCAGCGCGGCGAGCGGGTTGACGGCGAGCGACAGCTCGAGCAGCGACAGGGCGGCGAGGGCGCAGCCAAAGGTGAGGGCGGCGCGCGGGGAGACGCGGCCGGAGGGCACGGGGCGGTCGGCGGTGCGGGCCATGCGCTTGTCGATGTCGCGGTCGAACCAATGGTTGACTGCGCCGGCGCCGCCGGCCGACAGGTAGCCGCCGAGGCACGTCAGGGCGACCAGCAGCGGCGAGGGGTTGCCGGCGACGTACATCGTGGTGATCGTGGTGAGCAGCAGCAGCGACTGCACTTTCGGCTTGGTGAGCTCGACGTAGTCGCCGAGCAGCTGGCGCGCGCGTGCGGAGGGGCCGATGTGTGCGGCGGCGTCCAGCGACGCGGCGCCGGCTGTACGGGTGCTCATCAGGGGCTCGGCGGAAGCGACGTTGACACTGTCGGCAAGACTTTAGACCCCGACTTGCGTGGCGCCGGCGGGCACGGTGGCGCCGCCGGAGACCTGGGCGCCGGAGGTGCGGCGCTCGACTTCGCGGCGGTAGTCCTTCATCGGCTCGACCGAGCGCACGCGCGGGATCACGTCGAAGTTGTTGACGGGCGGCGGGGAGGTGGTGAACCACTCCAGCGTGTTGGCGCGCCACGGGTCGGGGCCGGCGATCGCGCCGTTCTTGAGGCTGCGGGCGACGTTGATCACGGTGATCAGCACGCCGAGACCGAGCACGAACGAGCCGAACGTGGAGATCTGGTTGTACAGCGCGAGATGGCCGACGTCGTCGTATTCGTAGACGCGCCGGGGCATGCCGTCGAGGCCCATCACGTGCTGGATCGTGAAGGTGAGCAGGAAGCCGACGAACATCAGGTAGAAGCTGAGCTTGCCGAGGTTCTCGTTGAGCATGCGGCCGGTGATCTTCGGGAACCAGTAGTAGATCGCGGCGAAGATCGTGAAGACGGAGCCGCCCATCAGCACGAAGTGGATGTGGGCGACGACGAAGTAGGTGTCGTTGAGCTGCCAGTCGACGGGGAACACGGCGAGGAACACGCCGGAGATGCCGCCGATCAGGAAGATCGCTAGGAAGCCGACGCAGAACAGCAGCGGGGTGGTGAACTCGATCGCGCCGCGCCACAGCGTGGCGATCCAGTTGAGCATCTTCACGCCCGTAGGGACGGCGATCAGGAAGGAGCTGATCATCACGAAGATCAGCACGACCAGCGGTGTGGGCGTGGCGAACATGTGGTGCGCCCAGGTGAGGAACCCGAGGAACGCGATCGCGACGGTGGAGGCGGCGATCGCCTTGTAGCCGAAGATCGGCTTGCGGGCGAACACCGGCAGGATCTCCGAGACGATGCCGAAACCGGGGAGCACCATGATGTAGACCTCGGGGTGGCCGAAGAACCAGAACAGGTGCTGCCACAGCAGCGCGGAGCCGCCGTTGGAGGGGTCGAAGAAGTGGGTGCCGAAGTGGCGGTCGGTGAGCAGCATCGTGACGGCGCCGGCGATCACGGGCATCGCGAAGATGATCAGGACGGAGTAGGTGAGGATCGCCCAGATGAACAGCGGCAGCCGGCCCCAGCTCATGCCGGGGGCGCGCATGTTGGCGATCGTGGCGTATAGGTTGATGGCGCCGAGGATCGAGGACAGGCCGGTGAGGTGGACGAGGAAGATCCACGCGTCCTGGCCGCCGCTGGGGGAGTACACCGAGCCCGAGAGCGGCACGTAGCTGGTCCAGCCGGCTTCGGGGGGGCTCCAGAAGATCGAGGCGTAGAACACGACGCCGCCGGCGAGCAGCAGCCAATAGGACATGGCGTTCAGACGCGGGTAGGCCATGTCGCGGGCGCCGATCATCAGCGGCACGAAGTAGTTCGCCAGGCCGGCCATCATCGGCACGACGAACAGGAAGATCATCGTGGTGCCGTGCATCGTGAACAGCTGGTTGTACGTCTGGGGGGTGACGAGCGTGTTGTCTGGGGCGCCGAGCTGCAGGCGGATCAGCAGCGCTTCGACGCCGCCGAGCAGGAAGAACACGAACGTCGTGACCATGTAGAGGATCCCGATGCGCTTGTGGTCGGTGGTGGTGAACCAGCTCGCCCAGCCGCGGGCTTCGCGCTCAATGCTGTGAGCGGCGATCTGCGGGATGGGAGCGACGTAGGTGGCCATGGGTGCTGAGATCTCCTTAGGGGTTCTCGACCTGTCCAGGACCGGACTGGGAGCCAAGTTTGGTGCGCGCGGCCTGGGCGGCGGCGTTCGCCTGTTGGATCTGCTGCTTCTGATTGGCCAGCCACGCGTCGAACTGGGCGGGCGGGAGGGCTTTGACGACGGCGATCATGCGCGCGTGGCCGCGGCCGCAGAGGGCGGCGCACTGGCCTTTGTAGACACCGGGCTTGTGGATCTTGAACCACGCGTAGTTGTGGTAGCCGGGGACGGCTTGGAACTTGCCGCCGAGCTGGGGGATCCACCACGAGTGGACGACGTCTTGGGCGACGATGTCGAGCGTGACGGTGGTGTCGGTCGGGACGACCATCTCCTCATAGGAGTAGGGGGCATCGAGCTTGTCGGGGTTCGAGCCGCCGGGGTAGGTGTAGCGCCACAGGTACTGCTGGCCGTTGACCTGGATGTTGAGCGACTTGCCGTTCGGCGGCAGGTTGCGCTCGGCGCTGGCGTATAGCGGGCCGCTTTCGCCGACGAGCGTGTCGCCCGTCGAGCCCGAGTTCGGCGGGTTCCGGAGCGATGAGAGCTTGGCGAAGGTGAACACGGAGAGCAGGATCAGGATCAGGGCGGCGCCGACGGTCCAGGCGACTTCGAGCTGGGTGTTGCCGCGGATCTGCGCGGCAACGACGCCTTTGCGGGCGCGGAACTTGTAGAGGGCGTACGCGAGCGCGCCTTCGACGGCGACGAAGATCACGAGGGCGATGTAGAGGGTGATCTTGTAGAGCGAGTCGATCGAGTCCGCGTTCGCGGAGCCGCCTGACTCGGGGGTGAAGAAGGCCAGCGCGCCGGGGGCGAGCGCGAGCAGCGCGATCAGCGCGAGGCTGAGCGCTATCAGCGCGATGCGTGAGCGGCGGGCGGCGCGTCGGGGCGGTGATGAGGCGAGGTTGCGCAAGGCGGGCGGGATTCTATTCAGGAGCGGGCGGAAAGCGCTTGATCAGCGTCCGGCGAAGCGTGGCGGGCGCTTTTGGACGAATGCGAGGGCGCCTTCGACGAAGTCGTCGCTGCCGGCCATTTCCCGCTGGATCTGGGCTTCGAGCTCCAGTTGGGAGGCCATGTTGGCGTACAGCCACTGGTTGAGCTGGCGCTTGGTGCCGGCGTAGGAGCGGGTCGGGCCGGCGGCCAGGCGCGCGGCGAGCGCGGCGACATGGGTGCGCAGCTCGTTGTCCGGGACGACGCGGTTGATCAGCCCCCAGTCGAGTGCTTGCGCCGCGGGGATACGCTCGCCGAGCATGGCCATCTCGCTCGCGCGAGCCATGCCGATGCGGGTGGGGACGAACAGCGAGGAGCCGCCGTCGGGGACCAGGCCGATGTTGACGAACGCGAGCAGGAAGTAGGCGCGTTCGGCGGCGACGATCAGATCGCAGCACAGGGCGAGCGAGCAGCCGATGCCGACGGCGGGGCCGTTGACGGCGGCGATCACGGGTTTCGGCATCTCCCGGATGGCGTGCATGATCGGGTGGTAGCGCTCGGTGAGCGTTTTGTAGACGTCGGGGCGGCCGTTGGGGGTGCTGACGCCGCCGCTGAAGTCCTTCAGGTCGGCGCCGGATGAGAACGCGCGGCCGGCGCCGGTGATCACGACGGCGCGCACGGCGGGGTCGTCAGCGGCGGCGCGCACAGCCGCGAGCAGATCGAGGCCGAGCTGGGTGTTCCAGGCGTTCAGCGCGTCGGGGCGGTGCAGCTCGATCGTGGCGGCGCCGTCGGCGTCGACCGTGAGCTTGACGGTTTGCGGGTCGCTGAGCGGCGTCGGCGTAGCGGGTTCGCCCGTGGGCGCGACGGAGGCGCTGGCCGCGGGCGTGGGGTGGCTGCTGGGCGTAGCGGGGTCGCTCATCGCGCGGCTGTCCTCTCTCGACGGGCGCCGGCGCGGGGGTGCGCTGGCGGTGGGGGAATCATGGCGCAGTCCTCTAGCGTATGTGCGGTGGGACGCCCGGTGATCGGTATCTGCACGGTGTTGGAGCGCGCGCGCTGGGGTGTGTGGGACCAGGAGGCGGTGCTGCTGGCGCGCAACTACGTGCAGGCGGTGCAGCGCGCCGGGGGGCTCGCGCTGATGCTGGCGCCTGACCCGCGGCTGACTGAGGAGCCGGGGGAGGTGCTCGATCTGATCGACGGGCTGATGCTGGCGGGCGGTGCTGATATCGACCCGGACACGTACGGCGAGGTGGCGCATCCGGAAACCGAGGGGACGGTGCCGGAGCGCGATGCGTTCGAGCTGGCGCTCGTGCGCGCGGCGATCGCGCGCGACCTGCCGGTGCTGGGGATCTGTCGCGGGATGCAGCTGATCAACGTGGCGTGTGGCGGCACGCTGCTGCAGCATCTGCCGGAGACGTTCGGGCACGAGCAGCATCGCAAGGTGCTGGGGTCGTTCGACGGGGCGGATCACGATGTGCGGCTGCTGGAGGGGTCGCTGGCGGCGAGTGTGGCGGGGGAGCTGGTGCATGCGACCAAGTCGCATCACCACCAGGGGGTTGACCGGCTGGGAGCGGGGTTGCGGGTCGGCGGGGTGGCGAGCACGGATGAGCTGATCGAGGCGATCGAGCTGCCGGGCAAGCGGTTCGTGCTCGGCGTGCAGTGGCATCCGGAGGCGGATGAGGCGAGTCCAGTTGTGGGGGCGCTGGTGGAGCAGGCGCGCGCTGTGGCGGGGGTTGCCGAGTAGGCGGCGGGGCGGCGGGGGTACATATACTCCCGCACCTGTGCGGCGGTCTAGCGCCATTCGAGCTACCGCGTGGGGGGTGGTGGCGGCAGGTGTGATCGCACCGCTGGTGCGCAGGCGGTTGGGCACGCCGGCGCTGGTGACGCAGGCGGTGGCGTTTGCGGCGCCGGTTGGGTTGTGCGTGGCGATGCCGCGCTCGCGCGTGCGCGACGTGGCGACGTGCAGCTTGCAGATGTGGGCGTATGTGGCGGCGTACAAGTCGCCGCACGACGATCCCGAGGCTCAGCAGCGGCGGGTGCGGATCAACTACCCGATCGTTGTCGATCGGGCGCTCGGGTTCGGTGAGCTGCCGACGGTGCGGCTGCAGCGGGCGTTGGCGGGGAGCGAGTGGCGCACGCTCGACCGCGTGCTGGTGTGGGCGCACTGGGTGTGGTTCATGGTGCCGCACGGGTCGCTGCTGTTCATCCTGGTGCGTCATCGCCACAGGTTCACGCGCTCGGCGGTGCTGACGTACGCGGTGTTCGATCTGGGGGCGTGTGTGTACTGGGTGTTGCCGACGGCGCCGCCATGGTATGCGGGGTCGAGCGAGCTGGTTGAGCAGAACGGCGGGGAGGTGATTCGGCGCATGATGGTGGAGTACGGCGAGGGTTTCTGGAAAGACGGCTGGGGTCCGCTCTACAGTGTGCTTGGAGGTAACCCGTTGGCTGCAATGCCGTCTTTGCATTTCGCTACATCCGTGATGGCCGCGCTTCTGCTGGCGGAGGTGGGGCCGGTGGCGGGCGCGGTCGGCTGGGGGTATGCGCTGACGCTCGGGTTCGCGCTGGTGTATCTGGGGGAGCACTACCTGGTGGATCTGCTCGCGGGGGCGGCGCTGACGACGGCGGTGCGCCGGGTTGGGCCACACGCCGCACCGGCGCTGCGGCGTTTCGGTGGAGCGGTGGCGTTGCTGGAGGCGAAGGCGCACGGGGCGGGGTAGAGGGGTGATGGTCGGGAGATGAAAGAGACACCAGCGCGTGAGTTGCGGGACGGCGAGAGCGAGATCGAGATGAGCGCGCGCGCGAGTGCGTGGGAGGCGGAGGAGGCCGAGCTCGCGCGGTTGCGCGCCGAAGGCGATGGCGAGGATGAGATGCCGCGCATCTCGATCACGCGCCAGCAGGCGGTGGCGTTCGCGCTGTTCATCCTGTCGGGCGTTGCGTTCTTGTATTTCGTGCTGCCGAAGCTTGCGGGGATCGGCATGACAGTGCGCCGGATCGAGCGTGGGGATAGCTGGTGGATCGCGGCGGCGGTGGTGTTCGAGGTGCTGTCGTTCGCCGGGTATGTGGTGCTGTTCCGGGCGGTGTTCGTACGTGGTCGCGGGCGGATCGGGTGGAGGGAGAGCTACCAGATCACGATGGCTGGGTTGGCGGCGTCGCGGCTGTTCGCGGCGGCGGGGGCCGGCGGCGTGGCGTTGACGGCGTGGGCGTTGCGGCGTTCGGGTATGGAGTCGCGCATGGTGGCGTGCCGGATGGTGGCGTTCATGGTGCTGCTGTATGTGATCTATTGCGGGTCGCTGCTGCTTGACGGGATCGGTCTTGGCACTGGGGTGTTCCCGGGCGGCGGGTCGTTCGCGATCACGTTCGTGCCGGCGATCGTGGCGGTGGGGCTGTTTGCGATCGCGGGGGCGTTAGCGCTGATCCCGGGCGATATCGAGCGGCGCATCCAGCGGCGGGCGTCGGGGTCGGGGCGGGTGGCGCATGCGCTGGCGCGCGGCGTGGCGGCGCCGGCGATGGCGTCCAGTGGGGTACGCACGGCGATCGATCTGGTGCGGGCGCGCAACGCTGGCATCCTGGGGGCGCCGGCGTGGTGGGGGTTCGACATCTGTGTGCTGTGGGCGTCGTTCCACGCGTTCGGGTCGCCGCCGCCGTTCACGGTGATCTGGATGGCGTATTTCGTGGGGATGCTCGGGAACTTGCTGCCGCTGCCCGGCGGGTTGGGCGGCGTGGAGGGCGGGATGATCGGTGCGTTCGCGGCGTTCGGGGTGGATTTCAACTTGTCGGTGGTGGCAGTGCTGGCGTACCGCGGGATCGCGTTCTGGCTGCCGACGATTCCGGGTGCGCTGGCGTATCTGCAGCTGCGCCGCACCGTGGCGAGGTGGCGCGAGGGCGAGTCGGAGAGCGAGCGCAAGACGCGTGAGCACCGTCGCCTCCTGCCCCTTAGGTAGGCTATACTTTACAAAGTAAAGCGAGTCTCTGAGCGACACCGGAACGGTGGGCGGAGACCAGAACTGGAGAAGAGATGGCAGACGTCGAGAATGTGATCATCGTCGGCAGCGGGCCCGCTGGGTATACCGCGGCGCTGTACACATCGCGCGCCAATCTGAACCCGCTTGTGATCGAGGGGTATGCGTGGGGCGGGCTGCTGCAGCAGACGACCGATGTGGAGAACTACCCCGGGTTCCCCGAAGGGATCATGGGGCCGGAGATGATGCAGAAGTTCCGCGACCAGGCTGAGCGGTTCGGGGCGCGGCTGCTGACCGACCAGGCTGAGCGCGTCGAGCTGGCGAGCGAGCCGGGTGGGGTGCACAGCGTGTGGGTGGGGGACACCGAGCACCGCGCGCGCACCGTGATCCTGGCGATGGGGGCGGAGCACAAGAAGCTGAGCGTGATCGGCGAGGAGGAGCTCGGCGGGCGCGGGGTGAGCTATTGCGCGACGTGTGATGCGGCGTTCTTCAGAGGCGCGCGGACGCTGATCGTCGGCGGGGGCGATTCGGCGATGGAGGAGGCGATCTTCCTGTCGAAGTTTGCCGAGCAGGTGACGGTGGTGCACCGGCGTGCGGAGTTCCGCGCGTCGAAGATCATGCTCGATCGAGCGCGTCAACAGGAGAACATCGAGTTGCTAACGCCGTTCACGGTGAAGGAGTTCGTGGCGGGCGAGAACGGCGCGCTGGGGCATGCGGTGCTGAGCAACACCGAGACGGGCGAGGAGCGTGAGCTGCCGGTGACGGGGGCGTTCATCGCGGTTGGGCACGAGCCGCAGTCGTCGCTGGTGGTGGGCCAGGTCGAGGTCGATGAGAACGGGTACGTGAGGACGGAGGGGCGTTCGACGCGCACCAACCGCCCGGGGGTGTTCGCGGCGGGCGACCTCGTGGACCACACGTATCGCCAGGCGATCACGGCGTCAGGGAGCGGGTGTCAGTCGGCGTTGGATGCGGAGTGGTATCTGCGCGATACGCCCGAGGTGCCGACGCCGGAGGGTATGCCGGAAGGTGACCTGGCTGAGGCGCAGTGGGCGCCGACACAGGGCGGGTAGTTCCAATTTCAATGGTGCTGCGCGCGCGCACGTACGCGCGCGCGCACGCCCGCGCAGCACCATCAAAAACCAACAGACCCCAACGGCGCGTCTTTATCTTGGGGCGGGGTTGAGCTTCCAGCTTGGGGCGGGGTTGAGCTTCCAGTGGCGGGCAGATGCCAGGCGGGCCCAGGTCACGCCAGGCGGCCCCAGGACACGCCAGGCCAGGTGGGGCGAGAGGCGAGGCGAGGCGGGGCGGGGCGGGGCTCACGGGTGCGGCGCGAGTGCGCCTTCCAGGCCCAGCAGCCAGCGCTTCTTGTCGAGTCCGCCGGCGTAGCCGCCGAGGGCGCCGCCGGAGCGCAGCACGCGGTGGCAGGGGATCACGATCGGGAGCGGGTTGGAGCCGAGTGCGTTGCCGGCAGCGCGTGAGCCGCGCGGCGAGCCGGCGTGGGTGGCGACTTCCGCATAGGACAGCGTGTGGCCGTAGGGGATGTCGTGGGTGGCGTGCAGCACGCGCTTGGCGAACGGGCCGATCAGCGCCCAGTCGAGGGCGAGGTCGAAGTTGCGGCGTGTGCCGGCGAAGTATTCGTCCAGCTCGCGGCGGATCGGGTCCAGAGAGGCGGGCGACTCGATGATCCGCGGGGAGATGCGGGCGGCGAGCTCGTCGAGCACCGTGTCGACTTGCTGCTCGGGGAACGCGACTTGCACCAGGCCGCGCTTGGTGGCGGCGACGAGCAGGTTGCCGAGGGGCGAGTCGACGGGTGCGTAGCTGACGTCGGCGAGGCGCGCTTGGGCGGCGTGCGCGCTGACGCGCTGAGCCGCGCGGGCGGCGTGCTCGGAGCTAGCGTTGGCTCCCGGGGCGCCCTGGCGGAGCTGTGTGGCGATTGCGTGTGGGTCGGTGGTGCTCATGCGGGTATGGCCTTTCTCAGTTTGGTGAGGCCTTCGTGGAGCGAGCGCCGGGCGGCTTCTTCGGAGCAGCCGATCGCGCTGGCGATGTCGCTGTGGGGGAGGTCGCCGACGAAGCGCAGCACGACGGCGGAGCGCTGTCGAGCAGGTAGCTCGTGGACGGCTGCCCAGAGGCGCTCGTCGCGCGTGACTGCCGGGTGCTCGCCGTTTCCACCGCTGCCGTCAGGTTCGCCGAGGCCGTCGTGGCGGTCGAGTCCGTCGACGTCGTCCACCGGCACGGCGCGCCTGGCTTTGGCGCGATGTGAGTCGAGTGCTTTGCGGTGGGCGATCGTGAGCGCCCATGCGCGCAGGTTCGAGTCGGGGCGCAGTCGCGGGTAGGCGCGCAGCGCCGAGATGAAGGTCTCCTGGAAGCAGTCGTCGGCGTCGGTGGGGCCGACGGAGGAGACGAGGAAGCGCCACACCTCGTCGCGGTGGGTGTCGAGGAAGCGCTGGAAGGGTGGGAGGGTGTCGCTCACATGGGTAGAACGGCCACGGTGGAAGGAGTGTGAGGTGTGGCCAGCGCCAGGCGCCGCAGCGCGGGTGTGGCGCGGTAGCGTTCTTCGCGGTATTCGTCGTTGAGCGCGTCGAGCACGGCGAGCACGTGGTCGAGGCCGATCGCTTCTGCCCAGGCGAACGGGCCGTGCGGGTAGTTGAGCCCGAGCTCCATGCCGGTGTCGATGTCGGCAGCGTCGCCGACGCCTTCGTTGAGGGCGAATGCGGATTCGTTGATCACCTGGCAAACGATCCTGCCGAGCACGAGTCCTGGGGCGTCGCCCACCCAGACAGTGTGCTTGCCGAGCGCGGCGAAGAAACGCTCGGCGCGTGCGATCGCGGCTGGGGAGGAGCTGTCCGAGCGGGTCAACTCGACCAGGCTCGACTGGGCGAACGGGGGCAGCGCGTGGAAGCCGACGGACGCTCCGCCGGGGTCGAGCGTGGCGAGCGAACCGCCGGCGCACAGCAGCAGGCGCGGCACGAGCGACTGCGGGCGCGGTGAGGCGGTGCTCGGGCGGGTGGGGTTGGCGGCTTCGCACTCGACGATCAGCGCTGGCAGTCCGCCGCGCGTGAGGTCGGTGTTGCTGACCTCGTAGCCGGCGGCTGCGGCAGCGGCGCGCAGCTCCTGCGCGAGCACGCTTTGGCCGGAGATCACTACGAGCGCTTGCTCGGGCTTCTGCGGTGTCGGCGGCGCTGGGTCCTCGGGACGGTGTGGGCTTCCCTCGCTGTAGTCGTAGTAGCCATGCCCGGTTTTGCGCCCGTGCAGCCCCGCTGAGACGTACCGCGCCGAGATTGGTGACGGGCGCCAGCGCGGCTCGTAGAAGCTCTGCTCGTAGAAGCTGCGGGAGATCTCCAGGCCGGTGTCGATGCCCACCAGGTCCATCAGCTCAAACGGGCCCATGCGGAAGCCGCCGCTCATGCGGCAGATGCGGTCGATCGTGCTGACGTCGGCAAGGCGTTCGTTCAGCATCCTCAGCGCTTCCAGCCCGAACGGACGGTTGCAGCGGTTGACGATGAACCCGGGGCCGTCGGCGGCGCGGATCACGCGCTTGCCCATCGCGTTGCCGGTGGCGCGCGCGAGCTCGAGCGCGGGCTCGCCGGATTGCTCGCCGGCGACGACCTCCAGCAGGCGCATCACCGGGGCGGGGTTGAAGAAGTGCATGCCGACCACCCGCTCGGGGCGTTGCGCTGCGGCGGCGATCGCGGTGACGAGCAGCGAGGAGGTGTTCGACGCGAGCACGCATTCAGCGCTGACGATCTCCGACAGGCGCGCGTACAGCTCGTGTTTGAGCTCCAGCCGCTCCGGCGCGGCTTCGATCACCAGCTCGCAGGGGGCGAGCGCGGCGAGCTCGTCGACGGGTTCCAGCAGCGCGGCAGCGGCGTCCGCCGTGACGCTCTCCTCACTGGGCGCGTGCGCGGCCTCCGCCGGGATGCCCTCCTGCAGGTGCCCGTGGACGGCGTCCGTCGTGATGCTTTTCCCGAGGCGCCCGTGCGCGGCGTCCTTCACCAGGCCGTCGCGTACACGCTGCACACCGCGCTCCAGCGCTGCGCGCTCGGGGTCGTACAGCAGTGTGCGAGCGCCCGAGCGGCAGGCGAGCTGGGCGATGCCGGCGCCCATCGTGCCGGCGCCGAGCACCCCGATGACGCGCGCGGCAGGCATCTCAGGCGGGGGTTGGCACGAGCGCGTTGATCCCGGTCATGCTGCGCCCGATGATCAGCTTCTGGATCTGTGACGTGCCTTCGTAGAGCGTGGTGACGCGCACGTCGCGGAAGTAGCGCTCGACGGGGTGGTCATCGACGTAGCCGGCGCCGCCGTGTACCTGGATCGCGGTGTTCGCGCACTCCACGGCGGCTTCGGTGGCGTGCAGCTTGGCGATCGACGTTTCCAGCGTGTTCGGGCGGCCCTTGTCCTTGAGGAAGCCGGCGCGCCACACGAGCATCCTTGACGCTTCGGTTTTCAGCACCATGTCGGCGATCATCGCCTGCACGAGCTGGAAGCTCGCGATCGGGCGCCCGAACTGCTCGCGCTCCTTGGCGTATTTGACGGATTCGTCGACGCAGCCTTGGCAGATGCCGACGCAGCCGGCGGCGACGGAGTAGCGGCCGGAGTCGAGCGATGACATCGCGACTTTGAAGCCCTGGCCAATCTCCCCGAGCAGTCCGTCGTCGGGCACTTCGACGTCGTCGAGCGAGATCGACGCGGTGTCGGATGCGTGCAGGCCCATCTTGTGCTCGATGGTCTGGGTTTGGAACCCGGGTTGGTCGGTGTCGACCAGGAAGCAGCCGAGCCCGCGGTGGCCGAGCTCGGGGTCGGTTTGGGCGAAGATCAGCGCGACTTTTGCGAAGTTGCCCATCGAGATCCACATCTTCGAGCCGTTGATGACCCAGCCGGAGTCGGTTTTGCGCGCACGCGTGCGCTGGTTGGCGGCGTCCGAGCCGGTGTCAGGCTCGGTCAGGCCGAAGCACCCCAGCCACTCGCCCGAGCACAGCTTCGGCAGGTAGTGCTGCTTCTGTGCTTCGGTGCCCCATTTCAGGATCGCCGAGCACACGAGCGACGTTTGCACGGATATCACGGTGCGGAGCGCCGAGCAGCCACGGCCGATCTCTTCGACTACGAGCCCGTAGGTGAGGTAGTCCAGGCCGGCGCCGCCGTACTCGCGCGGCACGATCGCACCGAGGTAGCCCTGGTCGGCGATCTTGCGCACCAGCTCGAGGTCGAAGTGGTGGTTGCGCGCGTTATCGCGCGCCCGGTCGACGATCTCGTTGTTCGTGAACTCGCGCGCAGTGTCGCGGATCAGCTGCTGCTCGTCGGTTAGATCGAAGTCCATGAGTCTCCTCAGTCGGTCGACACCCGGCCGAAGCTAAAGACCCGGCGGGGGAGTGTTCGGTTTTTTGAAAAAGGAAGAAGGAAGAAATTAGGAAGAAGGAAGATCCGTGAAAAAAGTGAGGTGTCCCACCGTGTAGCAGCCGGGTTGCGGCCGGGCGCCGATGCGCCGACTTGCGCCACCGCTTCGCAGCTCGCGCCGACTCGCGCGGTCGCCACATCGCGGCTTGCGCCCGCTCGCCGACGCGTCGCGCTCACTCCGACTGCGGCCGGACCACGGCGCAACACTCCGGCGCCAGCCATGCTCAGCTGAGCTTCGGCGATTTCCACGGCGCGTTGACCCGGCGCTGGATCTCTTGCGCGATCCCGTCGATCGGTAGTCGCTGCTGCTCCAGCGAGTCGCGGTCGCGCAGCGTGACGGTGCGATCTTCGAGACTCTGGTGGTCGATCGTCAGACAGAACGGCGTGCCGATCTCGTCTTGGCGGCGGTAGCGGCGCCCGATGGCGCCGCCGTCGTCGTATTCGGTCTGCACGTACGCGCGCAGCGCACGGTGTACCTCGCGTGCGAGGTCGGGTTGGCCGTCCTTCTTCACCAGCGGTAGCACCGCTGCCTTGACCGGCGCCAGACGTGGGTGCAGGCGCAGCACCGTGCGCCGCTCGCCCTCGCCTGCGCCTTCGCGCTCGACGACTTCCTCGTCGTACGAGTCCACGAGAAACGCCAGCGTCGCGCGATCCGCCCCGGCCGCTGGCTCGATCACGTGTGGGATGTAACGCTCACCGGTGGCCTGCTCGAAATATTCAAGCTTCTCGCCGGAGAACTTCGCGTGCTGGGTCAGGTCGAAGTCGCCGCGGTTGGCGATCCCCTCGAGCTCCGACCAGCCGATCGGGAAGAGATATTCCACGTCGCTTGTGCCCGAGGAGTAGTGCGACAGCTCGTCCGGGTCGTGCGCGCGCATGCGTAGGTGATCGGCGCGGATGCCGAGCTCGGTGTACCAGCGCTCGCGCTCGCCGAGCCAGTGCTCGAACCACTGCTGCGCTTCCGCGGGCGGCACGAAGAACTCCATCTCCATCTGCTCGAACTCGCGCGTGCGGAAGATGAAGTTGCCCGGGGTGATCTCGTTGCGAAACGACTTGCCCACCTGCGCGATCCCAAACGGCGGCTTCTTGCGCGAGAACTGCAGCACGTTCTTGAAGTTGATGAAGATCCCCTGAGCAGTTTCCGGGCGCAGGTACGCGGCCGACCCCGACTCCTTCACCGGCCCGATGGTGGTTTCGAACATCAGGTTGAAGTCGCGCGCCTCGGTCAGGTCGCACTCGCTCGTATCGCCCGGGTGCTTGGACGGCTTGCGCCCGCACGCCAGATCCCCCAGGTGGTCCGCGCGGAACCGCTGCTTGCACGTGCGGCAATCCACGAGCGGATCGGTGAACCCTGCGAGGTGGCCCGACGCCTCCCACACGCGCGGGTGCTGCAGGATCGCCGAGTCGATCGCCACGATGTCCTCGCGCTCGGCGAGCATCGCTCGCCACCACTCGTTCTTGACGTTCGTCTTCAGCAGCACCCCGTAGTGGCCGTAGTCGTACGTCGACCCGACCCCGCCGTAGATCTCCGACGACGGGAAGATGAACCCACGGCGCTTGCACAGCGCTACGATCTTGTCCATCGTCACCAAGTCAGGGCTCGGTGTCTGGGGCTCGGCGGCGGCCATCGCGACGGATGGTATTGGAGCGCCCGCGAATCCCGGGCGACGGCTCGCTCGAGCGCGCGTCGAACGCCTCGGTGTACGGCACTCGAGCAGTCGTTGAACGCCCCGGTATAGGGCTCTCGCGAGCGCTCACAGGCGGTCCGATTCACGGCGTGCCCGAGCGCTCACGGGAACCCGGATCACGGCCTCCGGCAATAGGCACTTGACATATTTAGCTAACTGTGTTTCTCTAAGTGGGTGAGGATTGCGAACAGGCAACTCTCCTCGGGATGGGGAACGAAGCAGGCAAGGACGCCGAGGCGGCCAGCCGGACGGTTGTTCAACGCCGATGCTTCTTCGAGCGCCGCTACCCATACCTCTCCGGTGGCGCTCGAAGAAGCATCGGCACGTGATCGCTTCGTGCGGGTCTCCTCAAACGGGCGCCGTGGTCGTCGGCCCACGGCGCCCTACTAAGTCAAGGCGCGGAATTTGAAGCTTGGGAGAAACACCTCAACACGCCCCGGTGAGGTGCGCGCTGGGTAATCGGGTCTGGGAAGCGCTCGGAGTCGTGGGATCTCCACTGCGCTTCCCACCCGCGCGTGCTCTGAGGGGAGCGCCGGTCGTTGCACACACCTCCGGTCCGCTGCGTCTCGCGCTCGCTGGGGTCTGCGGAGGTCCTAAGATCCCACGCCGTGGCGCGCGTTCTGATCGTCGGGGGTGGGTGTCGTGCGCTGGGGCTGGCGCGCGAGCTGGTGGAGCACGGCCACGCGGTGCGCGCCACCACCCGCACCGAGCAGCGGCGCGGCGCGATCGAAGCGACCGGCGCCGAGTGCTGGATCGGCACGCCCGATCGCCTTGGCACGCTGCGCGCGGCGCTGCATAACGTGACAGTCGTGTGCTGGCTGCTCGCAACTGCCAGCGGCACGCCCGAGGAGGTGCGCGCGCTGCACGGCTCGCGCCTGGAGTTCTTCTTGAGCCAGATCATCGACACGACTGCGCGCGGGTTCGTCTATGAAGCGCCGGGCTGCGAAGCGCCGGGGTGCGCGCCGGGTTCCGAGTCGCCCGAGCGCACTGACGGCGCAGCTTCGGTGTCGAGCGTGCCGGACGACGTGATGGCCGAAGCGGTTGCGCTCGTGCGCAGGATGACGTCGCTCAACTCGATCCCGCTGCGGCTGGTCGACACGGACCCGGGAAACGCCGACGCGTGGCGTGTGGGCGCGCGCGCCGCGGTTGACTCGATCCTGGCCTGAACGTCCGGCATCGCTCGCCAAGGTCGCTCGCCAGATGCGCTCGCCAGGCACCCCGGCCCCCGATCGAGGTTCCAGCTCCTCGAATAACCGTCCGGTTAGCGGGCGTTTTGCAACACGTCAAGCGCCGGTTCGCCGATGGCCTGCACGCTATGGACGCCAAGCGCTCTCAATACGGTTTGCTCGTATCCGCGCTGGGTGCGATCACGCTGGCGGTGTCGGTGTTCCTCCCTTGGTATGCGCTCAGCTTCACCGCCACTGGGATCGCGTACTTTCAGCAGCTCAGCTCGCAGCTCGTGTCACGCCTCGGCAGCACCGCTCTGACCGGGTACTTCTCTCAGCTGCAGGGCAAGCTGAACGGGCTTGCGGGTCACCATGTGGCGGCGTTGAGCGCCCACCAGGTGCTCAAGCACGTCAACGTGTTGCTGTTGATCGTCGCGGGCGTTGCGATCCTGATCACATTGATCCCGCTCGCTCGCCCCGACACGTTCCTGACGGAAGGCAACGGCGGGCTGATCGCGCTGCTCGGCGCGGTGGCGACCGCGTGCGTGGTGTACCGCATGGTGAGCCCGCCCAACCCCGCTGCCAACTTCATCTCGCTGTCGCTACGCGAAGGCGCGTGGCTAGCTCTGCTCGGGTCGCTTGCGATGGTGGTTGGCGGTCTGTGGCCGCGCGATCTCGGCTTGTCGATGACTCCGCGGGTGCGCGGCGGCGACGCGTGGTCTGAACTGTCCGGCTGGACCCCTGAAGTCTGAGCTGTCTGGCTGGACCTTGAAGTCTGAGCTGTCCGCCGGCTAGGAAGCTTCCCCGACGCGTTCGTCGGTGTGCTCGCCCTCCACGGATGGGGACACCGGCCCGACGTTTGACTCCAAGCCCGTCGGTGGGCCGAGCAGCGGTGCGATGCGCTCCAGCAGGTGCTCCAGAATTCGTGCCGTAGCGCCCCAGATCAGGTGCTGATCGACGACGTACGCATCCGTTTCGAACGAGATCCCGCGTCGCTGCATCGGTGTGCGCTGCTTCGCGGCGTGCAGTTGGGCCAGCGACAGGTCGAGCACGTCGTCAACTTCCTCGGCGGAGATCCTCCACTGCCGGCCGGCTGGGATCAGGCCGACGAACGGGTGGATCAGATAGTTGGTTACAAACGTTGACACAGGCGGCAGCTGGCCCAGCCGCAGCACGTCGGTACGCGCCAGCCCGATCTCCTCCTCGGCTTCGCGCAGCGCGGTTGTGTAGAGCTCCGCATCCTCAGGGTCACGGCGGCCGCCGGGGAACGAGATCTCCCCGGCGTGGCGCCGTAGATCGTCGCGCCGGCGGGTGAGGATCACGCGCAGCCGATCCAGTCGCGGGGCCGGGGCCGACTCCTCATGCGCGGAGGCTGGCGGTGGATCAGGAGCTGGCAGCGGATCGGCGGACGGCAGGTACAGCGCGACCAGCACGGCAGCCGCGACTTGCCCGTCGAGGTTGGTAGGCGTGAGGGCTGCGGCTGCGGCTGCGGCGTTGGCTGCGGCGTTGGCTGCGGCGTTGGTGGCGGTGGTGGCTGCGGCAGCGCCGCGCGCGAGTGCGTCAGTAGGTCCACCGGCTGTCTGCGCGCCGGCCGCTAGCGCGTCGGCGAGCGCCTGGGCGACGGGGTTCGGCAGGTGCGTTTGAGGAGAGTCGGGTATCTGCGTGCGTGTCAGGCGGTCAGGTGAACGCGTTCCAGTGATTCCTGGAACATGACTTCGCCATCCAGGGTGCGATGCACGGGGCACTTGGCGGCGATCACCCGCAACCGCTCGACCTGCTCGTCGGAGAGGTCGTCCGGCAGGCGCAGCACGAGGTCGAACTTGGTCGGGCAGCCACGCTCGGCGGGCGTGTAGCGCACGTCGACTTCGACGTGCCCGATGTCCCAGCCCTTGCGCGCCGCGTACATCTCCATCGTGATCGCCGTACACGACGCCAAGCTGACAGCCAGCAGCTCCTGCGGATCGGGGCCGGCGTCATCCCCGCCGGACTCGGTCGGCTCGTCCACCGTGACCTGGTGTTCGCGTACCTGAACCGTGTGCTTGAACGATCCGTCGTTCCTGCGAGCGGTGGCTTTCATCCTCGTCAGCCTTTCCAATCCAGACATAAATCCTCTCTCCTTACATGGTACTCCGAGGGCGCGGTTTTGAAAGCCCGGGGGCGGTCAGGCGAGCGGGTTGAACAGCAGCCCGGTCAGCAGTTTCGGGAAGAAGTACGTTGACTTCGGCGGCATGTTCTCACCGGCGGCGGCGACCTCGCGCACCTGTGACACGGGTGTGGGGCGCATCAGGAACGCAACGTCATACTCGCCCGATTGCACGAGCGACAGCGCTTCGGCGGTGTCGCGGGCATACCAGAAGTCGTTGAGGTGGGAGATATCCGCTTCGCTGAGGTTCAGCGCGCCGCGCAGCACCAGCGCTTCGAGCACGCCCGTATCCAGCTGTCTGTAGGCCGCCGGCTTGTCGGGCAGCGCGGCGTCGGCGATCGCCTGATCCTTGAGAGTCAGGCGAAACGCGCGCTTGAGATGCGAGTCGATGTACCCGAGCTGCAGCGGCCCGGCGCCGGCAGGCGGTGCAATCTGCTCGAGCGGCACCTCGGCGATGTCGAAATCACGGCGCAGCGCATGCGCGAGCGCTTCCTGGCGAGCGGAGTCCAACCCGCGCACGAGCCGGTGCGTGGGAAACACGGTCAGCCCCGGGTCTTCGAGCGCGACCAGGCACATCAGCACGTACCGGTGCTCGCCCTCACCGCCGATCTCGTCGGCGTACACGCGCGCGGTCTCATAGCGATGGTGGCCGTCCGCGATCAGCAGCTCCGCGTCAGCCGTGGCGGATTGCACGGCCGCGATCGCGTGCGGGTCGCTGACACGCCACACGCGATGCACGGTGGCGTCCGCGTCGGTCACCTCGCCCCAGGGTACGTCGGCGGTGGCCGGCTCCAGCGCGCTCCACGCGGCGTTCGTGGGGTCGGAGTACAGCGAGAAGATCGGCGACAGGTTGGCGCGCGTGGCGCGCGTCAGACGCAGCCGGTCTTCCTTGGGTCCGGGGTGCGTGCGCTCGTGCGGGCGAATCCGCCCGGCCCCGTACTCCTGCACGCGCACCCGGCAGAAGAACCCGCGGCGCGTCTGCACCACCCCGTCCGGGCCGGTGTACTGCTGGGTGTGCGCCCACAGTGCCGGCTCGCGGTCGCGCACGACCGCGCTCTGCAGCTGCCACGTGTCGAACAGCTCTTGTGCGACCGCATACGGGTCGGGGTTGCCTTGCGGCAGATCCACGGCCACGACGTTGTACGGCGAGCGCGCGAGCAGTTGCGCGCGCTGGTGCGCGTCGATCACGTCATACGGCGGCGAAACGACGTCGCTGAGGGACCCGACGATGGCGGTGTCGTAGTGCAGCGCACGCAGCGGTTGGACGTCAGCCATGGCGGGCCGGGAGGCTACCAGCGCGCGGGCGTGCCCGCGAACCGCGGCCCGGGGTCTAGTCTTACGTGCACGGGGCGTGGCGCAGCTTGGTAGCGCACCTGCTTTGGGAGCAGGGGGTCGCCGGTTCAAATCCGGCCGCCCCGATTGGTAGCTGGTTGGAATCAGGGAGATGCTAGAGGCCACTCTAGCTTCGGGATTTGGCTCTAGGAAGCCGATTCAGGGTACAAGGTCGATGTTGTCGGGTTGGCTGCCGTACTGGCTGTTGGTGCTGACCGCACATGAAACCGCACATGCCGCAATGGCCGACCGCACACGAATCGGTTGGGCGATCGCAGAGTTAACTCCTGTCCACATTGACTCGCTTGTTGGTTGATGCAGGTAGCGGCGTGGGGACTCTTGTAGCTGATGCTCACGTCATGACCGGTATGGCGAGGGTGCGTTGGTCGCGCGTCCGTGGGGCCGAGAGGGCTGTTGCGCGACGGTGCCCCACCGTTGAGCATGCCATTCCGACCGATTTATCGGCGATGCTTATGTATCCATCGTCGAATCGAGGAACCTCAATGCCGGACCAGACATTGCCCTACCTCAATGCGTGCGGCAACATCACAAAGGGTCTCGAAAAGATCAAGACTGCCCAAACACCTGAGGTCTTCTCGCACGACTTCCTGTCCGACACGTTGGGCATGCGAGGCGGGAGTGCTCGTCCGCTCGTCTCCTACCTCAAGCGGACTGGTTTCCTCGGCACCGACGGTGTCCCGACGGATCAATACAAGAGCTTTCGGAATCCGACGCAGTCAAAGGCTGCCGCAGCCCAAGCACTCCGCACTGGGTACGCGCCCCTCTTCAAGATGGCGGAGGCGGCCCACAAGCTGGACGACTCAAGACTGAAGGGCCTTATCGTTCAGGCCACAGGGTTGGAAGCCGACTCCAGCTCGGCCAAGGGCATTTTGGGGTCATTCAAGGCGTTGCGTGAGTTCGCCGGAGATGCCGAGCCCGAGCCGGAAGGCGTTGCGGGTCACGGCGACACCGGCGATGCTGGGAGCGACGGTGGCTCCGAAGGCGGCAGTGGGGGTGGCGCGGGTTCCGGTGGCGGAGAAGTGGGGCGACAGCTGCCCGTTGGGGTCGGACTGAGCTACACGATTAACTTGCATCTGCCGGCCACGTCTGAGATAGCCGTCTTCAATGCGATCTTCCGAAGTCTCCGCGAGAACCTGCTCAAATGACCGCTGTAGAGGACATCGAGTCGGCCATCTTGGTCTTCGCGATGCGTAATCAAATGCTTGAGCATGAGCTCGATCAGGTCGAGGAGCGGTTCGCCGTTGACCTAGAGCGTGGCTTGGAGCGGGACGGAGATTCCCCCGACTCGTACTACCCTCAGATCGAGGCGTCGATCCGACGCGAGGCTGCGGCGATGGCGCCTCACTATGAGGTCTTCTATTCACTTGAGAAGACAGCGCGGGCTCTGGTCGCCGACACGCTCGCTGACGAGGACCCCGATTGGTGGAGCAACCTCGTTTCCCCACAAGTCAGGACGGACGCAGAGGCCAGAAAGCAGCGGGAGGTTGATACGGGGATCACGCCTCGATCCGACGATCCCATCGACTTCACGACATTCGGCGAGCTGGGGCAGATTATCCTTCTCAACTGGGGCCTCTTTGGGCAGACCTTTTCGAGCAAGAAGGCCGTTGAGCGCGTGACCGCGAACCTCAACACCCTACGGGCGCCGATCGCGCACTGCAGCCCCCTCGCGGATGACGAGATAGTGCGGCTGCGGCTGGCTGTTCGTGACTGGTTCCGTTTGCAGGGCTGACGCTGCGGTTCGGCCCGGGCTACTTCCCTAGGCCACGGTGCAGGGCTTCTCGCGAGTTCTTCGTGTGCTCCTCGCAGCAGGCCGTGACCTTGAACTCGACACCGTTGTTCGTCTTCTGGCGGCGGACTCTGGCACGTTGGCCGTGCACCGGGCAGGCAGCCGCACAGGCGGCTCTTTCGCCACGTGTGAACGCGCTCTCCAGCACGCGGTCAATTCCGGAGCGGATCATGCTTCCTGCGTCCGGATACTCACGGCCATCGCTTCCTCTGTATTGGATACTTACGTCCATCGTGGGTCCCCTTGCTGGCGTGTGATGCTAGTGAGGATCAGTTTGAGGACACGTCCGGATAGAACGTCTGTTCGACCGATCGGCATCTCGCGCGGCAAGGGCCGACGCGACCAACAGCCCCCAGCCGAGAAGCAGGTATGGGAGATGATCGCCCACGCTCGCAAACTGGCGTGCCCCTCGTTTGCCGCTTGGTTACAGGTCGCAGCGTTTACGGGTCTGCGTCCCGGCGAGTTGGACGCGCTGCGTTGGGAGCGGATCGACTTCGGCCGCCACAGGATCGTGGTGGCCGAGCAGTTCAGCGCCGCGACCCGCGTGTTTGACACGCCCAAGAACCATCTGCGGCGCGAGGCTCCACTGACCACCCATGCCCGCTGCGCGCCAGGCATTGCCGCGCGAGGGCGAGTTCTGTTTCGTCTCGTTGCGCGGTGAGCATTGGACGCCAAGCTCGCGCGCCTACCACTGGAAGGCCGTCAGAGCCGCCGCGGGATGGGAGGGAAGCCTCTATCTCGCCACCCGGCACTTCGCGGGCTGGTACATGGTCAACGAGCTTGAGATGTCCTCCGAGGACGTGGCCATCGCGCTCGGCCACCAGGACGGCGGGAACCTCGTCCGTCGCCTCTACGGCCACCGAGACAAGGGCCGCGCGCTCGACCGCATCGTCGGCGCATACGCCTTGCGAGCGGAGAACCATCCCAAGCAAGGCCGATCATCGAAGCAAACGCCGACACAGGAGAGCTTGTTCTGAGATGTCCGAGTATCACCCATGATGGCGCTGACCATCAATCCGCCTGCGGTGCGCGACCGATGAGGGTCGGCGTCTATATCGATGGCTTCAACCTGTATTTCGGTGCTCGCCAGCAGTGCGGGGCGGGCACGGCCGGGTGGCGCTGGCTTGACGTGCGCAGCCTCGTCGCTGATTCGTTGCCGTCTGCGTGGCGCGAGGATGGTGCGGTGATTGAGCGGGTCGTGTACTGCACGGCTCGGGTCAGCGGTATCGACGATCCCAGCACTCCGCAAGACCAAAACGTCTATCTGCGAGCGCTGCGCGCCAGCGGCAGCGTCGATCACATCGAGTTCGGGAACTTCGTGCGGCGCGTCAAGTCGGCCCCGCTCGCGACGCGCACCGAGAAGGGCAAGCCCGAGCTGGTGCGCTCCCGGTGGCCCGTTGTGGTCCAGGACCACGCGGGTGGCGATGTACGCGAGGCCCGCTTCTTGGTGTCGGTGCTCAATTGGGAGGAGAAGGGTTCAGACGTCAACGTCGCCACACATCTGCTGTGCGACGTTCTCGGCGGCGCCGTGGACGCCGCCGTGGTTCTTTCCAACGACAGCGATCTGGAGTTGCCGCTGCGCTATGTGCGCGACCGGGTGCCGGTGGGGCTAATCAACCCGAGCGCCACTCAGTTGGCCGGCAAGCTGAGGGGCAGGCCGTCCGATGGCGTGGGAGGTCAGTGGTGGGGGAATCTCGTGGCGAGTGCGTACGCGGCCAGCCAGCTCCCGGACCCGGTGGGCAAGCTGAGCAAGCCTCATGGTTGGTAGCCGCGGTGTCCGCCATTCATGTCTTCGAGCGCGCTACACTTCCTCTACCCACCCGGCCCCTTCGAGGGCCGGGTTTCTTTTAAGCAGGCGCTGCCAGCCCACGAAACCGCACACGGCTCTGCGAATCGTCAGCGGCAGAGCCAAGCGCCGCCATTCGCCCCGATGACAGTTGTCTGTATTTTTGCGCGAATTTGCGCGAATCAGTCGAATTGACGCGAACAAGCACCAGGCTTCGAGCGGGGTGTGGACACGGCGTTTAGTTAGGGCGACTCGACGCTCGACACGCCTGCAGGAACGCCCAGCCAAGTTCGCTGATCGAGTAGCCGGTGATCGTGGCGGCTCCGTCATCTATTGCTCCCAGGGTGGTCGGGAGCCTTCGGTGAGGCTGTAGTAGCCCGAGCGCCGTGAGGTTTCCGAGTGTCGGCCCGTCGCGTTCGTCGGGCGCCGGCGTGTGAAGCTCAACGCGGAACGTTTTCTCGGTAGCGTCCTTTGCCCAGTGCTCTAGTAGGCGGGCGTCCCTCGGGTCAAGTCGACGCATGATGGCTGGGAAGCCGCGCCGCACTTCCGTGGTCTCCTCTGCAAGCGAGTTGGCGAGCAGGTTCTCCCACGCCTCTGTTAGTACCGGATCAGTCTCCTCGGCCATGCCTTCGAGGATCGCGGTTAGCAAGGGTTCATCAAGCGCCTCGAACGCTCGTCGCGGGAGGCCCATCACCCGCAGTTTCTCGGCGACGGCTATCGCCCGCTCGACCAGGGCGGGTAGTGTCGCAGGTGAATACGCGCCGCGATGTAGTTGGCGTACTCCTGCGGAATCGCAAGCGCACCCGACTTCTCGGCGAGCGCTGCGACCACTTCGCCCGAGGTCTTCGCGACTAGGTCAATGTCTTCGCTTGTCATCGCATAGATGATGCCGGGGTAGCCCTTGAAGTATCAGTCTGGGCGGATCCCAGTTGCTCTAACTAAACCTAGAGCGCGGGACTCTGAGCGCCGGCCTGCCATTGCGTACGTCGCCAGTCAGCTGAGGCGCTGTGAGAGTCCATGAACTTGGGACGTTCGAGTACATCTTCAAGCTCTTCGAAGAGCATCATCGAGATGACTGGTTGCCAGCGCCCGTCGATCGCGGCCTGGAGCAATGGCCCACAGAGCCCGTTCGGCGTACGGGCGGCGGAGATGAGGACGTTGACGTCGGCGACTGCCCGTGGAGTGTTGGTCACCCGGCGGTGTGACCTCGGCGCTTGGCGGCACGCTCGCGCCTGGCCGCACGAGTCTCGCTGACTGCCAACGCGATCGACTGCTCATCGTCCATGTCGTTCAGCTCTGGGCGGGCACGCAATCCAAGCCAACTTGAACCGTGCGCCTCGATTGAAGTGCCGCTGGACGCTGGCAACCTCCTTCGCCGCCTCTACGGCCTTCGAGACAAGCACCGCGCGCTCGATCGCATCGTTGACGCATAGGCGACGCTCGCCGTAGAGAACCGTCCCAAGCGGAGTCGATCATCGACGCTCGCACCGCCGCAGCAGAGTCTCTTTTCTAAGGACTACTTATGTCTGACAATAGTGCTAGAGTGTCAACTTCGAGCGTGCGCTTCGCGCGCTCAGCAACGAAGCATCGTGTCTCCAAGGAGAGCATCCGTCATGTTGTCGCCCATTACCGCGTCAGATTCGAGGAGCCTCCACCTGGTGGGAGCCCGGCGTCGCGGTCGACTCGCATCGTCTATCTCGGTGAGGACATGCACGGCCACCCATTGGAGGTCATGGCGGTCGAAGGCAACCACGGGGACCAGCTCGTGATCCATGCCATGCCACAACGAGAGAAGTACCGCAAGCGTTACGAGGAGGCCACGCAATGACCGAGTTTCGGACCGCCGGTGGCGACGTGCTCACCGACGAGATCATCGACGCGCTGGCTGACGAGGCCGAGCGCGGCTACGACCTGACGAAGGCAAAACGCGTCACCTTCGGCAGGCCGTCGCTCGGTGCTGCCGGTGTATCCCCGCGCGTTCAGGTCCGGGTTGACCCAGACCTCGCCAAGGCGCTCAAGGCTCGCGCCAAGGCGGAGCACCGCTCCGTCAGCGAGGTCGCCCGCACCGCCCTCCAGGAGTACATCGCCCGCGCAGCCTGAGCGTGGCTTCGTCTACATCCCCCTTCACGACGGCGGGATGTTCTGGTTCAGGTGGAACAGGTTGGTCGGGTCGTAGCGGTCCTTGAGCGCGCGCAGCCGGGCGAACTTCTCGGCGCCGTAGGCCGCCTGCACTCGCTCTTCCCCCTCGGCGGAGAGGAAGTTGATGTAGGCGCTGCCGGTCAGCGACGGCTCGATCTCGGCATAGAAACGCTTGGCCCAGTCGATGTGGGTCTCCATCCCGCCCGGCTCGTGGGTGGTGGCGATCGCGTTGAGCACGAACGGCGCCTGGCGCTCGCGGTGGGCGGTCTCATCCTCACCGACACGGGCGATCGCGCCGCCGAAGTGCTGGATATGGATCTCCGAAGACGGCGAGGTCGCGTTCTGATGGAAGCGGGCCATCGTCTCGATCGCGTGGTCGTCGAGCTCGCGGAAGTAGCCCGCTTTCATGTAGGCCTGGGTGCCCTTCGGCCAGAGCGCATCGAGCAGGCTCTGCATCTGCACGTACGGCATCGGGCCGATCAGGTCGGCGACCGGGTCGCCCAGATCGCGGATCGGCTGCAGCGCCTTCATGCCTGCGTCGGGGTCGCCGGAATAGCAGCCCACCAGGGCAACCAGCTTCTTGCCGTGCCAGTCCTCGGGCAGGAAGGGGGCGGGTGGCGCGGTGATCAGATTGACCAGGGTGGTCAGCTCGTCGGGTATGTCACGTGTGAACTCCCAGTAGAAGCGCATCACCTCCTCGGCGCGCTCGCCCGGATAGAAGATCGGACCGGCGGCCACCGTCGGGCCGACCGGGTGCAGGTCGAACTCGAAGGAGGTGACGACGCCGAAATTGCCGCCGCCCCCGCGCAGGCCCCAGAAGAGGTCGGGGTTCTCCGTCGCGCTCGCGGTGAGGATCTGGCCGTCGGCGGTGACCAGCTCGGCCGAGCGCAGGTTGTCGCAGGCCAGGCCGTGCTTGCGCATCAGCCAGCCGATCCCGCCGCCCAGCGTGAAGCCGGCGACGCCGGTGGTCGAGATCAGGCCGCCGGTGGTGGCCAGGCCGTGCTCCTGAGTCGCGGCGTCGAACTCCCCCCAGGTGACGCCGCCCTCGGCGGTGGCGGTGCGGCCGCTCACATCCACCGTGATGCCCTTCATCGGCGAGAGGTCGATGACGATGCCGTCGTCGCAGGTCGAGAAGCCGGGAATGCTGTGGCTGCCGCCGCGCACGGCGACGTCTAGCCCCTCGCTGCGCGCGAAGCCGATTGCGTGGCGCACATCGGACGTGTCAGCACAGCGTGCGATCACTGCCGGACGGGCGTCGTGGGCGCCGTTCCAGATCGCACGAGCCTCGTCGTAGCCGCCGTCGCCGGGCCGGATCAGCTCTCCGTGCAGCCCGTCCTCGAACTCCTTCAGCGTTGCCGCTCCAAGCACTCCCTGTGTAGCCATGCCGGGCTCCTTCTCAGTTGGGTTGTTCGACGTCGTGTTTCGACGACGCTCAGCGAGGCTACGGTCCGCCTCTTAACGACGACTTTGCAATCTCTTAGGGCGCTCTTCCAAGTCGGTCACTCGGTGCGGTCACGCGTCTATCGCGCTCCCCGCGCGGCGACTCCCGGCTTGCGCTCCACCTCACGGCAGTAGGCCATGCCGGCGTCGCCGCCCAGCAACTCGAAATGCCGGATCGCGCGGTCGAGCCAGCGTCGCGCTGTCACCGGTTCGCCGTCCTCGGCGGACATCGCGGCGAGCACGGCCAGTGCCCAACCCTCCTGGGGTGTGGACTCGATACCCCCGAACACCGAGGCCGCGTCCTGGAGATGCGTGCGTGCCCCCACCCGATCGTCGGCGGACAGCGCCACGTTCGCCAGGACGAGCTCGGCGGCGCTGAGGCCAATCATGTCGTCGTTCTCGGCAAACCAGCCGCGGCTCTGCTCGGCAGCGGCCCGGCCACCTGCCAGGTCCCCCGAGCGAGCGTTCAGCACCGCCAGGCACCCGAGCGTGATCCCCGTGCCGCGCCGGTCGCCGACTTCCTGCCTGAGGGCGAGGCTGCGGTTAAGCAGCTCCCGGCCGCGCTCGAAGTCGCCGCTGGAGCGGGCGAGGTTGCCGAGTGCGCTCAGCGCGAAGGCTTCCCCTTGCACGTCGGCGAGTCGCTGGAAGCGCGTGAGGCTTTCCTCGATCAACTCACCCGCCCGGTCGAAGTGACCCTCGACCCGATCGACGACGGCGAGGTTGCTCAGGATGTAGGCAACCGCCGCATCTGCACCGACCCGGCGGCCGACGATCGCCGTGTCCTCCTGCAGGAACAGCGGGTAGCCGACCTCGGGCTCGACCGAGAACAGCGCGTAGCTCAGCGGCCAGAGTGCCGGACGCGGCTCGGCGACCAGCTCTCCGGCCCGTTTCAGCGCCAGCTCGAGCTGTTGGCGCGCTTGCGGATGTTCACGCCGAAACCAGGCGGCGATGCCGCGCGTGTGTGCCGCCCATGCCGGCGGCCTGGCAGCGGGGAGGTCGTCAACGAGCAGCGTCTCGTGCTCGCTGAGCAGCGCCTCGATGTCCGCCGGACCGCTGACGATCGCGCGATAGGCGGTCGACACCTCGACTGCGTCAAACATCCCGGCATGGTCGCCGAGCTCGGCGAAGATCGCGACGCTTTCGGCGCTGAACTCGTGGAGTCGCGCATGGACGCCGCGCCGCAGGCCCACGAGGCAGGCGGCGAGCAGGGCGCGGGCGCGATCAGCGGTGTGCTCAGGCGCCGCCGTGAGGGACGCGTCGAGCCAGCGATAGCCCTCGGCGAGGTAGCCGCGCATCAGCCAGAACCGCCAGAGGGCAACGGTCAGGCGGAGGGCGAGTTGAGGATCGTCGACCAGCGCCGAGGCGAGCGCGGCGCGGAGGTTGTCGCGCTCCAGGTCCAGCCGCCGCAGACGGTCCCTCGCGGGGAGGTCACCGGCGGGCGTCGGGTCGCTCTCGGCGAGTTCGACGTACCAATCGCGATGGCGGCGCTCGAACGCCTCCCGCTCGCCGGCCTCCTCCAGCTGCTCCGCGGCGTACTGTCGCACGGTTTCCAGCAAGCGGTAGCGGCGATCGCCGGGGCCCTCTTCGACGTGGACGAGCGATTTGTCGATCAGGCGGCCGAGGAGAACGACCGCTTCCTGGCGCTGCAGCGGATCCTCTGCGCCAACATCCTCGGCCGCTTCCAGGCCGAAGCTCCCAGCGAACACCGCAAGGCGCCGCAGGAGGATCTGCTCGTCGGCGTCGAGCAGATCGAAGCTCCAGGCGAGTGTCGCCCGCAGCGTCTGCTGCCGGGTCATCGCCGTGCGGCTGCCACCCGAGAGCAGGTCAAGGGAATCATCAAGTCGCTCGACGATTTGTGCAGGGGTCAGGGCGCCGACCCGGGCCGCCGCGAGTTCGATCGCCAGCGGCATCCCGTCGAGTCGGTGGCAGAGGGTCAAGATCGCGATCGCATTCTCGTCATCCAGCTTGAAGCTGGGGGCGGCCTGGGCCGCCCGAGCGGCGAACAGCCGCACCGACTCCGCCTCCAGCGATCCTGCCGAGGGGGAGTGCTCGACCAGCTCAGGGAGCGACAGAGACGGGACCCGCCAGGTCACCTCGCCGGGAACGCGCAGCGGCTCGCGGCTGGTCGCCAGTACGGTGAGGCGGGGGCAATGCCGGAGCAGCGCCTCGACGAGATGCGCGATCGGCTCCACCAGGTGCTCGCAATTATCGAGCAGAAGCAGCTGCTGGCGATCGCCGATGTGCCCGGCGAGCGCGACCTCCGGCGGGCGGTCGGATGCAAGTCGGGTGTCCAGGGCCTGGGCGATCGCCGGTCCGATCAGCTCGGGCTCCCCGAGCGCGGCCAGCTCCACCGGCCAGACGCCGGCGGAGAAATCGCCGAACCGCTGCCCGGCCAGCTCCAGCGCGAGCCTCGTCTTGCCGCAGCCACCCGCCCCGGTTAGCGTCAACAGCCGCGAGTTGCGCAGGAGCGCGGCGGCCTCGGCCAGCTCGCGCTCGCGGCCGATGAAGCTGGTCAGCTGCCGCGGCAGGTTGTTCGGGCTCTCGGCCGGCGATTGCGCCACGACCACCGGGGGTGGGTGCGCTGACTCCTGCTCCCCCGCGTCGCGCGTGAGTATTTCCCGGTAGAGGCGGCGGGTTTCGTCGTCGGGCTCGTCCTCGAACTCGCGCCGCAGACCGAGCTTCAGCTCTTGGAACTGGGCCAGCGCTTCTTGCCGTCGCCCGCCTTCCACGTAGAGGCGCATCAGGGCTCGATGGGCGGGCTCGTGCAGGGGCGCGTCGACCAACACCGATCGCAGCCGGTCGATCGCCGCGGCGGGGTGCTCCGGCGCTTCGAGCTCGGCCAGCTCGATCCCCAGAGCGAGACGAAGCTCGTGGATGGTGTCGCGCCGCGACGCCGTCCATTCCTCGTAACGGTCCTCGGGCAGCAGCTCGCCGTCGTAGGAATCGAGAGCATCCCGGTAGGCGGCAGGGTCGCGTTGCATCCGCGCTGTTGCGGCGGCCTCCTCGAATGCGAGCACGTCGATCCGCACGGGATCGTCGGGACAGAGGGCGATCACGTCCTCGTGCAGCTCCAGGCGGTTGCGGCCTTGGAGCCCGGCCGAGTCGAGCGCCCGCCGCGCCGCAAAGATCGCCTGGTGCAGATTGTTCCGGGCAGAGGCCTGGTCGTGCCCCGCCCAGAGCAGTTCGGTCGCCCGGTCGGCGTGCAGGCGGCGTTCGGGCGCAAGCGCGAGCAGCTTGATCAGGGTCTTCGCCTTGCGCAGCCGCCAAACGTCGTCGGGGATGACGTGGCTGCCGACGGTGATCGAGAAAGCCCCGAGGAGGCTGATGCCCAACACCTCATCGCCCATCTACGCGCCTTTCGTACTAGTACCTCACGCAGGACAAAATACTCCGCCGTGCACGAGGCCGTACCGGGGGACCGACAGACGAGGCCGTACTGGGGACCGACCGGCTGACCGACGTACTTGCTATTGACAAGTTCACTTGCTTTTTGCAAGCATCAAGGGCCACCGGACCAACCACCAAAGGAGCAACCACCATGCCTACGAGCATCTTCGTGAGCTACCCGACTGCCGACCTCGATCGCAGCAAGGCCTTCTACACCGCGCTCGGCGCGACCATCAATCCGCTCTTCACCGACGACAACGCCGTCTGCCTGGTGTGGGAGGAGAACATCTACTTCATGATGCTAAAGCGCGAGTTCTTCGCCACTTTCACCGAAAAGCAGATAGCCGACCCGGCCACCACTGCACAGGTCCAGAGCGCGTTCACCCGCGACTCCCGCGAGGAGGTCGACACGGTGACGGAGGCGGGCCTGGCTGCCGGCGGCACCGAGCACGGAGCGCCCCAGGACCTCGGTTTCATGTACAGCCGTGACCTGGAAGACCCGGACGGCAACGTCGTGTCCTTTATGTACATGGAGCCGCAGGCGGCAGAAAAAGGTCCGGAGGCATATCTGGCCGAGCAGGCTCAGGTCTGAGTGGCGGCCCGCAGCTACGGGCAGTACTGCGGGGTCACAACTGCCGTCGAGCTGGTCACGGAACGCTGGGCGCTGCTCATCATCCGTGACCTGTTCGTCGGTGCGCGTCGTTACACCGACCTGAAGCAGGGCCTGCCCAAGATTCCGACGAACATCCTCTCCGCACGCCTGAAGGAGCTACAGGAGAGCGGGGTGATCCGCCGGGTCCCATTGGCACGCTGCGGACTCGTCTATGAGCTCACCGAGTACGGGCGTGAGCTCGAGCCGATCGTGCTGGCGCTCGGCCGCTGGGGGTTCCGGTCGATGGGCGAGCCCAAGGATGACGACGTCATCACCGCTGACTCGCTGACGATGGCTCTGCGCACCGCGTTCATACCAGCAAGCGCTTCAGTGTCACTGGATTTCCAGATCCAGGTAGGAACCGTCGAGCTGCGTGCCCAGGTCAGTGCCGGCGAGCTGAAGGTGGTCCAGCTCGCTCCCCCGACACCGCCGGTGGGAGGCTCGCTGCCGAGCAGCGAGCCTGAGCTGCGGTTTGCCGCCAGCCCCGGCATCCGCCACTTGATAGCGGGCACGCTGACCCCTGCCCAGGCAGTAGAGCAAGACGTGGTCACCATCCTGCGGGGCAATCTGAAACTGCTCGAGCGATTCACGGAGCTCTTCCGGATCGACGCTTGACCGCGCTCCGGTCGCCCGGAAGCGCTCCTCTACTGGCTACGCGGGGACCGCGCTGCTCGGTTCAGGCGATAGCCAGCGCTGCTGCGAGATCGTCGGCGTTCGTCTCGATCAGGCTCGGCACGGTGATCGCGATCTTGCCATCTCGCTTGACCAGCCACTTCGCATTGACAATCGTGAGGCCGATGACCTGGCCGCTGCCGTCCAGCCGCACGGCGTGGCCTTCCGGCGTGCCGAACGTCTCTGCCGCATCCTGACGCTCACCCCGGCGCAGGTAGAGCACGTCGCCGTCGCTGTCATAGGAGACCTGATCAAACTCATAAGGGCCGACATGCACAGTCATCTTCGCCAGGCCACCTCTCGCGGATCGTTGGACTGCGGAAACGCTGTGACGACGCGATCGACGTCGCCGCTGAACTCCGTGACGACTCGAATCCAACCCTCGGGGCCACCTTGGCCAAAGTAGCCCTCACGCCCCGCACGAGGATCAGGTTCACGGTGATCAGGTGCTTTGATCACGGACATCGTCTCTCTAAGGTAGTCGGTCATCTCGACATGCTGTTCGAGCACATGATTCCACGCCACGTCGTCCATCTGGACGAGATGGCCGTCGGGATTGCGACTCTCAGCGATTACATGGCGCTCAACTATGTGCCTAAGACTAAGAGCCGCTGCGGACAAAAGTCTGTGGGAACGCCTCCACAGCAGCCCGGCGCTGCCGGTGTATCCCCGCGCGTTCAGGTCCGGGTTGACCCAGACCTCGCCAAGGCGCTCAAGGCTCGCGCCAAGGAAGAGCACCGCTCTGTTAGCGAGATTGCCCGCACCGCCCTCCGGGAGTCATCGCCCGCACCGCCCTCCGGGAGTCATCGCCCGCGCAGCCTGAGCCTAGCCCGTATGCCCTGAGCGGTACCGGCTCAGATTCTAGTATTTTGACTTTGGCGCGGTGCGGCTTCAATATGTCGCGTAGCCAACGACAGGGCGAGTAGGCGGATGACCTATATCGGCGATGGGAACGACTTCGCGACGATCCTGGGAGATGCAAGCATCTTTTTCCAGAGCTACTTCGCTGCCACGGATGCAGACGAGACAGCGGTGGTCGATTCGAGTTTTGGGCTGCACACGTTTCCGCCGTACTGGCCACTCGGGCGGCAGACGTCGGGATTGATCCAGGTTCATGATCTTCTCGCGCCGGTCGACTTCGAGATGTCGGCGGTCTTCCTCCAGCGCTTGGGTGCCATCGCGGGCGCGCTTCTGGCCAACCGCGACGATGTGCGCGGCTTTCCCGAGGATCCGTTCCGCGGGCGCGTGATGCCGGCCTGGGGCGCGTTCACGCCGAACCGCGACGACAAGTGGAACACCGACGTGTCCACGTCGGGTCTGTTCTTGTACGCGATGGCGGCGTTGGCGCGTCGGGTAGCTGAACGGCCCGACCACTACCCCCAGCTGCTCAGGGACCAGGCTGTTCGCATGATCACGGCGGCCATCGAGACCTACGAGGCGTTTCGCGACGAACTGCACCTCGTCGAGGGTGATCCGCATGCGTACTACGTGCTGCCAGAGGGCTACAGCACCCTCGTCTGCGCTGACGGGAACCACGGCTGCGAGAACTACCGGGCGGGCGCCGGCAAGCCCATCGCTTACAACGAGAGCTTGTCGATGATCAAAGCGCTGAGCGAGCTGGCTCCCGCGGCCGACAGCAACCTGTACCGGGCATCGGCCGATGCGACGCCGACGCGCCTGCAGCTGGCGACGGAGGAGATGCCGCTCGTCGTAGCGAAGACCATCGCGTATCGCGTCGCCGACCTGCATCCGCGGACGCTGTCCGACGGCACTCCTTGCTACGAATGGGACTACGAGGGGAGCGGCGGCCCCGAGGACATCCATCACGCTCAGTTCGAGCTGGGCTGCCTGGCGGTCGTCCTCGAAGGCCAGCTGCGACTCAACGACCTGCTCGAGCGCGCCGGACGTGCCGAGCGCGTGCCGCTCGCGCCGTCGACTTTCGAGGGCCTGGCCAACACATTCCTGCGCATCGTCTGGCGCAACAACTCACTGGCCGGGAAGATCGACGGGTCGGGGGGCGAAGGCAACACCAACGAGTGCGCCGGGTGGGTGCCGCTGGCGCAGTTCGATCCCTGGGTGTGGACGCGCGCGCGGGACACCACGTTCAACACGTCGTCACCGGGCCTGCGTGTGGACAACCACGGGGCCCTGCTGCGTTATCGAATGTTCAATTCCATGAAATACCTGATGGATTTCGCGGGCCAGAATTGGCTGATCACCCCGGCGGCGCTCGCCGTAGACGAGCTGCCTCCGCAGTCAATCAGCGAACAGAAGTGGCTGCTGATCCTGTCCGGTGTCGTCCACGCCAACCAGCGGGGCGACAACAGCGGGTCGTGGAATCATCAAACCGTCTCCTTCATCCCAGACATGGCGGGCCCAGACGATCCGACCGCCATCTCAGGCCCCTTGAATTGGGCGATTGGCCGGTATGGCATCCAGAGGCCGCCGGGCACCGTCGGCCAGCAGTATCTCGTCCGCTTCTCGGTGGACGAATGGTCGCCGTTCGCCTCGCTTGGCTCTGTCTTTGACAAGAACTCCTCGTTCAACGCGGGATTCGCCGTCGACGACTGGCGCCCCAATCACTTCGAAAGCGCCACCGATGTTCTCACCGCCGAAGCGGTGAACAACATCTTTACCGGGGTCAATGCCGACCTGGCCGTCAACGACGCCGACGCATGGATCTACAGGCTCGGCTACAACATCACGCTGATCGGCAGGATCGTCTTCATCGCGCCGCCCGTACCGGCTCGTCCGTACTGGCCGCACCCTTATCCGCCTCGCCGAGACAAGCGACCGGTCAGGCAGGCTGCAAAGACACCCCACGAGCCGTAACGCCCACGCAGGGCGGCAATCGGCACGCGCTGACGATCGTGAATAGACTCGGGCCCCGCGTGACGTGCGCTGACCGCCGCGCAATATCTACGTTCATTCAAGGGGGCAGCCGTGGCGGCAGGAACGTTCGACCCGGACAAGTTCAAGGCGACCACGCGGGAGCAGTGGCAGGAGGCCGCTGCAGCCTGGGACCGCTGGGGTCCGACGCTGGAGAGCTGGCTGGGCCCGGCGACCGAGGCGATGCTCGACGGCGCCGGCGTTCAACCCGGCGCGCGCGTACTCGATGTGGCAGCGGGCGCCGGAGGTCAGACGCTGACTGCGGCGCGCCGCGTGGGGCCCGGCGGGCATGTGCTGGCCACCGACATCTCACCGGTCATCCTCGAATACGCCGCCGACGCGGCGCGCGATGCGGGCTTGGCGAACGTGGAGATCCGGGAGCTGGACGGCGAGAGTCTCGCCGGCGTCGAGGACGCGTCGTTCGATGCGGTGATATCGCGCGTCGGGCTGATCTACTTCCCCGACCAGCAGGGTGCGTTGGCTGAGATCCGGCGCGTGCTGCGCCCCGGCGGGCGGGTCGCAGCGGTCGTCTACTCGACGCCCGAGAACAACCGATTCTTCTCCACGCCGGTCGGGATCATCCGGCGGCGGGCCGAGCTGGGGCCGCCGCTGCCAGGTCAGCCGGGACCGTTCAGCCTGGGTGGCGAGGGGGCTCTCGCCGACGCCTACGAGCAAGCCGGCTTTCATGACGTTCAGGTCCAGGTCGTACCCTCACCGCTGCGCATGAGCTCGGCCGTCGAGTGTCTGCGCTTCGAGCGCGAGTCCTTCGGCGCTCTTCACCAGATGCTGGCGGGACTCGATGAGGCCGGTCGGGAGCTGGCATGGCAGGAGGTCGGAGAGGCGCTTGGCGAGTTCGACAGCGCTGATGGCTTCACCGGGCCGTGCGAGCTGCTGGTAGGTGCAGCAACGCGGTAGCGGAGACGCCCCCGAACCCGTGGTCAGCGGAGTCGTTTCGCCGGAGTGCTTCGCCAGGCTGAGGGCGTAGCCGGTCGATCAATAAGGCGAGCGGGTGACGCTGATGTTCGTTGCCTTGAATTCGCCGACGTTGGGGAAGCCCTGCCAGATTCTGACCGCGCCGAACTGTGGCGCGAGATGCTGTAGGGCGGGCTGGATCGTGACGTTCTGCGCGCCTGACGCGGAGCCGGTGAGCACGACGGTCGCGGTCGATTGCGATAGCTGTATGTCCAGGGCGACCTGCACGATGAATGCTCCGGGGCGTGGGAGTGAGCCGAATTCGGCGCCGACGTCGTCTACGCGAGCCTGGTTGTTCGGCAGGAAGTCGACGTGAAGGAACTCCTCGCCGGCGGTCGTCTCGAAGCTGATCGACGCGGTACCGCTGGTTTCGCTCAGGAATATCTCTGCGGAGAACATGTACAGCCCAGGGCCGGGGGTTTCTGTCAGGAGACAGTCCAACGTGGCTATCTCCGGGCCGTTTGGTCGGCTGATCTGTACCCACTTGTCCGACGGAGGGGCTGGAGGGTTGACCACGATCACGCTACGCGGTGGCCCCTCGACCTTCGCGGATCCGATCTCCTGAGTGGGGCTCGGCGGCTCACCGACTGGTGTCGGGTCGAAGTTCGACTGGAACAGGGTCTTCTGTGCGGTGAGGAAAACGATCTTCCCGAGCAACGCGATGTTGTACCCGACCCGGTAGAGCCACGCGTCGCCGTCGCGAACTGCTACGTCGACTTTCAAGCCGGAGAAGAGCGTGCCGGCGTACTGGTGGGTGAAAACGTCGATACCGGAGCCCCAGTGGTTGGGGCGCCAGGAGTCGACGGCGAACCCCGCATCAATTGATTCGTGTGCGTCGAACACCGAGCTGATCGATGCAAAGGGCGCCAACTGCTCGACCTCGAAGGCGAGCGAGTACTGAGCTCCCTCGCTTCCGGGTGGTTCAGGGATCGAGTGGTGTGCGATCGCGTAGTGCATGGGGTCGATCACGGTCGGCTCCAGGAGGAGCGTCTCGCGACGCCACGAGCCGTCGCTGTTGCCTTCGACATCGGCGTACGCGACCCCGGAGAGCGTCAACAGCCACTTCTGCGCGTGGACGTCAGCCGGTGGCGCTTCGTTCAGCGCGAGGGCGGCAGGAGTGATCAGCCAGTTCTGTCCCGCGAAACTGTCGATGAGCTTGACCGGCAACGCCATCGGCGACCTCCTGATAGTAAGTCCGATTACCGGACCAGATGCGATATTTGCAATCGCGTGAGCCGCACGCGTCGACTCGACGATCGCGACGGCGACTCTACCGCGCGTCCCCGTGTTCCTCCAGGCCTCGCAAACTCCGAGTCCGTCCGCCCGGTGGGAGTCTAGACAGCGCCACGGGAATCAGACCGCGGAGATCTCGTTGGGCGTTTCTAAGGGGTCATCGAGACAAGCATCGCGCGCTGCAGGTGTATCCCCGCGCGTGCAGGTACGTGTCGACCCGCACTTGCCGAGGCGCTCAAGGCTCGCGCGCAGAAGGAACGGTGCTCGGTTAGCGAGATTGCCCGCGCTGCCCTGCGCGAGTACGTCGAGCGTGCCGCCTGAGCGCGCCCACTACGCCTGGCTGTTGCTACGTGCGTCAGTGGTTGAGCTTCAGCTCTGGAGGTTGTGGACCGGGAACTCCCTTACGTCGGGTGGATTCGGGAATCCCTGATCGCCGAGCCCGTGCAAGCGCGGCATGAGGCGGTCCTTGACGAATGCGTCGAATGCTTCGCGTGACTCCCAGAAGTCGATGATGCCCCAGCCGCCGTCGATCGGCCCAGCTGAGTGCACGATCAGCCCCGCTGGCGGGTCCGTGTCGACCTCCATCACCGCATGAGCCGCGTCGTAGTTGGCCTGCGTGCCTCCAGCGAACTTCTGCCTGATGCCTACGGCCATTTCGGTTCCTCTCTTGGAGTGTGTCGATCGACACTACTCCTCGCGTAAGGTAGTTGGGCCCGATGGAGACTCAGACGGATCAGGCAGCGGCGCCCGCGAGGGGTGGCGAGCCGGAAACCGGCAGCGAGCTGCCCTCTGTCGACCGGCGGCGAGGCGAGCCTAACCGTGGGTTGCCACAGCCACGAGCGCGACCATGAGCTTGGCGGCAGAAGATCCGTCCAGCTCCTGCTCGCGCAGCAGCGACTTCCATGTGGAGAACGCGATCGCGTGCCCGAGCGCGGCATGCGTGCGGCGCTTGGCTTCTCCTCGAAGCTTTCGCCGGGCCATGAGCGCGTCGTGTGCGGCCGCGAGGTAGCCGCGGAATGCCGCGAAGCGTTCAGCCACGATTGGCATCGTGAGCTCGTCGCGCAACAGGTTGCCAAGCATTCCCTCGGTTCGCGCATAGAACGAGTAGAGCTCGTCAAGCGCCATTACGAGGCGCTCTTCGGGATCCTCGACCGCCGACCAGGCGGAGAGGTCAGGAGGGGGGTTTGCGGCCGCCCAGTGTGCGGTGCAGGCGTCAAAGACCGCGGCATCGTCTGGAAAGTGGCGATAGAGCGTCGAGCGCCGGACCCCCGCGTGTGCCGCGATGGCAGTCATCGATGTCCGCGATGGGCCAAGCGTTCCGTGCAGTTCCACGGCGCTCTCGGTGATTCGCCGACGGGTCTCTTGCTGAGACTCAGCGCGGCGCTGCATGCGGTAGGGGCGAGATTCGTCGGTCATGATCGTTCGCTCAATATTGACACGCGTTTCGGCGGCTGTATAGTTCGCGCAACACATCTGTCCAATGAAATGGGGAGCTATGCAAGCGAGTTCACACCGGGTAATCGGGCCGGCAGACGGCAGAACCGGGTTTCTCGGGAGCATCGGGGTTCGCTTCATGCTCAATGGCGATGTGAGCGATGGCGGGTTCTCACTTGTCGAGCACCCGATGTCAGCGCGCGCGCTGGCGGCGCCCTTGCACCGTCACACCAGTGAGGACGAGTACAGCTACGTTCTCGAGGGTCGCATGGGTGCGCTGCTCGGGGAGGACGTACTCGAGGCGGGCCCCGGTGACCTTGTGCTCAAGCCACGCGGCGAGTGGCACACCTTCTGGAACGCGGGTGATGAGCCGTGCCGGATACTCGAGATCATCGCGCCCGCGGGCTTCGAGCGTTTCTTTGCGGAGCTGGTCGATCTCGGCGGTGTGGCGAAGGCGGATCCGGCGCTCCTCGGAGCGCTGTGCGAGCGCTACGCGCTCGAGCTGGACCCATCGAGTGTCCCGGCCCTCATCGAGCGCTTCGGCGTGCGCTTTCCCGCGGATCCCTTGACAAGCTGATCAACGCACGCTGTCGGCGCGCCTAAGCCTTCGCAGCCGCGACAGTCTCCATCCCGGCAGCATCGGGTGGCACGATGATGATCGGCACCGGCGAGGATTTCCGCAGCGCGCTGGTGACGGTTCCGAGCGCCTGGTCAGCTCCCTTCGGCGACGGATGGACCGGCCTCGCGCTGCATCAGGTCGCGGTTATGTATCCCTGCATGTATCCCGTGTGCTCCATCGAGAACGGGTCGCAGGTGTATGCGCAGATCCACTTGAACCGTCCCGCTTGGTGTACGACGAGCGTATAAGCGTGGATGCCGGGCTTGACGAGGACGTTCACGCCGGCTCCCGCTGCCGTGATGCTGTGGACCACATCGTCGCGGTTGTCGATCGTCAACTGCACCTGCTGACCGACCTTGACGTTGAAGTTGGTCTTCGAGAAGGCGTCATGGCGAGCTCCGTCTGGCCCTGGCTTCCAGGCGGGCGCGACGTAGACGCTGATTCGCTGGGGAGCGCTCGCGGCGACCGCCGCGGTTCCCGTCGAGGCGGCGGAGGGATGGTCCGATTGGCCGGATCACGGCGGATGGCGGGTGCGCTGCTCATGGTGGTGCTCCTCTCATCAGCTGGCTTCGACTCGGTACGCGTTGGCTGCGGCGCAGGGGGGGTCAGTACGAAACTAGAGCGGCGCGGTGCCCGGCGAATCGGTATTTATCAGCAGCAATGCGGCGATTTCCCGCATCTCAGAATGTGGTGACCGTATCCTCGGACAGCGTCGAGGTGTCGATCTTCGCGCTCCCCGTTCGTCTCAGTGACGACCATCTACGCGATCTCAGAAGGAGGAAGCGATGAAATACATGTTGATGATTCACCAGGGCTCCACCCCGACGCCGCCGTCGCAGGAGTGGGACAGCCTCTCGGAGAGCGAGAAGGGGGAGATCTCGAGCGCGTACAAGGCGATCAGCGCGACGCCTGGGGTCAGCCCCGGGATGCAGCTGCAGCCGCCTGAGACGGCAACCACGGTGCGGGTGCAGGACGGCAGGACGCTGACTACCGACGGCCCGTTCGTGGAGATCAAGGAGGCGATCGGCGGGTACCTGCTGTTCGAGGCCGAAGACCTCGACGCGGCGATCGAGCTGGCTTCGCGGATCCCGGCGGCGCGTCTGGGCGGAGCGATCGAGGTGCGCCCGATCGTGGAGTGGTAGCGATCCTCGAGCAAACGTTCCGCGAGCAGTGGGCGCGCGTGCTCGCTGCGCTGATCGGCTTCCTCGGCGACTTCGACCTCGCCGAGGAAGCCGCGCAGGAGGCGTTCACGGTCGCGGCGGAGCGCTGGCCGCGCGACGGTGTGCCGGCGAGTCCCGGCGCGTGGTTGATCATGACCGCGCGCAACCGCGCGATCGATCGCATTCGCCGCGATCGCACGCTTGCCGCGAAGTACAAGCTGCTCGATGTGTCGTCCACGGCGGTGGAGGAGGAGCTGGAGGAGATGACGTTCCCCGATGAACGGCTGGAGCTGATCTTCACGTGCTGTCACCCGGCGCTCGCGACTGACGCACAGGTGGCGTTGACGCTGCGCACGCTCGGCGGGCTGAGCACTGAGGAGATCGCACGTGCGTTCCTTGTCTCCGAGGCGACGATGGCGCAGCGGCTCGTGCGCGGTAAGCGCAAGATCAAGGCTGCGGGAATCCCGTTCAGGGTTCCGTCCGCGCATCTGCTGCCTGATCGTCTGAGCGCGGTGTTGGCGGTGGTGTATCTGATCTTCAACGAGGGGTACGACGGCCGCGGTGATCTGGCTGCGGAGGCGATTCGCCTGGGTCGCGCGCTCGTCGAGCTGATGCCGGATGAGCCCGAGGCGTTCGCGCTGCTCGCGCTGATGCTGCTGCACGACTCGCGTCGCGCTGCGCGCTTCCGCGACGGCGAGCTTGTGCTGCTCGCAGACCAGGACAGAACGCTGTGGGATCGTGAGCGGGTCGCGGCGGGCCAGGCGGCGCTCGAGCGCGCGCTTGCGTTGCGCGGCAGCGGCGCGTACGTGCTGCAGGCTGCGATCGCAGCGCTGCATGCGCAGGATACGTGCGACTGGCCGCAGATCAGCGCGCTGTACGGCGAGCTTGCACAGCTGACCCGGTCGCCGGTTGTGGAGTTGAATCGTGCCGTCGCGTTGGCGGAAGTTGAGGGCCCGGAGGCCGGCCTGCGGGCGATCGACCAGCTCGACCAAGAGCTCGGCGACTATCGCTACATGCACGCTGCGCGCGCCGATCTCCTGCGCCGTCTCGGCCGCCCGGCCGAAGCTCGCGCGGCGTACGAGCACGCGCTGGAGCTAACGCGCTCCGAGCCCGAGCGGCGGTTTCTCGCGCGCCGCGCTGCCGAGCTCTAGCCGCGACGACACGACCGTTCCCGGTCGCCGCGGCTCTGCCGGCCTCGGCTGAGTGCTCGTCAGCCGTGTCGTCGTGATGACCAGGTCAGGACTGGTCGGTCAGGGGCTGGTCGGCAGCCCCAGCTTGGCGCTGAGCGTGTTGTCGATGTTCTTGACCTGCTGTGCGTTGGCGACGATCGCCTCCCCGCCGGCCTTGGCGGCGTTCGCGTCATGAGCTGCCGCGGCGGCTTCGATCGAGTTCAGGGTGCCGGCCACCTGGGTGATGCTGGATTGCAGCGCGGACAGGTCAGATTTGTACTGGGTCGGCGCGTTCAGCTGCCCAAGTGTTCCGGCAAGCGCGGTGGCTCGTGAAGCGAGGCCCTGGAACTGCTGGGTGAGCGCGCTGTCGGTCTGGTGGCGCGCGCCTTGAACAGCGGCGCCCACGTCCTTGCCGAGGGCGCCCAACGCGGCTTTCTGAGTGCGGAACTCGCTTGTGAACGTGCTGATGCTGGGTTCGGTGCTGGTGGCGGCGCTGGAGCTGGTGCTGTGTCCAGAGCTGCCGCAGCCGGCAAGCGCGATTAGTAAGACGGGCACGACAAGCACGACGGGACTGATGCGACGCATGAGGACCCCCCCAATAGAGTTTTGGCCGATCTGCTGACACCCGCCCTGTGTCGGCGCTGGCACTACCCACCCTGTGTCGGCGGCTGGCACTATAGGTCAACGTTGCGCGGTTGACCGGCTCTACGGCACGGCTGGGGATGAGATCTCGACGATCTCGAGGCCCAGAACATGTCTGAAGCCCTGGTCGCCGGTGGCGAGCGCGAAGCCGTACTGCTTGCAAAGGGCGGCGATCCAGATGTCGTTTTGCTGGATTGCGACGCCGATCTGTCGCAGCAGCGTGGCGATTTCCCCAAACAGCCGCGTGGTGTGTTCGTCGAGCTCGAGGATCTGTACACGGGGTGTCGCTAGGAAGCGCTCGAGCGTCGCGGTGTTCTGGTGCAGCCGGGTTCCGTTCATGAATCCGAACCACAGCTCGCCTAAGACGATGGCCGGCAGTCCGACCGTCGTCGCCCGGCGCATGCTCTCAGCCAGGTTTGGGTGGCCTTCGTTGAGTGCTTTATAGGCGTTGGTGTCGAGCGCGAGCTTCACGTGGGTTCGACTGGAAGCGAGTCGAGCCAGGCGAGGGCTGCGTCGGAGTCCTCTGCGCACGGTTGCGCGTCGCCGACGAACCAATCCAAGTCATCGTGAATCGGGTTTGGGGTGGAGAGCTTTGCGTACTCCAGCGTCTCCACGACCAGCGCGTTGAGGGTTTTCCCGCTTGCGCTGGCTTCTCGGCGCAGTTCAGCGTCGAGATTTGCTGGCACGCCGCGTACTGTATATTGAATACGATTCATGCCTACAGTATAGGCAGAACAAGCAGGCAGATCCAAAATCCCCCGCTCCGGGGGCTGTGCCGAGCAGAGCCTCGAGTGCGCGGAAAAAATTTCAGCCAGCGTGTCGATCTCGGCGGTGGTTGTTCGACGTGTGGGTAGAGTCGGAATTCAGGCTGATCCAGATCGCGCCAGCAAGGCCGGTCCAGATCGCCCGGAACGCCCGCTCGTCATTCCGCTCAGATAGCTACGACAAGGAGACGCGACGATGCGATTCATGATGCTGATGCTGCCGAACATCCCCGACGACGAGAACTGGGGACCAACGCCCGAGGAGGCGGCGGCGATGGGGAAATACAACGAGGAGCTGACCAAAGCCGGCGTGCTGCTGGCGCTCGACGGGTTGCACCCGCCGTCGAAGGGCGCGCGCGTGTCGTTTGCCGCCGGCAACAGTACGGTGACCGACGGGCCGTTCACCGAAGCGAAGGAGCTGATCGGCGGGTACTGGCTGATCCAGGTGAAGTCCAAGGAGGAGGCGGTTGAGTGGGCGTCGCGCTGTCCGGCGGCTGACGGCGACGTGATCGAGGTGCGCCGCGTGTATGAGATGTCGGATTTCGAGGCTGACGTGCAGGAGGCTGCCGAGCTGTCCCAGCGGCCACCCGAGCAGACTTCGGCGGCCTGAGCGCGCGAGGCTGGGCGCGCGGTGTCGGGTGTGAGTGAGTCCGAGCCCAGGCTCGAGTCCGGTTTGGGGCTCGAGCCCGAGCCGGCGGCGGGCGTCAACGCAGCAGCCGCGGCCGCCGACACCGCAGCCGCCGACACCGCAGCCGCCGACACCGCAGCCCCCGACACCGCAGCCGCCGACACCGCGGCGGCTGCCGCGCGCGGTGCGATCGACGCGGTTTGGAGGATCGAGGCGCCGCGGCTGATCGCAGGGCTGGCGCGGATGGTGCGCGATGTCGGGATGGCCGAGGATCTCGCTCAGGATGCGCTCGTTGCGGCGCTCGAGCGCTGGCCCGAGTCGGGCGTGCCGGAGAACCCGGGCGCATGGTTGATGGGTACGGCGAAGCACCGCGCGATCGATTTGTTTCGCAGGAGCACGCGGCTAGCGCGCAAGCACGAGCAGCTGGCGCGTGAGATCGAGGCGGAGCTCGAGCTGGCGGCGCCGGAGCTCGACGCGGCGATCGACGATGCGGTCGGCGACGATCTGCTGAGTCTCGTGTTCACGACGTGCCACCCGGTGTTGTCGACCGAGGCGCGCGTGGCGCTCACGCTGCGGTTGCTCGGCGGCTTGACGACAGCGGAGATCGCACGCGCGTTTCTCGTGTCGGAGGCGACGGTGGCGCAGCGGATCGTCAGGGCCAAGCGCACGCTCGCCGAGGCGCGCGTGCCGTTCGAGGTGCCCGGGGCGGATGAGTTGCCGGCGCGCTTGGGGTCGGTGCTGGAGGTGGTGTATCTCGTGTTCAACGAGGGGTATTCGGCGACCGCGGGGGATGACTGGGTGCGGCCGGGGTTGTGTGAGGATGCGCTGCGGCTCGGCCGGATCCTGGTGGGGCTGGCGCCGCGTGAGCCGGAGGTACACGGGCTCGTGGCGCTGATGGAGATCCAGGCGTCGCGCGCGGGTGCGCGGGTGGGTGCGTCGGGGGAGCCGGTGCTGCTGCTCGACCAGGATCGCGCGCGCTGGGATCACGTGCTCGTACGGCGCGGGCTGGCGGCGCTCGACCGTGCGCAGCAGCTCGGCGGGGTGCTCGGGCCGTACGTGTTGCAAGCGGCGATCGCGGCGTGTCACGCGCGGGCGCGCACGCCGGAGCAGACCGATTGGGAGCGGATCGCGGCGCTTTACGACGCGCTGGCGCAGCTCGCGCCGTCGCCGATCGTGGAGCTGAACCGCGCGGTGGCGCTGGCGATGGCGTTCGGTGCGGCGGCGGGGCTGGAGCTGGTCGACACGCTCGTCGACGAGCGAGCGCTGCAGGGGTATCACCTGCTGCCGAGCGTGCGCGGCGATCTGCTGTCACGCCTGGGGCGTGTCGTGGAGGCACGTGTGGAGTTCGAGCGCGCCGCGGGGCTGACGCGCAACGCGCGCGAGCGCGAGCTGCTGCTGGAGCGCGCGGCGCAGTGCGCGAGCGGTGCAGCGTGAAGCTTCGGCTTCTAGTCTGCGCGTATGGAGCTCGAGCAGGCGATCCGAACCCGGCGCACCCACAAGGTGTTCGCATCTGAGCCGGTGGAGCCGGTGGTGCTCGAGCAGCTGTTAGAGCTGGCGCGCTGGGCGCCGAACCACCATCTGACCAATCCGTGGCGCTTCCGGGTGCTGGGGCCGCAGTCGCTGAAGCGGCTGAAGACGGTGGCCGAAGCGGTCAAGCCGGGGTCGGCGGCGAAGCTCGATCGCGCGCCGACACTGGTGGTGGCGTCGGCGCGGCTGGAGGGAGACGCTTCGCAGCGGTCCGACGATCTGCTCGCGGGGGCGGTGGCTGCGTACGTGGTGCTGCTCGCGGCGCATGCGCGCGGGCTGGCGGGGTATTGGCGCACGTTGGCGTTCCTGGGTTCACCGGCGGGGCGCGAGGCGGTCGAGCTGGGCGCGGCGGAGACGCCGATCGGGTTGCTGCATCTCGGGTATCCGCGCCAGGAGCAGCGCGTGCCCGAGCGAGCGGGTGTGGCGGAGTTCGTCAGCTACCTGGCCTAAGCTCGGCGGCATGTTCATCGTGCTGTTCGAGGTGATGCCGAAGCCGGAGCAGTGGGAGCGGTATCTGCAGCTGGCGGGGTTGCTGCGCCCAGAGCTGGTGCAGATAGACGGGTTCATCGAGAACGAGCGGTATGCGAGCGATGTGCGCGAGGGGAAGCTGTTGTCGCTGTCGACGTGGGAGGACGAGCAGGCGCTCGTGCGCTGGCGCGCGCACGCGGGTCACCACGCCGTGCAGCGCGAGGGACGGTTCGAGGTGTTTGCCGACTACCGCTTGCGTGTCGGCAGGGTATGGAAGCAGTCACAGCAGGCGCAGCAGTCACAGGAGGTGCGGCAGTCGCAGCACTCTCAGCAGGCGCAGCAGGCACAGGGGGTTGCCGGCGGCGCGGCGAGCTGGGTGACGGTTGACGAGACGCGCGGCGGGCAGTCGCAGCCGGGCGCGCGCGCGGAGGGCGTGGCAACTCAGCCCGAGACCGTGGCGGAGGCATTCACGAGCATCACCGAGGCCGACAGGCGGGTGCTGCTCGCCAGTTGGCCGGATGAGGCACAGGCGCGCGGCTGGGTCGAGACGACTGATGAGATGGATGACAGCGACTCGTTGCTGATCGAGGTTGTGCGTGATTACGGGATGCACGACCGAGGAGAGGCGCCGCAGTACTTTCCGCAGGTCGGGCGGGGAAGTGAACACGAGCCGGGCTGAGGCGGTGCTGTGATGAACGCTGGTGCTGTCACGGACGCTGGCGCGGCGCTGTCACGAATGCCGGCTCGGTTACGACGCCGGGAAGCGCGCGGCCCAAGGCTCGGGTTCGATGCGCACGGCGTTGACGACGTAGGAGATGACCCGGTAGTGGCCGGCGATTACAAGCAGCTCGAGCAGCTGTGCGTCGGTGTAGTGCTGCGCGAGTGAGGCCCACAGCTGCTCAGAGACGCGGCAGGTGTCGTGCAGCTCGTCGGCGAGGCGGATCAGGAGCGCGTCATGCGCTGACCAGACGGGGTGTTCGTGCGTGGCGTTGACGGTGGCGGCGAGCTGCGCGTCGCTGAGGCCCAGTGGCGCGCCGAAGGCGAGCGCGTGCACGCCCCATTCGTATTCGGCGCCGGTGCGGGCGCAGGTGCGATGGATCATGAGCTCGCGCTCGCGCGGGTCGATCAGGCCGTGCCGGAGGATGGCGGCGCCGAGCGGGCGCATGCGCGAGGCCAGCTCGTGGTGGACGGCGAGCGTGCGAAACAGGCGCAGCGGCTCGATGTCGTTGCCGGGGGGCATCCAGCGCTCGAGCATGGCGCCGACCTCAGGCGTGTACGGGGGGTCCAGCGGGGCGATGCGGGGCGTGGGAGCGGCGCTTGTCATCGACTATCCTCCTGCTTCGGAAAACGAGATAAGACAAATGATAGCTTCGAAATCAAAAGCAAAGCAGGGTACTCCGCTGCCGGGGAGTCCGGTGCGCGGGTCGCACACCGGGCGGCCGACGATGGCGCTGCTCGATCTGCTCGGCAGGCGCTGGGCGCTGAGGGTGCTGTGGGAGCTGCGCGGCGAGGGGGCGGCGACGTTTCGTGAGCTGCAGATGCGCTGCGGGGATGTGTCGTCGAGCGTGCTCAACGAGCGCGTGCGCGAGCTGCGCGACGCGGGGATCGTGGCGGGGCGCACGACGGATGGGGAGAGTCGCGCGGCGAGCGGGTATCGACTCACGGCCGAGGGGCACGAGCTGCTGCGGGCGCTCGGGCCGCTCGATGAGTGGGCAGCTGGCTGGGCGCGGTCAATGGGTGGGGTGTGATGCTCACGCCGCTTCGTCATATCGCCGAGCTGGCGGCGAACGCGCTCAACAAGAAGGATCAGGATCGAACCGATAACGACGCGCTGCGTACGTTCGAAGGGCGGACGCTCGAGCTGCCAGCAGGGCTCGAGCTGGAGTGGCTCGGCGTGTCGGGGTATCGCATGACGTACGAGGGACAGACGCTGTTCATCGATCCGTACGTGTCGCGGGTGTCGCTGCGGAGCGTGCTGCTGCGCCGGGCAGCGCGGCCGGATGCGAGCTTGATCGAGGACTACCTCGGGGCGCCGGCGCACGTTGTGGGGGTGCTGGTGGGGCATACGCACTTCGATCACGCGCTCGACGCGCCGGCGATCGCGCGGCGGTTCGGGTGCAAGGCTTACGGGTCGAGCTCACTCGCGCAGCTGATGCGGTTGCACGGGGTGGGCGAGCAGGCGGTGGAGGTCGAGGCGTATCACGCATATGAGCTCGGGCCGTTCAAGGTGAGCTTCACGCCAAGCGCACACTCCAAGCTGGTGCTGGGGTTGCGGGTGCCGTACGACGGGGAGCTCACGTGCGAGCATCTCGACGGGCTGTCGCCGGCGGCGTACCGGTGCGGGCAGGTGTGGGGGATCCGCATCGAGGTGGGTGGCACCACGTTCTACCACCAGGGCAGCGCGAACCTGATCGACGATGCGCTCCCGGCCGGGAGCGAGGTGGATGTGTTCCTCGCGGGCGTGGCCGGGCGTGGGTTCACACCGGATTACTGGGAGCGAATCCTGGTGCGGTTGCAGCCGCGGGTGATCGTGCCGACGCACTACGACGACTTCTTCGCGCCGCTGGCGCGGCCGATGGGGTTGGTGGCGAACGTGAAGCTGGCCGAGCTGCCGGATGAGATCGAGCGCGTGAGCCGGGATTTCGAACTGGTGGCGCTGGCGCGGGTGCAAAGCGGCTCGCCCAGCACGGGCTTGCAGCGGTCGTGACGCGCACCGGCTTGCGGATCGCCGGCAGCCGCGCGTGCGCCTGGCGGGGGCCGTCGGATCGGGAGCTGTTCCGGCTGGCGCTGCCGGCGCTCGGGGCGCTTGCGGCGGAGCCGCTTTACATCCTGGTGGATACGGCGATCGTGGGGCATCTTGGGACGTCGCCGCTGGCTGGGTTGGCGCTCGCGGGCGCGTTGCTGACGGCGGGGGTTACGCTGTTCAACTTCCTCACATACGGGACGACAGCGCAGGTGGCGCGCTACCACGGGGCGGGGGAGGAGCAGATCGCGGGGCGCTTTGCGGCGCAGAGCCTGTGGGTGTCGTCGTTCATCGGTGTTGTGCTGCTGGTGTTGGCGTTGACGCTCGGGCGCCAGGCGATCGCGCTGCTCGGAGGGCACGGCGACACGGCAGAGCAGGCGCGCACGTATCTGCGGATCGGTGCGCTGGGGTTGCCGTTCGTGCTGGTGACGCTCGCCGGGCAGGGGTATCTGCGCGGGGTCGGGGATTTCCGCACGCCGCTGCTGATCGTTGTGGGGAGCAACGTGCTGAACGTGGTGCTGGAGCTCGTGTTCGTGTACGGGTTGCACGCGGGCATCGCGGGGTCGGCTTGGGGCACTGCGATCGCGCAGCTCGGCATGGGCGGGGCGTTCGTGGTGCTGCTGGCGCGCGCGCCAGCGGATCGCCGCATGCCGTCGCTGGGGGCGATGCGGCCGCTGCTGCGCGTAGGCGGGCAGATCTTCGTGCGCACGGCGTCGCTGTACGCGGCGTTTCTGCTGGCGTCAGCGGTGATCGCGCGCATCGGGGAGGCGTCGCTGGCGGCGCATCAGGTGGTGTTCCAGCTGTGGGCGTTCCTGGCGCTGGTGCTCGATGCGATTGCGATCGCCGGGCAGGTGATCGTGGGGCGCGCGCTGGGGGCTGGGGATGCGCAGGGCGCGTATGCGTCGGCCCGGCGGATGATCGGCTGGAGCGCGGCGATCGGGACAGGGCTCGGGGCGGTGATGCTGGCGCTGATCGGGGTGCTGCCGCACGCGTTCACCGACGATCCGGCGGTGCTCGATCGGGTGCGCGCGATCTGGGTGCTGTTCGCGCTGATGCAGCCGGCCAACGGGGTGGTGTTCGCGCTCGACGGGATCCTGATCGGCGCGGGGGATACGCGGTATCTGATGTGGTCGATGGTGTTCGCGTCGCTGGTGGTGTTCGTGCCGCTCGCGCTGCTCGCGAGCAGCGCGGGGTGGGGGATCGTCGGGGTGTGGGGTGCGCTCGTGGGGCTGATCGTGGCGCGCGGGGCGACGCTGGGGGTGAGGTTCCGCGGGCGCGCATGGGCAGTGACCGGCGCGGTCGGGCTGTGAGCCGAGCGGTGGGTTAAGAGTGGGGGTGGGGCGTCCTGAGGCGGTGGCCTGGCGGGTGGGGCGTCCTGAGGCGGTGGCCAGGCGGTGGGGCGTCCTGAGGTGGTGGCCAGGGCGAGCGGGGCGTCAGAATTAGTGGGCGATTGCGTCGCTGACGCCGAGGCGCGCGCGGGCGACTTGCACGGCTTCGGGGTTGCTGTCGATCAGCATGTAGCGGCGGTCGAGCTTGGCGGCGACGGCGCCGAGCGTGCCGCTGCCGGCGAAGAAGTCCAGGCACCAGTCGTGTGGGCGCGTTGAGGCGAGCACCATGCGGCTGATGATTCCCTCGGGCTTCTGCGTCGGGTAGCCGGTTTTCTCGCTGCCGTTGGTGGGGACGATCGTGTGCCACCAGACGTCGGTGGGGAGCTTGCCGCGGGCGGCTTTCTCGGGTCCGACGAGGCCGGGGGCCATGTACGGCTCGCGGTCGACGGCGGTGGAGTCGAAGTAGTAGCTGGATGGGTCCTTGACGTACACGAGGATCGTGTCGTGCTTGGCGGGCCAGCGGCGTTTGGAGCGTGCGCCGTAGTCGTACGCCCAGATGATCTCGTTGAGGAAGCAGGAGCGGCCGAAGATCTCGTCGAGCAGCAGCTTGCAGTAGTGGGCTTCGCGGTAGTCGATGTGAAAGTAGAGCGTGCCGCTAGGGTGCAGCAGCCGATGGGCTTCGCGCAGGCGGGGCTCGAGGAACGCGAGGTAGTCGTCGAAGTCGTCGAGGTAAGAGGATTCTGCGAGCAGACGGGTTTTGTAGCGGCGGCCCATGAAGCCGGTGCGGTCGCCATCGGCGTCGGCGACGGTGGCGATGGTGCGCTTGCGTTGCGGCTTGCCGGTGTTGAACGGTGGGTCGACGTAGATCAGCTGAAAGCTGGCGGCGTCGAGCTGTGGCAGAACGTCGAGGTTGTCGGCCAGGATGATGGCGCTGGCGCGGGGCATCGGGGCAATGTACGCGATCGACAAGCGGCGATTGAAGCGCAAGAAACCGGAAGCGGTGGCGGGAGCGGGTTGGCAGGCTGCGGAGCATGACCACGTCGTCCACGCTTCCGGGCTCTGCGCCGCGAGCTCGCCCGCGCGAGCTGGGGCGGCCGGCGGCGGGGGTGCCGCTGCTCGGCAGCGCGTTGTCGCTGCAGCGGGACATGCTGGGGTTCCTCGAGGCGATCGATCGGGCGCACGGGCCGATGGCGAGCTTCCGCGTCGGGCCGGCGCGCTGGGTGCTCGCCAGCCGCGCGGATGCGATCGAGGACGTGCTGGTGGGGCGCGGCGAGGATTTCGACAAGCCGGATGCGCTGTACGGGCACGGGCGCATGATCTTCGGCAACGCGCTGACCGGGTTGAAGGGGGCGCGCTGGCGCGCGCGCCGGTCGATCGTGGCGCCGGCGTTCCATCGCCAGCCGCTCGACGCGCACGCGATCACCGGATTCGTGGCCGCATGGGTCGAGCAGGCGGGCGCACAGTCCGAGGTCAAGCTCGGTGAGCAGCTGACACGGGTGATGACGAGGGTGACGTGCGCGAACCTGCTCGACGGGGCGCACGGCGAGCACGCCGCGGCAGCCGCCGGGGCGGCGCTGGGGGCGATGGGCACACGGGCGAACTTCGGCGTGCCGCTGCCGGATTGGCTGCCGCTGCGTCCGGTGTCGACGATGCGCCGTGCGGTGACGGAGCTCGAGCGGTTCTTCGATGCGGCTGTCCGAGTCGGTGAAGGGCGTGAGCGGGCGGATCTGCGTACAGCGCTGGAGGCGCTGCGGGGCGAGGATGGCGAGCGGCTGCTCGACTACGCGGCGGTGCGCGCGGAGATCAACGTGATGGTGGCGGTCGGCGGTCACCAGCTCGCGTTGGCGCTCGCATGGGCTCTGTACCTGCTCGATACGAACCCGCAGGCGCTCGATTCGCTCACTGAGGAGCTCGATCGCACGCTCGGCGAGCGGCACGCGGATCTCACGGATCTGGACGGGCTGACGTTTACAGGTCAGGTGATCGACGAGACTCTGCGCATATACCCGCCGTTCTATCTCATCGGGCGCGAGGCGCTGCGCGACACGCTGGTGGCCGGTTGGCAGGTGCCGCGCGGCACGACAGTGGTGCTGAGCCCATGGGTGACCCAGCGGCTGCCCGAGTACTTCGAGCGACCGGGTGAGTTTCGCCCGCAGCGCTGGACAGCGCAGCTGCGGCGCGAGCTGCCGCGCGCGGCGTACTTTCCGTTCGGCGGCGGCGGGAGGCTGTGCGTGGCGCAGGCGGCGTCGCGCAGACAGCTGATGCTGGCGCTGGCGACGATCGTGTCGCGCTGTCGCGTGCGGTTTGACCACGGGCGGTCGATGAGGCCGCGGACGACCACGTCACTAGAGCAGCCGCGGGGCGTGCTCGTGCGGGTTGAGACACGCCGATGAGCGTGAGTCTTGATCCGACTGGCATGGCACTCGACGAGTCACAGGCGTGGAGCGCGGTGGCAGCGCGCGACGTGAGCTTCGACGGGCGTTTCGTGTTCGGCGTGGCAACGACCGGGGTTTACTGTCGTCCCGGCTGTCCGGCGCGCAGTCCGCGCCGGGAGAACGTGCGGTTCTTCGAGCTGCCGGCGGATGCCGAGCACGCCGGGTTTCGTGCGTGCATGCGCTGTCATCCCAACGGCGGCAACCCGCAGCTCGACGTGGTTGCGGCGGCGTGCTGCTACCTGCAGGAGCACGCCGAGCGGCGTGTGCCGCTGGTCGAGCTCGGGCGAGCCGTGGGCATGAGCCCGACGCACCTGCAGCGCACGTTCAAGCGCGTGACGGGCGCGACGCCGCGCGAGTACGCCGCGTCCAAGCGCTCCGTGCGCTTGCGTGCGACGCTGCGCGACAGCGAGTCAGCGCGCGCGGTGTTCGACGCGGGGTTTCGCTCCACCAGCTCCGCGTACGCGGCGAGCGATGTGTACCTCGGAATGACACCGGCCAGATATGCGCGGGCGGGCGAAGGCGTGACGATTCGCTACGCGCTGGCCGAGACGACCGGCGGGCAGCTGCTCGCGGCGGTCACCGAGCGGGGGGTATGCAGCATTGCGCTGGGTGACTCCTCAGAGCGGCTGGAAGAGCGTTTGCGCGCCGAGTTTCACCGGGCGACGTGCAGCCGCGACGAGGCGCTCTCGCGGCGGGTGCGGGGAGTGCTCGAGAGGCCCACAGCAGACCGACGTGAGCTGTCGGAAGCTTCCCCCGATTTATGGGCTGATGAGCTGTGCTGGCGGGTGTGGCGGGTCCTGAGCTCGGAGGTTGGCTCGACATTTTTGTAGGTGCTGCGCGCGCGTACGTGCGCGCGCGCAGCACCTACTTTTTTCGGCACTCAACATCTGCGCCGGTCGCTCTCGGCGCCCGGCGAACGCCCGCGGTAGCGGCTACGGTGGAGGTATGTCCACGCGTACGCCGGCGGCCGTGAAACGCCTGACGCTGGTTGCATGCATCCTGGGGTCGGGGATCGCGTTGCTCGACAGCACCGTGGTCAACGTGGCGCTGCCGACGATCCAGCGCGATCTGGGCGGCGGGCTGGCGGCGCAGCAGTGGGTGTCGAACGTGTACCTGCTGACGCTGGGGTCGTTGATCCTGATCGGCGGGTCGCTCGGGGATCTGTTCGGCGAGCGGCGCGTGTTCGCGCTCGGCGTCGGCGGGTTCGGCGCCGCGTCGCTGCTGTGTGCGCTGGCGCCGAGCATCCAGCTGTTGATCGCCGCACGCGCGCTGCAGGGCATCGCCGGGGCGCTGCTGACGCCGAGCGCGCTGGCGGTGATCGTGTCGACGTTCTCCGAATCCGAGCGCGGGCCGGCGATCGGCAGCTGGACGGCGTGGGGAGGGATTGCGACGGTGCTCGGGCCGCTCGCGGGCGGCGAGCTGCTGAACGTCTCCTCGTGGCGCTGGATCTTCCTGATCAACCTGCCGTTCGTAGCGATCTGCCTGGGGCTGATCCTGACGGCGATCCCGCGCTCGACCGGGCGCGGTGCGCGCCGGATCGACTATCCGGGCGCGCTGCTGTGCGCGCTGGGTTTGGGCGGCCCGGTGTTCGCGCTGATCGAGCAGCCGCGGTTGGGCTGGTCGAGCCCGGGGGTGCTCGTGCCGCTGCTCACAGGGTTCGCGCTGTTCGCGGGTTTCCTCGTGTACGAGTCGCGCGTGCGCGACCCGATGCTGCCGCTGGGGCTGTTTCGGCGGCGCAACTTCCTGGTGGGCAACGTCGAGACGCTCGCGATGTACGCGGGACTGTCGGTGTTGTTCTTCTTCCTCACGTTGTTTCTGCAGCAGGTGGGCGGTTACAGCCCGCTGAAGAGCGGTTTGGCGATGGTTCCGGCGACGCTGGTGATGTTCGCGCTGTCGCGGCGCTTCGGGGCGCTCGCCGATCGCTTCGGCCCACGGGTGCTGATGGGCGCGGGGCCGCTGGTGTCGGCGTGCGGGCTGGTGATGTTCCAGCGCATCGGCATCCACGTCCACTACCTCGGTGAGGTGCTGCCCGGGTTGCTGGTGTTCTCACTCGGGCTGGCGATGACCGTGGCGCCGCTCACCGCGGCGGTGCTGGCGGGCGTGGATGGAACCCAGGCGGGGATCGCGTCGGCGACCAACAACGCCGTGGCGCGCGTCGCCGGGCTGCTCGGCACAGCCGCGATCGGCGCGGTTGTGGCGGCATCGTTCAGCACGCACATCGACGCAGGGCTCGGCTCACGTGCGCTCGGGATGCCGGGCCGGGCGGTGGTGGCGCAGGCCAAGCGCTTGCCGCTGGGGCGCCCCGACGTCAGCCGTTTGCCGCAGGCCGAGGCGCGTGCGGTGACGCGCGCTGCGGACGACGCGTCGCTGCACAGCTTCCACCTCGGTTTGGAGATCGCCGCGCTGCTGGTGGCGCTCGGCGGCATCACCGGGTCGATCGGCATCCGCAACCCCGAGCGCGTGGTGCGCGCCGAGGATTGTGAAGGCGGTCAGCTCGTCGGCATCGCGGTGGACGCCGCCGGCGATTCGCACGCCGGGCGTTCGCCTGAGCCTGTGCTCTCCGAGCCCGTGTGAGCTGCGGCCGCCCGAGCTTGGTCGAGCGTCAGCCGAGCGTGGCGTAAGCGCGCATCGCTTCGATGATCGGCGACAGCCGCCGGCCTTTGCTCGTAAGTCGGTATTCCACCGTCGGCGGGCTCGATGGGATCACGGTGCGCTCGAGCAGCCCGGCGCCTTCGAGGTCCCGCAGGCGTTCGGACAGCATCCTGGGGGAGATCCCGGCGACGGCGTCGGCGAACTCGTTGAAGCGCAGCGCACCCGTCAGGGCGGCGTAGATGATCGACAGCTGCCAGCGCCGTTCCAGGAGGTCCGCGGTTTCGCGGACCTCCAGCGGAACGGGCTCGCACTTACGACAGCGGGACATCACGAACCTCAATGCTCACTGGCTCGCGGTCCCTTACGACAACGCCACGTCGCGGGCTGGCTCCAGCGCGCGATCGAGCACTTCCTGCACGGTCATCACCGGGTGGAATGTCATCTGCTTGCGCACTTCCTCGGGGATGTCATCCAGGTCGCCGCGGTTGCGCTCGGGCAGGATCACGTCGGTCAGCCCGGCTGCGTGAGCCGCAAGCACCTTCTGCTTGAGCCCGCCGATCGGCAGCACTCGCCCCTGCAGCGTGACCTCTCCAGTCATGCCGACGGTGTGCTTGACCGGACGTCCGCTCAGCAGCGACGCCAGCGCGGTGACCATCGTGACGCCGGCGCTCGGCCCGTCTTTCGGGATCGCTCCGGCCGGCACGTGCACGTGGAACTCGCTCGACTCGAACGCGCTCTCCTCGATGCCGAGGCGTTCGGCGTGGCCGCGCACGTAGGACAGCGCGATGCGCGCGGACTCCTTCATCACGTCGCCGAGCTGACCGGTGAGCACGAGACCGTTGCCGCCCGACCCCCCGGATTTCATCGCGGTGGCTTCGACGAACAGCACGTCGCCGCCGGCGCCGGTAACCGCCAACCCTGTGGCAACGCCGGGCGTGGCCGTGCGTGACGCAGACTCCTGGAAGAACTTCTGGCGACCGAGCGCGTCGCGCACGGCCTCCACGGTGATCTTCACAGGCGTCTCGGCTTTGGCGTCCTGCTCCTCACTGGCCGCATCCGTCGACTGCTCGGAAGCGATCTTCGTAGCGGTCTTGCGCAGCACGGTGCCGAGCTCACGCTCCAGGTTGCGCACCCCAGCTTCGCGGGTGTACTCGCTGATGATCGTGCGCAGCACGTCGTCTGAGATATCGACTTCGTCTTCGCGCAGCCCGTTGCGGTCGCGCTGGCGCGGCCACAGGTAGCCCTTGGCGATCGCGCGCTTCTCTTCGCTGGTGTAGCCGTCGAAGCGGATCACCTCCATCCGGTCCAGCAGTGGCCCGGGGATCGTGTCCGCGACGTTGGCTGTCGCCAAGAACATCACCTGACTGAGATCCAGCTCGACGTCGAGATAGTGGTCACGGAAGCTGTGGTTCTGTGCGGGATCGAGCACTTCCAGCAGCGCTGCCGACGGGTCGCCGCGCCAGTCGGCGCCGACCTTGTCGACCTCGTCGAGCAGAATCACGGGGTTCATCGTGCCGGCGTCTCGCAACGCGCGCACGAGTCGACCCGGGAGCGCGCCGATGTACGTGCGCCGGTGGCCGCGGATCTCCGCTTCGTCGCGCACGCCGCCCAGCGACATGCGCACGAACTCACGCCCGGTGGCCCGTGCGATCGACTCGCCGATCGACGTTTTGCCGGTGCCGGGAGGACCGATCAACGTGAGGATCGCCCCCGACTTGGGGTCGACTTCGATGCCGCGATCCTGACGCAGCTTGCGCACGGCGAGGTACTCGGTGATGCGATCCTTCACGTCCTCCAAGCCGGCGTGATCTGCATCCAGCACGGCACGCGCGCCGACCGGGTCGAGGTGCTCTTCTGAGCGCTTGCCCCATGGCACGGCGATCAGCCAATCCAGGTAGGTGCGGATCATGCTCGACTCGCCCGTCTGCTCGCCCATGCGCTCCAGGCGCGCGAGCTCCTTCAGCGCTTGCTCCTGGATCGCTTCGGGCATGTCGGCGGCTTCGATCTTGGTGCGGTACTCGTCCGCGACCGACGCGTCGTCTTCGCCGAGCTCCTTGCGGATCGAGTCCATCTGCTTGCGCAGGAAGTACTCGCGCTGCTGCTTGTTGGCGCCTTCCTGCACGTCTTCGCGGATGCGCTTGCGGATCTGCAGCTCGGCCAGGCTGCCGCGCTGAAGCTCGACTGCGAGCTCCAGGCGCTTGGTGACGTCGAGCGTGCGCAACAGCTCGACCTTCTGCTCGTACGTCAACGTGGGGGAGTACCCGGCCGAGTCGGCCAGCGGTCCAGGCTCGACGATCGCGCGCAGAAACGCCGCGATGCGGCCGTCGTCGCCGCGCTGCTCGAGGATCTCCTCGACCACCGCGCGATACTCACGCTCGAGGTTGCGCGTGTGCCCGTCCACGGGCACATCATCAGGACGCTCGTCGACTTCGACGCGCAGCTCGCCGCCGGCGCCGGTCTGGGCGGCGCCGATCAGCGCCCGGTGCTGCCCGGTGATCGACACCGCACGACCGCCGCCGGGCAGGCGGATCTGCTCGGACACCTCGGCAACGGTGCCCACTTCGAGGAACTCGTTCTCATGACGCGGCACGAGCACAACGCGCTCGTCATCGCCGACGTCGATCGTCAGCGTGATGCCCATGCTGGGAAACACAACCGTGTCGTCCAGAGGAATGAGCCTAAGAATTGGCTTGGACAGTGGTGTTTGGGGCTGATCAGAAGAAGAATTCATCACTATGGGCTCCATATGAGCTTACGGAATGTTAGTTAGTATAGCCCGTGATCGTTGCGTGCGCAAGTACCCCTTGCGGGAGGGTTTGCAGCCACTTCACTCGGGCCCGTCGAAGCTGACCTCGACGTTCTCCTCTTCCATCCGCTCCTCGACTTCCGCGGACGACGTGAGCGCGCGGCGATCGGCGTCGAGCAGCGGTGCCGAGAAGAAGCTCCGCGGCCACAACCGTCGTGCGCGCACGACGTTGATCTCGGCCGCGAGCAGCGTCACCTGGCTGCCAAGGTAGAGCCACGACAGCAGGCCGAGCACGAACGCGAACAGCCCGGATGTCTCCTTCGCGTGGCGCACGACGTGGCTCACGTAGTAGCCGCCGACGTGTTGGAGCACCTGCCACAGCACCGCCGCGACGATCACCCCGGGGATCAGCTCGCGGGTGGACACGTCCTCGGCCGTAAGCAAGCGGAAAGCCGTGAAGAACAGCAGCAGGTTGACCACGAGCGCGAGCAGCACTCCACCGAGCACCGCTACCAGGCCGGTGGTTTGGGCGGTCACGTATCCGGCTGCCACCGTCGACACGATCAGCAGTCCGCCAAGCACGATCAGCAGCCCGAGCCCGCGCAGCCGCGACGTGAGGAAGTTCGGCCGGTGCTTGTGCGGCACGTGCCACACCTGGTTGAACGCGTTCTGCGCGGCGCTTGTGATCCCGAGCCCGGCGAGCAGCGACCCGACCAGGCCGATCGCGAGCGCCAGCCCGCTGCCTTTCAGCGAGTGGACGTTGCGCTGCAGCTGGTCGCCGATGATCGGGAACTGGCTGAGCGTTGAGTTCAGGATGTCCTGCTGCGCGCTCGGGTTGCCTTCGAGCACGAACCCGAGCACCGTGACGAACACCAGCAGCAGCGGGAACAGCGAGAAGAACCCGTAGTACGCGATCAGAGCCGCGAGCTGCCCGGCTTGGTCGTCGCCGAACTTCTTCACCACCGCCGCGAGGAAGCTCAGTCGCCGGCGGCGCTGTTGGTAGCGGTCGAGCGCGTGCAGGCGGTCGGAGAAGCTCATGAGCAGGGGGGTGGGTAGCGGCGCGCGCGCGACATGCATGCGTGTGTACCCGAACTGACCTCGAAACACGAGCGCTGGGTGGTTCACGCCAGGCGCCAGCGCCGATCTCCAAGCGGCGTTCGCGTCAGGTTGAGCAGGTTGCGCTGGTAGCCCAGGCCAGACGCGAGCTGCTGCTGCGCATCCATGCACACCGGCTGCGCCGGGAAGATCTGGAGGACTGCCTGAGCCAGGCGACGCTGGAGCTGCTGGCGCGTGCCGAGCGTGAATTCGCGTTTGCGAGCGCTAAGCACATTGCTCACGCGCTCGAGCAGAAGCTGCTCTCGAGAGTGTTCGACCGTCAGCGTGCGCTCGGCGGTCGCAGTCCGATGCAAGCAGCTCTCGATCACGCGGTCCCGTTGGAGAGTCCGGACGGCCGAGGTGTCGAGTTCGTCGACACGCGGATTGCCGTCGAGGAGCTGGTGGCGCTGCGTCTGGAGCTCGCCCGCCTGAGCGAGCTTGCGCTGCGGCTGACTGACGATCAGCGGCTCGTGCTGGCCTGTCAGGTGAGTCTCGGCATGGGCTGTGCAGAGTTCTGTGCCCGGTTCGATTGGACCGCCGAGAAGTACCGCAAGGTGGCGCAGCGCGCCCGCGCGCGGCTGAAGCTGCTTATGGGTGAAACATCCCCGGCTGGTAGTGAGCGGCGTACGAGTGAGCTGGCTGTCCCGGTGGGAGCGTGCGTGTCGGAGAAATACGCAGAGGCGCACCTATGAAAATCACTCCCCTCACTCATATGCGCGTCTCTTGGGACGCCAGCGGTTGGACGGACACACGACCGGTTGGTGAATCCCATCGGCACCTCAACGGCCGGGAGCCAGGCATCTCCCCTCCTCGGCTCCCGGCCGTGAGTGTGCGCGCTGTATGAGTATCTTGCGCAAAACACCGCGTGAGGTCTACCGCGTGTACGCCCAGCACGAGTTCCTCGCAGCCCAGGACCAGCCGCTGCAGCGGCTCGACGCGGACGACAACCCTCACGCTGGCGCTGCATCGGCTACCGCGACGACGACGATCACACACGCCACCACGACCACCGCGCCGGGTGGTGCTGCGCCGGGTGGCACCGCGCCGGGTGGCACCGCGCGAGGGATGCGAAGGCTTGCGGGTTTCGCGGCGCTCGGGGGCACCACGGTGGCGGTGGCCGCGCTGGTGTTCGCCGACTATGTACGACTCGGATCGAGGCGGTCAGGCGAGCCGGAGAACTCGGCACTGGTAGCGGCATCGCAGCAGGGGCCGGAGCAGGGGTCGGCACCGGGTGCAGCACACAGAAAAGCACAGGGGATAGCGCTGAGGCGGGCGGCGGCGGCACTTGGGCGGGGTGTGCGTGTCGCGGCTGCACACGCTGCGCAGTACCCCGCGTACGAGCAAGTCCGCGCTGACGCGGATGAGCGCGCTGCACGCGATCGAGCCGGTCGATCCTCGTCTTCAGAAGAAGCTCAACTGCCGAGCCCGAACGCGGCGTCGTCAACGACGGCGGAGCAACCCGAGTCGGCGCCAGCGCGAACCGGTGGTGCGCCGTCAGCCGTGGTGGCCTACTCCGCGGCCGCCCCAGCCGCGCAGTCGGTTCGCCAGACCGAGTTCGGATTCGAGCGCTGATTCCGATCGCGCCCGTGCTTCCTCACCCGCGTGTAACCACGACCACCCACTCGCTTCGGCGCATGCGAATCGCGCGCAACAGCGGCCGCTACTTGCTGTGGGCGTTAGCGACGATGGGGCTGCTGGCGAGCGCGCGCTTCGCGATCGCGCCGCCGCACGCGGTCGTGCCGCACGCCCCGCGGGTCGACCTGCCCGACCCGGCTGCCGAGGGCTACGCGTGTCTCTTCACCCGCAGCTATCTCGGCTGGGATGCGCGAAACCCCGAGGCGCACCAGCACGCCCTGACGTCGTTCGTCGGGCCGAGCATGGATTTCGACGCCGGCTTGCAGCCGCCGTCGACGGGGGAGCAGCGCGTGCTGTGGGCGCAGGTTGTGCAGCGGCGTGTGCCGACAGCCGGCGAGCACGTCTACACGGTTGCTGCCCAAACAGACCGTTCCGGGCTGGTGTACATAAGCGTGACCGTGCTGCGCAAACCCAGCGGCGCGCTCGCGCTCGGCGGATACCCCGCATTCGTGGGACCGCCTGCTGCGAGTGCCGCCCAGGACATCGGCGAGCGGCTGCACGACGTCAGCGACCCGGCGCTCGTGACGGTGGTGCAGCGCACGCTGCGCAACTATCTCGCGGCGTCTGCATCCGAGCTCGCCGCCGACCTGACGAGCGGCGCGCGTGTGTCGCTGCCCGGCATGGGCCTGTCGCTGGGGTCGGTGCAGTGGCAGCGATGGGCGCCCGACCGCCGCTCGGTGCATGCACTGGCTCAGGCACAGGATGCGCGCGGCACGCGGTACACGCTCGCGTACGAGCTCGATGTGAGCAGAGCCCACGGGCGTTGGGAGGTGTCCGCGATCCAAACCGACCCCGACGCATAGATCGCGCTGCGACCTGCTTCTGCTGAGCAGCCGTCCCCACCTCCACCGAAGTCTTCCCTACCTCTCGTCTCGACCCAGGAGCCGTTCATGACCTCGACCCCACGCTGTCGTCCCATCGCACTCGCCCGCCCACGGGCGCACCTGAAAGCGATCCCGCTGCTGGCGCTTGCGCTCATGTGCGCCGCGGCTGTGTTCGCGCCCGCTTCGGCACACGCCCAGGTCAGTCCGTCCAGCGCGCCGACCGCGCGTGCCGCCGCGGCTGCGCCTGCGCACGATGATGGCGGCGCGCTCGAGTCCGCTGCTACCAAAGCCGGCGACACCGGGCGCAAGGTGGCGATGAGCTTGATCGGGCTCGCCCTGTCGGTTGCGGCTGTCGTGCTCGCGTTCAAACGCGACTTCAAGGAAGCCGCGGGTGTGCTGTCGGTCGGGTTGATAGCGGTACTGCTGGCGACGCCAGCGGGAGTAAGCCTGTTGCGCGACACCGTCAGCTCGTTGGTGGGGCTGCCGTGATCGAGATCCGCTCCTACCGCACGGTGTTCGATCTGGAACGCCGCGTATATCGCATCGACAGCTTGCGTCTGAACCCAGGCGGGGTGCCGGTGCGCGGCATCGTCTACTTCCTCGCAACCGTCGTCGGTGCGTTGATCCTGAGCGCGCTGCCGCTGATCGGCGCTGTACCGCGGATGCTGCCCTGGTACATGCGCGACCTCGCGCTCCCCGCTGTGAGTGCCGCGGTGCTAACACTGATCCGCGTCGAAGGCCGGCCGTTTCACGTCGCTGCGCTGGCGCTGCTGCGCTACGCGACCAAGCCACACCGGCTCGCGGCGCTGCGCCCATGCCCGAGCATGGGTGAGCGCTGGCATCCTCCGGAGCTGTTGGTGCTCCCCGACGGGTCGGACGCGCGTTTGCGGGCGCTGAGCTACACCGGCCCGGGTGCTGTGCTCGTGAATGTCGCGCACGAGTGCGCCGAGTGGCGCGTCGGCGTGCTCGGCGCGCTGGCGCGCCGCCCGCGGCTGACGCTGCGTCAACTCCCGGGAGAGCTGTCGCCGGACCAGGGACAGGTGATCGCGCTCGCGGCGGGCACGCGCTTGCGCGTGCGCTCCGCTCCCACTGCTGCGTCCCTCACGACACTTGCTCACACGACTGCGTCATCTGCAGCAGCGTCATCCGCAGCAGCGTCGATCGCCCCCGCTGGGGTGAGCTGAGTCGTGCGGCCGCCGCTCAGCTTTGTTTACGGCAACTGTGTGTTCGGCGCGGACCTGGACGACGGCTGGGCGGGGTTCGCCGTTTCCACGTCGTCATACGACGGGCTCTCCGAAGATGGCAAGCGCGCACGCTTCGTGGAGCTGCTCGGGGCGCTGGAAACCACCGAAGCGGATCTGCAGATCGTGCGCGTCAGCCGCAGCTGGGACGTGGGTCGCTATGCCGCGGAGCTCGATGTAGAGCTCACACGAGCCGCGGCTCGCCGCACCGGCGACGAGGCGGCGCGCGAAGCCGATCGCAGCCGCGCGTATGCGGGTCGCTTGTATGTAGAGCAGCACAGCGAGCACCTGGCCCAGGTGCAGGCGGGTCAGCCGGCGGTGTTCCTGTTCGTGAGCCTGCGCGACCCCGAGCGCGACGTGGCGTCCTACGTGTCGCGCGTGGCCGAGAGTCATCCACGCCAGTGGGTCGACCTGCTCAAGCGCAGCTTCTCGCTGCGCGATCGGCGCGTGCTGAGCGCGTCTGAGCTCGAGCGCGTGCGCGTGCGCGGCGACCAGGCTCACGCACGGCTCGCCGATTTCCTGCCGGTGCGGCCTGCGAGTGGGCTGGAGCTGCAGTGGCTCGTGCGCCGAGCGTTCTGCCGTGGCCTCGGCGAGCCGCCGGTGGAGCGCTTGCACGAGCCGCGCGCGCTTGTGTTCGAGCGCAACGGCGAAGCTGTGCTGGCGCCGCTTGAAGGTGACGTGATGCGCTGGATGGACAGCTATGTCGAGCACCGCGGGCGCACGCTCAAGATCGAATCCGAGCTGGGCACCAGCTGGCAGACGCAGCTGGTGCTCGGCGCGCTGCCGGAGCAGGCTTCGTTTCCCGGGTCGCGTGTTGAGCTGATGTTCGCACCCGTCGAGAGCTTGTCGTTCGGCGTCGATCTGTCGCTCAACGCCAGGTTTCTTCCCAACGAGCTGGCGCTGCGGATCGCGCGGCGCCGGATCCAGGATGCCGACCAGATCCTGCGCGCCGAGTCCGACGGCGACCAGGGCGTGTCCGATCTCGGATATCAGCGCACGCAGGAAGCGCGCGATCTGCTCACCTACCTGCAGTCGCCCAGCCGCCCGCCGCTGCTGCGCTCGACGCTCGCGATCGCGATCAGCGCGCGTGACGAGCAGCAGCTCGAGGAGCGCGTCGAGGTCTGTCGCCGCGCATACGGCGAGATCCGCTTGCACCGACCGCTGGGCGACCAGCTCGAGCTGTTCTGCCAGCAGCTCCCCGGCCAGCGCACGCGCGTGTCGGGGTACGACGACACGCTCACACCCGAGCAGGTGGCGGCGATGATGCCGACAGCCGCCCACGCGGTGGGGTCGCGGCGCGGGTTCTACCTCGGCCACACGCTGTCCGGGTCGAGCCGGCCGGTGCGCTTCAACCTGCGTGAAGGGTCCGAGCACGACCGCAACACCACGATCTTCAGCGTCGGCGCGCTGGGGTCAGGCAAGACAACGCTCGACCAGAAGCTCAAGTACGAGGGGTTCCTGCTCGGCGCGCGCATCGTCGACTGCGACCCCAAGGGCGACCATCGCTTTCACCTGCTCGACGAGGTGGCGCCGCACACCGAGTGCATCACGCTGCGCCCGGACCCTGCGCTGCGCGGCGTGCTCGACCCGCTGCGCGTCGCGCCCGAGCACTTGCGTCAGGACGCGGCGGTGTCGTTCCTGCGCGACCTGCTGCCGGCGCGTGCCCAAGCAGCCTGGGAAACCGCTGTGGTGGGAGCTGTCGACCGCGTGATGCGCCGCTCGCGCGAGCCCACGTGCCTGGAGGTCGTGCGCGCGCTGCAAGAGGGCGACGACGTCGACGCGAGCGTCGGCAGGACGCTCGCGGTATACGCCCACGCGGGGCTCACCCAGCTCGGGTTCGCAGACCCCGCGCAGCGCCCGCCGCCGATCGGCCAGAGCCAGGTGACATACCTGCCGATCCGCGATCTGCCGGGGCCCGAGCCGGGCACGCCGCGCTCGGAGTACTCCCAGGCCGAGCGCGTCGGCGAGCAGATCGTGCGCTTGATCGCGATGTTCGCGATGCAGATCCTCGGGTCCGAACGGGAGCGGTTGAAGTTGTTCTCGTTAGACAACCAGCTTTAGCGTTCCGCTCACCTGCAGCTCAAAGATAGCTGCCGGGTCGGAGCAAACGCAGAGCTTGAACGGAGGGTCTTGACAGGTGACGCGGGGCGACTCCTTCGTGTGTCCGTGACAGCCCTGGATTCGTGCCGGGACTGTGTCCCGGATTCGCAATCCGCTGGAGCGGAATAAACCGCCAGCCCTGTCGGGCTGGAGCGGTTTTTGACCGTCGCGAACCTGCGGAGGTATTTGATTGATGGTCGCTTCAGGGGGGTCCACGACGGTCAAAAACCGCTCCAGCCTGCTCGTGGAATAACGAATGCTTTGAGGTTTGAGACGAGAGCGGGACAGGATCGTGGAGGGCGCGGTCACCGTGGTCGCGTGATCGTGCTGGTTTGTGTAGGTCGAGCTCGCCGCAGTGGAGATCGTGGCGCTGCTGGTGGTCCCTGCTCGTTGTCGGCGGGGCGTAACTGCGGCACTAAGAGCGCCTAACAGAATGAGCGTTGGAGTTGTTGATGGCAGATGAGGGCGCAGCCGATGGTAAGGAAGGCTTCGTGGATGTCGGCGCGTCGGTCGTAGCGGCGCTCGAGGCGGCGGTATTGGTGCAGCCAGGAGATCG
>DATINL010000023.1:0-111291 GCA_035474295.1 Solirubrobacteraceae bacterium
GAAGTGGCAGCCGCTGGGGCGGTTGATCAGGCTCGGCGGGCGCCCCGCGATCGGGATCAGGTCGTCGCCGCGCGAGCGCTCCAGCGTCGGGATCGACTGCAGCAGCCCCCACGTATACGGGTCCTGCGCCGCGTTGAAGACCTCGGCCGACGGCCCGTACTCGCGGGCGCGTCCGGCGTACATGACCATCACGTGCGTCGCGGTCTCGGCGACGACGCCGAGGTCGTGCGTGATCAGGATCACGCCGCAGTCGAACTCGCGCTTGACGTGATCGATCAACTCGATGATCTGCGCCTGGACGGTGACGTCGAGCGCGGTCGTGGGCTCGTCGGCAATCAGCAGCTTGGGCTCGTTGGCCAGCGCCATGGCAATCATCACGCGCTGGCGCATGCCGCCCGAGAACTCGTGCGGGTACTGGCTCACGCGGCTATGCGGGTCGGGGATGCCGACGAGCTCGAGCAGCTCCACCGCGCGCGTGCGCGCCGCACCCTTGGACATGTCCCGGTGTACGCGCAGCGCCTCCGTCAACTGCTTGCCGACGCGGAAGAACGGGTGCAGCGCGGACAGCGGATCCTGGAAGATCATCGCGATGTCGTTGCCGCGGATCGCGCGCATCTCGGCGTCAGACAGCGTCAGCAGATCGCGCCCTTCGAACAGGATGCGCCCGGAGATGCGCGCGCCCTGCGCGCGCGTGAGACCCATGGTCGTAAGCGATGACACGGTCTTGCCCGAGCCCGACTCCCCCACGATCCCCAGCGTGCTGCCGCGATCGACCGTGTAGGAGATCCCGTCGACCGCGTGGACGACCCCGTCCTCGGTGGGGAACTCGACGCTCAACTCCTCCACGTGCAGCAGCGGCTCCTCAGACATCAGTACCGCACCCGTGGGTCGAGCAACGCGTAGGACACATCCACGACGATGTTCGCAACGATGATGAACAACGCTGCCATCAGCACCGTGCCCTGGATGATCGGGAAGTCGCCGTGGATGATCGCGTCGTAGTTGAGCCGGCCGATGCCAGGGATGTTGAACACCGTCTCGGTGAGCACCGCGCCGCCGAGCAGCACACCGATATCGAGCCCGAGCACGGTCACCACCGGCACGATCGCGCTGCGCACGCCGTGGCGCATCACCACGCGCCGCTCGGACAACCCCTTGGCGCGTGCGGTGCGGATGTAATCCTCGCCCATCACCTCGATCAGGCTGCCGCGCAGCAGGCGCGCGTACACCGCCGCCGACGTCGCCGCGAGCACGAGCCACGGCAGGATCAGCGACGTAAACCACTTCACGGGGTCGTCGGTGATGCCGACGTAGCTGTTCGCCCCGGGGAACACATGCAACCTGCCGATGTCTGACGCGAACAAGTACAGCGCGATCAGCGCCAGCCAGTACACCGGCGCGGACACGAACACCAGCGCCGTGCCCATCGCCGCACGGTCGAGCAGCGAACGGCGGCGGATCGCGGAGATGATGCCCACCGGCAACCCCGCCAGCAGCCACACGAACACCGCGCCCACCGTCAGCGACAGCGTCGCCGGCAGTCGGTCGGTGATCAAGCTCTTCACCGACGCGCCGCTGTAGTAGCTGAACCCGAGGTCGAAGTGCAGCACCAGGTTCTTCAGGTAATCCCAGAACTGCGTGTACAGCGGCTTGTCGAGGCCGAGACTGTGACGGATCTCGGCAATCGTGTGCGGGCTGGAGTTACGCCCGGCGCGCAGCTGCGCGGGGTCGGTCGACGGCAGCACGTTGAACAACAAAAACGTGACCGCCACGACGGCCACCAGCAGCACGAAGCCCCAGAGGATGCGGCGGATGACGTAGCGACCCATGTGTGTTCGTCAAGAGAGAACGGGCTCCCAGGCGCATACCTCGCCCCTGGGAGCCCGTGCGGTTGATCGCTTTCTCTATTCCTTTCCTACCTGACCTGCTTGATCGCCTTCTCTACTTCAGCGACGTGAAGCTGTAATCCCACTCGCCGGTGTTCCACACCTGGCTGACACCCGCAACGTCCTTGGACTCGATCGCCGGCTGGCGATTGAAGATCCACGGCACGGCCACAGCCTGGTCGACGAGCTGCTTGTCGACCGCCGCCCACGCATCCACGCGCGCCTGGCCGTTGGTCAGCTCGGCAGCGTCGATCGCCTTGTTGATCTGCGGATCGTTGGTCTGACCGAAGTTGGCGTTGTTCGTCGGCGTGATGCTCTTGCCGGCGAACGTCGGACTCACCACCGTCTGCGGATCCGCAAAGTCGCGCACCCAGCCGACGTTCGGACAGACATCGATCTCCTGGGACGGCACGCCGCAGTACTTCGCGTACATCGCCGACTGGTCGACGAGGTTGAAACGCGTCTTGAAGCCCAGGTCGAGCAGCGCCTGGTTGACCACCTGCGCGGTCTTGTCAGCCGGCGGGTTGGACGCGCCGACCACGGTCACCTGGTGCGTGCCTGTGTACTTGCCGCTCGGGTAGCCCGCCGCCTTCATGTACTTGGCTGCAACCGTCAGGTCACCGGCCGTGTTCTTGTTGAAGTCGGTCTGCGGACCCGCCAGACCGCCAGCCTCGTCGTATCCCTGCACACCCGGGAACAGGAAATGCGTGCCGGGATCGCCGACGATCCTGCCGCCGTTGAGCTTCACCATCGCGGCGCGATCGAGCGCCGCCCAGAGTGCGCGCCGCACGTTCACATCCGAGAACGGACCCTGCTTGTTGTTGAGCCCGACGTAGTGATCGCCGGCGCCCGGGGTGAACGTGATCTGCTTGGGGTACTGCTGGAACGCCAGCTTCACGATCGACTGGTCGGGCGTGTCGTTCTGCACCATGTGCGACCCAGTCAGCACCTGCCGGCCGATCACCGTGCTGGCGCCGCCGATGCTCACCTTGATCTGATCGAGGTACGCGGGCCGGAAGTCGGTCTTCGGATCCCAGTTCGGGTTGCGCACGAGCGTCGCGGACTTGCCGGGGTCGTAGCCGATCCCGATCACCTTGCCCTGCGCGTTCGCCTTGAACATGTACGGGCCCGTCGCCACCTGGTAGTTGCCGTACTGAGTCGGCTTCTTCGCGTCGTACTTCTTCACGAACTCGGGCGGCACGGGCGCCGTCAGCGGCAGCGACAGCGCCTCTGCGAAGAAGCTCGCCTGCGGCTTGGTCAAATGGAACACGATCGTGTACTTGTCGGGCGTGGAGATGCCCGAGATCGGCCCGCCAGTGGCCTTGTCGGCGCCGGCGATCACCGCGAAGTAAGCGGAGAAATAAGCATTGCCCACGCCCGGGTTGGCGCCGCGCTCGATCGCATAAGCCACGTCGGCGGAGGTCACCTCACGGTTGACAGGCGGGCTGTAATGCACGCCGGGATGGATATGCACGGTCACCGTCTTGTCATCCGCGGAGATCTGCGCCGGGCCGGTAGCCAGGTCTGGGGAGAGCGTGTCAGCCTGGTTGGGCTTGTAGGAGAACAGCGGTCGCTGCGTCGCATAGATCGCGGTGTAGTCGATCGCGAAATACGCCTGAGCGGGATCGATGTGCTCGAAGTCCTCCGAATCGGACACGTTCAGGGTGCCGCCGCGCACGCCGCCGGTCAGCGACTGACCCGCAGGCGTCTGCCCAGCAACGCTCGCGCCGCTGCTGGTGGTGCTGCTGCTGTTACTCGACCCACACGCCGCGAACACAAGGGCCAGCAGGCCCATCAACACCGCGGCAGCGCTCCTCCTCATTCCTATGTGCATGGTTTCTCCTCCCTTTCGGGAATATTCGGACGCCGGCGTTTCACCGATCGGCCTTTGGATTCAGTGCGTCCTGCAACCCATCTCCGACCAGGTTGAAAGCGAGCACGGTAAGCAACAGCGCCAGACCGGGGAACGTCATGTACCACCAGGCGGTGTTGAACACGGGAGTTGCATCGGCGATCATCTGACCCCAGCTCGCGGTCGGCGGGCGGATGCCGACGCCGAGGTACGACAGCGCCGCTTCGAGCAGGATGTTCTGCGGGATCAGCAGGCTCGAGTAAACGATGATCGGCGCCGCCAGGTTCGGCAAGATCTCGCGGAACATGATGCGCGTGTTGGATGCGCCGAGCGAGCGCGACGCATCCACGAACTCCTTCTCGCGCAGCGACAGCACGAGTCCGCGCACGATCCGCGCGACGTACGTCCAGTTGACGATCGCCACGATCGCAATCACAACGCCGAGCCCCGGCTGCACGAGGCCGCCGACGCAGCCGTTCAGCGAACACGCCGCCCCGAGCCCGAGCCCGAGCAGCAGCACCGGGAAGCACAGCACTACGTCGATCACCCGCGACAGCAGCATGTCGGTCCAGCCGCGGTAGAACCCCGCCAGCAGCCCCACCACCACGCCGATCGCGGTCGCAATCGCGGTGCCGATGATGCCCACCTCGAGCGACACGCGCGTGCCGTAGATAACCCGCGCCATCACATCCTGGCCGAGCTGGTCGACACCGAACGGGTGCCCGCTGGTCGGCCCGAGCGGGCTGCCGAACTGGTCGGTGAGACCGGGGTTCTGCACTGTCGGCCCGGGCAGCCCGAGCAGCTTCACGAGCAGCGGCGCCGCGAGCGCCACCACGAGCAGCAGGATGATGAACCCGAGCGACACCATCGCCACGCGGTCGTGACGAAAACGCCGCCAGAACAGCTGCAGCGGCGAGCGCGCGGCGATCTCACGTCCGGCGTTGATGAGATCGAGCGGCCCACCAGTGCCGGGAAAGATCTCGGCCGCGCCGGCATTCATCTCGTCGATCCCATGGGTAAGTGCGGCTTTAGAATGCGAGTTTCCGCAACGCTGGACACCGGAACTACAAGTTCGACACCCTCTTGGCGGCGACCTCCCCGACGGCCCAAGGAACTTTTACCCATTCTCGGCGCGATCCACGCCTGAGCAAGAGCGATACTCACGATGGTGGACACCCTTTTCGACGCGGACGCGGACGCGGACCCGGACGCGGACGCTGGGCGCGACCCGGCACAAGCGCGGCAACCGCGGGATCAGGAGCAACAGCCGGATCAGGAGTCACGGCCGTTGGCAGCGCGCCTGCGCCCGCGCACCCTGCAGCACTTCGTCGGCCAATCGCACCTGCTCGGCGAGAAATCAGGTCTGCGCACGGCGATCGAGCAGGGCAAGCCCCACTCGATGATCCTCTACGGGCCGCCGGGCACCGGCAAGACAACGCTCGCGCGGATGGTCGCCGAGCACTCCCAGGCGGTGTTCGAGGAGCTGAGCGCGGTGCAAGCCGGGCGCGCAGAGGTACGCGCGGTGATCGAGCGCGCCGTGCAGCGCCGCCGTGCCAACGGCCGCCACACCGTCTTCTTCCTCGATGAGATCCACCGCTTCAACAAAGCCCAGCAGGATGCGCTGCTGCCGGCGGTCGAGGAAGGCGTGGTGACGCTGATCGGCGCCACCACCGAGAACCCCGCGTTCGAAGTCAACGGCGCGCTGCTCTCACGCATGCGCGTGTACGCGCTGCAAGCGCTCAGCGCCGAGGAAGTCGAGACGGTGCTGCGCCGCGCGGCTGGTCTCACGGCTGTGGGCGCCGCGCAAGCGAGCGACGCGCAAGCTGGCGACGCACAAGCGAGCGACGCGCAAGCTGACGACGCACAAGCGAGCGACGCGCAAGCTGACGACACGGCTGTGGGCGCCGCGCAAGCGGGAGAGGCGCGCAGTGAAGCGGCGCGCGGGGGGGAGGCACGCGGGCGAGGGGCACGTGGTGGAACCTCCGAAATCGAGAAAATACAGAAGGAAGACAAACAGGAAGAAGGAAGACACACCAAAAATCAAGCATCTACCTCCGCGCCGGTTGACGACGACGCGACGCCCGTCGACGACGATGCGATCAGCTTCCTTGCCGTTCGCTCCGGCGGCGATGCGCGCACCGCTCTGAACGCGCTGGAGCTCGCGATCGAGACAGCCGGCGAGCTCGGTGAGGCGCGCGTCACGCTCGCGCGCGTCGAGGACGCCCTGCAGCGCCGCGCGATCCTCTACGACCAGGGCGGCGACCGCCACTACGACTACATCTCAGCCTGGATCAAAGCCACCCGCGGGTCTGACCCCGACGCGTCGCTGTACTACCTCGCTGTGATGCTCGAGGGCGGAGAAGACGCGCGCTTCATCGCCCGCCGCATGGTGATCCTCGCGTCAGAGGACATCGGCAACGCCGACCCAGGCGCGCTGCCGCTCGCGGTCGCCGCCGCGCACGCGGTCGAGCACGTCGGACTGCCGGAAGCGCGCTACGCGCTCGCCCAAGCCGCCATCTACCTCGCGCTCGCCCCGAAATCCAATGCCGCCGGGCGCGCGCTTGGCGCAGCCTCCCAGCACGTGCGCGAACACGGCTCCGCGCCCGTTCCCGCATGGCTGCGCTCCGGTCCCCGCCCGGGCCAGGACGTCGGCGGCTACGACTACCCGCACGACCGCCCGGGCCACCTCTCCGAGCAGGAGCTGCTGCCCGAGAGCGTCGTCGGCGCGCGCTTCTACGCCCCCGACGAAGCCGAATCCGCGCTCGCGCAGGAGCTCGCGCGGGTACGCAAAGCACGCGGTCGCTGAGCAGCCGTGCAGCCCCCGCAATCGCCTCGCCTCGCCCACCGCGCCCACCGCGCCCGCCTCGCCGCTCCTCGCCTCGCCGCACCGCTCATCCCCGCGCCTCGCCCGCCTCGCCGCTCCTCGCCTCGCCCGCCGCTCATCGCCTCGCCGCACCGCTCCTCGCCGCTCATCGCCTCGCCGCACCGCTCCTCGCCGCTCCTCGCCTCGCCTCGCCCGCCTCGCCGCGCGCCCGAAACCCCGATTGACCGCGGCCCGAAACCCACGATTGACACTCACGCGGGCACGCACGCGATAATTGCTCTCGCATGAGCGTGATGTCCAGCAAGACCTCCGCATCACCTGAGACCCTCGTCGCGCGCAACCCCGCCACCGGGGAAACCCTTGGCAGCGTGCCCACCACGTCACCTGAGCGTGTCGATGAGATCGCCGTCGCCGTCGCCAAAGTGCAGCCGCTGTGGGCGCTGCTGCGCGTCGAAGACCGCGCGCGCTACATGCGCCGCATGGCGCAAGCGATCATCGACGAGTTCGACGAGCTGCTGGAGCTGCTCAGCCGCGAGCAAGGCCGCCCGCGTGCGGAGATCGCCACGCTCGAGCTGCTCCCCGCGATCGACGCGCTGATCTGGATCGCCGACTCCGGCGGCACCACGCTCGGCGCGCGCCGCGTCGGCATCCACCGCTCGATGTCGATCGTCAAACGCGCCCGCATCGCCTACGAGCCGTTCGGCGTCGTCGGCGTGATCGGCGCCGGCAGCGCCCCGTTCGCACAACCGCTCGGCCAAATCGCCGGCGCGCTGCTCGCCGGCAACGGCGTCGTATTCAAACCCGCCCGGCGCGCATGCCTCGCCGGCGAACGCATCGCGCGCGTACTCGCGCGCGCCGGCCTCCCCGAAGGACTCGTGCAGCTCGTACACGGCGGCGCCCAAGTCGGCGTCGCCCTCGCCCGCGCCCCCGTCGCCAAAGTCCTGTTCACCGGCTCCCCCGCGATCGGCCGCCAGGTGGCGCGCGAATGCGTCTCCCGCGAGAAAGAAGTCACAGTCGAGCTCGGCGGCAAAGACGCGATGCTCGTGCTCTCCGACGCCCCCGTCGCACAAGCCGTCCGCGGCGCGCTGTGGGCCGGCTGCGCCGGCGCCGGCCAAGCCCGCGGCTCCATCGAGCGGATCTACGTCAACCGCGAGCTCTCCGCCCGCTTCATCGACCAGCTCGTGCGCCGCGCCTCGACACTCAGCGTCGGCGACCCGCGCCACGCACGCACCCAAGTCGGCCCGCTCGCATCGCAACGACGAGTCGAGCACGCACAAGCCCTCATCGACGAAGCCGTCGCCGACGGCGCCCGCCTGCTCTGCGGCGGCCCCGTCAACCCCGACGGCTGCGCCGGCGCCTTCTACGCCCCCGCCGTCATCACCGGCGTCACCCACCACATGCGCCTGATGCGCGAACCCGTCAACGCCCCCGTGCTCGCAGTCATGACCGTCGACTCAACCTCCGCCGCCATCACCCTCGCCAACGACTGCGACTACGGCCTCGGCGCCTCGGTCTGGACCGCCGACCACCACCACGCCATGCGCGTCGCCCGCGAGCTGCACGCCGGCATGGTCTGGATCAACGACCACCTCCCCACCCCGATGATCGCCCGCGGCCCGTGGGGCGCCTCCGCCGGCGGCGGACTCGGGCGGATGCTCGGCAGCGCCGGCCTGCGCGCCTGCGCCCAGGAGAAGCTGATCGCCTGGGACCCGCCCTCCACGCGCGGCCTGTGGTGGTCCCCCTACGACCCCACGCTCGCCCGCGCCGCCCACGCCGTCGCCCAGCTGCGCTCCACGCGCGACTCCGACCGCCAGCACGCCTGGCGCCACGGCGCGCTCGCAGTCGCCCGCGTCGGCGCCCGCGCCCTGCTCGGCCGCGGCCTCCCGCGCTAACCCAGGTTCGCCACAGCCCACGCACGCAAAGCGCCGTCCTCAATCCGCCCGCGTCCGCCGAACCGTGCGCGACAGTGCCACCAGCCGGCCCAACCCCCTCCTAGCTACCCTGTTATCAATGCCCGCCCAGGCTTATGCAGGCAAGGAATGCGTCTGCCAGCTCCGCAAAGGGATCTGCGACCAATCCTGTGTACAAGGGATGCTCGACACTCCCTTCTACATCGCCTGCCTGAAACTCACCGGCCGCCGCTGCCTCGTCGTCGGCGGCGGCGCGATCGGCCTGGAGAAAGTCGACGGCCTGCTCGCCTGTAACGGCTCCGTCACCGTGATCGCCCCCGAAGTCCACCCCGCACTCGCCGAATACGCCCGCGAAGGCTCGATCCGCTGGGAACAGCGCGCGTATGCGGGCCCGCAGGACCTGGAAAGCGTGTTCATGGTGATCGCTGCCACCAACGCCACCGACGTCAACATCGCCGTCTACGAGGACGCCGAGCGCCGCGCCATGCTCGCCAACGTCGTCGACGTCCCGCCGCTCTGCAACTTCATTCTCCCCGCCATCGTCCGCACCGGCCCGCTCGCGATCGCCATCTCCACCGCCGGCGCCTCCCCCGCCCTCGCCAAACGCATCAAGCGTGAGATCGAAACCCAGTTCGGCGAGCCCTACGCGCGTCTGGCCGTGCTCCTGAACGAAGTCCGCGGCTGGGCCAAAGCCACACTCCCCACCTACCAAGACCGCAAGGCCTTCTTCGAGTCGATCGTCAACGGCAACCCGGACCCGGTCGCGCTGCTGCGCGACAGCGGCGCACCGAGCGGTGGCAGCGAAGCGACGAGCGGCGGCGGGAGCACCAGTGACGGTGAGGCTGCTGTACGCGACCTGATCGCCGCCGCGCAAGCCGCCCACGCCCCCGCAGCCGCAGCCGCCCACGCCTGAGCCTCGTGTCCGCGCTCGAGCTCGCGGGCGTCACTCGCCACTACGGTGAGCGCGAAGCCCTCGGCAACCTCTCGCTGACGCTGCCCGCCGGCCACACGCTCGTCGTGTTCGGCCCCAACGGCGCCGGCAAAACCACGCTGCTGCGCGTGCTCGCCACGCTGCTGCGCCCCCACGCCGGCCGCCTGCGCGTGCTCGGCCACCCGCTGCCCGACAGCGCCTGGGAAGTGCGCTCGCGCATCGGCCTGCTCGGCCACGACCCGCTGCTCTACCGCGAGCTCACCGCCCGCGAGAACCTGCGCTTCCACGCGCGCCTGCACGGCGTCCCCCCCAGCCGGATCGCCCAGTTGCTGGACACCGTCGGGCTCACCGCACGCGCTGACGAGCCGCTGCGCACGCTCTCGCGCGGCATGCTCCAGCGCGCCGCCATCTGCCGCGCCGTGCTGCACAACCCCGCCCTGCTGCTGCTCGACGAGCCCTACGCCAACCTCGACCCCGCCGCCGTCGAGCAAGTCGCCCCGCTGATCGGCCCCGCCTCCGGGCGCACCCGCGTGATCGTCAGCCACGACCCCGGCCGCGGCATCGCCGAAGCCGACCTGATCCTCGGCCTGCGCGCCGGCCGCACCGCGCTGCTCAGCCCCCCCGACGCGATTGACCACGCAGAGATCACGGAGCTGTACCGGTGAGCACCGCCGCCCCCGGCGCCCCTCCGGAGCGCGCAGCCGGCACTGCACCCGTTGATCAAGCCGCCGCCGGCAGGCCGGCCACGGCGCCCCCCGGCCTCACCGGCGCCCCTGCTGACGCGGCGGCCGGCGCGCGAGCGCGCCCGCCCGGGCTGGCCGCCACCGTCTCCGCCCTGCTGCGCAAGGAGCTGCTCGTCGAGCTGCGCACGCTCGAATCCGTCCCCGGCATGTCGCTGTTCGCCGTCACCACGTTCGTCGTGTTCCACTTCGCCCTGCGCCAGAACACCGTCGCCGGCGACGAAGCCGCCGGCATCCTGTGGGTCACGCTGCTGTTCGCCGCCATCCTTGGCATCAACCGGCTGTTCGTCGCCGACCAGGACCAGGGCGGCTTCGACGCGTTCCTGCTCGCCCCCGTCGACCGCAGCGCGCTGCTCGTCGCCAAAGCCCTCGCGCTGCTCTCCTACCTGCTCGTGTTCGAACTCGTCGCCGTGCCCGCCTTCGGACTGCTGCTGCTCGGCCCCTCGCTCGGCCAGGCGCTCCCGAGCCTGCTCGCCGTGCTCGCGCTCGCCGACATCGGCATCGCCCTGATCGGCACGCTCGTCGCCGCCATGGCCGTTCGCACCCGCGCACGCGACCTGCTCGGGCCGCTGCTCGCGCTGCCCCTGCTCGTGCCGATCGTGATCGGCGCGGCGCGCGCGAGCGCGCCCTTGTTCGCATCAACCCACCCCGGCAGCCCCGCGGCGCGCTGGTTGTTCACCCTCGGCCTCTATGATCTGGTGTTCGGCCTACTCGCCTACGCTGTCTTCGACTTCCTCCTGGAGGACTGAACCCCATGTACGGGCGAGGGCTTCGCGCCCTCTCTTTCGCCACCGTCGTGACACTCTGCGTCACGCTCGCGCTGATCTTCTTCTACGCCCCGATCGAAGCCGATCAGGGTTTCCTGCAGAAGATCTTCTACGTACACGTCCCGATGGCCATCGTCGCGCTCGGCGGGTTCATCCTCGGCGGCTTGTTCGCCATCCAGCACCTGCGCACGCGCGACTCGCGCTGGGACATGCGCTCCTACGTCGCCATCCACATGAGCCTGATCTTCGGCGTCGCCGTGCTGATCACCGGCTCGATCTGGGCCAAAGCCTCGTGGGGCCACTGGTGGGTCTGGGACGAACCTACGCTCGTCTCCTTCCTGATCATCTTCCTGCTCTACGCGATCTACCAGCCACTGCGCTTCTCGATCGAAGACCCCGAGCGCCAAGCCCGCTACGCCTCCGTGTTCGCCATCACCGCCGGCGTGTTCGTCCCGCTGAACTTCATCGCCGTGCGTCTCTCCACCGGCTATGTCCACCCGCGCGTGCTCGGCGACACCTCCAGCCTGCCCCCGAAGATGGCCCTCACCTTCCTGCTCGCCCTGCTCGCGATCGCCCTGCTGTTCGCCACGTTGTGCAAATACGAGATCACCGCCAAGCACACCCGCGCCCAGCTCAGCACCCTGCGCCGCCGCCTCGCCGGTGAGCACTCCAGCGTCTACGCCTCGCGCGGCCGCTCCGCCGCCCCGCGGATCCAGCCCTCTCCAGTACTGGGAAGGACCAAGGTCTAAATGCCAGCGCTCCCGCTACACGAAGCCGGCAAGTATGTCGCCGCCGCCTACGTCGTCGTGTTCACACTCGTGCTGGTCTACGTCGCGATCATGGCCGCCCGCCTGAGCCGGGTCGAGCGCGAGCTCGGCGAGCTGCTGAGCCTCACCGAGCAGCCGAGCGACCCCGGGGACGCACAGCCCGGGCGTCAGAGCCAGCAGACCCCGGATGAGCTCGACGTCGGCCGCCCGGAGTCCTCGCCCGTATGAGCGAGCTGCTCGCACTCGGCATCTCGCACAAAACCGCTCCCGTCGCGTTACGCGAGCGCCTGGCGTTCACCGAAACGCAAGCCTGCGAGTTTGCTCAGCAAGCCACCGAAAGCGTCGAAGTGCGCGAAGCCGTCGTGATCTCCACCTGCAACCGCACGGAGATCTACCTCGTCGTCGGCGACCCCGTGCGCGCCGAATCCGACGTGCTGAGCCTGCTCGCGCGGCGCGCCGACATCCGCCCGACCGAGCTCGCCGAAGTGATCTACTCGCCGCGCAACTGCGACGCCGCGCGCCAGCTCTACCGCGTCACCGCCGGCCTGGAGTCGATGATCGTCGGCGAAGCCGAGATCCAGGGCCAGGTCAAGCGCGCGTATGAAGCCGCGTTGAAAGTCGGCTGCACCGGCGCCCTCACCAACCGCTTGTTCAGCGCCGCCCTCACCACCGGCAAGCGCGTGCGCTCGGAAACCGCTATCGGCTCCAGCCGCGTCAGCGTGCCCTCGGTCGCCGTCGACCTCGCCTCCGGCGTGATCGGCGCGCTGCAAGAACGCCACGTCGTGATCCTCGGCGCCGGCGAAACCAGCGAACTCACCGCGCGCGCGCTCGCCGAGCAGGGCGCCGGCACGATCTTCGTCGCCAACCGCCACGCCGACCGCGCCCTCAGCCTCGCCCAGCGCTTCGGCGGCTCGGTCGTCGGGCTCGACGGCCTGCCCGACCAGCTGCTGCGCGCCGACATCGTCGTCTCCTCCACCTCCTCGCCGCACCCGATCGTCGGCCACGAGGAGCTCGAGCTGGTGATGCGCGAGCGCACCGGCCGCCCGCTGCTGCTGATCGACATCGCCGTGCCGCGCGACATCGACGCGCGCTGCGGCGACATCGAAGGCGTCACCCTGTACGACATCGACGACCTGCAGGAAGTCGTCGCGCGCAACCTCAACACCCGCGCCGACCAAGCCCCGCAGGCCGAAGCCATCGTCGAAGAAGAGATCCGCCGCTTCGCGCGCTGGCTCGGCCAGCTCGACACGCTCCCCACCGTCGCCGCCCTGCGCGAGCACGGCAACACGATGGTCGAGCAGGTGCTCGCCGAGAACTCCAGCCGCTGGGAATCCGCCTCGCCGCGCGACATCGCCCGCGTCGAAGCGATCGCGCGTGCCGTCATGAACCGCCTGCTGCACGAACCCACGATCCGCCTGCGCAGCCTCAGCGACGCCCACAGCCACGCCAGCCTCGAGCTGGCGCGCGAGCTGTTCGGCCTGCGCGACGACCCGCCGGCCCAGCAGCCAGCCGAGCAGGAACTCGCCGAGGTTCGCACGCTGCGCCGCCACCGGCGCTGATGCGGCTCCCCTGATGCGAGCTGCGACTCCGCTGATGCGAATCTGATGCGAATCGGCACCCGCGGTAGCGCGCTCGCGCTCGCGCAAGCCCAGCTGGTCAGCGAGCTGCTCGGCGGCGCCGAGCTCGTCCCGCTCACCACCAGCGGCGACCGCGCCAGCGCGGCGAGCGACGCTCCCCCGGCCGCCACCGGACCTGACTCGGCCACGAGCAGGCAAGCCACAGCGTCCGACAAGTCGCGCTGGGTGCAGGAGCTCGAGGATGCGCTGCTCGCCGGCGACATCGACCTGGCCGTACACTCCGCCAAAGACGTCCCCGGCGAGCTCTCCAGCGGGCTGGAGCTGTTGGGCGCCCCGGCGCGCGCCGCATATGAAGATGTGCTGTGCGGCGCTGTGAGCCTCGACGCGCTGCCGGCCCACGCCCGCGTCGGCACCAGCAGCCTGCGCCGCGCCGCCCAGCTGCGCGCTGCGCGCCCGGATCTAGAGGTCGTGGCGCTCGCCGGCAACGTCGACACGCGTCTGCGCCGCTTGGACGACGGCCAGGCGGAGCGCCCCACCCAGGGCGAGCGCAAAGACGGGCTCCACGCGATCGTGCTGGCGCGCGCCGGGCTGCAGCGGCTCGGGCGCGAACCCGAGGTCGGGGCGATCCTCGACCCCACGCGCTTCGTGCCCGCCCCCGGCCAGGGCGTGCTCGCGCTCGAGGGCCGCGCGGATGACGACGCGGCGCGGGCGGCAGCGCAGGCGATCACCGACGCGAACGCGTTTGCGTGTTTGCGCGCCGAGCGCACGCTAGCGCAGCAGCTGGAGGCGAGTTGCCACACGCCGCTGGGGGCGTACGCCGTGGATGCGGGGTGCGGGTGTCTGCTGCTGCGCGCGTGGGTCGGGCTGCCAGACGGGTCGGAGTGGATCGCCGACGAGCTGCTCGGCGGCGCGGCGGATCCGGAGGCGCTTGGTCGCGCGGTGGCGGCGCGCATGGAGGCAGCCGGAGCGCGCGAGCTGTTGAGCCGAGCCGAGGAGCTGGCGGTCGAGCCGAGCCGAGGAGCGGTTGAACGTGGCTGAGACTCCGCGCGAGCGCGGCGAGCAGCCCGAGCGCGGCGAGCAGCCCGAGCGCGGCGAGCAGCTCGGGGGCGGCGAGCAGCTCGGGGGCGGCGAGAAGTTCGAGCGCGGCGAGCAGCTCGGGCGCGTGTATCTCGTCGGCGCCGGGCCGGGAGACCCCGGGCTGCTGACGGCGCGCGCGCTGGAGCTGATCGCGAGCGCGGATGTGATCCTGCACGATCGCTTGATCCCGGCCGAAGCGCTCGCGGGGGCGCGCGCGGATGCGGAGCTGCTGTACGTCGGCAAGGAGGGCGGCGGCGCGGCGGTGCCCCAGCAGGAGACCGAGGCGCTGATGGTGGCGCGCGCGCAGGCCGGGCGCAGCGTGGTGCGCCTGAAGGGGGGCGATCCGTTCGTGTTCGGGCGCGGCGGCGAGGAGGCGCAAACGTTGCGCGCGGCCGGGATCGCGTACGAGATCGTGCCGGGGATCACTGCGGGCATCGCCGCGACGGCGTACGCGGGGATCCCGGTGACGCACCGCGACCACTCGAGCGCGGTGGCGCTGGTGACGGGCCACGCGCGCGCTGACAAAGGCGACGGCGAGGCGCGCGGCGAGGCGCCCGGACAGGCGACGGGCGCGGCGCCCGGACAGGCGCCCGGCGAGGCGGAGCCGGTCAACTGGCAGGCGCTCGCGGTGTTTCCGGGGACGCTGGTGTTCTACATGGGGGTGCGCCAGCTGGCGCACATCGCGGCGTCGCTGATCGCGTCGGGGCGATCGCCGAGCGAGCCGGCGGCGGTGGTCGAGCGCGGGACGCTACCCGGCCAGCGGACGGTGGTGGCGACGCTCGAGACGATCGCGGAGCGCGCGGCGGAGGCTGAGATCCGAGCGCCGTCGATCACCGTGGTGGGGTCGGTGGCGGGGCTCGCCGAGCAGCTGGAGTGGCGTCCGGCGAGCCCGCTGCAGGGGGTGACGGTGGCGGTGACGCGAGCGCGGGCGCAGGCGAGCGGTTTGGCGCGGCAGCTGCGCGAGCTGGGCGCGGAGGTGGTGCAGGCGCCGGTGATCAGCGTGCGGGCGCTGCCGGGCGAGGCGCCGGAGCTGTCGCGGTACGACCTCGTTTGCGTGACGTCGCCGAACGGCGTCGAGGCGCTGTTCGAGCGCTTGGCGAATGCGAGGGAGGGAGCGCGCGATGCGCGCGCGCTGGGCGGCGCACGGGTGGCGGCGATCGGGCCGGGCACCGAGCGCGCACTGGCGGCGCGCGGGATCACCGCGGATGTCGTGCCTGCGAAGTTCGTGGCGGAGGGGTTGATCGAGGCGCTGGCTGACGTGCCGGTGAAGCGAGCGTTGATCGCACAGGCGCGTGACGCGCGGGCGGCGCTGGCGGAGGCGCTGCGCGAGCGCGGGGCGGAGGTCGATGTGCTCGCGCTGTATGAGACGGTCGCCGAGCGACTGTCAGCGCAGGGGCAGGCAGACGCGTTGGCAGCCGATTACGTGACGTTCACGTCGTCGTCGACCGTGCGCTTCTTCCTCGACGCGATCGGGCACGAGGGCACAGACGCGGCGGGCGTACTGCCAGCCGGTGTGCGGGTCGTGTCGATCGGGCCAGTGACGAGCGAGACGCTGCGCGAGCACGGCATCGAGCCGCACGTCGAAGCCGCGAGCCACGACGTCGAGGGGGTCGTGCAGGCACTGCTCGCGGATGCCGCAGGGCGCAACGGCGGGCTCCGGGGCGATGGCACTGGCGCAGGAGCAAGCGGGACCGCGGCCTGAGAATGAGCGCACCGGTGATCACGTTCCTGTCCGATTACGGCGTGCGTGACGAGTTCGTGGGCGTGTGTCACGGGGTGATCGCGCGGCGCTGCCCGCAAGCGCAGGTGATCGACATCACGCACACGATCGCGCGGCACGACGTGCGCGCCGGGGCGCTTGTGTTGCGCAACGCGCTGACGTACATGCCGCCGGGCGTGCATCTGAGCGTGGTGGATCCGGAGGTGGGGGCGATAGGGACACACGCGCGGCGCGCGGTGGCAATCGAGGTGGCCGAGGAGGGCCGCGTGCTGGTGGGCCCGGACAACGGCCTGCTGGGGCTCGCGGCTGAGCGCTTCGGCGGGGCGGTCGAAGCGGTGGATATCGGGCGCTCGTGCGAGCGGCTGGAGCCGGTGTCGGCAACTTTCCACGGCCGCGACATCTTCGCGCCGGTGGCGGCGGCGATCGCGGCGGGGGCGAAGCTGTTCACGGTCGGCGAGCCGCTGCCGGTGGAGGAGCTGAACTCGGTCGAGCTGCCGAGCGCGTTCGCGCACGAGGGCGGACTTGCGACACATGCGCTGTACGTCGATCACTTCGGCAACGTGACGCTCGACGCGACGTACGAGCAGCTCGGCGCGATCGGCCTACGCCTGGGGGCCACATTGCGAGTGGAGATCGACGGGCGCGTGTATCCGGCGCGCTACGCGCCGACGTTCGCGGGCGTGGGTGTCGGCGAGCTGCTGCTCTACGAGGACGCCCAGCGCATGACGGCGCTCGCGATCAACCGTGGGTCCGCCGCCGAAACGCTCGGGGTCGAGCGCGACGACAGGCTGCTGATCCGCGCCGAGGAGGCATGAGCGGCGCGGCAGCGCTCGGGCGCCCGCGGGTGCATCTGCGGCGCACCGACTCGACCAACCGGCGCGCGCGGGAGCTGGCGATCGCCGGTGCTCCACACGGGACACTGGTCACAGCCGGCGAGCAGACCGACGGGCGCGGGCGCCAGGGCCGGCGCTGGTCGGCGCCGCCGGAGAGCGCGCTGCTGATGTCGCTGGTGCTGCGCTGGGCGGAGGCCGATTGGTCGTTGCCGACGACGTCGTCATCGCCGCCGGCACCAACATCGCCGCCGTCACGCTCCTCGCTGGCGGCACAGCCAACGCTGCTGCCGCTGCTCGCGGCTGTGGCCGTGTGCGACGTGGCGGGCGAACAAGCGAGCGTCAAATGGCCGAACGACGTCGTGATCGAGCGAGCGGGCGAGCGGGCGTTGGCCAAGCTCGCGGGGATTCTCGTGGAGGGGCGTCCGCAGCAGGGCTGGGCGGTGTTGGGGATCGGGTTGAACGTGGCGGTGCGAGTGCAGGAGCTGCCGGTGGAGCTGCACGCGAGCGCGGCCAGCATGGGTGAGCAGCCAAGCGCTGTCGAGCCTGTGCTCGAGCGACTCCTAGGCGCGCTCGAGCAGCGACTTGGCGAGCCGGCGGAGACGACGCTGCAGGCGTGGCGGGAGCGGGATGCGCTGCTGGGCAAGGAGATCACATGGTCTGCGGGGAGCGGGCGGGCGGAGGGGATCGACGGCATGGGGCGGCTGGTGGTGAGACTCGCGGACGGGGGGCGCACGACGCTCGACGCCGGCGAGGTTCACCTGGGGTCGGGGTCGACCGGCTGAGCGGCCGGGCTACTTCCCGTTGGAGTCGCGGCGCGCGTGCTCGAGCGCGTCTTCGACGCCGCGCTGCAGCTTGTCGTCGTCTGCCGCTGACATCGCCGAGCCGGAGCCGCTGGAGACCCGCGGCGCCTTGGTGCCCAGCGCTTCGGTGAGCACCGCGTCCGAGGGGTTCTGCTTCGAGCTGGCGTTTCCGCCGTTGCCGCTGTTGCCACCATTGCCGTCGTTGCCGCCGTTGCCGCCGCCGGAGCCACGTCCATACCTCGATTGCTTGCGCGCGCCAGCGTTGCGCGAGCCCTGGTTGTTGCGGCGCGGCTTGCGCTCGCCGTTGCCCTGAATGCCCTCGGCGCCGCCCTGCGGAGAGCCACTCCGGGAAGCGGCGTCCGTAGACACGCCGCCCTGCGATGCGCTGCCCTGGGAAGCGCCACCCTGAGCGCCGCCACCACCGGGTGCGCTCGTTTGCGCAGCGCTGGTGTTTCCGCCCGGCGAACCCTGGCCGTGCCGCTGTCCCGGCCCCGCGGGGCGCGCGTCGGTGTTGTTGGCGCCCGTGGGCTGGCTCGCGCCCGTGGGCTGGCTTGCGCCCGTGGGCTGACCGGAGCTCGTCGGCTGAGCCGATCTGCGCTGCATGTCGGGCTTGGTGGGTTTGCGCCGGCGGCGCGCGTTGCGCGCGCGGCGCTTGGGGAAGTTGCGCAGCAGCTCGCGGGCGAGAGCGGGCGGCTTGCGGGCCATGCGTGTGCGCGCGCCGCGCAGCGCTTCCTCCGCTTCAGGAGTGTGGGCAAGGGCGGCGGCGAGCAGCGCGGCGGCGAGGCGGCGGTCCTGCTTGCGCGCGGCGTGGATCAGGCGGCGGGCGTTGCGGGCGTGGGCGCCGCCGGCGGAGTTGACGAGCAGGCCGAGCAGGCGCTTGGTTTCCGGCCAGCGCTGCACGGCGTATTCCTCGTGTACGTCGCGGGTGTACTCGGCGAGACGCCAGATCCAGGCGTTGGCTTGGTCGCGGCGGCCGATGCGGCGTTCGACGAGCGCGCGCAGCATGATCTTGGCGGCTTCGCGGCGCTCTTCGCGCGTCCAGTTGCCGACGATGTCGATCGCAGTGTCGAACGCGTCGGCGTCGCGGGCGGCGGCGATGTCGGTGAGCGCGCGCAAGCGCAGCTGCGAGTTGGTGTTGCGCTGCACAGCTGTGATCAGGAAGCGGCTCTTGAGCTCTCCGGTGCGGTCGAAGTGCAGCATCGCGCGGGCGCGGCGCCAGCCGCTCGGTGCGACACGGGCGCCGGCGAGAGCGGCCCACACGTGCTGCTCGCCGTAGTCGAGGTTCTCAACCGCGATCCGCCATAACTCGCGCTCGAACACCTGGAAGCGGCGTTCTTCCTCGGCGCAAACGGGCAGCACGCGGCGTTCGACGCGCATGCGCCGGCCGCGGCCGCGGCGTACGGGGCCGACGACGATCGCACCGCCGCGGTACACGTCGCGGTCGAGCAGCGAGTGCAGCGTGACAACGGGGTCGTCGTGCTTGGTGGCGGGGTGGACGAAGTCGACGACGAGACCGGCTTCCTTGCCGGGGTGCCGACGGGTGACGCGCCCGACGCGCTGCTGGTAGATGCGCTTGGAGGCTGTCGGGGCGAGGTGTACGCACACGGTGGCGCGCGGGCTGTTCCAGCCTTCGGCGAGCAGCTGGGCGTTGATCAGCACGTCGATGTCGCCGCGCTCGTAGCGCGCGAGGATCTCGGCGAGCTCGCGCTTGGGAGTTTCGCCGGAAACGGCCTGGGCTTTCAGGTTCTCCGCGCGGAACGCTTCGGCGAGGTTGTAAGCGTGCTTGACGCCGGCGGCGTACACGACGCCGGGCACGCCGTTGAAGCGCGTTTTGTAGAGGCTCGCGGCGGCCATGTTGAACGGCTGCTGGTCGAGCAGCTGCGCGAGCTCGTCCTGGTCGAACTCGGTGTCGACTTCGCCGCGGCGCAGCGGCACGTTGGCGATCGTGCGCACGCCGACGCCGGGGGAGATGCGCACGCAGCGCAGCGGGGCGATCACGCCGCGGCGGGCGGCCTGGGCGAGATCGAAGCGCGAGGTTTGCGTCGGAAAGAGGTCGGTGACGTGGCGCGCGATCAGCGCGCCGGTGGCGGTCATGCCGATGAAGATCGGACCGGTCCACTTGCGGATCGCGCCGCTGGTTTTCTCGCCGAGCGCGGTGTGGGCTTCGTCGCAGATGACGATCGTGTACGCGCTCGAGATCTTGCCGGCGTTGCGCACGAACCACTGGTAGGTCTCGACGGTGACAGGCCCCTTGACCGAGTCCTGGCCTTGCAGCAGCGGGCGGCAGATGCGGTCGGAGTAGCCGCGGTCGCGCAGCTCGCCGTGGAACTGGTCGACGAGGTTGCGCCGGTGGGTGAGGATCAAGATGCCGCCGGTGCGCGACGCTTCGACAAAGCCGAGCGCGGCGACGGTTTTGCCGGCGCCCGTGGCGTGCTCGAACCAGAAGCGCTTGGCGGCGTTGGGGTCTTCGGGCTCGTCGGCGAGCGACTCTTCTTCGTCGTCGTCATCGACCCAATCCTGCGGCTCTTCGTCGGATTCGGGCTCGGACTCCTGTTCGAGCTCCTCCTCCTCGTCGTCGTCGTCCTCGAGCTCGTCGGCGAGGTCGTCGTCGTCCTCATCGTCGTCTTCATCGGGCGCGGCGCGCTGGACCGGGCCAAGCTCGTCGTCGTCGTCCTCATCGTCGTCGTCGTCGGTTTCCTCATCCGGCTCGTCGTCGTCCTCGTCCTCGGCGGCGTCCGCTGCGGTGGGCGCGTCGGGGCGGCCAGCTCGGGCAGGCGGGTCTTCGTCGACGCCAAGGATCGCGGCGGAGGCAAGCAGCTCGGGGGAGGCGCCGGCAGCGCGGCGGGTGTTGCCGTTCTCAGCGACGCGCTGGGCTTCGGCGAGCAGCGCGGTGAGTGTGCCGGAGAGGGCGTCGACCTGGTGCGCAGAGAGCACGGTGCCGTCGTTCAGGCGCGGCTCGTCGTCGGAGAGCAGGCGCTCGAGACCGAGCAGCAGCGAGAACTCGCGGCGCCAGGGGGTCGAGGGGTGCTTGGCTTTGCTCTCGAGCTCGATCAGCGCGGCGTCGAGAGCGCGACGGCGGGGCGTGCCGGGTGCAAGCGCGACGGCGGCTTCTTCCCCTTCGTGCAGGAAACTTTCGCGCACGAACTTCTCCGCACGGGAAATTTCCGCGGAAGTTGGAAGGGACGCGGCCGCGAGGGCCACTGGCGTGGACTCGGCCATCAAAGGCTCTGGACTTCGAGACGGAGCCGCCACAGAACTATTTCTGCGGGACTCGGAAAAACGGGCGCTCAACCAGCGATGCTGCCGGATGCTCAGAGCACCCAGCTCTGACTCCACGGAGGATATAGCACGTGGGGGCGGGTTTGAAGTGCGCGCCATCTGCAAGTCTTACGGTGGATGACTTCAAAGCGGCTTTTGATCGCGCTGAGCGGGCTGATGCTCGTCGCATTGCTGGGTGTCGGAGTGGCCCAGCTCGTCTCTCAATCGCCGGCGCGAACGGACAGGACCGCGAGGACACCGCCGTTGACGCGCGCGCAGATGCAGGCGCGCCTGACAGGCTCACCGCCGGTGCTGGCGGCGCTGCACGCACAGGCCAACCAGCTGCTCGGGGGCGGCGAGCGGGCGCTGCGGGCGCGCTTGGCGGAGCTGCGCGGGCGGCCGGTGGTGATCAACAAGTGGGCGTCGTGGTGCGGCCCGTGCCGGTCGGAGTTCGGAGCGTTTCAGCGCGCGGCGGTGGAGCAGGGGCGCGAGGTGGCGTTCATCGGGATCGACTCCGGCGAGCCCAACCGCGGCGGAGCGAGGGCGTTTCTAAGCGCGTTTCCGGTGAGCTACCCGAGCTACTACGACCACAGTGGGAGCTTGGGGACGAAACTGACGGATACGTCGTTCATGCCGGCGACGGTGTTCTACGATCGCGCCGGGCGCCAGTACATTCACCAGGGCCCGTACCGAAGTCTCGCCAAGCTCTCGCAGGATGTCGAGCGGTACGCGTTGGGTGCCTGAGCGATGCCTGAGATGAGCGATGCCTCGATGCCGGACATAGAGCGACGCCCAAGACGTGAGCGACGCCCCGATGCCTGAGATCAGAGTCGACCCGCTGAGCGGGCACAAGACGATCATCGCCGGGGAGCGCGCGACGCGGCCGGGGGGCGAGCCGCGGGCGGCGCCGCCGGAGCCAATCGACCGCGAGCAAGATCCGTTCGCAGAGGGCCACGAGGATCGGACGCCGCCGGAGCTGTACGCGGTGCGGCCGGGGGGCGGCGAGGCGAACTCGCCGGGGTGGCAGGTGCGGGTGGTGCCGAACTTGTTTCCGGCGCTGGGGGCGCCGGGGGTCGACTCCACGGGCGCGGATCTGCCGGCGGAAGCGCGCGAGGAGCTGTTTACGGCGCAGCCGGCGACGGGGGCGCACGAGGTGATCGTCAACGGGCCGCAGCAGGTGCTGTCGCTCGCGGAGCTGCCGGTGGAGCAGGTAGTGGCGGCGATGGAGACGTGGCGCGCGCGGATGCGCGCGCATAGCGAGCACTCGTACGTCCAGCTGATCGTGAACGAGCGGCGCGAAGCGGGGGCGTCGTTGCCGCACACGCACGCGCAGCTGTACGCGTTGGATTTCGTGCCGGCGGAGGTGGCGCGCGAGCGCGAGCGGTTCGGGGCGCATGCGGCGCGCACGATGGGGCAGAACCTGCTCGAGGAGCTGGTGGCCGAGGAGGTGCGCAAGCGCGAGCGGATCGTGGCGATCGACGACGAGGCGGTGCTGATGGCGCCATACGCGTCGCGCTTGCCGTTCCAGCTGATGCTGGCGCCGCGCAAGCCGCGGGCACGATTCGAGGATGACGGGCCGACCGGGGCGGCGCTGCTGCACGACGGGTTGACGCGGTTGGCACGCCACCTGGGGGCGAGCCCGCCGCTGAACATGTGGGTGCGCACGGCGCCGCGCGGGGCAGAGCACTTCTGCTGGCGGATCGACGTGATGCCACGGCTGACGCATCTCGCGGGGCTCGAGCTGTCGACGGGTGTGAACCTGAACATCGTGGCGCCCGAGCTGGCGGCGGCGCAGCTGCGCAAGGCGTAGGCGCACGCGTGCGAGCGCTGGTGCAACGCGTGAGCAGCGCGAGCGTGCGCGTGGATGGCAGCGAAGTCGGGGTGATCGGAGCAGGGCTGTTGGTGCTGCTGGGGGTGGCACACGAGGACGACGATGCGACGACAGACCGGCTGGCTGACAAGGTGCGAGCGTTGCGCGTGTTCGAGGACGCCGAGGGGCGCATGAACGAGGCGCTGGGTGAGCGCGAAGTGCTGTGTGTGAGTCAGTTCACGCTCTACGGAGACACCAAGCGCGGGAACCGGCCGAGCTTTGTGGACGCTGCCCGGCCCGAGCACGCGCAGGCGTTGTACGAACGGTTCTGCGCCAGGCTCGACGCAGAGCGCGGAGTGTTCGGGGCGCACATGCAGGTCGAGCTGGTGAACGACGGGCCGGTGACGCTGCTGCTCGAAGCGTGACGCTGGCCTGCGGCCGCGCTCGGCCCGCGCCCTGCCGCTCCGCTAGTGCCGGCGCGCTGCCGCCACGCGCTGCCGCCACGCGCTGCCGCTACGCGCGCTAGGGTCCGGCGGAGATGGCGCCTGAAGTTCGCTTCGTTCCCCGCTTCGCTGCCGAGCCGCCGCAGGAGGGGCTGCCGTACGGGCGCTGGGCCGAGCGCTTGCAGGACGAGTTCCTGAGCGCGTGCAAAGCGCTCGACGGCGAGGGGGAGGATCTCGGCGAGCCGGGGGAGATCGCGTGGTATCCGGATCGAACGTGGCACGGGCGTACATATGTGCCGGGCACGACGATCACTTCGACGGGGTTCGAGCTGTTCGGGTACGTGCGGTTCGTGCCGGCGATCGACGGCGGCGAGCCGAGCGATTTCTCAGCGCGCGTGGATTTCACCGGCGAGACGGCCGAGCAGAACCCGGACTGGCGGCTTGATCTGTGCGACGAGGTGATCGGTGGCTGGCGCGGTGAAGCGGGCGCAGTGGCGGCGATGACGCTCGTGTGGGGGCGACCGCTGATCTCGGGCGGGCGCATCGTGACTGCGGAGCTGGCCGAGCTGGCAGTCGATCAGTGTGAGCTGCTCGAGGAGCGATTCACGCTGATCGCACCCGATGACTACCGCCACGACCTGCTGGAGATCAAGCTGTTCAGCGGCAAGGGCGAGGAGCTCGCGCGCGAGTCGCTGTACGAGGGCGAGGACGACGAGTCGGTTTAGGACGGGATGGGGAGTTGACCTATCCTCGAGAGTGTGTGTGGGCGGTATACGAACACCGGGCGTCCAGACGAGCTCAACGACCGTCTGCGGGTGCCGATCCTGAGCGATGCGGGCACGGGGCGTTACAACGTGGCGCCAACCGAGCAGGTGCTGGTGGTTATCTCACCAAAGGGTGAGCCCGAAGCGCGGATGATGCGCTGGGGATTGGTTCCATCGTGGGCGACGGACGTCAAGAGCGGGCCGCTGGCGATCAACGCTCGCTCTGAGACGGTGGCGACCAACGGGATGTTCAAACGCCTCGTCGGGACGGGCACAAGACGGGCGCTGCAGATCGCGGACGGATGGTACGAGTGGCTCAAGCCGGAGAAGCGCGGGGAGCTGAAGCAGCCGTTCCACTTCCAGGTAGACGGGGGCGAGCCGTTCGCGTTCGCGGCACTGTGGACGCCGGCAAAGATCGACGGCGAGTGGATGCAGAGCGTTACGTTGTTGACGACCGACTCGGCGCCAAACCCAATTGCCCGTTCGATCCACAACCGCATGCCGGTGGTGTTGGCGGACCCCGAAGCACGAGCGGCGTGGCTCGATCATTCGCTTGACGCCGAAGCAGCGCTCGAACTGTGCGGCGCGCTGCCCAGCGATCGTCTCTCAGCACACCCGGCGAATCCCGCGGTCAACCGTGTCGACCCGGAGACCGAGGGGCCGCAGCTCTTGCACATACCTCAGGCCTGACGCGCGAGCAATCCCTACGGCCGCTTGCCCCTCGCGGCAGCTGTATGAGCGGCGTCAGTGTCGCTCAAGTCGACTCTGGGCTTGCCCATGTGCCTGCTTGGCCAGCAAAAACCCTTGAGAACCGAGGCGTGGAGATCGAGTGTTGTCCTACTCATGATGAGTCTCGATCAGGCTGCGGCCAGTGCCTCCGCAAGAGTGTCCGGGCTGACGGCGACATGCTCGGGGACCGTGACGTTGATGACCTGATCGCGTTCGAGCAGCCACTTGGCGTTGATGATCGTCAGCCCGATGACCTCACCCTGAGCGTTGTAGCGAAGTACGTGCCCCTCGGGCGTCTCCTCGCTTAAAGCAGCCGGCTGACGATCTCCGAGGTGCAGATAGAGCACATCCCCCCGGTCGTCGTAGGAGGCCTGGTCGAAGGTCAGGCTGCCAATGGTAACTGTCATTGCGTACTCAATCCCGGCGGATCTTTGCGGTTGGCGTAGGCGGTCACGATCCGCGCTGATGTCTCGTTGAAGTGTACGACCACGAACAGCCAGCGACTAGGGCCAAGATCGCGGCTGTAGTAGCGCTCCCGTCCAGGGCGAGAGTCGAGACGACGATGGTCCGGGGAGCTGACGGTCACCATGATCTCCTCGCGGTAGGGAGCCAACTCTCCGTGCTCGTGAAGAATGTGCTCCCAGCCCTCCTCGTCTAGGACGACGGCGCGTCCGTCGGGATCAACCGTCTCGGCAACGGTGCTCAAGCGCTCGCCGCCCCGTGGGCAATCACTATGCACGGAATGCACTCCTCGACATCAGGACCAGCCGGCAACTCTTGGATCGCGGTCACGCGAAGAGGCTACAAGGACATACGCGGGCCTCGCGCGCCCAGGCCTCTGACCTTATTGCCTCGAATCGTCGGGACAAACGCTCCCCAAACCAGGGCTTCCACGCGCGATGCCCCCGCCAGGAGTCGAACCTGGATCTACCGCTTAGGAGGCGGTCGTCTTATCCATTGGACTACAAGGGCGTGCGGAAAAGGCTACCGCCGGTCCTCGCCGGCCAGAGCGCTCAGCGCGGAGCCGTCGAGCCGGTGGGTGATCCACTCCTCAGCGGTGCGCGCGCCGAGGCGCTTGTAGAAACCGAGCGCGGGTGTGTTCCAGTCGAGCGCGGCCCATTCCAGGCGTGCGCCGCCGCGCGCTACCACGTGCGCGGCAACGGCGGCGATCAAGGCTTTGCCGACGCCCTGACCACGGTGGTCGGGGACTACGAACAGGTCTTCCAGCCACACGCCGCTGGTGCCGAGGAAGCTCGAGAAAGTGGGGAAGAACAGCGCGTAGCCGAGCGCAGCGGAGTCGCGCTCGGCGATCAACGCCGACGCGGCGGGGTTTGGCGCGAACAGCGCATCGGCCAGCTGCTGCTCGGTCGTGCGCAGCTCGTGCGTCAGGTGTTCGTACTCTGCGAGCCCAGCGAACAGCTCGAGCAACAGCGGCACGTCGTCGGGTTGGGCCGGCCGGATGAGCGGTGCGGTGGAGGTCACGCGCTACCGACCGACCGACCACTGACAGCGACGCACCTTACGCGGTGATCGCGCTTGAGCAGCACGCGCTCAGGCAGGCGTGCGGTCAGGGCGGTCGGGGTAGACATCGTCGATCGTGGTGAGCGCGACGTACGGCGCGCCGGCGGCGCGCTCGATCGCGGGGGCGCCGCCGGCGAGGCGGTCGAGCACGCTGACAACACCGCAGATCTCATGGCCGGCGTCGTGTAGCGCAGCGATCGCGGCTAGCGTCGAGCCGCCGGTGGTGACGACGTCTTCAACCACCAGGCAGCGGTCTTCGGGGGCGAGCGGCGGACCTTCGATGCGGCGCTGCAGCCCGTGGGGTTTGGCGTCTTTGCGCACGAAGAACGCTTTCGCTTGAGCGCCGCCGGCGAGCGCGGCGCACGCGACGGGGTCGGCGCCCATCGTCATGCCGCCAACGGCGGTGGCGGCCCAGTCGGTCGCATACCCGGCCACGAGGGCGCCCAGAGCGGCGAAGCCGGCGGGGCGCAGGAGAGCGCGCTTGGCGTCGACGTAGTACGCGGCGCGTGCTCCGCTGGTGAGCGTAACGTCGCCGATCACGAGCGCGTGGGCGCGCAGCTCGGCGACCAGCAGCTCGCGTGCGCTGTCGCGGGAGGTCGTAGATTTGGCCAGGGCATCCACCGCTGGCCCTAATCTAGCTTGCGTGTTCACGGATTTCTCTACACAGCTGTCGAAGCTCGTGCGGCTCGTCGCTTGGGCGATCTGCGTGATCGTGATCGCGTCGTTTGTGATCTTCGCGGTCAACCAGACCGACGACGCGTCGAACCACCAGCAGAACGAGCTGAACAACAGCGCGCCGATCGCGCAGCAGGTGAAGCCCGTCGGCACGGTGACGACGCCGGGGGTGCCGGTGCACAAGAGCAGCGTGCACAAGGCGATCGACGACGCATCCGATCAGTTCACGTCGCCGTTCTCGGGCATCACCTCAGGCTCCGACAGCCAGTGGGCGATTCACAGCGTGAACACGCTGCTCGCGCTGATCGTGTACGGGTTCGGGCTCGGGTACATCGCGCGGCGGCTACGCGTCAGGGTGTAGCTCGCCTCGCCTCGCCTCCGACAGGCGACAGGCGGTGCGCACAGCCGGCGACATTTGCCGCCGGCCGGCGCCGCACGAAACCCCTCACGGGCCGGCGTTGTGCCTGACCTTGTGACTGCCGCCGCCGCTTTCGTTGTACACGTCGACGGGGTAGCCGAGCTGCACCCACGAGTAGATCGCCGGCGCATCCGGCACCGGCACGCGCAGGCAGCCATGGCTGGCGGCGTAGTTCGGCACTTCGGCGTACCCGTGGATGGCGTAGCCGCGGATGAAGTAGTTGGAGTCGACCATGCCCTTGGCGTTCGTGCCGGGCGTTTTGGAGTACACCCGGAAGCGCCCGATCACGGTCGGTGTCGAGGGCTTACCTGAGCTGATGGTGTAGATGCGGCGGACTTTCCCGCCGGGGTTGATCTCCGCGAGCACCTGCCTGGTGAGGTCGGCTTCGACGTGTCGGCCGTCGGCGCGGTAGCGCACGTGGAAGCGACCGGCACCTTGCTGGAGCAGGTGGAACATGCGTGCGTTGGTGTCGGGCACACGCGCCAGGCCGGTCAGCTTGCGGTAGGCGACCACGGCGCGGCCGGTGGCGGCGTCGAACTGAGAGTTCAGCGGCACCGCGTAGCTCAGCGCGTTGAGCTCTGACTGCAGCAGGCGCACGGCGGGGCCGCTGGCGCCTTGGCTCATGATCGAGGGCACGATCCTGACGCTGGCGGATTTGGCTGCGAACGCGCCCAGTTGCGGTGATGGGTCGTGCGTTGCGCGCACGCTCACAAGGCCGGTGCGGGGGCTCGCGTAGCCGACGTGGAACTGGCCGGCGCCGTTGCCGACGGGCAGCACGCTGACGGTTTTCTCGCTGGCTTTGGCGCCGTTGCGGTAGAAGCTGACGGTGATCTTCTCGCCGGCGACGTACGGGAGGATCACGCCGCGCACGACTACGCGCTCGCCGGTCAGCGAGAAGCGCGGGTGGCCGTGCACGTGCTGGAGCTTCAGCTGCATGTGACCGACGAGCGGGGCCGGGGTGGGCGCCGGGGTGGGCGCTGGGGGTGGGGGCGTAGTCAATGGCATATGCCGCGATCCTACGCGTCGGGGGTGACGGCGGATGCGGCGGGCGGCGCGGCGGCGGCCTGCACGACCAGCGCGAGCAGCGCGATCGTGCCGAGCGCGGCGAGCATCAGCACGGGGATCTGCCAGCCCCAGTGCATGAGCGCGCCGAACGCGATGCAGTTGTTGACGCAGTGGGCGGCGATGCACGGGTACAGCGAGCGCGTGCGCCAGTAGAGCAGGCACAGGCCGAACCCGAGCACGGCGAGCGGGATCAGGTCGAGCGCGGGGGCGGAGCCGTAGTGGATGGCGCCGAACAGCACGCCGGTGAGCACGGCGGCGGGCAGCGGGCCGCGGAGGTTGCGCAGCGCGGAGAAGATGAACCCGCGGAACAACAGCTCTTCGCTGATCGGCGCGACGACGGTGGTGAGCGCGGCGCTCAGCACGAGCAGCAACGCGTTGCGATTGGCGCCGAGCTGGTCGAGGATCTTCTCGGGCTTGACGTCGACGAGCGCGCCCCATGCGACGGAGAGCACCAGGAAGCTGAGCAGCAGCAGCACGACCAGGCGCACGGCCGGCCACAGGCGGGTGGGGCTCAGCCCGAACTGCCACACGCGCACCGTGCGGCCGCCCATCTGGGCGAAGATCACAGCAGCGGCGACGAACCCGATGTCTTGCACGACGGTGTCGGCGATCTCCAGTCCGGGCGGGAGGTTCGGGGGGTTGATGTTGACGCCGAGGAGCGCGGCGGGAATGTCGACGAGCAGGCTGCCGAAGGCGGCGAGCACCAACCCGCTGACGAGCGCAGCGGGGGCGGTCCACGGCGGCCAGTCGTCGCCCGGCACACGGCTCGCGCTAGGCGGGTGCAGCGGCAGCGCAGGCGCCGATCCTGGAGGCGGGTGCGGGTCGAACGCGGGCGCTGGCACGGGATCACCCGGCGGCGGTGCAGAGTGGGACATATGCGCCTTACGCTACCCAGTGCCAGGTGGCGAACTCGCCGACGAACACTGCGCTGATCAGTGCGCACAGTGCGAACAGGGGCGCACGGGCACGCGGATTGGCGGCTAAGCGTGCGGCGAGGCACATGTTGAGCGGGAACAGCACGACGAGGAAGCGCGGGAGCGACATCAGCGGCTGAGCGCTGACCGGGTAGGAAAGCGGCAGGGCGAGGGCGGCGAGCACGTACGCGCCGTATGCGAACGGCAGGCGGCGCAGCACGCCGACGATTGCGGGGATGGCGGCGAGCAGGAAAGCGAACAGCATCAGGTTGTGGCTGGCGACCACGAACGGGCTGCCGGGGGCGCGGGGGAAGTACACATGGGTGCGCTGCAGCGAAAGCAGCTGGCGCAGACCGTCGAATGCGGCTTGCGCACCGTCCCAGACGGCGAGATAGGGGCCGGCGAAATGCCTGCTCCACACATCCTGGGCGTGGAACGGCATCAGCGCGTCGCCGCCGGCAAGTGCTAGATACGACATATATAGGCCGGCTCCCGCCGGCAGCGCGCCGAGCCAGAGCAAGTCGCGGCGCATGCGATAAACGGGGCGGGGCCAGTTCAAGCTGGGGAAGTCGGGCGGACGATCCTCGCGGGGGCCATATAGGTAGAGGATCAGCGCCGGCAGCAGCAGCATGATGCCTGCGCTGCGGGTGGCGCCGGCGAGCGCGCCGAGCAGGCCGACGGCTGCCCAGCGACCCTGACGGGCGCACCAGAAGACGCCGACGGAGAGCGCGAGGTACAGCGACTCGCTGTACACGGCGGACAGGTAGAACGCCATTGGGGCGAATGCGGTGGTGAGCACGGCCAGGCGGGCGACGTCGCCCGAATGACCGATCCCAAGCGACGACTTGATGGATCTGGCGGTCGGCTCGAGCAGCGGCTCGGCGGCACGGCGCGGAGCGACCAGGCGCGCGAGCTCGAGTGTCGTGAGCCGGTGGATCCCGTAGAGCGCGAACGCGAGCGCGGCGAGCGAGAGCAGCACGCCGGCGAGCACCGGCGGCACGCCGACGCGGGAGATCGCGCCGATGCAGACGGGGTAGAGCGGGAAGAACGCCGTGCGCGAGGACGTGTATACGCCGAGATCCGGGCGATAGCCGTAGTGGGCGATCACCAGATACCAGGAGGAGTCCCAGCGCGCGACGGGGGCCGCGAGGAGGTCGCCGAGCCGGCCCAGCCCGCGGGTGATGCCGGGTGGGTTGAAAGCGACGCGCGACGGACCGAACCCGACGACGAGCACGGTTGCAAGCGCGACGGCGTACAGCGCCAGGCGCGAGCGCCAGAGCGCGTGCCAGGTGTCGCGCACAGCGGTCATCCGCTGCGCGTCGGCACGCAGTCGGGCGAACCGCCCGGCGACGTCGAGCGCGGAGAGTGGGAAGGAAAAAGTGATGGTGCTGCGCGCGCGCGACGCACGCGCGCGCAGCACCATGTCGAATGAAGACCCAACACCCGCGCCTTTAGATTCGGCGGCATTCATCCGCAGCAAAATTGACTCGCGATCGGGGCCGGTCGATCCGCCGATCAGCGGCTGCTCATCCTTGAGCGCCGCCGGCTCGAGACCGGGTGGTAGCGACACGTCATCGAGAGCCGTCAGCTCACCATCAAGCGCAACCGCACCCCCCTCGAGCGCCGCCCGGCCCCCCTCAAGCGCACCTGCGTTGCCGTCAAGCGCCGCCCGGCTCCCGTCACGCGCAACCGCGTTGCTGTCAAGCGCCGCCCGGTTGTCCTCGAGCGCCACCGGCTCGTCGCTGAACGCGCCCGGCAGGCTGCCGAACGGAGCCGGCTGCACGGGCGCCACCGACCCGGTGGGCTCGGCGATAGCCATCTCGGCGGTGTCGGAGTTCATCAGGCGGGGTTGCGCAGCGCCCGGCTTCGCGTGGCTCTACCAGGCTGCCGCAGGCAGGAAATCACACTCGGCCGCGGTAAAGTCAGTCAGCGAGGCGATCCTGCCCCTCTGGGTCGCGCTCGCCCGAAAGATGTCAAGACAAGCACGACAGCGCCGACGCCGGCACAATCGCGCCGGGCCCGGCCGGATTCTGCTCGTCGGCCTTGGAGTGGTGGCGCTCGGGATGATCATCGGCGCTGTCGCGGCCGTCGGCTACGTGCTGTCGATCTCCGACGACACCCCAGCGCTGTCGTCGCTGCACACGATCGTCAAAGGCGCGCCGTCACAGGTGTTCGCGGCCGACGGCACGCGTCTCGGGTTCATCCAGTCGGACAACCTGCGCAGCCCGGTGAGCTGGCGGGAGATCCCCACGAACCTCAAGAACGCAACGGTGGCGATCGAAGATCAGCGCTTCTACCAGCACAACGGCGTCGACCTGACCGGCATCTTCCGCTCGGCAGTGAAGGACGTGACGCACGGCTCCGCGCTGCAAGGCGGCTCGACGATCACGATGCAGCTGGTGCGCAACCTGTACATCGGCGGCAGCAAGCGCTCGTTCAAGCAGAAGGTGAGCGAAGCGAAGCTGGCGATCGACTACGAGAAGCGCCACAACAAGCACGAGATCCTCACGACCTACCTGAACAGCATCCCGTACGGCACTTACGGCGGGCAGACCGCGATCGGGGTGCAGGCGGCAGCGCGGATCTTCTTCGACAAGCCGGTGTGGCGCCTGAACCTGCAACAGGCAGCACTGGTGGCGGGGCTGCCGCAGGCGCCGTCGCAATACAACCCATTCCACAGCGCTGGCGCGGCCAAGCGCCGGCGCAACGAAGTGCTCGGCAAGATGGCGCAGCTGCACTACGTCAGCGCCGCCCAGGCAGCAGCCGCGAAAGCAGCGCCGCTGGGGGTCAAGCACGGCACCTACTACAGCCAGCGCCGCGAGAGCTTCTTCTTCGACTACGTCAGGCAGAAGCTGATCAACCGCTACGGCATCGACACGGTCGAGCAGGGCGGGCTGAAGGTGTACACGACGATCGACCTGAACATGCAGCGCCAGGCCAGACAGGCGATCGGCGGCGTGCTGAACGAGCCGAATGACCCGGCCGCGGCGGTCGTCACGATCGACCCCGCCAACGGGCACATCCAGGCGATGGCCGAATCGCAGGGCTACCACCAGTCGCAGTACAACCTCGCCGCCCAGGGCCACCGCCAGCCGGGGTCGACGTTCAAGGCGATCGTGCTCGCGGATGCGCTGTCGCGCGGGATCGACCCGAACAGCACGTACTACCTGTCGCACACCCTCTCGCCGGGCTGGCTGACCGGGTATCCCACGTATGAGGTGAAGACGTTCGAAGGCACGTCGCTGGGCAGCTCAGTCAACCTCGTACACGCGACGCTCGCCTCAGACAACACGGTTTACGCGCAGCTCGCGGCCGATCTCGGTGAGTCGACGGTCACCACGATGGCGCACCGGCTCGGGGTGACCAGTCACCTCGACAGCTACCCCGCCGAAGCGCTCGGCGGCTTGACCGTTGGCGTGACTCCGCTGGAGATGGCGAACGTGTACGCGACGCTCGCCGACGGCGGCTGGCGCAACCGCCCGATCGCGGTCACGCGCGTGGTGTTCCCCGACAAGCACGTCGACCGCAGCCTGGGGCGCTCCCATCGGGTGAAGGTGCTGAGCGACGGGATCACCGCCGAGGAGACGAAGATCCTTGAGGAGAACGTGCAGGGCGGCACGGCCGTACGCTCGGCGATCGGGTGTCCGTCAGCGGCCAAAACCGGCACCACGTCTGACCTGATCGACGCGTGGCTGGATGGGTACACACCCGATCATTCGACAGCCGTGTGGATGGGGTACCCGAACAAGCGCGTGTCGATGACCAGCGTGCACGGCGAAGCTCAGCAGGGCGGCCGCTTGCCGGCGCAGATCTGGCACGACTACATGAGCCAGGTGGTGGGGAGCAAGTGCAAGACGTTCCCCACGCCGACTCAGACTTTTACCCACCAGGCGTTCTTCGGCAAGTTCGCCACCACAGGGCTGTCGTCGCTGAAGAGCACGAGCACCACGCCCGACAAAAGCACGAACAACAAAGACAAGAAGAAGCCACCCGGCAGCCAGGGCAATGGCGGCACCGGCACGGGCACCGGCACACCGGGTGACACCGGCACCCCGAACACGCCCGCCACGGGCAATCGCAACGGCACAGCACCCGGCGGCGCGGGAGTCGCACCGGGCGCACCCGTCACACCCGGCGCAAAGCGAACGGGCGGGGCTGCTCCGGGTCAATGATCTCACCCCAACCGGCTCACGCTGGTAGGTTTGAGCAGGAATTCCAAATACACAGGGCCGTGCTGATGCACGGGAACACCCGGATCGGACGCACACTCGTGGCAAAGGAAGAGAAAGTTGAATTCGAAGGCGAAGTGATCGAGGCGCTGCCGAACGCGATGTTTCGCGTGAAGCTCGACAACGATCACGTCGTGCTGGGACATGTGGCGGGCAAGATGCGGCGCTTCCGCATCCGGATCCTGCCGGGTGACCGCGTGCGTTGTGAGCTGTCTCCGTACGATCTAGATCGTGCTCGCATCGTCTACAGACATCGCTGAGCGGTATCGCTGAACGCTCCCTGATCGACGCCATCGCCGCCGAGCTGCCGGCACTCGGTGCGCGGGTAGTGCGCGGGATCGGCGACGACGCAGCCGTGGTGCGCGCGCGGCCCGTGTGTGTCACATCGGTCGACGCAATGGTGGACGGAGTGCACTTCCGGCTGCGCGACGGCTGGATGACACCCGCGCAGGTGGGATGGCGCGCAATGGCAGGTGCGCTGTCAGATCTGGCCGCGATGGGCGCTGACGCCGGTGAGGCGTATCTGGTGGTCGGCATGCCGCCGGACTTCGGCGAACAGAGCGGGCTGGAGCTCGCGCGCGGGGCGCAAGCGCTGGCGAGTGAAACCAGCACGACGATCGCAGGAGGCGACACGGTCAGCGCACCGGTGCTAACCGTGTCAGTGACCGTCGTCGGCTGGGCTGACACCGAGACCGAGCTCGTCGGGCGCGACGGAGCGCAGGTGGGCGACCTGGTCGGCGTAACCGGGCAACTCGGCGGCGCAGGCGCAGGACTCGCGGTGCTCGACGCGCGCGCCGGACTGGGCACGGGCAGCAGCGGCGCACGCTCGGACAGCGGGCACGTCGATGCTGCGCTGGAGCGGGTGCGCCGGCCGTGGCCGCGCCTGCGCGAAGGACGTGCGCTGGCAGCAGCGGGCGCGCACGCCATGATCGACCTCTCGGACGGGCTCGCCACGGACGCGGCGCACATCGCGCGCGCGAGCGGTGTGCGGCTGGAGATCGACCTCGGAGCGCTACCGCTGGAGACGGGGTTGACCGAGATCTGCGTTGAGCTGGAACTCACTCCGTGGCAGCTGGCAGCAACGGCTGGTGAGGACTACGAGCTGTGCGTGTGCGTCGCACCGGCTGACCGCGCGCGCGTCGAGCACGCCCTGGTGCAAGCGGGCGGCGTCGGGGTCACGTGGGTCGGGCACGTGACGGAGGGAGCACCGGGTGCTGCGTTGCTGAAAGACGGGCTAGAGCAACAACTTCAGGGCTTCGAGCACCGCTGGTGAAAGTCAGGTTCGCAGCGCCACCGTGCGCGTGAGACGCGCGAACACCAGCAATCGCTGGGCTGCGCTGAACAGCGGCGTGCACGCTGACAGCACCAGCCGGCTGTAACCGGCCGCGCCGACCGCCGCGTGTACGTTGCTCGGACTAACCACGCGGTGTCTTTGCACGGTGTACGTGAAGCGCGCGTACGGCATCTCCAGCACGATCCGATCTCCGCGCCGCAGCGCGTCGATGTGGCGGAACGGCGCTAGATACGTGGTGCGGTGGGCCGCGATCGCCGTCGTTCCCGGCACGCCCGGGAAACGCGCCTGGGGGAAGCTCGCCCGTGAGTACACCCCCGGGCCGCTCTTCAAATCTGACGGGCTCGTGCCGTTGACCACCACGAAGTTCGCCCCAATGTGCGGGATGCGGATGCGCCCCACGGGGCTGCCGTCACCCGCACGCCGCTCGAGCTCGCGAGCTAGGAACGCGATGCGCGTGCGTTCGCTCGGCAAGCGCGCCAGCCGCTCGCGCTCCACCAGCGTCGGCTGAGCGCGCTCGATCGTGCTCAGCGCGCTGCTCAAGCGCTGCTGCTGGAGCTTCGCGTACAACGCCGACAGCGGCTCCTGCCACACCAGCGTCACGCCCGCGTCGAGCACCGCCAGCACACCCGCCACGATCAGCAACACCGACAGCCAGCGCACCCAGCTGCGGCGCCGCGGCGCACGGGGCGCACGGGGCGCACCGGTGCCAGCAGAAGCAGCGCCGGCGGGCGACCCGGCGAGCGGCGTGTGGCCTGTGAGCGACGTCTCAGTCATGGCGCGTCTGAACAGCTTGGCGTGATCGCCCGACATGGCTCAGCGACGCAGCGCGGACTCCGTGCCGCCGAGCGACCCCGGTCCAGCGTAGGACACCGGCCCACGGACCGTTACCGGCGCGCCGCCGTCCGCGCCTGGGAGATCTGGGTCGGCGCGGCTCAGCGCCACCAGCACGGCTGCCACCAAACAGCCAAACGCCACGCTCCAGAGCGCCGCGCCGAGCACGCCGATGCGCGCGCTCGCCAGCAGCAGCACCGCGTTCCACAGCACCGCCGCAAGCCCGAACCCGAACTGGTGTGCGTACACCCACACGAGCGCTCCCAGCGGCACCAGCGCGCACACCACCACCGCCAGCACGATGCTTCGCCGTGGGCGCCTCCGGGCGCGCCGTTCATCTGGGGACACCACGAGCAACCACAAGTGCAGCGCCGGCACCAGCAGCGCCGCGGTGAACGGGTTCGCCACCCACACCACCACCGTCACGCCCGCGAGCACGAGCAGCAGCGCCACGCCCGCCGCGTCGGGACTCGGGCGGGCGCCCATCCCCAGCCGCCGCACCAGCCCCGGCCAGCCGAGCCACGCGAGCGCCAGCACGAGCAGCACCGCGAGCACCGCGCCGCCGCTGAACCCCAGCGCGCTCGACGGGACTGGCGCGAGCGGCGCCGCGCCGATCACCCCGACCTGTCCCAGCGCCCACGCGAACAACGCGCACACGAAGAACGGCAGCGCACACGACAGCACCCACAAAGCCCAGCGCCCGACCGGTTCGCGCCGGCGCCGCAAGCGCGCAAGCCCGTCGACAGCCGCCACCAGCGGCGGCACCATCAGCGCCAACACCAGCAACCGGATCGCCCACTGCGGGATCTGCTTGCGCTGAACCAACACCGACACGTGCGTGCTCGAGCTGAGATCCGGCCCGTTGTCGACCGCATCCACCGCGCTCAGCACCGCGCGCCCAAACGCCTGCAAGCGCGCCTCGCTGACCCGCTCACCCGCGGACGGGCCGCGCTCGCCGCTCACCTGCACAAGCACCGCCGGCAGACCAGCGCCGTTGAGCACCCCCTGCTCACCCACCGTCAGCGGCAGCGCCAGGTGCGCCAGCTGGCTCACCACGCTCGGCGCGCCCGGCGGCGTGCCCACCTCCTGGGCCACAACATCCTGGACCGTGCGCTGCAGCCGCACCGGCGCGCTGCCGAACCCGTTGGAAAACGGCACCACAAACGGCTTGCGCGCGCGCGCGCCCGCCACGTCGCCGAGCGCGATCACCGCGTCGAACGGCCCCCGTGAGTGCGCCGCGAAATCCGCCGCCCCCGCGTTGCCCCCGCTGCCGCCGCTCGTCGACACCAGGATCACCGTGCGCCGCGTCTCGCTCTGCGCGAACACCCGCGCGAGCTCGAGCAGCACCGCTGTCGCAGACAGCTCCGCCTGCGACCCGCGCGCCGCAGCGTCGCGATGCGCCAGGATCACCACCGGATCCGCCCCGGTCTGGCCCGCGCGCTGGCCGATCACCGTCGTCAGCGTGCGCTCCCCGTCGATCGTCTGCGCCTGGAAGTGACGCGTGCGCACCGTGAACCCGACGCTGCCCGGCCCACCGAGACCGCTCAGCGTGCGCGCCACATACCCCGCGAGCCGCTGATCCCCGCTGCTGCCCGGCCGGCGGTCGGGGAACTCCGCACCCAGGCTCTGCAGCGACGCGAACGCGCGCGCCCCGTCCAACGCGTCGGGCGCGAGACTGGAGCCGAGCGGCCGCGGGCGGTCGGTGAACGAGAACGCCGCGAGCACCAACGCGAACAGCAGCGGCACGAAAGCAGCGCGATACAGACGTCCGTCGAGCATGTCAGCAGACCTTAGTGTCCACGCTGACGCCGTGTTCGCGCACGTCAGCGTGTGCCCCGCTCGCACGCTGACCGGTGTGTCTCCGCGGTTGCAGGTATCTTCCTCGCGTGCTCCAGCCCGTCGCCGTCGGCAGCAAGACGCTCGCCGACTACACCCACATCTGCGGTCCCGAGCTGATCGACGAGATCCGTGAGCTCGCCGAGCCGCTGAAAGGCCGCCGCGTCGTACACATCTCCGCCACCGCGTTCGGCGGCGGCGTCTCGGAGATCCTCTACACGCTCGTGCCGCTGATGCGCGACGTCGGCCTGGACTGCGAGTGGCAGGTGATCTACGGCCGCGAGGAGTTCTTCAACGCCACCAAGCTGATGCACAACGCGCTGCAAGGCGCCCCGCAGGACCTCGACGCCGAGCAGTGGGACACGTGGCGCCGCTACAACGAGATGAACGCCCGCGAGCTCTCCAGCGGCTGGGACGTGTGCCTCGTGCATGACCCGCAACCAGCCGCGCTGCACCAGCTGGTGCCCGGGAAATCCAAGGGCTGGGTGTGGCGCTGCCACATCGACGTCTCCACCCCCAACCCCGACACGATCGACCAGCTGCTGCCCTACATCAAGGACTACCCGCAATCGCTGTTCCACCTCGCCGACTACGTCCCGCCCGGGATGAACGGCAAAGTCAACATCGTCCCGCCCGCGATCGACCCGCTGACACCGAAGAACATGGCGCTGTCGCCCGAGGACGCCGTGTACGTGTGCGGTCAGTTCGGCATCGACGTCGACCGCCCGCTGATGTGCCAGGTGTCGCGCTTCGACCCCTGGAAAGACCCGCTCGGCGTGATCGACGCGTATCGGATCGTCAAGGAGAAGCTGCCGTCGGTGCAACTCGCCCTCGTCGGCTCGATGGCCAGCGACGACCCCGAAGGCTGGGATTTCTTCAACGCCACCATCGCCCACGCCGACGGCGACCCCGACATTCACATCCTCAACAACTTCAACAACGTCGGCGCGATCGAAGTCAACGCGTTCCAGTCGCACGCCGACGTGCTGATCCAGAAGTCCACCCGCGAAGGCTTCGGGCTGACCGTCTCCGAAGCGATCTGGAAAGCCAAGCCGTTCATCGGCGGCAACGTCGGCGGCATCCCGCTGCAGATCGAGAACGGCGTCACCGGCTACCTCGTCGGCAACGTCGAGCAATGCGCCGCGCGCTCGCTCGACGTGCTCAACGACCCCGCACTCGGCAAAGCGCTGGGCAAGCGCGGCAAGGAGCACGTGCGCACGCACTTCCTCACGCCGCGCTACCTGCGCGACTACTTGCGCATCTTCACCGAGCTAGCCGAGTCATGACCGACACACCGGCACAGCGAGCTCCGCTGGTGCTGGTGTCAAATCGCGGTCCGGTCACCTTCCAGGCGGGCGGCGAAGTCCAGCGCGGCTCCGGCGGCCTCGTCACCGCGCTCACCGGCCTCGCCTCGCACCGCGACGCGATCTGGATCGCCTCGGCCATGAACGAGCACGACGTCGAGGTCTCCCTGCAGCACAACGGCCGCGCCTTCCCGGTGCGCTCACCCGCCGGCGGCGAATACCAGGTGCGCCTGGTCACCAGCGACCCCGACGCCTACGACCGCTTCTACAACGTCTTCGCCAACCCGATGCTGTGGTTCATCCAGCACTACCTGTGGGATCTCTCCAACGCCCCGGACATCCGCCGCGAAGAGATCGAAGCCTTCGAGTTCGGCTACAACGCGGTCAACGACGACCTCGCGCGCGCCGTCGTCGAGGAGCTCGACGGCGAGCACGAACCGGTCGTGATGGTCCACGACTACCACCTCTACACGCTCCCGCACCTCGTCCGCCTCGCGCGCCCCGACGTTTTCCTGCACCACTTCATCCACATCCCCTGGACGCAATCCGACGCCTGGCGCGTGCTGCCCTCGCGCATCCGCGAAGAGATCTTCACCGGTCTGTTGGCCAACGACATCATCGGCTTCCACACGCGCTCCTACCGACGCAACTTCCTGCAGTGCTGCCGCGACCTGATGGACCTCGACGTCGACTTCGAACGCGGCCTCGTCCACTTCGGCGACCGCGAGATCTGGGTGCGCGCCTACCCGCTCCCGATCGACCACCGCGCCACCCGCCAGCTCGCCCAATCCGACCGCGTCAAGGAGTTCGAAACCGAGCTGCTGCGCCGCCGCCGCGACTTCATGATCCTGCGCGTCGACCGCGCCGACCTCTCCAAGAACGTGCTGCGCGGCTTCTCTGCCTTCGACCTGTTCCTCGAGCAGCACCCCGAGTTCAGCGAACGCGTCACCTTCGTCGCCCAGCTGATGCCCTCACGTACCGACGTGCCGCAGTACGCCGAATACCTCGAGCGCATCGAAGCGCTCGTCGCCGTCGTCAACCACCGCCATGGCACCCCCGACTGGATGCCGATCCAGCTGAAACTGCGCGACGACCTCGAAGAAGCCGTCGCCGCCTACAAGCACTACGACGTGCTGCTCGTCAACGCCATGTTCGACGGCATGAACCTCGTCGCCAAGGAAGGCCCGATCGTCAACGAACACCAAGGCGTCTCGATCCTCTCGGAAAACACCGGCGCCCACGAGGAGCTCGGTGAGTTCGCCTTATCCGTCAACCCCTTCGACATCCAAGAGCTCGCCAACTCGATCTACGCCGCCCTCACGATGCCCCCCGAGGAGCGCGCCCGCCGCGCCGACGGCCTGATCGAGATCGTCACCTCCCGCGACCCCGGCGACTGGATCGACGAGCAGCTCGCGGATATCCGCGCGAAAAACCTAGGCCGGTAGGCAGTGCTCGAAAAAAGTATGTGCCGCGTGCGCGCACATGCCTGTACGCGCGCGCGTGCGCAGCACCATCTTTTTTCTTAACCCCAACCCAGCCCAGCTTTAGGTCTGGCAGCCTGCGCACCAGAACGTCAGACGGTTGTCCTCCCCCTGTCCGCGCACCTGCACGCGCCCGGCGCAGCGCACACACGGCATCCCCGCGCGCTTGTACACCGCTCGTGGGCGCACCCTGAACCCCTCGCGCGCACACCGCCCCATCTGCTCACGCCCCAGCTCCAGGATCCCCAGCACCTGCTCGTCGCTCACCGTCCCCGTCGCCCGCCACGGATCCACCCCCGCAGCGAAACACAGCTCCGCCTTCCACACGTTGCCGATCCCCGCCACCGTGCGCTGATCGAGCAGCGCATCCCCGAACGCCCGCGTCGGGTCGTCCTCGCGCAGCCTCCGCAACACCCGCCCCGCGTCGAACTGCTCGCCCAGCAGATCCTCCCCGAGCCCCGCCAACCGCTGATCGAACCGCGCTCGTCCCTCCGTCATCAGCTCCAGCACCGGCCCGTCGAACTGCACGATCTCCGCCCCGCCCGCGCGCATCACCAGCCACGCCCGATGCGCCCCCCGCTTCCAGCGCTCCCCCGGCCGGTACACCCCCCACGCCCCGCTCATACGCAGATGCGAATGCACCACCAGCTCGCCCTCGAAGCGAATCAACAGATGCTTGCCGTGCGCCTCCACCGCCCGCACCGCGCGCCCCGCCAGCCGCTGCGCCCAGCGATCCTGCAGATGCCGCGCCTGCGGCATCACGATCTCCTGCGGCACTCCGCCCACAAGCAGCGGCCGGATGCGGTTCGCCGCGTAGTGGATCGTGTCTCCCTCCGGCACCCCACCCACGATAGAACTCTCTCCGCGCACCGGATCCGCCCCCCAGCGGCACGCACCCCGCACCGGGACTGAACCCCGCGCGCTGTTATTATCCGCCGCCGCCCCCTCGCCGGGGCTGTGATCTCGCATGACCTTGCCCGCCCCCACATACGATCTCGTGCTGCTGCTCGACCCCCAGGCCGAGGACGACGCACGCACGAAGCTCCTCGCCGACACCCGCACGATGATCGGCACCCAGGGCGAGCTCGTCCGCGAAGACGGCTGGGGCGAGCGCGCACTCGCCTACCCGATCGACAAGAAACCCAACGCCGACTACCACCTGCTGCAGTTCCACGCCTCCACTCCGGACCTGCTCAACAACCTCAACCGCACGCTACGCATCGCCGATGAGATCGTGCGCTTCCGCATCGTCAAGCTCAAGCCCGGCACCCCCGACGCCCCGGACATGCGCTCCGGCGCCCGCCCGCCCGCCGCCGACACTGCGCCTGCGCCTGCCGCCCCGGCTGCTGTTGCCGCACCCGCCGCCGTGGACACCCCGGCTGCCGTCGAAGCGCCGCCTGCCGCGGACGCACCAGCAACCTCCGACGCACCAGCCGCAGACGCACCTGCAGCCGCAGAACCGGCTGCCGCAGAAGCCCCCGCAGCCGCGGAAACCCCGGCAGCCACGGAAGCACCCGCCGCGGACCCTGCGGCAGCAGCTTCCGACCCGGCTTAGGCTTAGCCACTCCCCCCGCGCGCGATCGTCGCGCGCAGCATCTTGCCTCGCACCGCATCCTGCCGCCTGCTGCGCACGCCGCACGCCGCACGCCGCACGCCGCCGCAGCGAATAACCGTGCCCACGGGTATGCAACCCCGGTCGAGGGTATTAACATCGCCCCAATGCCCGGGACAGACACATGAGCCAACACCAACCCGTGCTCGGCCGCACCGACGTGCTGCGCGACTCGCCGCGCATGTTCGACTCGCGCGTGCTCGACGCGCTCTCACGCGTACACCCGCTGGTGCCATTGCTGATCTTCATCCCCGTGATCGTGCTGCTCGCGGCCTGGTCGCTCGCCACCCACGCCGTGCTCAGCGTCGCCGCCCTCGCAGTCGGCGGCTACGCGCTGTGGACGCTGTTCGAATACTGGCTACACCGCATCGTGTTCCACTTCGAACCGGAAGCCGGCCTGGGCGCGCGCATGCACTGGATCATCCACGGCATCCACCACGAGCACCCCAACGACCCGCTGCGCCTGGTGATGCCGCCCGCCGTCAGCATCCCGCTCGGCGTCGTCGTGTTCGGCGCGATCTACCTGGTGTTCGGCCATCGCTACGCACCCGCTCTCGGCGCCGGCTTCTTCAGCGGCTACCTGATCTACGACATGCTCCACTACTTCGTCCACCACTTCCGCCCGCGCGGGCGCCTGGGGCGGATGCTGCGCGAACGCCACATGCGCCACCACTTCCAGGACGACACGCGCGGGTTCGGCATCAGCGCGCCGTACTGGGACGAAGTGTTCCGCACCTCATCGCGCGAACGCCGCTCCCGCAAGTAGCCAAATCCTCGGAACGAGCGGGCGCGAAACGCGGCGGGCGAGAGTTGCGCCCGCACCCGGGTCTAGACTCGGCGGAGAACGCAAGTCGAAAGGAAACACACGTGGCCGCTACCAATATCAATCGGGTCGTGATGACCGGCAATCTGACCGCCGACCCCGAGCTGCGCTCGTTGCCGAGCGGCATGTCGGTGTGCAGTCTGCGCATCGCGTGCAACACGCGCAAGAAGGACCAGAGCTCCGGGGAATGGGTCGACAAGCCCAACTACTTCAACGTCACCGTGTGGGGCGCGCAGGGCGAGAACGCCGCGCGCTACCTCTCCAAAGGCCGCCCCGTCGCGCTCGACGGGCGCCTGGAATGGCGTGAGTGGGAAGCACAGGACGGCACCAAACGCCAAGCAGTCGATATAATCGCCGACTCGGTGCAGTTTCTGGGCTCGCGTGAGGACCCCGCCGGTGGCGGTGGCTTCGCGGGCAACGGAACCTCTCAGGGCAGCGAAATCCCCGTAGACAGCGGCGATTTCCAGCCCGCACCGGTCGCCGGCGGAGCCGGGGACGACGACATTCCGTTCTAAGCAGATGAGGTAGGTACCCAGTGGCAAAAGCGCGCGGTCGCGGCAAGCCGGTTCGCCGTCGAGACAAGAAGGGTGGGCCCGGAAGCGGCCGGCGCAAGCCATGTCAGCACTGCCGCGACAAGGTCGAGCAGGTCGACTACAAGGACGTAGTATCGCTGCGCAAGTTCATCTCCGAGAAGGGCAAGATCCGCTCGCGGCGGATCACCGGAGCTTGCCGGCGCCACCAGGGACAGATCGCGCGCGCCGTCAAGCGCGCGCGTGAGCTGGCGCTGCTGCCGTACGTGAACGAAGGCGGCCGTGAAGACGGCCCCCGGCGTGATCGCGGCGACCGCGACAGGGATCGGTAGAGGGGGATCAGCTGATGCCCGAAGCGATTCTGCTGCAAAACGTCGAGGAGCTCGGCGAGCAGGGCAAGGTGATCGAGGTCTCCAAGGGGTACCTGCGCAACTACCTGATCCCGCGCAAGCTCGCCCAGCCCGCCACCCGCGGCGCCGTCGAAGCGATCCGCCAGGCCCAGGAAGCTGCGGAGCGCGCCGAGCGCAACTTCGTCGAGCGCGCGCAGGAGAACGCCACGATGCTCAACCGCACCGTGCTGACGATCTCCCAGCAAGCCGGCGCCGACGGACGCCTGTTCGGCTCCGTCACCTCCCAGGACATCGCCGACGCGATCAGCGAAGCCCGCGGGCTGAAGCTCGACAAGCGCGGCATTCACCTGCCCGAGCCGATCAAGAACGTCGGCACCTACATGGTCGTGGTGGAAGTGGTCGAACACGTGACCGCCACCGTCAAGACCATGGTTGTCGCGCAAACTTAAATCGCTCGTTTTCAGGTCCGGCAGTCCTGCGAACATGTGTTCGTGCGGGCCAGGTTTCTCAAGCGGATCTATTTCCTCCGAGATAGCGGGGTGTCCCTGCGGGACGCGCACGGCGCCAATCTAGACTCGCTCCTCCGATGAGCGCAGTATCCACAGCCAACGGCGCCCCCAACGGCGCGAACGGCGCCAGCAGCGTGCCGCAAGGCGTGATCGCCCCGCCGCACAACCTCGACGCCGAGCAGTCAGTGCTCGGTGCGATCCTGCTGTCAGACCGCTCGCTGTACGCGCTCGTGATCGAAGAAGGCCTGCGCGCGGACGACTTCTACCGCCAGCGCCATGGGCTGATCTACGACGCGATGCTCGCGCTCTACAACGAGAGCGAACCCGTCGACGTGCTGACAGTCACCGACCGCCTGCGCCAGCAAGGCAAGCTCGACGACGCCGGCGGCCCCGCCGCCATCGACGAGCTCACCGGCGTCGTCCCAGCCGCCGGCCACGCCCGGCGCTACGCCCAGATCGTGCGCGAAAACGCGCTGCTGCGCCGGCTGCTCAGCGCCTCGTACGAGATCCAAGCGAGCGTGCTCGGCCACGACGCCGCCCCACGCGAACTCGTGGAGATGGCCGAGAAAGCGATGCTCGAAGTCGCCCGCGACGACCGCCAACAGGATTTCCGCGCGATCGAGGAAGTGCTGCACGAAGAGCTCGACAAGCTGCAGCGCCTGTCGCTCGAAGGCACATCGCTGACCGGCACACCCTCCGGGTTCAAAGATCTCGACGAAATCACCGGCGGGTTCCAGCCCGGCAACCTGATCATCATCGCCGCGCGCCCCGCCATGGGCAAAAGCGCGCTCGTCTGCAACATCGCCGAGAACGCCGCCGTCGAGTACGGCAAGCCCGTTGCGCTGTTCTCGCTGGAAATGGCCGAAGCCGAGCTCGCCCAGCGCTTCGTCGCGTCGCAAGCGCGCATCAAAGGCGAAGAGCTGCGCAAAGGCCGCGTCGCCGAGCAGCGCTGGCCGAAGATCCTCACCGCCAGCCAGCGCCTAGCCGCAGCGCCGCTGTGGGTCGACGACTCCAGCGACGTCGGCATGCTCGAGATCCGCGCCAAAGCGCGGCGCCTGCACAGCCAGTGCGAGAACGGCCTCGGGCTGATCATCATCGACTACCTGCAGCTGATGCGCACCGACAGCCGCTACGACAGCCGCGTCACCGCCGTCGGCGAGCTCAGCCGCGGCCTGAAGATCCTCGCGCGCGAACTCGGCGTGCCCGTGATCGCCCTATCGCAGCTCTCGCGCGCCGTCGAGCAGCGCTCGCCGAAGATCCCACAGCTGTCAGACCTGCGCGAGTCGGGAAACCTCGAGCAAGACTCCGACCTCGTGATGTTCATCTACCGCGACGAGTACTACGACGAAGACTCCGAGCGCGTCGGCGAAGCCGACCTGATCATCGCCAAGCACCGCAACGGCGCCGTCGGCAAGGTTACGCTCACCTTCCAAAAGGAATACCCCAAGTTCATGAACTACGCCGGCGAGCGCTACGCCCAATGAGCGTGTGCCCGTACGACCTCTGCGACGGCACCGGGTTTACGATCGACGAAGCGTCGAACACCGCCAGCGACTGCCGCTGCCGCCCGGGGCGCGTCGCCAAGATCCGCGCGCAAAGCCTCGCCGGGCGCGTGCCCGCGCGCTATCGCGGCGTGTCGTTCGACCGCGCCCCCGTGCCAGACATCGCACGGGTCGCACCGGAGCAGGTGCGCCAGGTCAAGCGCTACGTGCGCGACATCGAGCAGAACCTCGACGACGGCCGTGGGCTGTGGCTCGTCGGCGACGTCGGCACCGGCAAAACCACGCTCGCGATGATCGCGTCGAAAGCCGCGCTCGACGCGGGCCGCTCGGTCGTGATCCACTCGCTCCCACGCCTGCTCAACATGATCCGCGCCGCGATCGAAACCGACGCCGGGATGCTCGGGTTCCTCGACCGGCTGACCGCAGTCGACCTGCTGCACATCGACGACGTCGGCGCGGAGAACACCACCGATTGGGTGCTGGAGCAGCTCTACTCGATCATCAACACCCGCTACGAAGACCAGCGTGCGCTGATCATCACCACCAACCTCACACCCGACAAGCTGACCGATCAGATCGGCCAGCGCACGGTGTCGCGGCTGGTGGAGATCTGCGGCGAGCCGCTGCCGCTGTGGGGCGAAGACAAGCGCCGCCACCAGTACGACCTGCCCACAGAGCCCGCCGCAGCAGCGCGCACCGCCTGAGCACCGGCTCGCGCGGGTCAGCTACGTAAACTGCATTGCGATGCCGGGAATAGTCATAGTCGGCGCCCAGTGGGGCGATGAAGGCAAAGGCAAGATCACCGACCTGCTCGCCGAGCAGGGCGACGCGGTCGTGCGCTTCCAAGGCGGCAACAACGCCGGCCACACGATCGTGCGCGGCGACGTGGAGTGGAAGCTGCACCTGATCCCCTCCGGCATTCTCTACCCCGGCAAGTGCTGCGTGATCGGCAACGGCGTCGTGATCGACCCGGGCGTGCTGATCGAAGAGCTCGACGCGCTGCGCGCGCGCCGCGTCGACGTCGGCGGCCTGCGCATCTCCGCCAACGCCCACCTGATCATGCCCTACCACCTGCTGCTCGACTCGGCCGGCGAAGCCAAGCTCGGCAGCCTGCAGATCGGCACCACCCGTCGCGGCATCGGCCCGTGCTACGCCGACAAAGCCGCGCGCCTAGGGATCCGCGTGCAAGACCTGCTCGACGAGAAGATCCTCAAGAAGAAGATCGTCGCCGCGATGGAACCCAAGCGTTTGTCGCTGCGCCCGTTCGACAAGGACCCCACGCTCGACCTGCACACGATGGTCGAGGAATACCTGACGTACGGCCACCGCCTCGAACAGCACATCGCGGACACCGCGAAGCTGATGTGGGAAATGCTCGACGACGGCAAGAAAGTGATCTTCGAAGGCGCCCAGGGCGCGATGCTCGACATCGACCACGGCACGTACCCGTTCGTCACCTCCTCCAACCCGCTATCCGGCGCAGCATGCGTCGGCACCGGCGTCGGCCCGAAAAGCATCGACGAGATCTGGGGCGTATCCAAGGCATACACCACACGCGTCGGCGCCGGCCCGTTCCCGAGCGAGCTGCACGACGAGATGGGCGAGCTGATCCGCACGCGCGGCGGCGAGTTCGGCACCACCACCGGCCGCCCCCGCCGCACCGGCTGGCTCGACCTGGTGGCGCTGCGCTACGCACGCCGCCTCAACACGCTCACAGCGCTCGTGATCACCAAGCTCGACGTGCTGTCGGGGCTCGACAGCATCCAGGTATGCACCAGCTACCTCGGCGCCGAAGGTGCGGAGTTCGACGACTTCCCCTACCACCAGACTGTGCTGCACCACACCACCGCGAAGCTCACCGAGCTGCGCGGCTGGAAAGAAGACCTCGGCGAATGCCGCTTGTGGTCGGATCTGCCGACCGCCGCACAGGAATACCTGCAGTTCATCGCCGAGCACTCCGGCGCACCCGTGACGCTCGTCGGCGTCGGCGCGGGCCGCGACCAGGTGATCTGGACAGACGCCGGCGAGCAAACGCTGCTCGCACGCAACGGCAACTCGCCGGACTGACTGTCCCGCAGCGGCGCGGCAGTCCTACGCCCGCTCGATCACGCGCAGCAGCGCATCGACCACCTGCGGGTCGAACTGCGTGCCGGAGTGCTCCTCAAGCTCAGTGATCGCCGCCGGCAACGGCATCGCCCGGCGGTAGGAGCGCGTCGTGGTCATCGCGTTGAACGCGTCGCACGCCGCGACGATGCGCGCTTCCAGTGGGATGCCGATGCCGCTGAGCCCATCGGGGTAGCCGTCGCCGTCCCAGCGCTCGTGCGAGGAGCGCACGATCTGGCCGACTTCGCGCATGAACCCGCCGACGCGCTCAAGCATGCGCTGGCCTTCGATCGTGTGCGTCTTGATCACCGCCCACTCGCGCTCGTCGAGCTTGCCCGGCTTGTTGATGATCTCCTTCGGCACCGCGATCTTGCCGACGTCGTGCAGCAGCGCGCTGAACTCCACGTTGCGCCGGCTCGCGGCGTCGAGCTTGAGCTCGTCGGCAACGTCCAGCGCGAGCAGCACAACGCTCTTGCAGTGTTCGCCGGTGTACGCATCATCGGCTTCCACCACGTCGCCGAGCACGAGCGCAGTGCCGCGATACGCGTCGTTGAGCTCCGCCAGCTGCTCCAGGCGCGCGCGGCGCTCGATCGAGAACGATCGCAGCACACCGAACAGCGGGGCGATCATCACAATCGCCCAGCGGTGGTGCATGTCGGCCACCGCCACCGCCAGCCCGAGCGGGGCGAGCGCCAGGTCGATCAGGTACACCTGGCGCACCTCCTCGGCGAGCTCGACGATCGTGATCCCGCCGCGCAGCCGCTCACGCACGACGTTGGCGGTGAAGTCGCATGCGAGCTGTGCAAGCAGCGCGAGCACGAGGATCTCCCAGCGTGCGTCCGGGTCGTGAGCATGCGCGAGCGCCAGCACGAGCGCCGGCCCGAACGCAAACCAGCTGTTGCCCGGCACGGTCAACATGCGGCTGGGCGCCGCATGGCGCACGAGCAGCGCCGGGATCATCCCGAGCGCGAGCGACAGCGCCACCAGCAGCGGCACGATCGTAACCGGCAGCGCGAACAGCATCGGCACGAACACAGCTTGTGTAGGCACGGTAAAGCCCGTGCCGATGTCGAAACGCACGTGGCCCGCGCCGGCCACGCCCAACACGTACAGCGCCGCCAGCGGCAGTGAGAAGCTCTCATCGACCCCGCCGATCAGCGCCAGCGCGAGCGCCGCGAGCGTGAACCCGCCGCCCACCACGAGCTCGGCGCGGCGCTCGGCTGACGCCATCCGCTGCTCGTCGCGAGCGAACGACACCCGCAGACCTTCGGACTCGATGATTGCGGAAGCGGACATGAGCCTGTACCCACGCGTATCGTCATCGCACCTTCAGACTTGACAGCGTTTACATCCCAGGCCGGGGGTAATTCACACTGCTGGAACAAACGCCTGTCCAAACACAGGCTTGGCTCCAACAGACGTCCACATCGCTGCGCTCAAGTGCGCTCTTTACGCCCTGCTGACGAAAAACGCCGCAAGAAGACAAGACTGACAAAGGCAAACTCGTCGTGAGGCGGGGACGCAAAGCCAGAGGTCTCGATCACGAGATAGCTCGGCCGCCAGGGGAAATACTGCGGAGGCTTTTGTGTTCATATTCTCGTCTCGACTCAAATCCGGGAGATTGCCTAGAAGCGTTGCGCTCGGCGTGGCGAGCATGGCGGCACTCACGTTGACTCTGCTGCCCACCGCGCCGGCACAAGCCGCTGTTGTGAGCACCGGCGCGTGTGACAGCGCCACGCTGACCCAGCCGTTCGCCAGATGGGGCGACGCGAATCTCTACAAGCTGCTGACGCATGGCGACTTCGAAGGCGTGCTCACTGGCTGGAGCTTCACCGGCGGCGCGCAGCAAACCGCCGGCAGCGAGCCCTTCGGGGTGACCGGCGCTGTCGGCGCATCAGCGCTGGCACTGCCCGCGGGCGCCTCCGCCCAGTCGCCGTTCACGTGCGTGAACGCGAGCTACCCCACATTCAGGTTCCTCGCGCGCAGCGCAGCAACCGCATCGTCGGTGGTGGCAGCTGTCGTATACAAAACACCCATCGGAACCCTGACCGTGCCGATCGGCACGGCAGCGCTCTCCAGTAGCTGGCAGCCAACCGCGCCGATGCTCACCGGTGCGTTGATCGCGGGCGTGCTCTCCGGCGGCACCGCTCAGGTGGCGTTGAAGTTCACCGCAACGAGTGGAGCGTCGCGGATCGACGACATCGAGATCGACCCCCGCATGCGCTGATCGCGCAGCGCGGGGCGCGCGAGAATGGGCCGTGTAGGAATCGAACCTACAACCTTGGGCTTAAGAGGCCCCTGCTCTGCCAATTGAGCTAACGGCCCGTGAGGACGCCGATCACCTCGAAGGTGAGCGCTAGCGGCGGCATCTGGGCTCTCGATTCTAGCCCAGCAGCGACAGCGAGCGCAGCTCAGAACACGATCGTGCGGCCGCGATCGGCGATCACACGATCTTCGAGGTGCAGCGACACGGCTCGTGCGAGCACGGTGCGCTCGATGTCGCGCCCGACGCGCTGGAGGTCTTCGACGCTCTGACGATGATCGACGCGTACGACATCCTGCTCGATGATCGGCCCGGCGTCGAGCTCCTCGGTGACGTAGTGCGCAGTCGCACCGATCAGCTTGACGCCCTGCTCGCGTGCTCGACGGTAAGGATCGGCGCCGGCGAACGCCGGCAGGAAGGAGTGGTGGATGTTGATCACCGGCATCCCCACGCGCGCGAGGAAGTCGCCGCTGAGGATCTGCATGTACCGCGCCAGTACGAGCAGCTCCGCCTGACCGTCCAGCAGCTCGAGCAGCTGCGCTTCCGCTGCTTCCCTGCGCTCGGGCGCAGTGGGCACATGGTGATATGGAACGCCCGCGGCCAGTGCTTCGGGTTCCAGCTCGCGATGATTGGAGATCACCGCGACTATGTCCGCGGCCAGTTCGCGCCTGCGCCAGCGCCACAGCAGGTCTACGAGACAGTGGTCTTGGCGGGAGACAAGGATCGCCACACGCTGGCGCTCACCCCAGTAGCGGATCTTCCAATCCATCTGAAAGCGCTCGCCCACCGCGGCGGCGAAGCGCTGTGCTAGGCGCTCACGCGCAGCCGCACCCCGCGCGTTGGCCACGTCCCGTGTTTTGCCGACGTCGCCCGCGGTCTCCACATCGCCCGCGTCGCCCACGTCGGAGAGACCGTCGAGGAAGAACTCGGTGCGCAGGAAGAAGCGCCCGCCGCTGGGGTCTGAGGAGTACTGGTGTGACGACACGATGTTGGCGCCCTGCTCGAACAGGAAGCCGGATACGGCAGCCACGATCCCTGGTCGGTCGGGGCACCCAATCAGTAAGCGCGCGGTATAGCGCTGATCGCTGCGATCCGCACCGGCGCGTGCTCCGCCGCCTGGGTGCTCGCGCGCGGCGGCGCCCAGTGGATAGCGACTCTCCCCAGGCCCACCCATGCCCGCTCCCGGGCTACTTCTTCTTGGCGGGAGTGGTGCCAGCGGGTGTCGTGGTGGTGCTCGTCGCACCACCAGCGGGCGTGGTGGTGGCGCCCGTGATCGTCAGCGTCTGTCCGTTGGGCGTCTTGACCGTACCCGTCAACGCGTTGGGGTTGGCGCTGCCGGCAGCTGTGGTGGGTGCCTTCCCGCCGTCAGTGGGGGCCTTCTTGGCTTGCGCCAGCTGGTTCTGGAGGATCGTGCGATCGGCTTTCGGCGTGAGCGCGAGCGCTTTCTTGGCCGAGCGATCGCCGAGCGGCACCTGATGCGCCAGATAAGCGTAGTTGGCGAGGCTCGCGTACAGCCCAGCATTGGGGGGTCTGTCGGCGATCACGATCTTCATCACCTTCACCGCTTTCGCCGGCTGGTCCAAAGCGCCCGGGGCGGCATACACCTGGATCATCAAGCTGGCCAGGCTCGAGCTCGGGTGCTTGGGGTTCAGCGCCAGATAGCGCGCCCACGCCTGATCTGTCTGTGTGAGCAGGTTGTGCGCTTTCGGCGTGAACCCACTGGCTGTCGCAGTGGTGACGTAGTTTTCGCCGGTGCCAGCCTGCGCGTAGAGGTCGTGGATCAAATCCGCCCACGCCTGTCTGTTGTTCGGCTGCGCCGCGACGACCTTGCGATCCTTCTTGATCTTCGAGTCGAACGTGGCGCCGCTCGAGCCGGCGTTGCCGTTGACCGCGTCGAAGATACCGCCGCCGCCGAGCCCGCCGCCGACTCCGAACCCGACCAGGCCGACGCCCATCAGGAGCGCAAGGCCCAGGTAGATGATTTGGACGGTGCGGCGACGACCGCGGCCTCTCAGATCAAAGAGCATGGGTGAGTGATTCTACGGTGGTGGTGACGTCGGGTGCGCAGCGCATCTAGTCAGACAGCTCTCGGTCGATGTGGTCGATGATGTCCTGCACGCTGGGATCCGGCTGAGCCGCACCTGCTTCTGGGCCCGGGGATGGACCCTGTGGGGGCTGCTCCGCTGTCTCTGCGGCTGGTTTTGCCGCTGTCTCCGCCTCCGCCTGTTCCTCCGCCTCTGCGTGCGTCTGAGCGCGAGCGGCATCGCGCCGTGCAACGAACGACGCCAGCACGATACTCGCCTCATACAGCACGTACAGCGGCACCGTTTCGAGGATCAGCGTGACAGCGTCGCCCGGCAGGAACGCCGCGATCGCGGCGCACGCGACGAGCGCGTAGCGCCGGTTCTTGCGCAGCTGCGCCGGGGTGACGATCCCGACGCGCGTGGCGCCGAGGATCGCGACCGGCACCTGGAACACCAATCCCATTGCCAACAGAACGGTTGCGGCGAACTTGTAGTACTGGTTGGCTTGCACGAGCACGTTGAACTCACCGCTGTTGAAGTTCTGAAAGAAGCGCACGGCGGCGGGCAGCACGACGGTGTAGCCGAACGCGACGCCGATCACGAACAGGAACGGGATCGCGCTCAGCAGCGGCAGCGCAATGCGTCTCTCACTCGGACTGAACGCGGGCAGCACGAAGCCGTAGAGCTGGAACAGGATCACCGGGAGCGCGAGAATCAGCGCGAAGAACAGCGTGACGGTGATCGTGGTGGTGAACGGCTCACCGATGCCGAGCGTGACGGGCTTGTTGCCCCGCGGAACCTTGGGGATCTTTGCGACGTCCGCGCGCAGGCGCGGGATCTGCGCGGCCAGCGCAGCGCGCGTGGCAGCCGGCAGTCCGCTGCCGGGCGCGCTCAGCGCGTGGGTGATCGTCTCGGTGTCGCGCGCGACCTTCAGCACGCCCTGCTGCGCGAGCGCGGTCTGGCCGAGCGGGCCGTTGCCGAGCTTGATCTGCTTCTGGGTTTGCTTGTCCAGCGGATGGTTGATGAAACGCAGCAGCGCGTGGTTCTGCCACAGACACAGGCCGAACGCGAGCGCGAGCGCTACCACGCTGATGATCAGGCGGGTGCGCAGCTCGTCGAGGTGGTCGATCAGAGACAGCCGATCCTCGTGGCCGATGGTGCGAATCGCTGTGGCCATGCCAGTTCAACCTATCACCGTGTCTGGTTGAGCTCGCCACGCGCGTCAAACCTGCGCAAACGTCGATGTTCGTTGGCTTAGGGCTAAAGACAGCAGCCATGAGGGTCGATGACTGGACTGGAGCAGACCATGCCAGCAGACAAAGACCACCACATCCGCCACCAGGTGCAGCTGCCGAGCGGCAAGCAGATCGAAGTCGTGTACTTCGAACAGGGCCAGCCGCCCAGCATCAGCGAACCCACGACCGCCGACAGCGCGCACAGCGTGAGCGCGGGTGATCACGGCGGCGCGCACGACGGCGCCGTCGCGAACAATGCCGGCGAGCGGCCAGCAACCAAGCGCGAGGAGCAGCCGCGGCGGGCCGCGGCGAGCGGTACGCGCAGCCGCCGTCGGGCGCCAAAGCCTGCTGAGACGACCGAGTCGCTGCACGTGTGTCCCGGGTGCGCCAGCGAGCTGGTCTACCCGCTCGACTGGTCCGAGGAAGGTCCCAGGCACTGGCGTGTGCTGCTGCGCTGCCCCGATTGTGAATCCACGCGCGAGGACGTGTTTCCGCAAGCGACGGTGGAACGGTTGGATGACGAGCTGGATCGTGCCACGGGCGAGCTGCTGAGCGACTTGAAGCGCATGACCCACGCCAACATGGCCGCGGAGATCGAGTTCTTCATCCAGGCGCTCGAAGCCGACGTGATCCTGCCAAGCGACTTCTGAGCGACGCTTACGTCTAGCCGGACGCCGAGCGACGCTTACGCACAGCCAGCGCTCACCCACCGCCCGCGTCACCCACAGCCCGCTTCACCCACCGCCAACGCTCACCCCCAGCCGGCGCTCACCTGTAGCGGTCGACGACAGCGTCGGCGACCAGCTCCAGTAACGCCGAGTTCCCGTTGGGCAGATTCGCTGGCAGCTCTTGCTTCGCGTCAGCAACGATCGCCAACGCGCGGGCCCGGGCTTCCTCCAGCGCGCCGGTGGCGGCGATCTGGTCGCACACCGACTCAGCTTGCGTAACGTCGCGCAGTGCTCGGAGGTCGAACGCTGCGAGCTGCTCGTCGCGTTCGCGGGCCAGGATCAACGGCAGCGTGACGGTGCCGTCGAGTAGATCCGTGCCGCGTGCCTTACCCGTGCGTTCCACCGGGCCGGAGATGTCGAGCACGTCATCGAGCAGCTGAAAGGCGAGCCCGATGCGGCGCGCGAACAGGCCGAGCGGGTCGGCTAAGCGTGTCGAGACAGCCTGGTGACTCGACTCGGCCGCGCGGACCGACTTGGCCGCACCGATCAGCGTGGCCGAGCGCGGTGGGCTGGCGGCGGCCGTGAGCGCGCCAAGGCGGCAGGCGGCTTCGAACAGCGCGGCTGTCTTCAGCTCGCAGCGCCGCAGATAGCGCTCGACGGAGACGTGCGGCGCATAGGCGTCTTCGCGCTGGAGCAGCTCGCCCGCGGCGAGCGCGGAGCTCGCGTCGGAGAGAGCGCGCAGCTGGGCCGCGTCATCGTTGCGCGCGAGCTCGGCGAACGCGCAAGCGAACAGCAGGTTGCCGGTGGCGATCGCGATCTCCGGGCCGGCCGCGGCGACCACGGTGGGGTGACCGCGTCGCAGCGACGCTTGGTCGATGACGTCGTCGTGAACGAGCGTCGCGGAGTGCAGCAGCTCGACGGAAGCCGCAGCACGTACCAGCTCAGCGTTGGCGTGAGTGTCAGGCGTAGCGACCTCGGGAGCCTCCGGCATGGCAAGCGCCGGGCGCATGACCTGGCTCGTCACCGCTGAGACGCGCGGAGCGTCGGCTGTGCCGCGCGCGGCTTCGGCGGCAAGCACGACGAGCAGCGGCCGCAGGCGTTTGCCGCCGGCTGCGATCGTCGCGCTGGCGTGGGCAGCGAGCGGGGGACCGGCCGCAGCGGTGACCTGCTGCAGGTGCAGCTCGATCTCGACCATGCGCGCGCGTAGGGCCGGGCCGCCACGGCGCGTGATCGCTTCGACCGCGTCCTCGTCAGCGGCCGGGGTGTGCTGCAGTTGATGTGCGCTGCTGACCAAGGTCATCGGGTGTGTCCTCGTCGCGGAGGGACGGGCGGCGCGGCGGCGGCTGGCTGTGCCGCCAGCTTGCTCGCCGGGGTTGCCGTAAGTGCTGGTTCTAGACCGTACCGAGATGTTCGCGATCTCTCGCGGGCACGGTGCCGGTGTGGATCGCGATGATGCCGCCGGCAGTGACTACATACCTGATCTCCCCGAGGCCGGCGCGAGCGAGCTCATCAGCGAGCTGGGCGGGCGCGGGGAAATGCTTGACGGAGTCCGGGAGGTATGTGTAGGCCTGGGCGATCGTCGTGGATGGGGTGCGCCCGCGCAGCTTGGCTATGAAGCCGGTCGCGGCACCCGTGGCGTGGCCGAGCAACGGCACGATGCGGTCGAACCACAGCCGGTAGAACAGCGACAGCGGCGCGCGCGTGGGCGTGGTCATCTCGAGGATCACAACCCGCCCACCGGGGCGCACGACGCGTACGAGCTCAGCAAAGCCGCGGGCGAGGTCGGAGAAGTTGCGCACGCCGAAGCCGACGGTAGCGGCGTCGAACGAATCGTCGGCGTAGGGCAGCTCGAGCGCGTCGCCCCATTCGAAGCGCAGCGTATCCGCGTAGCGGTTCTTGGCACGCGCGAGCGCGAGCATGCCTTCGGCGAAGTCGCTGCCGACAACTTCGCCGCCGGGGCCAACGCGGCGGGCGAGCTCGATCGCGAGGTCGCCGGTGCCGGTGGCGACGTCGAGCACGCGACTGCCGGGCGCCACCTGCGCGAGGTCGGCGGCGCGCTCGCGCCAGCGGTGGTGCAAGCCGGCGGTCATGACCGTGTTCAGCAGGTCATAGACGGATGCGATGCGGTCGAACATCGCTCGCACCTGCGGCGCTTGCGGTCGTCCTGGCTCGGGCATCTCAGACTCCGGTAGTCCCGGCTCGGACATAGCCGACTCCGGTTCTTCCGGCTCAGGCATGGCCGACCATCAGGACACCAGCGCAGTTACTTCAGCTGCGCGAGAAAGTCGACCACCGCGTTGAACTTCTGCGGCGGGAGGTTCTTGAACGACGGCATCGGGGCGGTCGGGTTGACAAGCGTGCGCGCGAGCCCCTGGCGCGCGACGCGGGAGCCGATGTGCGTCAGGTCCGGACCGGGCCCGGCGTTGCCGTTCTCCCCGATCTTGTGGCACGCCAGACAGCCGGATTGAGCGACGACGGCTTTACCGGCGTTGTACTGAACAAGGTTGGCGCCGCCGGCGGCGACGACGCTCGCCGGGGTGGGCATGTCGATTGTCGTAGGCGAGCCGGCGTTGGCGCCTTCGTACGTGAGCAGCGCCATCGCACCGATCACGAAGATGCCGGCGATCGTGGCGATCGGCCGGCGCTCGGGGCGCCGCTCAGGGCCGCGATCGTAGAACGGCAGCAGGAACAGCAGGATCATGCCGAGCGTGGGCACGCCAATCGTGGCGAGCGGCACGAGCGCTGGCGGCTTGATCACGCGCAGCACTTCGAACAGGAAGAAGAAGTACCACTCCGGGCGCGGCACGTAGGTGGTGGTGGTCGGGTTCGCTTTCGACCCGAGCTCGGCGCCGAACACGAGTGAGAGGGTGATGATCGCCGCCATCACGAGGCACGCGACCGTCGCGTCCTCGACCACCTGGTATGGGAAGAACGGCTTGCCCTGGGCCTTCAGGGTCGAGTACTTGCGGAGGTACTCCTCTTTCTCGCGCTTGTTCATGCTCGTTAGGCCTGGCGGCTGTTCAGCTCTGGGTTGGGCTCCACCTTGGACCAGGGCGGCGCCGTGACGCCGAGCTTGGTCACGAGGTAGAGATGAGCTCCGATCAGCGCCGCGATCGCGCCGGGAACGAGCAGCATGTGAATCGCGTAGAAGCGCGACAACGTGGTCGCGCCGAACTCCGGCCCAGCACGTAGGAAGTCGCTCAGGTAGGGGCCGAGCAGCGGACCCGTGCCGTTGATGTTGACGCCGACGATCGTCGCCCAGTAGGCGCGCTGGTCGAACGGCAGCAGATACCCGGTGAAGGACATCACCATCGTGAGGATCAGCAGCACCACGCCGATCACCCAGTTCAGCTCACGCGGGTACTTGTACGCGCCGAAGAAGAACGTGCGCGCCATGTGCAGGAAGATCAGGATCACCATCACGCTCGATCCCCATTTGTGCATGCCGCGCACGAACTGGCCGAGGAACACGTCATTGGTGACGTAGCGGATCGACTCGTACGCGCCGCCCGATGGGTCTGGGCGGTAGTACATGGCCAGGAACACGCCCGTGACGGCTTGCGAGAGGAACGCGAACAGAGTTGCCGAGCCGAGCGTGTAGAACCAGTTGCCTTTCGGCACCTTGCGGAACAGCAGCCAGCGCATGGAGCCTGAGAGCATCGTGCGCTCGTCGACCCAGTCGACGACCGTGATCCCGGCTTCCTTGCCCTGCTCGATCGGCCCGCCGTTGCCATTGCCGTCGCCGGGGCGCGGCGGCGGCGCACGCAGCGGGGCTGGGATCGGAGGGGCTGGGAGTTTGGGGAGCTTCGGCACAGGCGTCTACAGCTTGCGGGCGGAAGGACGAGAGGGGTACATGTACTGGCCGATGCCGTCGATCGGCTCACCCGGGTCGCGTGGGGAGAAGCGGCGCAGCTCGCTGTTGACGCTGTAGCGCGGGCCGATCTGCACTTCGTTGTTGACCACGCGCGTGTAGAAGCGGTCGAGCGGGCGCACGGGCGGGCCGCCGACGCGGCGGCCGAGCAGGTCGTATACGCCGCCGTGACACGGGCAGATGAAGCGCTCGGCGGCGTCGACCCAGCGCACGGGGCAGCCGAGGTGGGCGCAGCGCGTGGAGATCGCTATGTACTGGTTGTACTGGTCGGGCTTGTCGATGTCGATCGACGCGTTGCGCTTGCGCAGGTAGACGGTGGTTTTGCCCGCTTCGCCGATGCCGGGGGTGGTGGTGATGATCTGCGGGATGTAGTTGTCGTCGGGGAAGGCGTCAACCGAGCCGACTGTTTCCCAGTGGTGCGGCTCGCTCTTGAAGATCGGGCCGACGGCGAAGCCGAGCGCAGGCAGGGCGAACGCGCTGGCGGCGATCGCGCCGGCAGTGTGGGCGCCGCCGGTCATCAAGCGCCGGCGCGTGACGGTTTCGCCCGCGAACGCGCCGGGGATCAGCCGGTCGGATGTGTACTTGGATTTGTGCTGGGCGTGTTTGTCAGGCAACTGCTGCGTCTCCTGGGGTCGCTGCCGCCGGAGAACCTGGACCGGAGCTGGTCTGGGGCGGACGGCGCGAGGGTTGAACAATATCGAGTGAGCGCGACCGGGCGACTCAGACCTCAGCGCTCGTGCGCATTGCATCGATCGCTGCGGGGGCGCCGGCGTACGCCAACGCCTTAGCATCCGCATGCGCGGCGCTTGCGCCCCAGCCGATCGCGCGCGCGCCAGCAACCCACACCAGCTCGGCCAGCTTGGGCTGCTGAGCGCCATGGGCGAGCGCGCTGAGAGCGATCACATCGGCGAGCTCGGCGACAGCGTGTACGTCGCCGAGCGCGGCGAGCCGGGCGAGCCCGAGCGCGTACAGCCGATCGCCGGCGAGCAGCGCCAGATCCGGGTCGGCGCAGCGCACGACTCGAGGCGTGGCGTAGTGCAGCAGATAGCCCTCGTAAATCGCTTCCAACAGCAGCTCGTACTCCTCACGGTGAGCGACCGTCCGAGGACCGCCCGCGGCGAGACGCGCAGGTGTAGTGGTTCCATTTTCATAGGTGCTGCGCGCGCGCGCGCCCTCGCGTGTACGCGCGCGCGCAGCACCATCTTTTTTTAAAGCACTCCCCCCAGAGACCCCACCCTCAGGCGCGTTATCGACAACACTCGCCATCAGCCCACCCTGCTCGCGCAGCAGCAGCTCGAGGCGCTCGAGCGCGGGCACACTCACGAGCGCTCGGCTGGGGCTTCGAGCAGGCTCACGAGCGCTCAGCTGGGTCTTTGGGCACACTCACGAGCGCTCGCGTGGGGCTTCGAGTTGAGAAAAAGCCGCTGACGCGGCGTCGAGCGTGCGTTCTATGTGATCCGAACCATGCGCAAGCGAGGGAAACCACGCTTCGAACTGCGATGCGGGGGGGTAGACGCCGCGTGAGAGCAGCTCACGGCACCAGCGCGCGTGGGCCTCCAGATCGCACGATTGCGCGTCGGCGAGGTTCGATACGGGGCGGTGGCTGAAGAACACGGTGAGCAGGCCGGGACGGCTGACCACCTGCACCGGGTATCCGGCGGCGGCGGCGCGCAAGCCGTCGGCGAGCTGCTCGGTGAGCGCGGCAAGGCGCAGGTACGCGGTGTCGTCGAGCAGCGCGAGCGTCGCCAGCCCGGCGGCCACGGCCAGCGGGTTGCCAGAGAGCGTGCCGGCCTGGTAGACGTCGCCGGCGGGGGCGAGCGTGCGCATAAGCTCGGCGCGGCCGCCGAGCGCGGCCGCGGGCATCCCGCCGCCGAGGATCTTGCCCATGATCACGAGGTCGCCGAGCACGCCGGTCAGCTCCTGGGCGCCGCCGGGGGCGACGCGAAAGCCGCTGATGACCTCGTCGAGCACGAGCAGCGCGCCGCTGGCGTCAGCGCGCTCGCGCAGCAGCTCCAGGAAGCCGTTTGCGGGCGGGATCAAACCCATGTTGGCCGGCAGCGGCTCCGCGAGGATCGCGGCGAGCTCGTGCTGCTCGCTGGCGTCGATCAGCGCCTGCGGGTCGTTCCACGGCACGATCACGGTCGCAGCGGCGGCTGAGGCGGGCACGCCGGGGCTGGCGGGGAGCGCTTGCGTGGCAAGGCCCGAGCCGGCCTGCGCGAGCAGGCCGTCGACGTGGCCGTGATACGCGCCGGCGAACTTCAGGATCCGCTCGCGCCCGGTGGCGGCGCGCGCCAGGCGCACGGCGGTCATCGTGGCTTCGGTGCCCGAGGAGGTCATGCGCACCATGTCGACGGCAGTCATGCGGCGGGCGATCTCCGTGGCCAGCTCGACCTCGCCGGGCGTGGGGGCGCCGAAGCTGGTGCCGCGCGCGGCGGCTTCGGTCACGGCGGCGAGCACATCCGGGTGGGCATGGCCGTGGATCAGCGGTCCCCACGAGCACACGTAGTCGATGTAGCGGTTGCCGTCGACGTCGATCAGCTCGGCGCCCGCGCCGCGCTCGATGAAGATCGGGTCGCGGCCGATCGCGCGCATCGCGCGCACCGGCGAGTTGACCCCGCCGGGCAAGACTTCCAGAGCGCGCTTGTACAGCTCAGCCGAGCGCGCGTCGGTCAGCGAAGCGCTCACGGGCAGCTGCGCACAGGCCTACGCATGCTCGGCTTCCCAGTTCTTGAAGTCGTCGGTGAAGTAGAGCAGCCGGATCTTCTTGAACTCCGTCGAGGAGTACAGCGTGGCGCGCTCGTGGATGCCGGTCTGCTCGGCGATCGCGTCGAGCACCGCGTCGCACTCCTGCTTCGAACGCCCGTGGGCCATCGTGAACACCGAGTACGGCCAATCGTCGTACGTGGGGCGCTCGTAGCAGTGGGAGATGCCGCGGAACGACGCCATCCGCGGCCCGAGCTGCGAGATCTGCTCGGCCGGCACCTTCCAGACGCCCATCCCGTTGGCCGAGAACCCGGCGCGGCGGTGGTAGAGGATCGCCGCCACCCGCCGCAGCAGCCCGCGCTCGCGCATTCCCGCCATGTGCTCGAGCAGCTGCGCAACCGTCATGCCCAGGCGCTCCGCAGCCGGCGCGTACGGCTCGGGAATCACCGGCATGTCGCCCTGCGTCGCCCGGATCACCGCGCGGTCGAGCTCGTCGTACGGCGCCGGCTCGAGGTCCACCGGCTCCTGCGCCACGCCCTCGCTGGCAAGCGCCTTGGTGTCGCCCTGCATCTCAAGATCCATGCGGATCTTGAACAGCTTCAGCGTCGGCAGCTGGCGGATCGACTCGGCCCCGGTGAGCTGTGCGAGCACATCAAGTGTGCCATCCAAACCGAGCGTTGAATCCGGCTCGACCGCAAGCGTGAACCACATGTTGAAGTCGTGGTTGCGCAGGTAGTTGTGCGACACCCCGGGGTGGGAGTTGATGATCGTCGCGGCGCGCCAGGGATGCTCGGGGTCGACTTTCGCCGCCACGAGCATCGACCCGTACCCGAGCGCGCGCGTGTCGTAGATCGGCGTCACCTGGCGGATGATGCGCTCGTCGAGCAGCCGCTGCACGCGCTCGAGCACCAGCTCCTGCGGCACCTCCGCCGCGCCCGCCACCACCGCGTACGGACGCGGGTCGAGCGGGAACTGGCCCTGCATCAGGTTGAGCAGCTTGCGGTCGAGGTCGTCGAGCGCAATCGCCGCGCCATCCTTGCGCGCGCGCGTCTTGGGAATCGCCGCGCTCGCGCGCTCGGAGCTGGCCAGCTCCGCTTCTGTCAGCTCTGCTCGGCTAGCCATTGGGCGGCATCCTTTGCGTGGTAGGAGATCACTACGTCCGCGCCGGCGCGGTGCAGGGAGGTGAGGATCTCCAGCACGGTCTGGCGCTCATCCAGGTATCCGGCGGCCGCGGCGGCCTTGACCATCGCATATTCGCCGCTCACGTTGTACGCCGCCACCGGCAGCTTCGTCGCCTGCTTGACCGCGCGAATCAGGTCGCCGTACGCGAGCGCCGGCTTGACCATCAGCATGTCCGCGCCCTCCTGCACGTCGAGCAGCGCTTCGCGCAGCGCCTCCGCGCCGTTCGCCGGGTCAAGCTGGTACCCACGCCGGTCGCCGAACGCCGGCGTCGAGCCCGCCGCCTCGCGGAACGGCCCGTAGAACGCCGACGCGAACTTGGCCGAATACGCCAGGATCGGCGTATCCGTAAAGCCCTCGGAGTCGAGCTCCGCGCGGATCGCCCCGACGCGCCCGTCCATCATGTCCGACGGCGCCACCAGATCAGCCCCCGCGCGCGCGTGGCTGACCGCGGTGCGCGCCAGCAGCTCGAGCGACGCGTCGTTGTCCACAGCGCCGTCCTCGCGCACCACCCCGCAGTGCCCGTGCTCGGTGTACTCGCACAAACACACGTCTGTGATCAGCAGCAGCTCGGGCAGCGCCTGGCGGATCGCCTGCAGCGCCAGCTGCACAACCCCGTCGTCATCCCACGCGCCGGAGCCTTCGGCATCCTTGTGCGCCGGCACACCGAACAGCAGCACCGCGCCCACGCCCAGCTCGGCCGCCGCGTGCGCTTCCTGCACCGCCGCGTCGATCGACAGCCGCTCGACGCCCGGCATCGTCGCGATCGGCTCGCGCGCGGCCGCGGTCTCGGACACGAACAGCGGCAGCACGAACCGGCTCGGGTGCAGCTCCGTCTCACGTACAAGCCCGCGCAGCGAAGCCGACGCACGCAGGCGCCGCATGCGCGTTTGGGGGAAAACCATCGATTCCAGGTTACTCCAGGCGTCGCAGCCCTACACGCGCCAGCGCGCCGAACAGCGCACTCAGCGCCAGCAGATGCAGCAGCGACACCCCGACGCTCGGGGAAGCCTGGTTGACCGCCCCGTCGAGCGCCTGCAGCGCCGCTTTGAAGGGAAACAGCAGCGAGATCGCCCTGATCACGTCGTACAGACCGGCCGCCACAGCCCCGTTGGGCACGAGCGCCAGGAACGCCAGCGGCAGCGACAGCAGAAACGCCAGCAGCGACGCCGCGCGCACCTCGCGCGCAAGCGCGCCAATTGCAACCCCGAGCGCACCGAAAGCAAACGCGCTCACCGCCAGCGCCGCCACCCACAGGCCGACCCGGCTCCAGTCGAGCTTTACGAACGCACTGATCCCCGCCAGCATCGTGAACGCCACCACGAACGAGCACCCGGCCGCCAGCAGCGCCTTCTCGGCCAGCAACCCGTTGCGGCTCACCAGCGCCGGCGGGCCGCGCACCAGGCGCGCCAGCGCGTTCTCCTCGCGCTCGAGCGCCACTCCGCCGGCCGCCAGCAGCAGGCAGATGAACATCAGCGAGATGCTCACCGCCACCACCACCGCGTACGTGTTGAGCGTCGCCCGCCGCCCATGCACCGTGCTCGCGTCGATCTGGATCGGCTGGCTCACGGTCGACAGCACCTTCTTGCTCAGCCCGAGGTTCTGCGCCGCGAAATCCGCGAACCCCGCGACGCGCTCGAGCGAAGTGCGGTCGGCCCCCGGCGGCTGCTTGTCCACCACGCGGTGCAGCACTGTGGAGATCTGCCCGAGCCCAAGCACGTTCTGCGGCGCCCCGAGCGCGCTGAAGTCGCCTCCCTTCAGCAGCAGGTCGATCCCACGCGCCGCCACCTGCCTGATCTCACCCGACAGCGACAGGTTCGCCTGCGCCAGCGCCGAGTCGATCGTGGAGCGCACGAGCGACTGCTGCAGCGCGTCGCCGTTGTAGATCACCTGCACCTGCGCCTGCGTCAGCCCCGACGACAGCTTGCGCGCGATATCCGGCGGAATCACGATCGCTGCCAGCGCCTGCCCGGAAGACACCCTGCTTACCGCCTGTGCGCGCGAGCTCGAGCGCACCACCGTGATCTCGTTGAACAGCTGGTCGTAGTACCGCGCCACCGGCACCTTGCTGTTGCCGAGCTGCACCGTCGCCCCCGGCGGCGACAGGTCGACCACCGCCACCTTCGGCTTGCCCGGGCTGCGCGAGATCGCCACCCCGATCAGCAGCGCGATCGCCACGGGGTAGATGATCAGCAGCACCACCAGCAGCCGCGAGCGGCGCAGGATCAGCAGATCCTTCCTCAGCAGCCAGCGCATCGGTGGCCCCGCTCACGTATAGGCGACGTTGGGTGTGTCAGCGAACGCGTGCGCATCAGCGACCTGGTGCGCATCAGTGGCCCCGCGCGCGCAGAAACTCGACGAACGCGCTCTCGAAATCTCTGGTCTCGTGCTGGCCGCCGGCCTCGTGCTCGCCGCCGGCCTCGCGTTCGCCGCCGGCCTCGCGTTCGAACTCAGCCGGCGACCCGCTGAACAGCACTTCGCCGTCGGCCAGCACGATCACCCGCTGCGCGTACCGCTCGGCTTCGCCGACGTCGTGCGTGGAGAACACCACGCTGCGCCCGCGCTCCACCAGCGCGCGGATGAACCGCCACAGGCGTTCGCGCTGGCGCGGGTCGAGCGACGAGCCCGGCTCGTCGAGCAGCAGCACGCGCGGGTCGGCGAGCAGCCCGATCGCGATGTTCACGCGCTGGCGGTTGCCGCCCGACAGGCGTCCCACCTGCTCATCCGCGCGCTCTTCCAACCCGGTCTGCGCGAGCATCTGGCGCACCGTGTCGGCGGGATCCGCGACCCGCTCCAGGCGCGCGAACAGCTCGAGGTTCTCCGCCACCGACAGCTTCGAGTAGAGCGCCGGGTACTGCGGCACCCAGCCCACGTTGCCCGGCACGCCGCCGACCGTGCCCGCGCTCGGCGCTTGGATCCCCGCGAGGATCGACAGCAGCGTGGTCTTGCCAGCGCCGTTGGGCCCAATCACCGCCACCAGCTCGCCCGCATGTGCTTCGAAGCTGACCCCGCGCAGCGCGTCGCGCACGCCGTAGCGCTTGGTTACTCCCTGGACGCTCAGAACCGGCTCGGGCACCGCTGCGCTAGAGCATTCCGCCCGGCGAGCGTTCCCACGGCTCGAGCTCCAGATGGCGGCTCAGGTAAACCACCGTTTCGCGCAGGATCGACAGGATCGGCAGCGCTACGAGCGCGCCGATCAACCCGTACAGCTGCTGACCGAGCAGCAGCGCCAGGATCACCAGCAGCGGGTTGATCCGCAGCGAATGGCCGAAGATCTGCGGCGCCACGATGTGACCCTCGAGCTGCTGCAGCACCACGAACAGCAGCGCCACCCACAGCGCCACGATCGGGTCGGTGAACAACGCCACGATGATCGGCGGCGCCGCGCCCAGGATCGGCCCGACGTACGGGATCAGCTCCATCAGGCCGAAGAACACAGCGAACACGATCGCGTACTTGCTGCCCTGCGGGAAGATCCCGAGCAGCCCATAGACGTAGAGCGCGATCCCAGCCGTCGCGCCCATGATGAAGCTGAACAGCAGCTGCCCCTGCACGTAGTGCGACACCGCACGCTGCACGAGCGCGGGGTAGTCATCGGAGCGGCTGCCGTCGCCGTTCGGCATCACGCGCCGCACGAGCGCACCGATACTCTCGCCGTAGATCAACATATACACCGACAGCACGAACACCAACACCAGGTCAAAGCTGGCGCTCACCGCCTGGGTCAGCAGATCGCCGCCAAATGACACCACCGAGCTCGAGCCCTTCACAACCTTCTCCTGCAGCGTCTGCAGCGCGGTCTTGCCCTGCTTCACGAGCTTCACATGCACCCCGTGACGGTTCAGATACCCCTGGAAGCTCACGATCTTCTTGTTCGCATCCGTCACGATGTGCGGCACGTCCTGCGTGAATGCCTGCACCTGATTGGAGATAGGGTTGGCCAGCAGCACACCAACTCCGGCCACAGTCAGGAAGAATCCGAGGTACACGGCAAACACCGCCACGCCGCGGGGCAGGCGTGAGCGTTGTAGAAAGGCCACAGCCGGATTGAGGATCAGCGCAATGAGCGCCGCCACCACGAAGATCAAGAACACCTTGCCCGCCGCGCGCGCGAGCGCCCACGTGCCCAGCAGCGCCAGCGGCAACAGCACCAGCTGCACCCAGCGCGGCACGAGCACGCGCGCCGGCTCGGGGCCGGGCGGCGATTGCTCGCCGGCCAGCTCCCGCTCCTCCGCATCCGGCGGAGCCGCGGCGTCCGGGCGAGTCTGCTCCTCGACGCCGCTCACATCCTTCCCATCATTATCTCCAGAGTATGGCTGAACCCAAGGCGGTCGCCGGTGACTCCGGACATGACGTGAGCGATACCCGCGCAACCGGCGCCACGAGCGGCGCGGCGGCCGAGAACGCCGCGCACAGCAACAGCGTGAGCATCCTGTTCGTCGGCGATCTGGTCGGCAGCATCGGCCGTCACACGCTGCTCGAATGCCTGCCCGTGCTGCGTGAGCGCATCGACCCGACATTTGTCGTCGTTAACGGCGAGAACGTCGCCGGCGGTCTCGGGATCACGCCGAAAGCCGCCGATGAGCTGTTCGCCAAGGGCGTCGACGCGATCACGCTCGGCAACCACACCTACCACCGCCGCGAGATCTACCCGTACCTGGACTCGCACCCGCATATCGTGCGCCCCGCGAACTACCTGCGCTGCCAGCCGGGCCGCGGCACGTGCGTGGTGGAGCGCGGCGGCGTCAAGCTCGGCGTGGTCAACCTGAGCGGCAATCTCTACCTGCGTGCGGGCCGCTCCGCGTTCACGGAGATCGAAGTGGCACTCGGCGAGCTCGGCGATTGCGACCACATCCTGCTCGACATGCACGCCGAAGCCACGAGCGAGAAGATCGCCATGGGCTGGCACCTCGACGGGCGCGTGACCGCGGTCGTTGGCACGCACACGCACGTGCCAACCGCCGACGGGCGGGTGCTGCCCGGCGGCACCGCCTACATCACCGACGTCGGCATGACCGGCCCGCGCGGCGGCGTGATCGGCGTCAAGCGCGAGCAAGCGATCGAGTCGCTGCTCACGCAGATGCCGGTGCGCTTCGAAACATCCCAGGAAGACCCGTGGCTGATGGGAGTTCTGGTGCGCTGCTCACACCGACTGCGAGCGGACTCGATCGAGCAGATTCTGATGCCGCGCCCGCCGGCGGCGCAGGGTCGCTGACACCGCCCAGCAGCGCGATCATCACCAGTGGGAAGAACCACGGGATGTACAGGTAGAACCAGTGGTCGATCCCGAGCTGTGTCGCGATCAACACAGCCGCGGCTGACGCACTCAGCCCGGCGATGCCCGAGCGCCGCGGCAGCACCGCCAGCGCGAGCGCGAGCGCAACCGCGGCGAGCTGCACCGCGTGCTGCACGCTGCCAAGACCGGCATACAAGCCCCACAGCGAGAACGGCGACCCGCGGTTGGCCTGGTAGGCGAGCGTGCGGTCGTAGATCTTGTGCAGCGAGTCGTGGCGCAGCGCTGGCAGCGACACCGCTACCGCCGTAACCGCAAACGCCAGCAGGAACAGGAACAAAGCACGCGGGCGACGGTGCGGCGGCAGCTCGCGCAGCCCGTGCGTCGCCATCAGCGGCATGAGCGCCAGCGGCGCGAACTTGGCCAGCCCCGCGAGCGCGGAGAACACCCCGCGCGCCGGTGGTGACGTAGCCAGCCACACCGCTGCCAGCACGAGCACCGATACCAGCACGTCGTTGCTGTTGCTCTCCAACGCGTACAACGTGAACGGGAACGACACCCACGCGTACGCCAGCACGATCCCGAGCCCCGGGCCGCGCACGCGCCGGCCGAGCAGGAACAGCAGCGCAACCGCGAGCAGATCGAACACGATCGCCGCGCCGTGCGCAGCCGGCAGATCATCCCAGCGCCCACTCCAGCCAAGCGTCTGCTGGAAGGGGATGTACGCCTCGTAGTTGACCGGCCCGTACGTGTCCCCGTGCTCGTTGTCCGACGGGTACCCGCCGTACAGCGGCTTGTCGTGGGTGATCCGCTGCGCGCCGATCACACCCGCGTAGCCGACGTCGATCACGTTCGCGTCGGTCACGTTCAGCGCGATCCGGAAGCCGAGCAGGAACATCACCCCGACCGCCAGCCACGCGACGGGCACCAGCAGCCGTACCGGACGCGCCGGCGTCTTGCGCGGCGTGCGACGCCCGACGCGCGCCAGCGCGAGCATGCGCAGCAGCAGATACACCAGCGGCGGATATGTGAGCGGCACCGACTGATATATGCGCGCGTTGTTGAAGAACGCCAGCGACACCGAGAACGACAGCAGCACCAGCAGATCGAGATGTATCAGCGCGAACGGCCGGCGCCAGTTGAGGAACGGCAGCGCGAACAACACGCACAGCGGCAGCCACACGTACAGCGCGTTCACGTGCTTGCCGAACGCCCCGCGGTATCCGCGCGCCATCGTCCACGGGATCTGAAAGCCCGTCCACTGCTCCTGCACCTTGCCGCTGGCGTCGTCGATCAGGATCTGTAGCACCTCCCGCTTGCCGCCGCGCGTGAAGTAGCTCACCTGCCAGCGCGCCGGTCCCTTCAAGTACGCGCCCGCGTACGAGCCGCGGTACTTGGCCTGCGTGCGATGCGCGAGCGGTAGCTTCGCGGCGATCGCAAGCACCTGATGCGAAGACAACCGCCGCCCCGGGCGCGCCAGCGTGGTGTCCTCGACCGGCACCGGCGCGTTTGGGTCGGTCGTGGTCGTCTTGCTGCTCGCGGCGCCCGTCGCGGCTCCATGGCCAGACGACCCCGCGCTCGAACCTGCAGCCGCACCGGGCGCTGCACCCGCACCCAGAGTTGCTCCACTCGCGCCCGCTGCCAGCGCAAGCAGCACCGCGAGCGCGAGTACCACCGCGAGCGCGAGCTGGGACATGAGCAACGGTGTTACAAGCGGACGGCGGGCGAGCATCAGCCGAGGGTACCGGCGGCCGCGTGGCGCCGGCTCTGGTTGTCGCTCGGCTTGCGCCTCAGGCCGCAGGCAGGCCGAAGTGCCGCGCGATCAGCGGAGCAACGTCGCGGATCGCCCATTGGGTCGCACCGGGACCGCCGGTGACGTCGAGGTCGAGACCGCACATCACGAGCGCGCCGAGCGAGTCGCTTGAGTGGAGCGACCCGTGGCTGCCGCCGCCCACGTGCGCCTGGCCGCCCCAATCCAGGAACTCGTACCCGGGCGCGGCCGACAGCAGCAGCTCGCCCGACGTGGCACAGGTCAACGCGGACCACACGCGCGCGAACGCGTCGGGGTAGTCCGGCGTCTGCAAGCACCCATCCTCGGCCTGTACGACCGCTCCCAGCACGTCCAGTTCGCCCTGGATGTTCCAGCGCAGCCCGCGCGCGTCGATCACGTCGTCGCCCGGGAGGAAGCGCAGCTCGCCGTGCTCGGCGCTCGCAATGACTGCGGCGCGCGGCGCGTCGTGGTCATCGCGCTCCAGCCACATCGCTAGGTCGACTCCTTCCAGCTGCAGCGCGTGTGAGCACACGCGGGCCCGTTCGCGGTCACGCAGGTTGCGTTGATTCTCGTTGTCATTGCCGAGCACGTAAACCATCGCAGCGCGCTGGGAGGGACACACGGCGAGCTGCGTTTTTTCGGGATCCGGCACGGCGCCGGGCTTCAACACGTCGAAGTCGGTGAGCGCGTCCTGCAGCGCGACCGGGTGCGTCACCGGCGCCTGGGAGTGGTCGGCCATCACGATCACAGCGTGCTCCTCCAGGAACCGGTCGACGCCGCCGCCCGCATCCATCACGCGCGCAAGCTGGGCGTCGGCGAGCGCGATCGAGCGCACCTGGGCGTCGGGTCCGTGCTTGTGCGAATACCAGTCGTTGTCGGGCAGCGACAGCAGCAGGAAGTCGAACAGATCGTGCTCGACCATGTACGCGCTCACACACCCGGAGTGCTTGTCGCGCACGCCAGGCATCCCGAGCCCTGAGCGACAGCCGGTGGGGCGACTGGCGAAGATATCCGCGTAGAACAGCTCGCGCGGGCCGAGCGCGGGGTGGCGCATCAGCATCGCCGCGATCCGCGTCAGCGTGGTGTCGCGCTGCGGCTTGTGCTGGTAGCGGCCGCGGTACATCAGGTACGTGGTGCCGGCCGTCCGCACGTCAGCGTCGTCGAGCCGCTCGAAGATCGTGAGTGGGTCCGCTGCGAGGTGCGCGCGGTTCATGTTGTACACCGTGTCGGTCAGCTGGCGCGCGATGCCGAAGCGCTGCACCGCGCGGAAGCTGGAGCCGTACTCGATGTAGCGCTGCTCGTCGCGGTGGTACCAGTTCATCCCGGGAATGCGGTGCCGGTCCTGGGCGGCGCCGGTGACGATCGACGCGGCACACACCGGCGTGACGGAGGGGAACGCGGCGACGCAGTCGGGTACGTATACGCCGCGGTCGATCAGCGTGGCCAGGATGGGCGCCTCGCCCTCGGCCACGGCCTGCTCGAGCGCCGCAGGTGCGAGCGCATCGATCACGCACAACACGAGCTTCGGTGCTGCGGCGCTCGAGGCAGCCACTAGCGGCCGAGGATCCGCAGGCCCGCGTACTTCTCGCCGGCGCGCCGACGCGCCGCCACGAACAGCCAGACCAACAGCGCGAGCGCGATGTACCCGAGCGGGTGCAGCAGCGCGACGAGCGCCGCGAGCACCAGCGCGGCAGCGTCGACGTAGAGCGTCAGCGCTTCGCGCGCGGCGCGGTCGGGCAGGCGCGTGCGGGCACGGCCGAGGAGCGGGCGAATCACTGCCTGACCCAAGGCCGCGGCCGCGGCGCCACCGATCAACCCGGGCCAGGAAGCATCGCCGTGATGGGCCAGCGTGCCTGCGAACAGCAGTGCGCCGACGCCAACGCCGACGCCAACGCCGACACCAGCGAACGCCGCCGCGAACGGCCCCGCTTCGAAGCGCTGCGCGCCGCCGCGCAGCTGCAGCGCGTAGGAGGTGACGAGCGCGAGCACCACCGCCAGCAGCCACCAGTCGGCTTGCAGGAAGTCGTAGTCGCTGTGCGCGAAGCCGACGCCCAGGGCGCCCGCGGAGCCAAGCGCCCCCGCGAGCAGCGCCGGCAGGAACGGGCGCAGCCCGGCGGCCACGCCGAGTCCGATCCCAAGGCCGATGTAGAAGACGAGATGCATGACGTGGTGTGGTGTGAGTAGAGCGGGCGGGGCGGACGCAGGGTTGTCGACAGGCGGCGTGTGGTTGACCGACGGAGTGTTTCAGCTGGGTGCCTGCGTGCAGCGCTGCAGCGGCATGCGGCGGGGCAGCTAGGCTTTCGGGGGTCATGACGATAGACGGAGCAGGCGGCGGACGTGGACGTAAGGCGCGTCCCGCGGCCCAGGAGCTCGCGCGCTACGAAGCGCTGTTCGCTGCGCGCACGCGTGGGATGCGCTCCTCCGCGATGCGCGACATGATGGCTCTGACCGAGCGCCCGGAGGTGATCTCGCTCGCGGGCGGGCTGCCGGACACGTCGACGTTCGCGCCGGAGCTGTACGCGAAGCTGATGTCGCACGTCGCGGCGGAGTCGACCGCGCGGGCGCTGCAGTACGGGCCGACCGAGGGCATGAAAGCGGTGATGGAGTGCATCGTCGAGGTGATGGCCGCCGAGAACACCGTCGTTGACACCGGCGATCTGATCGTCACGACCGGCGGCCAGCAGGTGATCGACCTGGTGTGCAAGACGCTGATCGACCCGGGCGACGTGATCGTCGCGGAAGCGCCGACGTACCCGGGCGCGGTGCCGACGTTCAGCGCATACCAGGCCGAGGTGGTGCAGATCGAGATGGACAGCGACGGCATGCCGATCGACGAGCTGGAGCGCACGCTCGACCGGCTGCACGCCGAGGGGCGCCGGCCGAAGTTCATCTACACGATCCCCAACTTCCAGAACCCCGGCGGCGTGACGATGTCGCTCGCGCGGCGGCGACGGCTGGTCGAGGTGGCGCGCGAGCGCGAGCTGCTGGTGCTCGAGGACAACCCTTACGGGCTGCTGCGCTACGAAGGCGAGCCGCTGCCGACGCTGTACTCGCTGGATGCATCGACCGCCGGCCACGGCGGAGCGTCGGACTTCGTGATCTACCTCGGCACGTTCTCGAAGATCCTCTCGCCGGGGCTGCGGCTCGGCTGGGCGGTGGCGCCGCGGCCGGTGCTCGAGAAGCTCAACCTCGGCAAGCAGGGGTCCGATCTGTGCTCCTCGTCGGTGACGCAGCTGTTCGTGGCGCAGTACTTCAAGGAGGGCGACTGGCGCGCGTACCTGGACACGCTCCGGGATCTGTACCGACGCCGGCGCGACACGATGATCGAAGCGCTGGGCGAGCACTTCGGGCCCGACGCGAGTTGGACGCACCCGCAGGGCGGGATGTTCATCTGGGCGACGCTGCCGTCGTACATCGACACCACCGACCTGCTCGCCCGTGCAATCGAGAGCGAGAACGTGGCGTTCGTGCCCGGCCGCGCAGCGTACCTGGACGGGCGCGGCGCGTCGTCGATGCGCTTGAACTTCGCAGGCGTGCAGGAGCAGAACATCCGCGAGGGGATCCGGCGCATCGGCAAGGTCATCAACGAGCAGGTCGGGCTGTTCGGCACGCTCACGAGCGCCCCTGGAGCCGGCGACGCCGATTTGCGGCCTACCAGCGCGAGCAGCGCACCTGGACAAAAGGCTGCTGCCGGTGACGGACAGCCCGCAGAGCGCGGCGGGGCGGCGGGCTCACCCAGCCAGGGGAGCCGCCAGGAGGGCATGGCGGATGTGGTCGCGTTTCCTCGTCGCGGCGGCGAAGCCGGGGCGAAGCAGCTGCGCAAGGATCGATGAGCGCCGCGGGCGGGCGCACACGCGCGCCGACGGAGCGCCTGCGCGTCGCGGTGCTCGAAGGCGGGCGCTCGCTCGAACGCCAAGTGTCGCTGCGCACGGGCGCGCGCGTGCAGGACGCGCTCGAGCGGCTGGGACACGAATCGGTGGCGATCGACGCCGGGCGCGACCTGGTCAGCCGTTTGCGCAGCGCGGATGTCGACGTGGCGTTCGTGGCGATGCACGGGCGCGATGGTGAGAACGGCACGATCCAGGAGCTGCTGGAGGCAATCGGGATGCCGCACACGGGGTCGCGCGGCGCTGCGTGTTTGCGCTGCTCGGACAAGATCCTCGCCAAGCATCTGATGCGCGAGGCGGGGATCCCGACGCCGGACTTCCATCCGTTCAGCGAAACCGCGTTCAAGGAGCTGGGGGCGGCCGCGGCGCTGCCCGACATCGAGCAGCGCCTGGGGTTCCCGCTCGTGGTTAAGCCCGCGTCGCAGGGGTCGGCGCTGGGGATCAAGTTCGCCGCCGCGAGCACGGACGTGCCGAGCGCGCTGGTGGCAGCGTTCTCCTACGACCGCCGGATCCTGCTCGAGCGCTACGTGCGCGGGCGTGACCTGGCGGTGTCCGTGCTCGACTCGGCCGACGGCGGCGAGCCGCAAGCGCTGCCGGTGGTCGAAGCGGTGCCGCGCGAGGAGGACTTCTACGACTTCGAGGCGCGCTACGAGATCGGGCGCACGACGTTCGTGTGCCCCGCGGCGCTGCCGGAGGCGGTCACCGCCAGGGCGCAGCAGCTCGCGCTGCAGGTGTACCGGCTATTGGGCTGCCAGGGGTTCGCGCGCGTCGATCTGATGCTCGCGCAGGAGCACGAGGAGCTGTTCGTGCTCGAAACCAACGCGGTGCCTGGGTTGACCGAGACGAGCCTGCTGCCGCAGGCCGCGGATGCGGCCGGCATCGGGTTCGACCAGCTGGTCGGCCAAATCCTCGCCAGCGCGCTGTCAGCGGGCGCCCAGAACGTTTAGAGCACGTCGGCGGGCAGGCGGGCAGGCGGGGCGAGTTGAGACCGGTGAAGGGCGAACTTGCGAGCAGCCGTCAGGAGTCGCCGGCGGCGAAGTCCTCGGGGGTGACCTCGTCGAGGAACTCCTTGAACTTCTCGACCACGTCTTCGCTCTCTTCGATGTTGTGCTCGAACTCGATCGCCGACTCGGCGATGACTTCCTCAGCAGCGAAGATTGGGGCGCCGGAGCGCACGGCGATCGCGATCGCGTCGCTCGGGCGGGAGTCGATCTCCAGCTCGCGCCCGTTGGCGGTGAGCGTGATCGATGCGAAGAACGTGTTCTCGCGCAGCTCGGTGACGACTACCTGGGTGCATTTGACCTCGAGCTCGCCGAGCAGGTCGCACAGCAGGTCGTGGGTCATCGGCCGCGGCGTCGTGGCGCCCTGTAGCTTCATCAGGATCGAGGCAGCCTCCGGATGGCCTATCCAGATAGGCAGGAACTTGTTGCCGTCGACGGTCTTCAGGAGCACGATCGGCTGCTTGCCAACCATGTCGAAGCTAACGCCGTAAATGACCATCTCCTGCACAAGAAATCCTCCGGGAGGGGGAAAGTCCAGAGTATAAGTACCCGATGGGCAGGCCCGGCAGGGCTTTTGCCGCTCAGGTCAAGACATGGGGCAACGGGACGACCGGCTCAGCCCGCAGGCGGGGCGACCTCGACCGGGCTCTCGACGGCGTCTGAGCGGCGCGGATGGCGCGCGTTGTACTGCACGAGCAGCGCGCCGACGAGCACGAATGGGACGAAGTTCACAGCGTGCAGCACCAGCGCATAGGGCAGCGCGGCTGAATGCGACACGCCGTATGCGTTCAGCGCGATCAGCGCGGCGCCTTCGAACACGCCGACGGCCGCGGGCGGCGACGGGAGGATCATGCCGAGCCCGACGGCCACCACGACGAGAACGCCGCACGCGAACGGCAGGTGAAGATGGAAAGCGAGGCTCACGAGGTACGCGCACAGCGCTGAGAGCATCCAGGCGGCGATCGTCCACACGAGCGCTTCGAGCGCGACGCCGCGATGACGCAGGCCGCTGAGACCGTGCGTGAGCTCTTCGATGGTGTTCTCCAGGCGCTCGCCGGAGAACAGCGAGATGCGCTTGAGCGGGCGCAGCAGTAAGCGCAGCGGGCGGTCGCCGTAAACGGCGAGCACGGTTGCGGCGAGCGCGATCAGCGCTGCCAGCACGAGCGCGGCGACGGCTGCGGCGCCAAACCAGCTGACGTGCGGCAGCCACGGCTCGGCTACGAAGAAGATCACCAGCACAGCGACGAGGTCGTAGATGCGCTCGAGCACGACTGTGCCGACGATCTCGACCGGCGCGGTGGAGCTGCGCTTGGTGAGCACGACCACGCGCGCAGCTTCGCCGGCGCGGGCCGGCAGGATGTTGTTGTAGAGGTACCCGATCATCATCGCGTTGGCAACCGTGCCGAGTGGCGGGCGGCGGCCGTGGGCGAACAGCGAGCGCCAGCGCAGCGCACGCGCGACGTTGCCGGCGGCGAACACGAGCAGCGCCGGGATCAGCCACCAGTAGTCGCTCGAGCGCAGCGCGCTCCAGACCTGATCGAGCTTGATGCTGCTGAGCGCGATGTAAGAGAACACCAGCGTGACGGCCAGCGTCAGGAGGTTGATCAACAGGCGCCGCCGTTGCGGCGCGCGCGCGGTCGAGCTGCGGTGGCGCGGCGACGGCGCGTCCACACCATGGGCAAGCGCGCGTCGAGCCTGGGCTTCACGCGTCTGAGCCTGCGGATCCTCCAAAAGCATGCGTGTCACGTTAGTGGATGCACCCGACTGGGCGATCGCTAGCCTTTAGCTCAGGTGGCCATCGCAACCGACAGCCGCCGCCCGGAGGGCGGGCGTGCTCAACGCTCGCTCTACCGACTGGGTGGGGCGATGCTCGCCGTCGGCGTGCTCGTGCTCGCTGGCGTGCTGACCCTGGGCAGTGGCGCGGACAAGCACCGGTCGGGGCCTGCGAAGGCACGTGCGACGGCCAACAAAACCCCGGTGCGAACGCAAGCGGCTGTACAGCCCGCAGACGGGGTACGCGGTGTGGCACATCAAAAAAGTGATGGTGCTGCGCGCGCGCGTACGCACGGGCGCGCGCGCGCCCGCAGCACCATGACTTTTAAGCACTCAACCTCCGCGGAGGTCGCCGATCCGGAGGAAGCCAAGAGCTTCCCGGCGCCCGCGTCGGTACACCACAAGGCAGCGTCCGCTCCGCGCAAAGCAGCCGAGCTGGCGGTCGCTCCGGGAGCGCCGTCAGATGCGGAGATCCGTCACGAGCTCGCCCAGATGCACGCGGTGCAGCGCGCGCAGCAGCAGCACGCGCTCGCCGCTGCAGCCGGCGGTGGCGGCGGGTCGGTCGGCGGCAACGGCACGATCCAGCCAGGCGCCGGGGTGCCAGCGGTGATCGCCAAGGTCGTGGCCGGCGGCAACGCGATCGCTGATTTCCCTTACGTGTTCGGCGGCGGACACGCGTCGTTCGTGGACAACGCATACGACTGCTCGGGGTCGGTCAGCTACGCGCTAGCGGCCGGGGGGATGCTGAGCGCTCCGGAGACATCGGGCACCCTGGAGAGCTGGGGAGCGTCCGGACCAGGCAAGTGGATCACCGTGTACGCGAATGCGGGCCACACGTACATGTACGTCAACACCGGCGGCACCTGGATGCGGTTCGACACGAGCGGGCGCAGCGGCGTGTTCGGCTCACGCTGGCAGCCCGGCGTACGCTCGAACGCCGGGTTCGTGGCGCGCCACTACCCCGGGCTGTAGCGGACGTGCTCGTCGACGGCCGGCATCCTGGGGCCTGGCGCATGTCGATGTCGCCGTCGCTGTCGCTGACCTCCGCTCCGCGTCGATGAGCGCCGCGGCTTTCGTACTCCAGCTGCCGGTCGCGCTCGGCGGGGACTCCGGGTCCGGCAACGGCACGGCGATCGCCGCCGTGTCGATCGTGTCGATCGTTGGCGGCTATCTGCTGCTCGCCGGGCTGTGGTACTTCGTGTTCCGCGAAAAAGCCCAGGACAAGCGACGGGACAAGCGCGCCAAGAAGCGCTGAGCGGGTGCTCAGCGGTGCAGCTGGACGGTGCTTACGACGGTGACGCTCTTTGGGTTCGTCGTAGCCGCGTTGCGCACGATCAGGCGCAGCGTCAGCTTCACTTTGCGCAGGCGCTTCATGCGTGCGGCGGTGCGCTTGCTGAACTGAATCCGCACCGTGCTGCGGCCACTCTTGGTTGTGATCAGCAACGCTTTGGCGATCACCACCGACGGCGTCGCTCCGGCCGGCATGCCCGCGGGCGCCGGGCCGTGGATGCCCAGGTGACTCGCGACGCCGCGGTCGAGCAGCACCTCGAAGTGACCAGCCACCTGTTCGTTGACGCGGTAGCGCACGGTCAGGCCGCGCTTGAGGATCTTGCGCAGCGACCCGCCGCTGGCGGCGGCGCTGGCCACCGGGGCGGCGATCACCTGCGGTGTGGACCCGCCCGCAGAGCCACCCGAGGAGCCACCTGTGCCCGTGCCGGAGCCTGAGCCGGAGCTACCCGAGCCCGACCCGCCCGAACCTGAGCCACCCGATCCGCCGCTGCCGGGTGCGGGCGGTCCCGCAACCGTGACGGGCTTGGTGAGCGTCGAGATGTTGCCCCCCACATCGGTCACTTTCAGCGACACCTGATAGGTGCCGCCGTACTGGAAAGTGTGGAACGTGCTGCCGGCGCACGGGGAAGCCCAGGGCAGCGGGCACGGCGTCGCGCCGCTGTTGACGATCGCACCGCCGGGAGCGAACCCGGACACGGGCACTGAGCCGTCGCCGAAGTCCCACACGAACGTGGGATACGCCGCCTGCGGCGGACCGCCGCCAGGCGTGAAGTTCTCCCCGAGGTTCAGGGTGATGTTCGACTCCATGCCGTCGAAGCCGACGATGTCGCCCGCGGAGATGCCGTTGGGCACGCTGAACGACGGCACGAGGCTGACACCGCCGACGCAGGGCACACCGGGGTAGGGCACCAGCAGACCGCCGAGATCGCCATGCGGAGCGCCAGCGAGGTTGAACGCGGTGTTGACGTAGTACCCATGGCCGTTGATCACCTGGTTGTAGAGCGTGCCGGTGTTGGTGTTCTGCTGCGGCGCTGCGGCTCCCCCCAGGTACGGCGCGAACCAGTCGCGGCACTGATCGCTCGCCTCGTTGCCCTGGGCGTCCTGCCAGGCGTTGAGCAGCGGATTGGTGACTGTGTTCTGCTGTTCGACCCCGACCTGGTTGATGATCAGGTCGGCGAGCGCGCCGTCGTACGTGCCGTCGGGGCCAGTGCTCGAGCTCTGGTTGGGCTGCTGCTCGGTAGGCGGCTGGGCAGGCGCCACTTCCTTGTGCTCAGGGTTGGGCGGGCTGGGATCCCATGCGCCGTCCTGACAGTCGTTGACCTGGAACTGGTCGGCCGGAGCCAGGTGGGCGTCGTCGAGGCCGCCCGCGCTCCACGGGATCATCGCGTAGATGATCGAGTTCGCATCGCCGGTGACGGGGTTGGTGGGGGTGATTGCGGAGTGGTAGCTGCAGAAGCCGTTGCCCGGCTCGGCGGCGTTGCTCGAGCAGTACGGGTCGCCGCCGGCGCCGCCGTCGAGACACACCGTCACGCCGGGAGGCGTGAGCACGTAGAAGATCGACCCCATGCCCTTCTCGAGCGTGTGCTGCGTGGAGATGAACGTCGACAGCTCCTGCTGGATCTGAGCGTCGGTGAGACACGCGTGTACGACACCCGACGTGAGCGGGTTGGAGTCGGCGCAGCCGCCGAACGCCGGGTAGGAGTTCGTATCGGTGTAAGCGCCGCGGAAGATCGAGTTGTAAGCAGCGTGCTGGTTGGTCACATCGGTGTACTGCGCCGCCGCGGCGAAGCTGTTGTCGAGCGTGCCGCTGGCAACGCTCACGTCCTGCAGATAACGGTTGATCAACGTCTGCCAGTCGCCGTGGTAGCTGTCGCTCGGATCCCAATAGATCGCGTACGTGTGGTTGACGTGCATCACCGGGTTGCCGGCCGCATTGCCGAACGTCGCTTCGTCGGGAGCCCCGCCGGCGCCGTTGCCGTTGCCGTCGAAGATCGCGCCGCTGAACGGCTGCAGCCCGGCGTTGGCCGGGCCGACGTGTACGACGATCGCACGCGCAGGCGTGCCGCTCATCAGCAGCACCAGCAGAGCAACTGGAACGACGAGCGCAAGTCTGAGATGGCGCGCAGCGGCGCGCAGCGGCGGCGAGGCGTATTGGGAGATCACGTGGCCTACATCGGCAGCGGCCTCTCGATGCCTTAGCCCCGGTGGACGTTATTCGGGTACACGAAGCGTTTCGTGCAGCCCGCGCGCGGCGAAACAACGAAGCCACTCGATGTTCGGCTATGCCCCGTTTGCTTGCGCATCCTCCTCGCCCGCGAGCAGCGCGTCGATCCACGCGCGCATCTTCGAGACGGTCTCGCAGCCCGCGGTGCGATCGAGTCGTTCGTCCGGGCCATCGTCGTAGCGGAACTCGACTGCCCACGGAACGAGTGCCCGCACCTCGCCGGAGGACGGAGGAGGAGACAGACCCTCGTCACGTAGCAACGCAAGCAGCTCGCCGAGGTCATGAATCCGAGGCGGCGCAACGCCAGCTTCGGCAAGAGCAGCCTTCATAAGCTTTTCAAGCGCCTGTTGTAGATGAAAGCCGATGAGGTCATCGGGCACGTCAGGATCGCCGGCGAGCTTGTCGAGTGCGATCTCGTCGCTACGAGCCTTACGCGCGAAGCGCTCAGCGAGGTCGTGCAGATCACGTCTCTGCGAGGACACGTCCCTCCACAAGCGCATCGTGAAGCATCGTCCCCGGAACCTCGCCCCATTCATCCACGTACTCCTGCGACGTAACAATCACGTCCGCAGGAACCCTGAGTGGGTCCAGCGCCTCCCGCAAGCGGACCATCTCCTTTGCCTTGCTGACGACCTTCGGCTCGATCACGAGAAAATCGAAGTCGCTGCCCTCTGTGGCATCGCCACGGCTATGCGATCCAAACAGGAGCACCTTCGACTGAGGGGGCGCAGCCTGCGCAAGCAAACGCCCAGCTCGCTCAATGATCTCTGGAGTAGTCACGGTTTGAAGCTAGCGCAGTCGGCGGCAGAGAGCGAGCAGTGCATCAAGAACGGCTCTGCAGATCTCGAAGCATCCGATGGGCGATCCAGGATTCGAACCTGGGACCTCTTCCTTATCAGAGAAGCGCTCTAACCAACTGAGCTAATCGCCCGGATTCTGACTGACGGCGCGGGTACCTCGGCAGCGGGGTTCTCGCACCGCGGGCCCATCTTATCGTCGTCTTGGCGCAGCGGCATCCCAGGCTGTGCGGCAGTGTTCGGAGCAGAAGTACGCCGTGCGCCCGGCGCGTGTTGCCGTGTACGCCTTCCCGCGGTCGACTTTCATGCCGCACACCGGGTCGGTCGCCCCGCGGCGCGCTGTCAACCAGATCAGCGCCGCGAACACAGCTGCGGCGAGGATGTTCAGCACGAGCTTGTAGTCGACTTCGATCGAGCCGAAGATCGCCTCGCGGGTCGGGCGCACGTGCGGCACGATGCCCGCGAGGTTGAACAGCCCGTCGACGACCAGCGCTGCCAGCACGATCGTCACGAACATCAGCGCGCTGATGCGCAGCGCGAAGCTCGTGCCGTAGTACTTGCGGTAGATCGTGAGGATCGGCAGCACGATCAGGTCGGCGAAGATGAACGCGATCACCCCGCCGAACGTGATGCCGCCCGACCAGAGCACAGCCGCCAGCGGCACGTTGCCGATCGAGCACACGAACGACAGCACCGCGATCAGCGGCCCCACGAGCACGTTCTCCAGCGTGCGCACGCCTGCCGGCGCATCCTTGATGAACAGCCCGTTGAAGAAGTCGTTGCCGAGCTGCGCCACGAACCCGGCGAGTAGGAACCCGATCAGGATCTCCTTCCACAGCATGCCCCAGTCGTTGCGGAAGTTGTGCGCCACATCCGACCATGACTCGGGCGAGGCCAGTCGCTCGCGCAAGCTCATGCGCTCGCCGGCCGAGTGGTGTTGGTGGCCGCTGTCAGCCTGCTGCGCATGCTCCCTGGCCTGCGCTTCGAGCTGGCGCGAAACGAACAGCCGCAGCAGCAGCGTCATCAGCGCGATCAGCACGAGCCCGCCGATGAACTCCGCCAGCGCGAACTGCCAGCCGATCAGCAGCCAGATCACGACGCCGAGCTCCACCACCAGGTTGGTCGACGCGAACTGGAACGCTAGCGCGCTCGCCGCCGACGCGCCCTTTCCGAACAGCGACTTGGCGATCGCGATCGCCGCGTACGAGCACGACGAGGATGCCGCGCCGAGCCCGGTTGCGCGCGCGATCGCCCCGAACCCGGACGTGCCGAGGCTCGCCTCGATGCGCTCGCGCGGCACCCAAGCCTGCACGCTCGCTGAGATCGCAAACCCCAGCACCAGCGCCCACCAGACTTCGTACGCCATCAGAAACGCGTCATTGAACCCGTTGCCGATTGTGTCGAGGATGCCTCTCACCATGCGCCTCCGAACTCCTACCGCACCAGCCAGTGTGGCGCAGTCGGGGTCGGCCTCGTCAGGCCACGGCGCGCGGCAGCAGCCGGCGAGCGATCGCCAGCGCTTCTTCTTCTGACGCGAACGCCATCTCCACGCGATACCCCTTGCCGCGCGCGGGACGCACGCGCACGTCGGTCCCAAGCGCAACGCTCAGCGTCTCCGACAGCGACGCAGCCGCAGCCAGTTGGTCGGGGTGCGCGCCTGCGGGCGCACCCCGCTCGAAGCGTTGCGACGACGGCTTGGCCTGGTTGCTCGAGCGCGCATTGTGCTCGAGCGTTCTCACCGACCAGCCCTCCTGCGCCGCCGAGCGTGCGAGCGCGCGGCGCAGCGCGTGATCCTCGGCGAGCAGCAGCGCGCGCCCGTGACCCTCGCTCAACGCCCCGCGCTCGAGCAGTTCGAGCGCTTCGTCGGGCAGATCGAGCAACCGCACCAGGTTCGACACGGCCACGCGACTGCGCCCGACACGGCGACCTACTTCTTCGCGTGTGAGCCCCAACTCCTCCACGAGCGCCGCGCACGCACGTGCCTCCTCCACCGGGTTGAGATCCTCGCGCGCCATGTTCTCGATCAGCGCCAGCTCGAGCGACGCAGCATCGTCGCGTGGGCGCACCAGCGCCGGAATCTGCTCGAGCCCGGCGATCTGCGCAGCGCGCCAGCGCCGCTCGCCCGCCACGAGCTCGTACTTGCCGGACGGCTTTGGGCGCACCAACACTGGCTGCAACACCCCGCGCTCGCGCAGCGAATCCGCCAGCGCCTGCAGCGGACCCTCTTCGAAGTTGCGCCGCGGCTGGTTGGGGTTGGGCTCGATCAGCCCCACCGGCAGCTCGCGTAGCTCCTGGTCGGCCTCCGTGTTGCTCGACACCGACAGGATCGCATCGAGTCCACGACCCATTCCTCGCTTGGGACTAGCCACGAGCAGCAACCTCCTTCGCCAATTCGAAGTACGCGCCGGCGCCGGCGCTGTGGGGATCGTGATGTGTCACCGGCAAACCGTAGCTCGGCGCTTCGCTCACGCGCACGTTGCGCGGGATCACCGTGTCGAACACCAGCTCGGGGAAATGCTCGCGCACCTCACGCTCGACATCGCGCCCCAGGCGCGTGCGCCCGTCGTGCATCGTCAGCAGCATGCCCGCCACGGTCAGATTGGGGTTCAGATCGCGCCGGATGAGCGCCAGCGTATCCAACAGCCCGGCCAGCCCCTCGAGCGCGAAGTACTCCGTCTGCACCGGCACGATCACGCGATCCGCAGCAGCCAACGCAGCAACAGTCAGCGGTCCGAGTGACGGCGGACAGTCGAGCAGGATGTACTCGAACCGCTCGCGCAGCGGCCCCAGGATCTCGCGCAGCCGCAGCTCGGACCCCTCCAGCCGTGGCAGCTCCACGTTCGCCCCCGCCAACCCCGGCCCCGCCGGCAGCACCTGCAAGCCGGGGATCGACGTCGCCGTGAGCGCCTCCGCAGCGACCACCTCGCCTGTGAGCGCCTCGTACAACCCGGGCCGCGTCGCCCGCGACACCCCCAGCCCGACCGTCGCGTTCGCCTGCGGATCGACGTCCACGAGCAGCGTTTCGTACCCCGCCTCGGCGATGCACGCCGCAACGTTCACAGCCGTAGTCGTCTTGCCAACCCCGCCTTTTTGGTTGGCAATCGCATAGATCTTGCCCATCCCATGGAAGCTAGCGGCGATCGCGGTCGGAGCACCTTGCTGAACCCGATGTTTCAGCCTCCGGCGCTGATGCCTGGACCTGAGCCTCAGCTACCCAGTGGTCGTTTGCGGGCAATTCCCGCACGCCGTGGGTAGCGCGCGGGTGTATCCCTCACCTTCAAGTACAGGTGGAGATGGTGGTTGGACGCCGCGGCGAAGGGCTCCACGTGGCGAATCTCGCTCAACTGCAGCCCCAACTGGTCGGCCGCCAGGCGCGCAGCAGCCTCTTCTGGCTCGTTACGCGCTCCGCGCCAATCCACCAACACCCCGCCCGCGCGCAACAGCGGCGCCGCGTACTCGAGCACCACCGGCTGCGGCGCCAGCGCGCGCGCTGTCACGATGTCCTGCGACCCGGCCCCCTCGACCGCGGGCCACTCCTCCGCTCGCGCGCACACCACTCGTGCGTTCTCGATCGCCGCGCGCGTGAGCGCACCGTCGATAAACGCGCACTTTCGCGCCTGGCTCTCCACCAGCGTCACCGTCGCCCGTGGCAACCCCACAGCCAGCACCAAACCGGGGAAGCCCGCCCCAGCGCCGATGTCAGCGACTCGGCCAGCGTCGCGCACCGCCGGGATCGTCAGCGCCGCCAGGGAATCAGCCAGATGTACATCCACAGCTCGTACAGGCTCACGCACGGTCGTTGGCGCCTGCTCGTCCTCCGCCAGCAGCTCGAGCAACCCTTCCAACTGCCTGCCCTGCGCCGCGCTCAAACCGTAAGCACCGCGCAGCTCCTCCAACCGCTTTGCAGACCTAGCACTCATACGACGCAGCGCTCGCACCGGACCAGCGCTCCAACCCGATCCAGCGCTCCAACCCGATCCAGCGCTCGCACCCGATCCAGCGCTCGAACCCGGTGCTCGACTCAGTGCTCATACCGCGCAAAGAAATCCCTATAGCTGTTGCGCATCTCGCGCACGCGTTCGGCCGCCGGCGCATCGATCTCATCCGTCAAAGCACCCTCCACGACCGGCAGCACATCCTCCACCAAAGCAACCCCGCGCGCCATCCACTGGTAGTAGGACCGCCCGCCGTGAGTGTACGGCCCGTACAACCGCGACCGGGGAAACCGCCCCATCAGCCAGCGAAACAGCGACTCATGGCGCGTATGCATGCGCAGCGTTATCTGCGGCTGCTTGCCATCGCCACCGAAGCTCCCCTCGCCGACCAGGATTCCCACAACCATCCCGCGCTCGAAGTCTGTGAGTTCTGGGCTCTCGGCTGGGGCGTCAAGGGGCTCAGGTGCAGAGGGAGGGGGCTCAGTCACGGTCACGCCGACATTGTTTCACCGTCATGAAAAACGTGAAACATTGCGCCCGGGCGCCCGATCTAATCCTCGGGGGGCGATACAACCAGGCGCCGGTCAGGTTCGTCGCCTTCGCTGTGCGTCTGCACATCCCCGCGATCCCGCAGATGCTCATGCACGATGCGCCGCTCCGACGCTGGCATCGGATCCAGCTCGACCGGATCGCCGGAATGCAGCGCGCGATCCGCTGCGTGGTCCGCGATCCCGCGCAGCGTTTCCGCGCGCCGCTCTCGATACCCGTCCGCGTCGACCACCACGCGCGTGCTCGACGGCCCGCCGGGAAACACGATCCGCTGCGCCAGGTGCTGAACCGCATCGATCGTCTGTCCGTGGCGCCCGATCAGCAACCCCACATCCTCGCCATCCAAATGACCCACCAGCAGCCCTTCGCTCTCCTCGATGCGCACATCCGCGTCGAGCTCCAGCTGGTCCGCTATCTCCTCCAGCAGGTCGTACAGCACGTCCGAGGGCTGCTCCGCAGCTTCCAGATCACCCTCGCGTGCGCTCACTTGCGCCTACCCGACCGCTTCTTCTTCTTGCGCGGCGATCGTGGTGGTGGGCCGCTCGCCGACCCACCCGACCCACCGCCCGCGCCTGCCCCGGCTCCAGCACCCGCCAAGGCCGGCGCTCCCGCGCGCTCTGCGCGCTTTCCCGATCCCGATCCCGGCCCAGACCCAGACCCAGCTCCGTTCTCGCCTGACGCGGCCCCGACCGGCGCCGGTGGTGGCCCGACGCGCCGGCGCACGAAGTACTGCTGACCCATCGTCCAGATGTTGGTCGTGATCCAGTACACCAGCAACCCCGCCGGAAACCTGAAGATAAACAGCGTAAACACCAGCGGCAGCGCCATCATCAGCCGCCGCTGATTGGGATCCGCGGTTGCGCTCATCATCAGCGTCGACACCAGCTGCGACCCGACGTACAGCACCAGCAGCAACGCCAGCACCGCGCCCGCCGCCTGGTGGGTGATGTCCGGGATGAACAGAAACTTCGCCAGATGCTGGCCGTTGTCGACCTGGCTGCAGCTGATGTTCGACAGCTTGCTCGACGAAATCTGGCTGTTCAGCGCCACGTGGAAGTGCGACCGCATCGCCGCCCCGCAGATATCCAGCTTCAGATCGGTCCGCAACATGTAGAACAGCGAGATGAACACCGGCAGCTGCAGCACCAACGGCAGACAGGAAGCAAACGGATTGACCTTGTTCTCCTGGTAGAACTTCATCAGCTCCTGCTGCTGGCGCTGCTTGTCCTCCTTGTACTTCTCCTGCAGCGCCTTGATCTGCGGCGCCAAGCGCTGCATGTTCTGCATCGACCGGAACTGACTGAACGTCAGCGGCACCAGCACCGCGCGCACCAGCACCGTCAGCCCGATGATCGCAAACCCCCAGCTCCCGCCGACGATGTTGTCGTGCACGAACACCAGGATCGACTCGAACAAGCTGATCAGCGGCGAGAACGCGTCCTGGATGACGTTGGCTAAGAGAGGCATCTGATTGGTCTAGATCAGTGCGACAAGCGTTTCGATACGCATCGGCGCGCAGTCAAGCATGGCTATGGCGAGAACTACCGAACACTCTCTGGGCCTCGACGGGGTCGTACCCACCGTGGCTCCACGGGTTGCACCTCAACAAGCGCCAACCCGCGAGCACCAGCCCCTTCAGTATGCCGTAACGCCCGACCGCCTGTACCGCATACCGCGAGCACGTCGGCTCGTACCTGCAGCGTCGCGGCAGCGCCGGTGACAGCACACGCTGGTAGAACACGATCGGCGCCAGCACTACCGCTCGCGCGCATCGCGCGAGCGCATTTGGGTGGCTCGACACGATCGCGCTCACTCCGGCGCGTCGCCGCTGGTTGGCAAAACATCCGCGCTCGCATCACGCGCGCCCGCGGCCACGCTGCCAGCAACGCCAAGCAGCCCCGCTCGTCCCAGCAGCTCGGTGAGCGCTGTACTCATTCCATCCAAACCTTCCCGCTCTGCCAAATCGCGCGCTTCCGGCCTTGCGACGACCACGAGGTCCTGCCCGCCGCTCAACTGCGCCTGCACGCCGTCGAACGCCTCGCGCAGCAACCGCTTGACGCGGTTGCGCTCGACCGCGCCGCCGACCTTGCGCGACACCGACAACCCGAGTCGCGGGTGCTCGATCGCCTGGTTCGGAAACGTGTACAGCACGAGCTGCCGGTTCGCCACGGACCGGCCCTGCCGGTACACCCGCTCGAACTCTGCGCTGCGTGAGAGACGACCGCGGCGCGTGGATCGCGGTTTCATCGCGCTCGCGCTCAGACGGTGAGGCGCTTGCGTCCCTTGTCGCGGCGACGCTTCAGCGTCAGCCGCCCGGCACGCGTTTGCATCCTGTTGCGAAAACCGTGCGCGCGTGCGCGCTTGCGCTTCTTCGGTTGGTAAGTGCGCTTCATCGTGACTCGATCTTTCGGGGCTTCGTCAGCGCTGACTCGCGCTGCGCTTCGGAGCGGCGGGGCGCATGCAGCAACACTCCCGCCGGGTCGACCAGTATAGCTCCCGCCGCTGCGCCGGATTTTTCCGCCATTTGCGGTCAGCGCAGCGGCGCGCGCCGATGCCGTCGCAGGGCGTTGGATATAGTCGCCGAGCCGGGCCTTCGCGGCCCTCTTGCCCATATTTTCCGCATCTTTCTCCCAGGGGGAGCAGGTACCCGCTGCCGTGAGCGCCGAGCTCGAACACATCTGGAGTCGCGTGCAATCCGAGCTATCCGCGGCCGTCGACGAATCCACTTATCGGATCTGGCTCGAGCCGCTGCGCGTGCGCAAGTTCGAAGACGGAGTGCTGTCGCTCGAAGCTTCTCCACAGGCGTGTGGATGGATTCGCGATCGCTTTGGACGTGTGCTGCAGGCGTGTGCGGCTGCCGTGCTCGGCGCGGATGCGATTGTCGATGTAAACGAGTGCGCGCCTGACGGGCGCGCCGGAGCGTCGCACGACGCTGACACACGATCCACGCGCGTGCGCGATCGCAGCTCAGCTCCGCGCAGACAACAACAGCCGCCGCCGCGCGATCCGCACGCTTTATCCACAACTCCGGTCGAGCTTGTGAGCAACCCGAAGCTCACCTTCGATCAGTTCGTGATCGGCGACTCCAACCGGCTCGCCCACGCGGCTGCGCTCACCGTCGCGGAGATGCCCGGCCAGGCATACAACCCGCTGTTCATCTGCGGCCCACCCGGCGTCGGCAAAACCCATCTCCTGCGCTCGATCGCCGGGCTGCTGGTGAGCCACGACCCCAGCCTGCGCGTGCGCTACGCCACCGGCGAATCCTTCACCGCCGACTTCCTGCGTGCGCTGAACGACGGCCTGATGGAAGATTTCAAAGCTCACTTCCGCCAACTCGACGTGCTGCTCGTCGACGACGTGCAGTTCCTCGAGCGCAAAACACGCACCGAAGAGGAGTTCTTCCACACCTTCAACGAGCTCTACGACAGCGGCAGTCAGATCGTGCTCAGCTCCGATCGCCCGCCGCGCGACCTGCAAGCGCTCGAAGACCGCTTGCGCGAGCGCTTCGAGAGCGGTCTCGTCGCGGACGTCCGCCCCCCAGATCTCAGCACCCGCCTGACGATCCTGCGCAAACGCGTTCAGCACGACCGCATCGAGCTCGCCGACCCGCGCACGCTCAACATGATCGCCGAGCGCATCACGCTCAACGTCCGCGCCATCGAAGGCGCGCTGATCCGCGTCGTCGCCTTCGGCTCACTTACCGGCCGCCCACTCACACCCGAGCTCGCTCAGGAAGTGCTCGACAGTCTCTACCCGGATATGAAGCCCGCTCCCCGTTCGATCTCCGAGATCCAAGCGGCCGCGTGTGAGGTGTTCGGGATCTCCCCCGAGGAGCTGCTCTCCAGCACCCGCTCCGCGCGCATCGCCTGGCCCCGGCAGATGGCCATGTACCTAGCGCGTGAGCTGACCGGCGAGTCGCTGCCCGCCATCGGCCGGCTGTTCGGCGGCCGCGATCACACCACCGTGCTGCACGCCTGGAAGCGCACCCAAGCGCGCATCGCCTCCGACCCCGAATCGCGCAAAGCCGTCCAATCCTTACGCTCGCGCCTAGACAAGCCACGCTCCTGACCGGCGCGCTTGAGAGACTTAGCCGATCTGCGTCCACAGCTTGCCCACAGCATCTCCCCCCAGAATCCCCCGCCCACGCTCGAAACTCACATTCCCACAGCCCCTACTTCTGTCTAACTAGTTCAAAGGTGCATTCGTGAAGCTTTCTCTAACAACCTCTGAGCTGCTTGCGCAACTGCAAACCGCGACACGCGTCGCATCGACTCGCAACCCGGCCCAGGCGCTGTCCGGCGTCATGATCAGCGCCGACAGCCCCACGCCCGAGCTGCTCGCCACCGACATGGAAGTCGGCCTGCGTGTTCCCCTCAAAGCAGACGTCTCGCGCCCCGGCAAAGCAGTCATCCCCGCGCGCCTGCTGCTCGACGTCGTGCGTGCGCTGCCCGCTGAGCAAGTCACGCTCGAACTCCGCTCCGCCGAGCAAGACGTCGAGCTGATCTCAGGCTCCGCCACGTTCCACCTGCGCACGCTGCGCGCCGACGACTTCCCGACGCTCCCCGCCCCGTCGAGCGAAACCCGCGTGGTGCTGCCCGGCGGCGCCTTCGCCCAGACGATCTCCCGCGTCGCCCGCTCCGCCTCCAAGGACGAGACGCGCCCGATCCTCACCGGCATCCTGATGGCCGCCAGCGGCCAGGAGCTGCGCATGGTCGCCACCGACTCCTACCGCCTCAGCGTGATGGAAACGACGCTCGAGTCGCCGTTGCAGGGCAGCATCGAAGCGAACGTCCCCGCCCGTGCGCTGCAGGAGCTCGCACGCATCGCCCAGCAGTTCGAAGGCGTCGACATCGCCGTCAGCGTCGACCAGAGCCAGGTCGTGTTCGAAGTCGGCAACGTCGTGCTCTCCTCGCGCCTGATCGAAGGCCAGTTCCCCAACTACCGCCAGCTGCTGCCGGAATCCGTGGAGCACGAGCTGCGCTTCTCCAGCTCCGAGCTCGCCGACGTCGTGCGCCGCGTCAGCCTGCTCGCGCAGAAGAACACCCCGCTGCGCCTCAGCTTCGGCGACGGCCAGCTGACCGTCTCAGCGCAAACCCCGGACATCGGCGAAGCCAGCGAGACGATCCCCGTCGTGTTCGGCGGCGAGCAGTTCGAGATCGGCTTCAACCCGGAGTTCCTGCGCGACGGCCTCGACAGCGTCGACTCCGATGAGCTGATCCTGAAGCTGATCAGCCCGCTGCGCCCCGGCCTGATCGAATCCTCAGACGGCGGCGGCTTCGTCTACTTGATCATGCCGATCCGCCTCAACGTCTGAGTCGGCGCGCGGCGGAGTCATGCGCGTAGTGAGCGTCCAACTCCGCGACTTCCGCACCTACGCACGCGCCGAAGCACGCTTCGGCGAAGGCCTCACCGTGGTGCACGGCCCCAACGGCGCCGGCAAATCCAACCTGCTCGAAGCGCTGTGCTTCGGCTGCACCGGCAACTCCCCGCGCACGCGCAACGAGCGCGAGCTCGTGCGCTTCGGCGCGCAAGCCGCGCGCGTGGTGGTGCAGGTCGCCGACGCCCGCGATCAACACGAGCTCAGCATCGGCTTCGAGCCGGGCCAGCCGAAGCGCATGCGCGCCGACGGCGCCCCGGTCGAGCGCATGGTCGACGTCGAAGCACGCCCGCTGATCAGCGTGTTCATGCCCGACCGCCTGGAGCTGATCAAAGGCGCCCCGTCGCTGCGCCGCGCTCACATCGACCAGGTGATCGCCGCGATCTGGCCCTTGCGCACAGCCACGCGCCGCGCGTACGCTCGTGCGCTCGCGCAGCGCAACGCCTTGCTCACCGGCATCCGCGCCGGTCGCGCCTCCGCCGCCACGCTCCCCACCTGGGACCGCGAGCTCGCACGCCACGCGATCGCCCTGCGCGACGACCGCGCCGCCGCCGTGGAACTACTCGTTGCGCCGTTCGCCGACCGCGCTGCCACGCTTGGGCTCAGCGGCGCTGCCACGCTCAAATATCGGCCGCGCTCGCGCGCGGAAGACGTAGATGCGTTCCTCGCTGAGCTACAGGAGCGTCTCGCCCGCGACCTCGAACGCGGCTTCGCCACCCACGGTCCGCACCGCGACGACCTCGCCTTCGTGCGCGACGGCCGCGAGCTGCGCACGTACGGCTCGCAGGGCGAGCAGCGCCTCGGCCTGCTCGCGTTGCTGCTCGCCGAGCGCTCCGTGCTCGACACCGAACGCGGCCGCCCACCTTTGATGCTGCTCGACGACGTGATGAGCGAGCTCGACGAGCAGCGCCGCGAGCTGCTCGCCGCCGAGCTCTCGAGCTCCGGCCAGAGCGTGATCGCCACCACCGACCTCGCCCACGTGCCGGGCGCCGGCGACGCGCGCGTCACGCGCCTGCGCGTCGCCCCCGGCACGATCCTGCAGGATGCGTTAGCCGCGTGAGAAACCCCGCCCCGCGCCCGTTCTCACTCGCGCTCGACAGCCTCACCGCGACGCTCGCGCCGGCCACCACGCTCGCGCGCGTGCAGGAGCTGTGGCCCCGCGCCGCCGGCCCCGCGATCGCCGCCGCCGCACGCCCCACGGCCGAGCGCGACGGCCTGCTGACCGTCACCTGCACGGCTTCCGTGTGGGCTCAGGAGCTCGACTTGATGGGCTCGGAATTGATCACCCGCCTGAATGCCGAGCTCGGCTTCGACGCCCTCCGTGAGCTGCGCTGTCGCACTATCTGAGAATACTCTACGTTTTATGCCTGTTTGCAGGGCTTTTTTAGTGGGCAAAAGCCAGTGTGGGAGGGGTGATTGTGCTATTGTTTCCTAGACAAAGCACCCGCCCCGGCCCGCGCTCTTCAGGTGCGGAAACCGGGGCGTTCTCACGTATTCGGAGGATCATTGGCGACGGATAGCGACAGCCCCGAAAGAGGCGCCATCAAAGGCGGCGCCAACGACCCGTCGATGACGGGCGGCTCCGCGACGTACGACGCCCAGGACATCACCGTCCTCGAGGGTCTCGAGGCGGTGCGCAAGCGCCCCGGCATGTACATCGGCTCGACCGGCGTGATGGGCCTGCACCACCTTGTGTACGAGGTTGTGGACAACTCCGTGGACGAAGCCCTCGCCGGGTTCTGCACGGAAGTCTCCGTCACGATCCACCCCGACAACTCGGTCACCGTCGTCGACAACGGCCGCGGCATCCCCGTGTCGATCATGGAGAAGGAAGGCAAATCCGCGCTGGAAGTCGTGCTCACCGTGCTGCACTCCGGCGGCAAGTTCGGCGACGGCGGCGGCTACAAGGTCTCCGGCGGCCTGCACGGCGTCGGCGTATCCGTCGTCAACGCGCTCTCCGAGCAGTTGCTCGTGGAGATCCGCCGCGACGAGTTCGTGTGGACGCAGGAGTACTCCCGCGGCGCCCCCCAGCACGCGCTCAGCCAGGGCGACGCGCTGCCCGAGGACTCGCCGACCGGCACCACGATCACATTCCTGCCAGACGCCGACATCTTCGAGTCGCTCGACTTCGACTTCCACACGCTCGAGGAGCGCCTACGCGAAACCGCGTTCCTGACGCGCGGCCTGAAGATCTCGATCGTCGACGAACGCGGCGAAGGCCACGCGTCCGAGTTCCAGTACGAAGGCGGCATCGAAGACTTCGTCGCCTACCTGAATGAAAACAAGGACACCGTCCACCGCAAGGTGATCTTCTTCGAAGGCGAAAGCGAAGAAGGCGCGGCGGAGATCGCGATCCAGTGGAACTCCTCCTACCAGGAATCGGTCCACTCGTTCGCCAACAACATCAACACGCGTGAAGGCGGCAGCCACATGTCCGGCTTCCGCTCCGCGCTCACGCGCACGCTCAACAAGTACGCGCGCGACCACAGCCTGCTGAAGGAGAAGGAAGACAACCTCACCGGCGAAGATGTCCGCGAAGGCCTCACCGGCGTGATCTCGGTGAAGCTGCGCGACCCGCAATTCGAAGGCCAGACCAAGACCAAGCTCGGCAACCCCGGCATGGCCGGCTTTGTCGAGTCGATCGTCAACGCCGGGCTCGGCGAGTTCCTCGAGGAGAACCCCAGCGAAGCGCGCGCAGTGATCATGAAATCCGTGCAAGCCCAGCGCGCCCGCGAAGCCGCGCGCAAGGCACGCGACCTGACGCGCCGCAAGTCCGCGCTCGAGAACTCCACGCTGCCGGGCAAGCTCGCCGACTGCTCCGTCAAGGACCCGAGCCTCGCCGAGCTGTTCGTCGTCGAGGGCGACTCCGCCGGCGGCTCGGCCAAGCAGGGCCGCGACCGCCACACGCAGGCGGTGCTGCCGCTGCGCGGCAAGATCCTCAACGTCGAGAAGAGCCGCATCGACAAGGTGCTGCAGAACACCGAGATCCAGGCGCTGATCACCGCCATCGGCACCGGCGTGCGCGACGAGTTCAACATCGAGAACGCGCGCTACCACAAGGTCGTGCTGATGACCGACGCCGACGTCGACGGCGCCCACATCCGCACGCTCGTGCTCACCCTCCTGTTCCGCGAGATGCAGGAGCTGATCGAAGCCGGCTACGTGTACATCGCCAAGCCCCCGCTCTACAAGCTCAAGCAGGGCTCGCGCGAGCGCTACATCGAGAAGGACTCCGAGCTCGAGGAGATCCTGCTCGGCGACAAGTGGGAGAAGTTCACGGTCTTCGACCGCCACGGGACGCAGTTCAAGCTGACCGAGGCGCGCTGGCAGCGCTTCTCGCGACTGCTCAAGCAATACGAGGGCTGGGCCTCGTCCCTGCGCGCCGCGCACGGCCACGAGATGGTGCAGTTCCTCGAGGAATCCGCGCTGCTCGGCGAGCAGGTGATGAACCCCGAAGCCGCGATCGAGCTGCTCGGGCGCGTCGGCCTGGAAGGCGAAACCCACATCACGGAGCTGATCGATGTCGACCCGCTCGAGCTGCGCGTCAAGGCCACCGAGTCGAAAACCGGCTTCGCCCGCACCCACCGCATCAAGCGCACGCTGTTCGACTCACAGGAGTACCGCCAGCTCGCGCGCGTACACGGCCAGCTCGTGGAGCTCGCCGGCGCGCCCGCGTTCGAAGTGCGCCTCGCCGACGCCACCGAACCCGCGCCGTCGTTCGAAGCGCTGCGCACCGCCGTGATGACCGTCGCGCAGAAGGGCATCAAGCTGCAGCGCTTCAAGGGCCTCGGCGAGATGAACGCCGAGCAGCTCGCCGACACCACGATGGACCCGGCCGCGCGCACGCTCGCGCAGGTCACGCTCGAAGACGCCGCCGTCGCCGACAGGATCTTCTCGATGCTGATGGGCGACCAGGTCGAGCCCCGCCGCGCGTTCATCGAAGACAACGCCCGCGCCGTAGCCAACCTCGACGTCTAGGGCCATGACAAGTTCCCACGCACCAGCTCCTTCACGAATCGCTCGCGCAGCTCAGGAGGTGACCGATGGCCAGCACTGATGTGATCGGCGGCGGCAACGTCGAGCCGCGCGCGCTCGAAGAGGAGATGCGCACCGCCTACCTCGACTACGCGATGTCCGTGATCGTCGGCCGCGCCCTCCCCGACGTACGCGACGGCCTCAAGCCAGTCCACCGCCGCGTGCTCTACGCGATGAACGAGCTCGGCCTCGGCCCGGGCCGCTCCTACGCCAAGTGCGCCAAGATCGTCGGCGAGGTGATGGGCAACTATCACCCCCACGGCGACTCCGCGATCTACGACGCACTCGTGCGCATGGCCCAGAACTTCTCGATGCGCTACATGCTCGTCGATGGGCAGGGCAACTTCGGCTCGGTCGACGACGACCCTGCTGCTGCCATGCGTTACACCGAGGCACGCCTCTCCCGCATCGCCACCGAGATGCTGCGCGACCTTGACATGGACACGGTCGACTTCTCGCCGAACTACGACGGCTCACGCCGCGAGCCGCTGGTGCTCCCCGCCCGCTTCCCGAACCTGCTCGTCAACGGCTCGTCCGGGATCGCCGTCGGCATGGCTACCAACATCCCGCCGCACAACCTGCGCGAAGTCGCCGCCGCCACGATCGCCTACATCGAGGACCCCGACATGGACGTCGACGGGCTGATGCAGCACATCTCCGGCCCCGACTTTCCCACCGGCGGCATCATCCTCGGGCGCTCGGGTATCCGCGATGCGTACGAGACCGGCCGCGGGCGCGTGCGCATCCAGGCGCGTGCGCACATCGAGCCGCTCAAGCAGGGCAAGGAGGCGCTGGTCGTCACCGAGCTGCCGTTCATGGTCAAGAAGGGCGGCGAAGGCGGCCTGATCCAGAAGATCGCCGAGCTCGTGCGCGAGAAGAAGATCCCCGAGATCTCCGACCTCAACGACGAGTCGGACAAGCGCGGCATGCGCCTCGTGATCGAGCTCAAGCGCGACGCGCTCCCGAAGGTCGTGCTCAACAAGCTCTACAAGCACACGCCGATGCAGAGCACGTTCGGCGTCAACATGGTCGCGCTCGTCGACAACGTGCCGCGCACGCTCAACCTGCGCGCCGTGATCCACAACTACGTCGCGCACCAGCGCGAAGTGATCGTCAGGCGCACCAAGCACGAGCTGTCCGAGAAGGAAGCGCGCGCGCACATCCTCGAAGGCCTGCTGATCGCGCTCGACCACCTCGACGCGATCATCGAGCTGATCCGCGGCTCGCGCGACCGCGAGGCTGCCCGCGAGCAGCTGATCGCCAAGTTCTCGCTCTCGCACATCCAGGCGAGCGCGATTCTCGACCTGCGCCTCTCGCAGCTCACGGCGCTCGAAGCCGACTCGATCAAGCAGGAGCACGCGGACGTATCCGAGCGCATCGCCGAGCTGCGCTCGATCCTCGGCGACGAAACGCGCGTGCTCGCGATCATCAAGGAAGAGCTGTCGGAGATCGCCGAGCGCTTCGGCGACGAGCGCCGCTCGGAGATCACCCACTCCGAGGACGAGATCGACATCGAAGACCTGATCGCCGACCAGCAGATGGTGATCACGATCACCCACTCCGGCTACATCAAGTCGCTGCCGCTCGCCACCTACCGCCAGCAGCACCGCGGCGGACGCGGCATCACCGGCATGGACATGAAGGACGGCGACTACATCGAGCACCTGTTCATCTGCTCGACGCACGACTACCTGCTGTTCTTCACCAACCGCGGCAAGATCTACCGCTCGAAGGTGTACGAGCTGCCGGAGGCGCAGCGCACCGCCAAGGGCCGCGCCCTGGTCAACATCCTGCCGCTGCGCGAAGGCGAACGCGTGCAGTCCGTGCTCTCCACGCGCGACTTCACCGAAGGCAAGTACCTGATCTTCTCCACGCGCAAGGGCATGGTCAAGAAGACCGAGTTCCTCGCGTACAACACGCCGATCAAAGCCGACGGCATCATCGCGATCAAGATCAACGACGACGACGAGCTCGTCGCGGTGCGCCAGACCGGTGGCGACGACGAGATCCTGATCGTCTCCCGCGACGGCAACGCCGTGCGCTTCCACGAGTCCGACGTGCGCTCGATGGGGCGCGACACCGCCGGCGTGCGCGGCATGAACGTCGGGGCGGGTGGGCCGCGCTCGAACAACTCGGTGCTCGCGATGGATGTCGCCCGCGACGACCAGGACCTGCTCGTCGTCACAGAGAACGGCTACGGCAAGCGCACCAGCGTCAGCGAGTACCGCAAGACCAAGCGCGGCGCGATGGGCGTCAAGACGATCACCCTCACCGACCGCAAGGGCGGCCTCGCCGGCGCGCTCGTCGTGCGCGAGCACGAAGACCTGCTGTTCATCTCCTCCGGCGGCATGGTCCAGCGCACCTCCGTACGCGGCATCAACCGCTACGGCCGCGGCTCACAGGGCGTGCGTCTGATGAACCTCAAGCAAGAGGACGTCGTCAGCGCCGTCGCGCTGGTCGTCGACCCAGCCGATGACACCCCGGTCGATGGCGCACCGGCCGACGACGCGCCGGCCGACGACGCTCCCGCCGTTGGCGCACCGGACGCCAGCGCCAACGGATTGTCCACAGCCGCGCCTGACGACACGACGCCGGCTGTCTCTGATCAGGCCCCAGAACCCCCCTCAGAGCCCTCAGACGTCGTCGAGGAGTAGCCACCGTCGCCTTGGTTCGCTACCCTGCGATGACCAGAGAAAGGAGGTGGTCCTAATTTTGAGTGACAGTTCTTACGGGACTCTGGAGGTGCCCGGCCGCTAGGTCGGGAAGGCTGGACCGCTTGGCGGAATCCAACCCGGGACACCCCGAGTCGATCGCCGGTATTGGTCCCTCCGGCAGCATCAGATCGCCTCGGTAATTCCAGTCAGATGAGCATCAGCGGGGGGCGTCCAGTCGAGGGCGCTCCCCGCTCTGTTTAAGCCTGCTCCGCGGCGTGCCCGCGCCGCGGCACGACCTGCGGGCGATCGCCGTGGCCGCGTCCGCCGCTCAAGCCGCGCGCGGCAGGTACGCCTTCCACGCTGCCGGGATCGTCGGCGATGCGACGTGGATGAAGATCTCCGCCCGCGGCGTACGCGGCGCATGACGCGGGTGCATGTTCGCCTGCTTCGGCAACCGATCGCCCTTGCGCCGGTTGCACGGCGCACACGACGCCACGATGTTCTCCCAGTTCGACCCGCCGCCCTTCGAGCGCGGGATCACATGGTCCACGGTCAGGTTCGAGCGCGACCCGCAGTACTGGCACATCCAGTTGTCCCGAGCGAACACCGCACGGCGGGTGATCTTGCGCCGGTGGGTGTCGCGCGGCACGTGTACGTAGCTCACGAGCCGGATCACCACCGGCCGGGCGAGCGTGGAGTTCTCGGAGTGCAGCGCCCAGCCGCCGCGCTCGAGCAGCTCGGCTTTCTGCTTGAGCAGCAGCACCACCGCGCGCCTGACCGAACAAACGTTGATTGGCTCGTACGTCGCGTTGAGCACGAGTACCCGGCCGCTCACCACTGGCTTGCGTGGCGGCGCATGTCCGTGCCGCCGGTGCTCGGTGAGCAACACGGACTCCACTTCTACAGGTGGAACGGTGCTATCCATCTGTAGCGCGGCAGTCTAGAGCCTATGGGCGTCGATCCGCACACTTCATGTGCGAGAAGGGTTTCATACGGCAGGGTAGGAGCCGAGCACGTATGCATGCTGACAAAGCTTGCGCAACCCCGCAATCGCGTTCCCGACTGAGTCCTCGCGCAGACGCCCTTCGAAGTCGACGAAGAACATGTAATGGCCCATCCGCTCGCGCCGCGGGCGCGACTCGATTTTCGTCAGATTGATCTCACGGCGAGCGAACTCGTCGAGGCAGCGCACGAGCCAGCCAGGGCTGTCGGCGCCCGGCCCCCAGAACACCAGCGACGTTTTCCAGCGGCCGCTGGGCGGCGTGCGTAACGGCGGCCGCCGGGCCCCGTCGAGGCCGCCGCTCTCGCCGTGGTCGCCACCGCCTCCGCCACCGCCAGTACCCGTCGCTTCCGCGCTCCCACGAGCGAGCCACACGAACCGCGTCTCGTTGTCGTCGCGGTCCTGCACGTCCGCGCGGATCACCACGGCGCCGTAGATCTCAGCCGCCAGGCGCGTGCCGAGCGCGGCGGTGGTGCGCGCGCTGCCGTTCGCCACGATCCGCACCGCTTCGGCGGTGGAGCTGGCGGGCAGCACCTGCGCGCGCGCCAGCTCCGTGCGTAGGAACCGCGTGCACTGGCCCGGCACCTGCGGGTGGGACAGCACTGTTTCGATCTCGCCCGGCTCCAGCTGCTCACGCGCGATCAGCGCATGCCTGACGGTCAGCAGCTCCTCGCCGACGATCTGCAGCTCCTCGGCTTCGCCGGCGAGCACGTCGAGCGTGATCGTCACCGACCCGTCGAGTGAGTTCTCGATCGGCACGAGCGCCCACTCGACTTCGCCGCGGCGCACGGCCATCACGGTGTCGTAGAGCGTGGCCAGCGCCACCGGCTCGACGGCCTGCTCGCTCGCGCTCGCGAGCAGCGCTTCCTCGCTGAATGTGCCTTCGGGCCCGAGGTACCCGACGCGTGGGAGCACGGGCATCTCAGGTGGAGGGCGCGCCCGCGCCCTCCACCACCGGCGCGGCGCTCACAGGCGTGGTGAGCGCTACGCGCACCGCTTCGGCTTCCTCAGGCGACAGCTCGAGCTCGCTGCTGCCGCCGTGCACCTGCTTGGCGTACACGCGCGCCTGGTCACGATGGTGGATGCACGACAGCACGATCCCCGACTGCGTCGCGTCGAGCAGCGCGATCGACATCGACTGACGCCCGGAGAGCTCGTTATAAGCGTCGTACCGCACCAGCGCGCGGTACGCGATCGTGCCCTGCAGCGTGAGCTCGACCAACGCCAGGCGCTCGTCGAGGCGTTCGGCGACCTCACCGACGTACTCGCGCACCGCGATGAACCCATCCTGCAGCTTGGCGGCGTGCGCGACCACGTCGCGCTGCTCGCCGTCTGAGCCCAGCACGACGCGCTGCGCAGCTCGCAAGCGGCGCACGGCGAGCGCGAGCCATACGCACGCGAACGCCGCGCCCAACGCCACCGCGGCGGCCGCGAACGCGATGATTCCCTGCGTGTCGGTGATGGAACTGGCCATGGCTTGACTGAACAAGTTAGCCGTTGGCCCAGCCGGGGCGGGTCGCTACTGCGCGAACACCGCCAGATAAGTGCTCTTGTTGTTGTCCGCGTTGGTTTCGCCCGGCACCGCTTCGATGCTGATCGTGATCTTCGCGGCGGCGCCGAGCGGCACGCCGCTGACGGGGATGTCGACGTTGACCTTGCTGCTCGGCTGGGTCTTGTTGACCACATGTGACGCTTTCAGCTGCTTGCCGGCGACGGTGATGGCGATATCGACCTTCACATTCGACTCCGCGTTGGTGCCGCCGTTCTGCACCATCACCGTGAACGACGGGTTGGAGCCGCCGCTGAGGTGGTTCAGCGTGGGTGTGGGCTGCAGCGTGGTCGAGCCGACGCTCGCGCCGAGCAGCGAGTGGCCGTGCGTGCCCGACGCCACCTGTCCCGTGCCCGTTCCGGCGGCGGCACGGCCGGTGATGCGCGCGGCTACCGTGTTCGCGTCGAGCCAGCCGAGGTTCGGCAGGAAGCGCGAGCTCGTTGTGGGCTGGTCGTGGATCCCGTCGGATGCGAGCTGCTGCGCCAGCAGCGGCGCGACGCGCTGGGAGTAGATCACGTCCGATGCGAGGAAGATCTCCATGTCGCCGGCGATCAGCGTGGTGGCCTGCTTGCCCTGGCCGCCGAGCGCGGTGCGCACGAGACTGGCGATCTTGGCCAGCGCTTCGGTGCGGAAGTCGAGCACCTGCAGCAGGTTGCGCTGGACCGCGCCCATGTCGCCCGGCACGCTCAATCCCTTGGCGCGCGCAGCCTGGTTCTTCGCTTGCAGGCGCAGCTGGCCGATCTGCACTTCCACGTCTAGCGCGGACTTCGAGCTGGCGCTCGCGAGCGTCGCGAAGAACGGCTTGCCGACCTGCGTGTCGGAGCTCTGCACGAGCTGCGCGACGTTTTGGTTGTAATCCTTCAGCGCTTGCTTGCGATGGCTCTTGACGCAGCCGTCGACGATCAGCGCGATCACGATCAGCAGCACCACCCCGCCGATGGCGAACGCGCGGCGGCGCACCATCAGCGTGTGCCGGTCGAGCGTGCCGGAGCCGCCCGTCGGCTGCGGGCTGCGCGGCTGGGGTCGCGGGCGTGCGCGCGGCGTGCGCGCGCCTGGGCGCTCCCCTCCCATCTCGTCATCGTCGAAGAACGACAAAAGCTGGCTCCTTGCAGGGCTTCCGGTAGTGGTCAAGTATGACTGGCGCCCGCGCGCGTGACGAGCCTGCAACTTCTCGGTCAATGGGTCTTTTACCGCACGCACCGGCAGGAAGCGCTCACAGCCCAGCGAACGCGCAAGGTGGTGGATTCGCTCGACACGCTCGTTCTTCCTGCTCAGGCGCGCGCGCCCGGCGCTGCGCCCACCCCGTGGGAGCAGCCGCTGGCGCTCGCGCGCTATCGCCTGCTGGAGCGTCTGGGGGAGGGCGGGTTCGGCGTCGTCTGGCGCGCGCACGACGAGCAGCTCGACCGCGAGGTCGCGCTCAAGCGGATCCCGCTGCCGGCGGGCGAGCGTGCGGGGGAGCGCGCCGCACGTGAGGCGATCGCGGCAGCGCGTCTGAAGCACCCGGCGATCGTGGCGCTTTACGAAGCGCACGCTGACGAGGAAGCGTTCTACCTGATCACCGAGCTCGTGCACGGCGACACGCTGGCGGAGCTGATCGCCGCGGATGCGCTCGAGGACGAGCAGCTGCTTGCGATCGGCGTGGCGCTGGCTGACGCGCTCTGCCACGCGCACGAGCGCGGGGTGATCCATCGCGACGTGAAACCGCAGAACGTGCTCGTGCCGCACACGCCGGATGCGCGCGGCGGCGTGGCCAAGCTGACCGACTTCGGCGGCGCGCAGCTCGTCGGCGAGCAGGCGCTGACGCGCACGGGCGACGTGCTCGGCACGCTCGCGTACATGGCGCCCGAGCAGTGCGACGGCGGCGAGCTCACTGAAGCCGTCGATCTCTACTCGCTTGCGCTCGTGCTGTACGAAGGGTTCGCGGGTGTCAACCCGGTGCGCGGCGCCACCCCGGCGGCAACCGTGCGACGGATGGGCCAGCAGCTCACGCCGCTGGAGCACAGCCGCCGCGACCTGCCGCGCGAGTTGACGCGCGCGCTCGACCAGGCGCTCGCGCCGCACCCCGACGATCGCGGCACGCTCGAGGAGTTGCACGAGACACTGGAGCACGCGCTCGAGCAGGGTTTGCAGCGCACACGCACGCACACACGCTTGCTGCGTCGCACGATCGAGCATGAGCCCCATGAGCCCCATGAGCCCCATGAGCCCCATGCGCGCCATGAGCCCCATGCGCCCGCTGCGTCCCATGCGCGCGCTGCGCCCGCTGAACCCGATGAGCCTCATGACCCGACGCTCGATCACGGCAACTGGCTGACGCTGCAGCGCGCGGCCTGGCTCGCATGCGCGGGTGCGGTGATCGTGTGGCAGTGCTCGGCGGGCAAGCCGGGCATCGCGTTGCTGGCGTTGGCGGCGGTGCTGCCGTTGGTGGCGTTGCGCCGCCGGCCCGGCCCGGAGTGGGTGCTGGGCGCGGTGGCGCCGGTGCTTGGCCTCGCCGGCCTGGCAGGTGCGTTTCCGGCGTTGGCGGGGCAGGTGGCGCGCTGGCGCGCGCGCGCGCTGCTGGGTGCGCTCGGGTTCTGGTGGCTGGCGCTGGCCGAGCCGCTGTTCGGACGACGCCTGTGGCTGGCGCTCGCGGGCGTGACTCACACGCACGCTGGGGCAAGCGTCGCCGGGCCGTCGACCGCCGGCTGGGAGGGGTCGATCGGCACAGCGGCGGTACACGTGGTCGGGTCGCTGCTGAGTGTTGAGCTGCTCGCCGGGGCGGCGCTGTGGGCGGCGGGTGCGCTGGTGCTGCCGTGGGTGGTGCGTGGGCGCAGCGCGGTACACGACATCCTCGCGGCGAGCGTGTGGGCGGCGATTCTGCTTGGCGCGACGCCGCTGCTGGAGCGCGCTGCTGGCGGCGTGGATGGGTCGGTTGGGTTCTCGGCGCCACACGGAGCGGTGCTCGGGGCGGCGCTGGGCGGCGTGCTGGCGGTGAGCGCGCGCGCTCTGCGCGGTGCTGTCTGACGTAGCATGGCTTGGGAGCCGGCAGCCAAATCGCGGCGGGCATTCCATGAACATCTTGCGGACCCTCGAGAACACCATTGCCGGCTTCGTCGAAGGCGCGTTCGGGCGCGCGTTTCGCTCCGAGGTGCGCCCGCTGGAGCTGGCGCGCAAGCTGGCGCGCGAGATGGACGAGCACCGCGCGGTGACGGTGGCGCGCGTGTACGCGCCAAACGAGTTCGGCGTGTGGTTGTCGCCGGAGGATCGTGAGCGCTACGAGGGCGTGGAGCAGGAGGTGATCGACGAGCTGGGTGCGCATCTGCTCGAGCACGCGCGCCGCGAGGAGTTGGTGCTCGTATCGAAGCCGGTGATCGTGTTTCACACCGACGAGCAGCTCGCGCTCGGCGAGTTCGGGATCCAGGCCAAGCTGGTGCGGGGTGAGGACCAGGATGATGAGGATCAAAGCCAAGCCGACGAGCAGCCGGGCGAGCACGGGCGGACGATGATCTACAGCACTTCAGCGCGAGTCGGCGGGGCGGTCGAGCAGGCGCGCGTGCAGCGCGGCGCGCGTGCGCTGCTGTCGGTCGGCGGGCGGCGCTTGCTGGTGCCGCCGCGGGGAGCGGTGGTGGGGCGCAGCCGCGAGTGCGACGTGGTGCTCGACGACTCGGGCGTGTCGCGCCAGCACGCCGAGGTGCGACCAGAAGCGGAGGGCTGGGTGGTGGAGGATCTCGGGTCGACCAACGGCGTGCGCGTCAACGGGCGCCAGATCGTCGGGGCGCACGTGATCCACCAGGGCGATCGCATCGAGCTGGGATCGACCGAGATGGAGTTCGAGCTCAGATGACCACGCTCGAGCCGGTATCGGTGGCGCTCAAGTTCGGGTTTCTGGCAGTGATGTACCTGTTCCTGCTGTGGGTGGCGCGCAGCGCGCTGAAGGATCTACGCGGCGATAGTGGCGGGGGGCGCCGGCCGTTCGGCGGCAGCGCGCCGGGCGGGACAGCGGGAGCGGGAGCGGGAGCGGGAGGCGCGGCGCAGCCGCCGGCGGATGCGACGGGGCTGCATTCGGCGTCGACGCTTGGGCCGATCGGCGTGGCGCAGCGTGCGCCGCGGCTCGTGGTGGAGCGTGCGCCGGGGCACGATGCCGGGATGATCTACGACATCGACGGCGACCTCGTGCTGGGGCGCGGCGAGCAGGCGGACATCCGTCTCGAGGATCCGTTTGCGTCGTCGCGCCACGCGCGCATCTACGAGCAGGGCAACATCCTCGTGGTCGAGGATCTCGGGTCGACCAACGGCACGTATCTGAACGAGGAGCTGTTGCAGACGCCGCGGCCGCTGCACCCGGGCGATCGCGTGCGCATCGGCGACAGCGAGTTCGAGTTCGAGGTCGATTGAGCGTGCTGCGCGTGGCGGAGCAGTACAGCGGCACCGACACGGGGCTGCAGCGGCGCGCGAACGAGGATTCGCTGCTGGTGCGCTCACCGCTGTTCGTGGTGGCGGACGGCATGGGCGGGGCGCAGGCGGGCGAGGTGGCGTCGCGGATGGCGGTGGAGTCGTTCCAGCAGGGGCTCGACGACCCGGACGACCCCGAGCGCAGTCTCGCGGAGCACACGCGACGCGCGAACCTGCGCATCCACCAGCTGTCGCAGAGCAACGACGACCAGGCGGGCATGGGCACGACGCTGACGGCGGTGTACGTGGGTGTCGAAGAGGTGGCGATCGCGCACGTGGGCGACAGCCGCGCGTACTGCTTCCGCGACGGCGAGCTGCTGCGCCTGACCGACGATCACTCGCTCGTGGACGAGCTGATCCGCCAGGGCAAGCTGACGCCAGAGGAGGCGGAGGAGCATCCGCAGCGGTCGATCATCACACGCGCGCTCGGGCCGGAGTCCTCGGTCGAGGTCGACACGCGCTCCTTCCGTGCGCGCGCAGATGACTTGTTCCTGCTGTGCAGCGACGGGTTGACGACGATGGTGCCGGAAGCCCGCCTGGGGGAGGTGTTGCGTGCGCACACGAGCACCAACACGCACCCGGGCAAGCAGCCGCTGCGCGAAGTCGGCGAGGCGCTGATCGCGGCAGCCAACGAAGCGGGCGGGCGCGACAACATCACCGTGATCCTGCTGCGGCTCGAGGAAGTGCAGATGCCGGGCGCGCCCGTCGAGCACGAGCACCCGACGATGACCGACATGCCGGCGATCGAGCCGCAGCCGCGGGCTGCCGAACAGCCCAGGCCTGTGGGTGCGCCGCGAGCGCCTCGTCAGGCATCAGCCGGTCCGCTGCCACGGCGCTCGGGGCGCAAGCGAGCACGCCGAGCCGGCGCGGCGCTTGCGGTGCTGCTCGTGTTGGCGGTGCTCGGCGCCGGTGCGTACGTGGCGTCGCAGTCGGTGTATTTCATCGGCACCAGCAGGGGCGGGTTCGTGACGCTGTTCCAGGGCGTGCCATACCAGCTGCCGGCGGGCATCAAGCTGTACAAGAGCCAGTTCGTGAGCGGGGTGAGCGCATCGACGGTGCCGGCGGCGCGGCGGCGCACGCTGCTCGACCACTCGCTGCGCTCGCAGGAGGATGCGGCGGATCTGCTGCGTCGGCTCGAGCTTGGGCAGCTCGGCGGGTAATGCGCGCCCGGCGAACAGTGAAACGATGCGAACGCATGCGGCGATCGCGGCGCCGGGCGCTGGCGGCGGCGGTGCGGGGATGAATCGCTCGATCGTGCGGTTGTACGGGGTGGTGGTGGTGATGTTCGCGCTGCTGCTGGGGTTCACGTCGCGCTGGACGGTGTTCGAGGCGTCGTCGTTGCGCGCGAACACGCTCAACAAGCGGGGGGTGCTCGAGCAGGAGCGAATCCATCGCGGGGAGATCTTGGCGAGCGGCGGGACGGTGCTCGCGCGCAGCGTGCGCGCTGCTGACGGGACGTATACGCGCACGTACCCCCAGCACGCGCAGTTCGCGCATGCGATCGGGTATTCGTTCACCACGCTGGGCCAGTCGGGGCTCGAGCGGTTTCGCAACGAAGCGCTGAACGGGCGTGAAGACGCTGATCTGCGCACGCTGCTCGACCAGCTGCAGGGGCGCAAGCGCGCGGGGGATGAGCTGGTGACGAACCTCAACCCGGCGGCGCAGCGCACGGCGATCGCGGCGCTCGGCGCCCATCAGGGGGCGGTGGTGGCGCTCGACCCGCGCAGCGGCGCGGTCAAGGTGATGGTGTCGACGCCGAGCTTCGATCCCAACGCGTTGCGCTCGCAGAGCACGTACACGCGGCTGGCGACGGATTCCGTGGACAAGCCGCTGGTGAACCGGGCGACGCAGTTCGGGTATGCGCCGGGGTCGACGTTCAAGGTGCTGACGGCCACGGCGGCGATCGACTCGGGGGCGTTCACGGCCCAGTCGACGGTGAGCGGGCGCAACGGCGTGGCGATCTCCGGCGTGGCGCTGCAGAACGACGAGCACGCGGATTACGGGCAGATCAGCCTCACCGATGCGCTGACGAAGTCGGTGAACACGGCCTGGGCGCAGGTGGCGGAGCGACTCGGCAAGGCGACGATCGCGCGCTACATGAAGCGGTTTGGGTTCGACCGCAAGCCGCGGCTGGATTACCCGAGCGAGCAGATGTCCTCCAGCGGGGAGTACCGCAACGGCAAGCTGCTGTCGCCGACGAGTTCGCTCGTGGATGTCGGGCGCTTGGGGATCGGCCAGGACAAGCTGCAGGTGACGCCGCTGCAGATGGCGCAGGTGGCAGCGGCTGTGGCCAACGGCGGGCGCCTGATGGTGCCGCATCTGACGGCGCGGATCGTCGATCCCGACGGGCGCACGGTGCAGAACGTCGAGCCGCAGCTGCAGTCGACGGTGATGCGGCCTGAGACGGCGGCAGCGGTGACGGGGATGATGGAGTCGGTGGTGCAGCGCGGCACGGGCGTGCAAGCGCAGATCCCCGGGGTGCGCGTGGCGGGCAAGACGGGCACGGCCGAGACGGAGCTCGGGCAGCAGATCAACAACGTGTGGTTCATCGCGTTCGCGCCGGCGGATAGACCGCGCGTGGCGATCGCGGTGACGCTGCAGGGAGTGCCGGGTCAGGGCGCTGCGTTCGCGGCGCCGGTGGCGCGCCAGGTGATGGAGACGCTGCTCCATGGTTGAGGCCAACACGGTGATCGACGGGCGCTACCGGGTGCTGTCGCGGATCGGGTCGGGCGGCATGGCTGACGTGTATCTCGCGCGCGACCAGCTGCTGGGGCGCGAGGTGGCGGTGAAGCTGCTGCACGACCGTTTCGCCGAGGATCAGGAGTTCGTCGAGCGGTTCAAGCGCGAAGCGTCGAGCGCTGCCGGGCTGTCGCACCCCAATGTGGTGGGGATCTTCGACCGCGGCGAGTGGAACGGGACTTATTACATCGCGATGGAGTACGTGCCGGGGCGGTCGCTGAAGGCGATCGTGCGCGAGCAGGGCGCGCTCGAGCCGGCGCTGGCGATCAACATCGTCACCCAGATCTTGCGCGCCGCGAGGTTCGCGCACCGGCGCGGGGTGATCCACCGCGATCTCAAGCCGCACAACGTGATTCTCGACGAGGAGGGGCGCGCGAAGGTGACGGATTTCGGGATCGCACGCGCCGGAGCGTCGGATATGACGCTGACCGGGTCGATCATGGGAACGGCGCAGTACCTGTCGCCCGAGCAGGCGCAGGGCCACGCGGTCAGCGGCTCGTCGGATCTGTATGCGATCGGGGTGGTGCTGTACGAGCTGCTGACGGGGTCGATCCCGTTCGACGGGGAGACGGCGGTGACGATCGCGCTCAAGCAGGTGTCGGCCGAGCCGGTGCCGCCGAGCACGCTCAACCCGGCGATCCCACCCGCGCTCGATGCGGTTGTGTTGTGCGCGCTGACGAAGGACCCGGCGAAGCGGTTCGCGGATGCGGATCAGTTCATCACAGCGCTGGAGCAGGCGGCGCGCGAGCTGCCGGCGGCGGGGTCCGGGGCGCAGATGGCGTCAGGCGATGCGCCCGCGCTGGGGGCTGCGGGGGTGGCGGCGCCGTTCGCTGTAGGCCGTGCGCAGGACGAGCACGCCGCAGCGGGCCCGCCGACGGGCGGGTTGCTGATCGCGGCGGCGGAGCTTCCCAACGGCGGTGAGGAGGAGCGCGCGCGGCGCCGGCGCAACGCGTGGATCGCGGCGCTCGTGGTGACGTTGGCGGCGATCGCAGTTGTGCTGGCGCTGGTGCTGCCGGCGCACAACCAGGTGACCGTGCCAAGCGTGGCTGGCGAGTCTCGAGCGCAGGCGGTGGCGACGCTGCGGCAGGCCGGGTTGAAGCCGCTGACGACAGCGTCGTCGAGTGGGTCGGTGCCGAGCGGGAGCGCGATCGGCACGACTCCGCCCGGGGGGTCGTCGGTCAAGCGCGGGTCGCGCGTGACGGTGACCGTGTCGAGCGGACCGAACGTGGTGACGCTGCCTGACGTAGCGGGGCTGAAGCGCGCCGCGGCGGTGGCGAAGCTGCAGCAGAGCGGGTTCCAGACGACGGCACAGTCGCAGCCGAGCGCGACGGTGGCCAAGGGGCGCGCGGTCTCGACCGACCCGCTGGCGGGCGCGAAGCTGGCGGCGGGCAGCGCCGTGACGGTGTTCGTGTCGAGCGGGCCGAAGCTTGTGAAGGTGCCGGACCTGGTTGGCCAGGCACAGGCGGATGCGACGACGACGCTCGTCGCGGCCGGGCTGAAGCTGGGCACGGTGACGCAGCAGGTGTCGGCGAGCAAAGACGCCGGGACGGTGCTGGCGCAGACGCCCGCTGCCGGTGCGCAGCTGGCGACAGGGCGGGGGGTGAACATCGTCGTAGCGCAGCAGCCGCAGGATGTGGCGGTGCCGGGGCTCGTCGGTCAGAGCGAGGCACAGGCGGCGGCAGCGCTCGGCGGCGCGGGGTTCGTGCCGCAGGTGGCGGCGAAGGTGGTGACCGACCCGACACAGGTCGGGGTGGTGCTCAAGCAGAGCCCCGCTGCGGGCCGCCGCGCGAAGCGCGGCGCGACGGTGACGATCACCGTGGGGTCGGTCGACCAGCAGTCGACCACGCCGACGAGCACCACACCGACGACGACAGGCACGACTACGGCAACGACGACCACACCGCCGCCCGCGGGCGCGGTGGGCGGGTGAGGTTGAGCCGATGAGCCAGTGGAAAAATGGGGAAGCGACCATGGGCGAGCCGACGGCGCGGGCGACAAGCTCAGCTGGTGCGCCAGGCGCAACGGGTGAGCTGACGGTGGCGCTGCTCGCCGGCGGCCGCTCGTCGGAGCACGAGGTGTCGCTTGCGTCAGGCGAGGCGGTGCGCGCGGGGCTCGAGCAGGCGGGTCATCGGGTGCTGTGGGTGGAGATCGGCCGCGACGGCGCGTGGCGCGCGCAAGGCGAGCGCCTGAGCGTCACCCCCGGCGCTGGGCTGCTCGACGCAGACGTGGTGTTCCCGGTGCTGCACGGACCGTTTGGCGAAGACGGGGTTGTGCAGGGGCTGCTCGAGGCGCTCGACGTGGCGTACGTGGGCTCCGGGGTGACTGCGTCGGCGGTGTGCATGGACAAGGTGCTGTTCAAGGAGCTGCTGTCGGTCGCGGGCGTGCCGCAGGTCGAATACGTCGGGATTCGCCAGGAGCGCTGGCGCGCGGAGCGCGATCAGGTGCTTGCCGAGCTGGCGGCGCTCGGGTTGCCGGTGTTCGTGAAGCCGGCCCACCTCGGGTCGTCGGTCGGGATCGTCAAGGTCACTAACGCCGCCGCCGCTGAGCCTGCCGCCGCTGCCACGGACGTCGCCGCCGACACGGACGTCGCCGCCGACACGGACGCCGATACCGCCACCGCCACCGCGCTGGCGGAGGCGGTAGAGCAGGCGTTTGCACACGACGAGCTGGTGATCGTCGAGGCGATGGCGAGCGGGATCGAGGTCGAGTGCGCGGTGCTCGGCGCCGAGCTCGCGTCAGAGCCCGGGGAGATCGTGATCAAGGGCGATTGGTACGACTACGAGGCGAAGTACACGGCTGGGGGCATGGAGCTGGTGGTGCCGCCGCGGATCTCGGCGACGGCACGCACGCGGGTGCAGGAGCTGGCGCTGGAGACGTTCGCGCGCGCCGGGTGCGACGGGCTGGCGCGCGCGGATTTCTTCGTAGATGGGGAGCGTGTGCTGGTGAACGAGCTGAACACGATGCCGGGGTTCACGTCGACGAGCGTGTACGCAAAGCTGATGGCCGCGTCGGGTGTGGCTTACCCGGAGCTGGTGGATCGGCTCTGCCGGCTGGCGCTCGAGCGCCATGAGCAGCGGCGCGCGCACGTCTACTGAGCCCGTCCGGCTAGGTTCGCCCGCCGCCCACACGCCGCGCCCACAGACGCCGCGCCCACACGCCGCGCCCACAGACGCCGCGCCCAGACGCCGCGCCCGGCGTTGCGCTCCGCCGCGCGCGGTCAGCGGAACAGCGTGAGCTCGGTGATGCTGGCGAACTCGCGGTGCGGCGGGAGCTGGGTGATCCACACCAGGTAGTAGCGGTAGGAGGTGCTGGAGGTGTTGAGGTCGATGGTGCTGTGTGCGGTGATCGTTTGGGCAGAGGCGAGCTGGGTCCAGCCGCGCGACGCGAGGCTCTCCGGGTCGCCGAACGCGAGCTTGGAGTCGAACGTGTTCGCGGCGTACACGGCGGCTTTGAATCCGGGGGTTTGCGTTTGCGCTTCGATCTCACGCGCGTTGACGCGTGGGGCGGCGTCGACGTATACGCCCATGCCGGGCTTGGTGCCGAGGTTGCCGTTGAGGTAGTGCTGGGTGGACCAGGCGGTGTTGGGGTCGCCGTCGACGACGTTTGACACCTGGGCGCGGTGCTCCGGGCCGGTGCCGAACGGGTTGTAGTCGTGGGCGGAGGATTGGCCGAGCGGGACGGGGCGCAGGCCGGGTTTGGGGGTGACGTCGGGGGCGACGCCGGTGCCGCGGTGGGTGCGGTCGGCGGCGAGCGCGAGCGCGAGCGCGACGAGGCTGCCGACGAGCACGATCAGCAGTGCCGAGCGCACCGGGTGCAGCATGCGCCACGGCAGGCGCCGGCGCGCGGGGCCGGGGAGCGTGCGCAGCACGCTGGTGACCTCACCGGTGGATTGGCCGGCGCGTGCGGCTTCGATCGCGAGGGCTTCCTCTAGGTCGGCTGCCATGGCAGTCATGTCGGGGTAGCGCTGGGTGAGGTCTTTGGCAGTGGCGCGGTCGACGACGGCGGCGGTCGAGGCGGAGACGTCGGGACGCGCGAGCTGCACGTCGGGCATGGCTTCGCGCACGTGGCGCATCGCGACAGCGACGGGGGTGTCGGCGCGGAACGGGACGGTGCCGGTGAGCATCTCGTACAGCACGACGCCGAGCGAGTAGATGTCCGACTGGCCGGTGACGGATTGTCCGAGGGCTTGCTCGGGGGAGACGTAGTCGGTGGTGCCGAGCACGCGGCCGTCGATCGTGAGGCCTTCCTCGGTGAGCATGCGGGCGATCCCGAAGTCGGTGATCTTGGCGGCGCCTTCGCTGCCGAGCAGCACGTTCTGCGGTTTGACGTCGCGGTGGACGATGAAGCGCTCGTGCGCGGCGCCGAGGCCGCGGGCGATCTCGATCGCGTATGCGATCGCTTCGGGGATGTCGAGCGGGCCGTCGCGCTGGATCAGCGATTTCAGCGTTTCGCCGTCGACGTATTCGAGCACGATGTACGGGGTGTTGTCTTCCTCGCCGGCGTCGATCACCGACACGATGTGCGGGTGGCTGAGCTGTGCGACCGAGCGCGCTTCGCGCCGGAAGCGCTCGAGCTGGTCGGAGTCGGAGGCGATCTCGCGATTCATCAGCTTGATCGCGACCTGACGCTCGAGCACGGTGTCGAACGCGCGGTAGACGGTGGACATGCCGCCATGTCCGATCTGCTCGTCGAGGCGGTAGCGCCCGTCGAGCACGGTGCCTAAGAGGGTGTTCACGCGGGGATGTTCATCGCTGATGCGTTCCTATTGTGCGCCGATCAGGTATCGACCTGCATCATTTTTAATGATTTCGCGCGGCGTGCTCGGTGGAGTTGCGGCGCAGACGAGTGATCACAAGCAGCGCGAGCAGGCCGCGGTATACGGCATATGGCAGCAGTGAGCGGCGTCGCGTACGGGTGTCGCCCAAGCAGCGGGCGCTCAACAGCGTCGAGCCAAAGGAGGCGAAGGTGCCGGCTGCAAGGGCTTTCCCAACGCCGGCGGGGATGCCGCGCTGGCAGGCGCGCGCGCTTTTCAGCGCGCTGGCGCCGATGATCACGGGCAGGGCGATCTCCCAGGAGAGCGTTTGCGCGTCTTCACGGCTGAACCCGCGCAAGCGCGCTGCGGCGAGCGTGGAGCCGTTGCGCGACACGCCCGGAGCGAGCGCGAGCGCCTGAGCGATGCCGAGCACGAGGCCGTCGCGCATGGTTGCGCTGGCGAGCGAGCGCCGTCCCGGGCCGCTGTGCGCGTCGGCAGCGCCCATGCCGAGCGCGCCGGCGAGCAGTCCGGCGGCGATCGTGCCAGGGGTGCCCAGATGACGCTCGATTTTCTCTTCGAGCAGATACCCGGCGAGAGCGGGGGGGAGGAACGAGATCACGACCAGTCCGAGGTGGGGGGGTTTAAAAAAAGATGGTGCTGCGCGC
>DATINL010000024.1:0-32955 GCA_035474295.1 Solirubrobacteraceae bacterium
GTCGCGGCGGGCATCTTGGTCACCGGCTGCGGCGGCTCCAGCAGCAGCTCCAGCTCGAGTTCCACGGCGAGCACCACGAGCGCTCCCGCAACCACGGCCACCACCAGCTCGACACCGGCCGCAACCAGCTCGACACCTGCCGCGAGCGGCAGCTCGAGCAGCAAGGCTCAGCTCATCAAGCTGGCTGCCGACCCCGGTGGGCAGCTCAAATACGACACGACCAGCCTGACCGCGAAAGCGGGCAAGGTAACGATCGAGTTCACGAACGCTTCGCCCGTGCCGCACGACGTCTCCGTCAGCGGCAACGGCGTGAGCGGCGCCACGCCGCAGTTCTCCGGCGGCTCGAAGTCGCTGAGCTTGAACCTGAAAGCGGGCACGTACAAGTTCTTCTGCTCGGTGCCCGGTCACGAGCAGGCAGGGATGCAGGGCACGCTCACCGTCAACTGAGCTTGTGTGGTTGTTGGCGCTCGGCGCCGGCCCTGAGGGGCTGGCGCCGGCTGAGCGTTCGGTGAGCGTGTTTGCGTCCAGTGAGCGGCTTGCGTCCAGTGAGCGTGTTTGCGTTCAGTGAGCGGCTTGCGCGTTCAGGAGTGAATCTGCTTGCGCTCGCTCAGCATCGCCACGTACTTCTCGATCCGCCGGGCGCGCGTCTCGGGCTTCTTGGCGTCCTGGATGCGGTAGAGGATCGCGTACCGGTTGACGCTGTTCAGCGTCTTGAAGAACTCGTGTGCCGCCGGGTGCTCGTCGAGCGCGCGCTGCAGATCATCCGGCACCGTGGCGGTGCGCTGCCCGTCGTAAGCGCGCTCCCAGCGGCCATCCGTCTTCGCCAGCTCCACTTCCCGCAGGCCAGCGGGGCGCATCCGGCCGCTCGTGATCAGCTCAGTCGCTTTTGTGCGATTGCGCTTTGACCACTTGCTCGCGGGTTTGCGCGGGGTAAAGCGCTGGAGCCAGTAGTGCTCGTCGAGCTTGGCCTTCTGTCCGTCGATCCAGCCGTGGCAGAGCGCGACTTCGAGCGCCTGCTCATAGGTGACCGTGGCAATCTGAGACCCCTGTTTGGCGATCTTCAGCCACACGCCGGCGTCGGCGTGATGCTCGCTGAGCCACTGCTCCCAGGCTTCAGCGCACGCAAAGGAGATCGTGGGCAGCTCCGTCGTCATCCACGCCTTGCGCAGCTCATGAGCGCCGATTCTAGGGGGTAGCATGGGCGGCTCCGGCAACGACACGAGCGAAACCAGCGCGAGCCTGCCAGCCGCTGCGCATGAGGAGACGTCGATGATCATCACCACCATGAATGACCTGCCCGGATACGACATCGAAGAGGTGCTCGGCGAGGTGTTCGGCCTGACCGTGCGCGCTCGCAACGTCGGCTCTCAGATCGGCGCGTCGTTGAAGTCGCTGATCGGCGGTGAGTTGAAGGGCATGACCAAGATGCTCGCGGAGGGTCGCAGGCACGCCCAGGAGCGCCTGGTCGAGGAGGCCGCGGCCAAGGGCGCCAACGCGATCGTCGCATTTCGCTTCGACACCTCGGAGCTCGGCACGACCTGGACCGAGATCTGCGCATACGGCACCGCCGTCCGCGCAAACCGCCGCTAACCGCGCGGATCGGGCAGGAGTCGCTGGTGAGCAGGCTCACCTCCTACCGCTGCCCCAAGCGGCGGAGGCCATGGTAAGTCGATGCGTCTCGAAGGCATCAAGGTTGGCGACATCATCGAGGTCGATCACAACGGTCGGCGCTTCTACGCGATCGTCACCGGCGCCACGCCGGGCGGACTGGCGCTGCACCCGCTCGAGCGGCGTGTTAACCACTTCAGCTGCCGCAGCCGTGAGGTCGTCGGTCACTGGGTCAAGCGCGGGCGACCGCGCGCAACCAGCGAACCGCTGCAACCGTCGCCGCGTCAGTTGGAGCTGAACCTCTCCGCTCCGCCGGATGCGGGCTCCGATGCGGATGGGAAGCGCGAGTCGACCCGCTGAGCCCGACGCTGCTGAGCAGCGTCGCCGCGCTCATCGCGGCGATCGTCAGCGCGCGCAGCCGTCTGGGCGTGAGCCATCCGAGCTGGTGGGTCTGAAGCCAGGTCCGCAAGCCTGTCGCGGCCGAGGCCGCCGCCATCGCGCAGCCGACGCACACGTGACCCAGCTTAGCCCCGGCGCGCGGTGAGCAGCAAATCAGGCATGGCCGCGTCAGGCCGCACAAGCGTCGCACGCGCCGTGCAGCACGACCTCGTGTTCGACGACCTTGAGCGGCACACGGTCGCTCAGCCGCTTGATCGCGCGCTCGAGGCCTTCGTCGGAGAAGGGCTGCAAGCGTCCGCAGTGGTCGCACACGAGGTGGTGGTGATGGCCGCGGCCCTGGCGCACAGGCTCGTAGCGCACCATGCCCTGCCCGACGTCCAGGCGCTGCACCATGTCGATCTGCTCGAGCTCCTCGAGGATGCGATAGACGCTTGCGCGTGACACCCGCCGTCCGCGTGCGCTGAGCTTGTCTTCGATCTGCAGCGCTGACAGCGCGCAGCTCTGCTCATCCAGCAGTCCCAGCAGCTCGCGGCGCGCGCCGCCGCGGCGATAGCCGGCGTCGGCCAGACGCTCCAGCGCCCGCTCAGCCCAGCCGTCTGTACTCGGAGTTGCGCTCATGGTCGGATTGTAGGCCCCTGTCGAGGCTGGCTCCAATGGTCACGTAAATAAGATTACTTCTCGTCTTTTGTTAGGCTGCCATGAATCTTCGAGATTTTCGACCGGGGTGTCTGGCAACACCGCGAGATATCGTCTCATTACTGATTTGCGGAAGGGTGGAAGGGTTGTCCCGGAGGCTTGGTGGTTTGATGGCGGTGGGGCTGGCGTTGCTGTGTGTGCTCGCGGCCGGGTGCGGAGATGCGGCGCGCACGTATGCGCCCGGGTCCAGCTCCGCTGGAGGTGCTCATGCCAGGTTCCAGGTCGTGGCCGCGGAGAACTTCTGGGGCAGCATCGCGGCGCAGCTGGCGGGCGATCGCGCGACTGTCAGAAGCATCCTGGTTAACCCCAACACCGATCCCCACGACTATGGCCCCACGCCCGCGGACGCGCGCACGCTGGCGAGCACGAACCTGGCGATCGTCAATGACATCGGCTACGACCCGTGGGCCTCCAGGCTGCTGGCGGCGAGCCCGCAGAGCGGGCGGACGGTGCTGAGCGTCGGCGATCTGCTCGGGTTGCAAGCAGGTGACAACCCGCACCAGTGGTACTCACCCGCCAGCGTCTCCCGGGTCATCGATCAGATCGTGGCTGACTACGACGAACTCGATCCGCAGGACGCCAGCTACTTCGCCGAGCGCAAGCAGCGCTTCCAGACCACGGCGCTGGCGCGCTATGACCAGCTGCGCCGTGAGATCCGCTCCCGCTACGCCGGCGTGCCCGTGGGCTACAGCGAGAGCATCTTCGAGCCGCTGGGTGAAGATCTCGGCCTGAAGCTCCTGACGCCGCTCAGCTTCGCCAAGGCGATCTCTGAAGGCGCCGACCTGAGCGCTCAGGACAAGCAGACCGTCGACACCCAGGTCCAGCAGCACCAGGTCAAGGTGTGGGTATTCAACAGTCAGAACCTCACGCCCGACGTCCAGCGCGTCAATCAGCTCGCCAAAGCGGCGCATATCCCGATCGCAACCGTCACCGAGACGCTGTCACCGGCGTCTGACACGTTCGAGCAGTGGCAGGTCGCACAGCTGCAGGCACTCGCGCGTGCGCTGCGCCAGGCGACCGGGAGGTAGAAGGTGAGCGGTCCCGACACCGACCCCGCGGTTGAGCTGTCTGGCGCTGCGGTCGAGTCGGCCATCCCCGCGGTTGAGTTGTCCGGCGCTGCGGTCGTCCGTGCCGGACACACCGTTTGGGAAGACGTCGACGTGACCGTCGCCCAGGGTGAGTTCGTTGCGATTCTCGGACCCAATGGCGCCGGCAAGTCGACGCTGCTGCAGGTGCTGCTCGGGCTGTTGACGCTCTCCGCTGGAACGGCGCGAGTGCTCGGCGCCCCGCCAGGCACGCTCAACCAGCACATCGGCTACCTGCCCCAGCGCCACGTGTTCGACGCGGCGACGCGCGTGCGCGGGGTGGACGTCGTGCGCCTCGGTCTCGACGGCCGCCGCTGGGGCGTGCCGCTGCCGTTCGCCCGCGCGTTCAGCACGGTCGCTCGCGCCCGCGACGCGCAAGTCGCGCGCCTGATCGAGCTGGTCGGCGCGGGCGCGTACGCACACCGCCCGATCGGCGAGTGCTCAGGTGGTGAGCAGCAGCGGCTGCTGATCGCCCAGGCGCTCGCCCGCCATCCTCGGATCCTGGTGCTCGACGAGCCGCTCGACGGCCTTGACATCCCCAACCAGGCCGCGATCGCGGCGCTCGTACAGCGCATTTGCCGTGAGGAGCGTGTCACCGTGCTGCTGGTCGCGCACGACGTCAACCCACTCGCCGGATACCTCGATCGGGTGCTCTACCTCGCGTGCGCCCGCGCGGTGATCGGGGCGCCCGAAGAGGTGATTACGAGCGCCACGCTCAGTGAGCTCTACCAGACGCAGGTCGAGGTGCTGCGCAGCTCGAGCGGTCAGCTGGTGGTGGTCGGCCAGCCCGACGGCGCTGCACATCACGGCCACCATCACCACCACGACCACGTGATCCAGTGATCGGCGTGACCCGTGACTCGCGCGATCCAGTGAGCCCCGGCTCGATCCGGTGAACACGAACTCGATCCAGTGAACCCCAGCTTCTCGCTCGATCCACTGTCGGACCTGCACCAGCTGCTGGCTTACCCGTTCATGGTCCACGCGCTGCAGGCCGGCTCGATCGTGGCGGTGATGGCCGCCGTTGCCGGCTGGTTCATGGTGCTGCGCCGTGAGAGCTTCGCCGGGCACACGCTCGCGGTGATGTCATTCCCGGGCGCGAGCGCCGCGGCGCTCGCGGGCGTGCCGCTGCCAAGCGGCTACTTCGCGTTCTGTGCCGCTGGAGCGCTGGCGATCGCCGGCGCGTCGCGCACCCAGGGGCGGCGCAATCTCGCCCAGGAGTCGGCCGTCGTCGGCACCGTCCAGGCCGTGGCGCTCGGCGCCGGGTTTCTGCTGCTGAGTCTCTACCACGGCGTGCTCGAGAGCCTCGAGACGCTGCTGTTCGGGTCGTTCCTCGGCATCAGCAGCGACCAGGTGCTGACGTTGCTGGTGAGCGCCATCGCGGTGCTCGCCTTCTTCGCGCTCGCGGGCCGCCCGCTGCTGTTCGCGTCGGTCGACGAGGACGTCGCGCGCGCCGGGGGCGTGCCGGTACGTGCGCTGTCGATCGCGTTTCTGCTGGTGCTCGGGCTGACGGTGGCCGCCACCGCGCAGATCACCGGCGTGCTGTTCGTGTTCGCGCTGCTGGTGGCCCCCGCGGCCACCGCGCAGCAGTTGACCCCCCGGGTGGGTCTGGGGCTGGCGCTGAGTGTGTTGATCGGGCTGCTGATCACGTGGTTCGGGCTGGCGCTGTCCTATTTCACCAACTACGCGGCCGGGTTCTACGTGACCAGCTTGGCGATCGTGCTCTACACCACGGCGCGCTTGATCCGCATGGTTACCGCGGCGCCCGCGCGGCGCCCGCCTGCTGCCGATGGCCCGTTGCGCTCCGGTCTGGCGCGAGCGCTGGACGCGCCTTGATCAGCTGATGCTCGCGCATGAGTTCATCCGCAACGCGCTGCTCGCCGGCTCGTTGATCGCCGTCGCCAGCGGCCTGATCGGCTACTTCGTCGTGCTGCGCAGTCAGGTGTTCGCCGGCGACGCGCTCAGCCACGTCGCGTTCACCGGCGCGTTGGCCGCCGCGGCCGCCGGCCTGGATCTGCGCGTCGGTCTGTTCGCGGCCACGGTGATGGTCGCGCTGCTGCTCGCGGGCCTCGGCGAGCGCGCGAACGCGGTCACCGACGACGTGACGATCGGCATCGTGTTCGTCTGGATCCTTGGTCTCGGAGTGCTCTTCCTGGACCTGTTCAACGCGAGCGCATCGAGCTCGAACGGCACGCTCGCCGCGCGGGCTCTGTTCGGGTCGATCTTCGCGCTCAGCCCATCCGCTGCGCGCCTGGCGGCGGTGATCGCGGGGGCGATCCTGCTCGCGCTGCTGGCGATCGCGCGACCGCTGCTGTTCGCGTCGCTCGATCTATCGGTCGCGCGCGTCCAGGGCGTGCCGGTGCGGCTGCTCGGGTTCGTGTTCCTGGTGCTGCTCGGGCTCGACGCCGCCGAGGCGACGCAAGCGGTCGGTGCGCTGCTGCTGCTCGGGCTGTTGGCAGCGCCGGCAGGTGCCGCCCACCAGCTAACGGTAGACCCCTACAAGGGCATGGCGTTGTCGGCCGCGATCGCGCTGCTGTCCGTATGGGTGGGGATCTTCCTCAGCTACAGCATCCCGGCGCTGCCGCCGAGCACCGCGATCGTGGGGGTCGCGGCCGCCTGCTACCTGCTCGCGGCCGGCGCACCAGCATTGCGCTCCCAGCGCTCCAAGCGCTGCAGCGCATAGGCTGGCGTGCGGTGCGATGGTACGTAGACGGCATGAACGTGATCGGGACGCGTCCCGACGCATGGTGGAAGGATCGGCACGCGGCGATGGTGCGGCTCGTCGATCTGCTCGAGCGCTGGGTTGCGCACAACGGTGAAGACGTGATCGTCGTGTTCGAGCAGCCCCCACGGCCACCGATCTCATCCACCGTGATCGAAGTCGCACACGCGCCGCGTCCGCGCCGTGACGCGGCCGACGACGAGATCTTCCGGCGCGTTGCCGCCGACTCGCAGCCCGCGACAATTCGTGTGGTCACATCGGATTTCGGGCTCGCCGACCGGGTACGCGCGTTAGGAGCGACCGTCGAGTCGGCCGACTCCTTCCGCACGCAGCTTGAAGCTGTCTGAGCACGACTGGTCTCAAACGCCGGGGCGCGAACGTCTGGCCGCGATCAGCCCGCCGGCGCCCGCCAGCAGGCCGAGTGCTCCCAGGATCAGCGCGGCGATCCCGAGGCTGCGCGACGCTCGGGCACTCGACTTCGCGGCCGGCGTGGCGCTCGAACCAGCCGCCTGGCCGGTGGGCGTCGCGCCCGGCGGCGGCCCGGCTTCGCCCCCGGCGACGTCTTCGATCACCCCGCCCTTGGCGGTGACGTTGATCGTGGGAGCGGGCTGCTCGGCGCTCGGTGCGCCGATCCAGTGCGCAACCGTGCCGTTGCTGTAGGTCTGGACCGTCTTGAACGCAAGCGACCTGCCGGTGTCGTCCGCGGGGATCGCCACGGCCAGCGGGAAGTCGACGAACTGTCCCTCCTCGACGCGGTCTGTCGGGCCGGTCCAGGTCCAGGTGATGCGCGACAGCTCCGTGTCGATCGGCCCGTCGTCGCTCTGCACCGGTGTTGCGAGCTTGCTGTTCGTCACCCTCACGCTCCAGCCGGGCACGCCGGCGTAGTCGGCGCTCACGAAGCCTCGCGGCAGCAGCACGTCGACTTTGCTCACGTACGCGCCCTGCTCTTCGCTCGGCACACGCACGTGCAGCTCCACGAACGCGCCCGCCGGGATCGTGTTGGGGTGCACGCTCACATGGGCTTGTGTGACAGCGGGGGCCAGCAGCGCGCCCGCTGCGATGGCAGTGACGATCTTGGCTTTCATGTGGCGCGTTACCTCCAGGTTTGAATTGACGGCCAGGTTGAATTGACGGGTGTTGCTCATCGAATCGGGACCCGCACCGTTTTGGTGTACTCGTCGAACTCGGACACCCGGTCGGTGATCTGCAGCTGCCAGTCGCCGCCGGGTGTGAGCAGCGCCGAGTTGAGCGTGTAATGGCCCGGTCCGGACAGATTCGCGCGCAGCGCCAGCGGCCCGATCTGCTTGGACGGGAGGCTCGCGCTCACGCTGAGCTCCTTGGTAGCGGCGAACTGCGCCCCGCTGCTGGCATCGATCAGATAAAGGTGAATCGTGTTCGGCCCGACGCGCGCCGGGTCGACAGTCAGCTCCAGCTCCAACGGCCCGATCCTCGTGTTCGCGGAGAACGGTCCCGAAGCGGCGTCGATCGGCGGGGTGTAGCTGATCAACGCCGCGGTCACACCGAACACGCCGAGCATCAGCACGAGCTCGGAGCGCAGCGTGCGCCGTGCCCGCACGCCCGCGCTGCCGGCAGCCTGGCCGGCCCCGGCGATTCGCTGCAGCGCGGGGATCACCCGCCCGCGGTTGATCGCCGCGAGCGCGATCAACCCCAGCAGCAGGCTGACTTTGACGAGCACCAGCACGCCATACGTCGAATGCAGCAGCGCATCGAAGCTGCGCACGTCGATGTACGCCTGCACGACACCCGTCAACGCGATCGCGACGACCGCGCCAAGCGCCAGCGGTGAGAAGCGCATGAGCACTGCAAGCAGCAGCCGGCTGCGCTCGGTGCTCTCCAGCCGGCGCGTAGCAGCAGGCAGCACCACCAGTAGACACGCGACGCCCCCGACCCACACGCTCGCCGCGAGCACGTGCAGCACGTCGGACGGGAAGAACACCCACGCCGGGCTCTGATTGCTCGCATGACCCGCAAGCGCGGGAGTGATCGCCAGGTATGCCGCGCCGAGCCCGAGCAGCACTCGAATCCAGCGCGGTGGCCGAGGCGTGAGTGTGGTCCGTTCGCCGCTCGCCGCCGGGTCGGCCAGCAGGGGCACGAAACGGCCGCGGGCTGAGCTTCCGAGCAGGAGCAGCCCACCGAGCAGCGTCCAAACAACCGCGCGCGCGCTCCACACGCGTCCGAAGCTGCTGTTGAGCGTGTCGCTGATGATCGGGCTCTTCAGCGACCCGCGCAACGACACGCCGGCCGCGCTCGCGCCCTGCAACAACACCCCGAGCAGGCTTACCACCACGCCGAGCACGATCGCAGCGGCGAGCAGTCGCTTGAAGCGATGGGCGAACGCGCGCGCCGCGGCCTGCCACTCAGGGTGCTCGCGCGTAAGCGCCGTCAGGCTGGGCAGCCAGGCGATCAGCAGAAACGCGAGCCCACCGAGCGTCACCGCGAGCGCGAGATAGCTCAGCGCGCGCACCACGCCGAACGCGACCTTCGTGACAGCGCCGGTCTGATCGTGGCTGATCAGGCCGGCGACCGTGAACCGCGGCACGGCACCCGCGCGGCCGATGTTGAACACCACACCGCCGTAAACAACGTGCGTATCGGCTGAGATGACGCGGTAGGTGCCGGTGTATGTGCCAGCCGGCAGATGTGGCTCCAGGCCGACACCCATCCAGCTCTGCCGGGCCGCGGGATGGCTCACGCGCAGATCGTCGACTTCGTGGCCTTGTGCGTCGTACACGCGCACCGCCCCGAGCGTCCCGCTGACGGCTTCGCTGAACTTGAAGATCACTGCGGCCGGCTGTGTCCGCACGGTCGAGCCGGACGCCGGGCTCGTACCAAGCAGCTGCGCATGCGCGAACGCAGGCGTCGCAGGCCCGGCCCAGGCGAGCAGCAGGGTAAGCGTTGCTGCGAGCAGCAGCTTGACGGCAGACTGTAAACGACGGTGCATCAGCGTCGGCAGCACATCGGTGGAGATCTCTCGCAAGCGACGGGTTGTTGACAGGGCCCAGACGGCGAGCAGCCGGCCCTGCGTCGATCGCGGGGCGGTCTAGCTCGCGGCGGGGGAGCCAGGCGGTGGGCGCACGGCCAGCGCGAACGCCATCAACAGCCCACCGCGTGGCATGTGCGTGAGCCTGTGCGTGGATGCTGAGCGGAATGCCTGCGCACGCCCGCTCTGCGGCCGGCGGTTGCGTGCAATGCGCAGCAGCAGCCGCTCGCCGGGGTAGCGGCGTGCGAGCAGCACGCCGCCAAGCACCAGTGCCGGCAGCAGGCACAGCAGGTCGCTGACGTCAATGCCGCCGGCTGCGCAGCACATCAGCCCGGCCGTTATGGCGAGTGCGACCGCAAACGGCCACCAGCGTGTAGCTCTCTCGGTCACAGCCACAGAACTCTAGCCTTGCAGAGCCCAACGCGCACCCATTTGCTCCGCCTGGCCGCAAGCACGTGACGCGCGTCGGCGTCGCCCCTGGGTGCAACTCAGCAGTGGTCTTCGCGGCGGTTGAAGCTAAACTGCGGGCGCTTCCCCGCCGGAGTAGCTCAGTCGGTTAGAGCAGCGGAATCATAATCCGCGTGTCGGGGGTTCGAGTCCCTCCTCCGGCACTTCAAAAGCACTGCAAACGTGGTGTTTTGGAGAGTATCAGGGCGGTTGAGGATTTCCCTGGGGGGCCGTATTGGGGGCGCGGAGGGCGCTATGCGACAGGTAGCCGCCGTCAAGGGAGCGGAGCACGGAATCAGAACAGCCTGCCCGAAGCCGGTGCGGGAGTGGAGGGAACCCGGTTTCGTCAGCACTTGAACTCTCGGTTTTGCGAGTTGCGAAAGGATGTTTGCGATGCCGCCTACTCGCCCGTCGTATCCGCCGGAGTTCCGTCGCGAAGCTGTCGGGATGGTCCGTTCCGGCAGGACGGTTCGTGAGGTCTCTGAGGGCCTTGGCGTTAACCAGTAGTCGATCCGCAACTGGGTCAAGCGGGACCAGCTCGATCGGCAGGAGCGTGATGACGGGCTGACGAGCGCTGAGCGTGAGGAGTTGCGTCAGTTGCGTCGTGAGAACGCGAGGTTGAGGCAGGAGCGCGATCTGCTCAAACGAGCCGCGGCGTTCTTCGCCAGAGACAGCGAGATCCGGTGAGCGTGTACCGGATGATCGCGGTGGAGAAGGCCCAGGGCTTCCCTGTCTCGGTTGCTTGCGAGCTGCTCGGCGTCGACCGATCCGGCTTCTGGAAATGGGAACGCCGCCCGCCGTCGCAGCGGCAGCTAACGGATGCGTGGCTGACGGAGAAGATCAAGGAGATCCACATCGTGAATCGCGGCGTCTACGGTGCTCGGCGCATTCACGCCGAGCTGCGGATGGCGCATGACATCCACGTCGGTAAGAAGCGCGTCGCGCGACTGATGCGCCAGGCCGGCATCTCAGGGCTGATGCCAAAGAAGCGCGGCAAGAGGACGATCCGTGTTCCCGGCGTCCGTGTCGCTGATGATCTCGTCAAGCGCCAGTTCCGCCCGGACGCACCGAACGTGTTGTGGTTCACCGACGGCGGATTCAATCGGTCCTCGCAACGGTTTGTGTTTGGAGGGATCGTAGATGCTTATCGAGTGTTTCGGCTGGGGTGCGCCAGCGGAGTGTTTTGCGTGGTCTGCTGTTGAGCGTGGCGGCGACCGCGTCGAGGTCCTCGGCGGTGTGTCTGGCGAGGTTTGTTCCTCGTGGGAAGTACTGGCGCAGTAGGCCGTTGGTGTTCTCGTTAGTTCCTCGTTGCCACGGGCTTTGAGGGTCACAGAAGTAAATGTGAAGTCCGGTTGCGATCTTCAGTTGCGCGTGTTGTGAGATCTCCGCGCCTTGATCCCATGTGAGCGAGCGGCGTAGCTGCTCGGGTAGCGTCGTGATTTGCTTTGTGATCGCGTCGCGCACAGCTTCTGCACCGCGACCCGCGAGCGGTGGCCCGTTCTTCACTCTAGGGCCGCCGTGACCCGGCAGTGGCGGTAGGTGGAGCAGCATCGTGAACCTGGTGCTGCGCTCCACGAGCGTCCCGATCGCGGTGCGGTCCGCGCCAAGGATGAGATCGCCCTCCCAATGGCCCGGTATAGCACGGTCCTCAACCTCAGCTGGACGCTCGCTGATCATGATCTGCTCGGTGACGAAACTCTTGCCACGCCCATGGACTCGGGGTCTGGGGACCCGCAACGCCCTGCCGCTACGCAAACATGCCGTGAGCTCCCTGCGGAGCGCACCGCGACCCTGCACGTAGAGCGCCTGGTAAATCGCCTCGTGAGAGATCCGCATCGACTCATCATCGGGGAAATCAATCTCAAGCCGAGCAGAGATCTGCTCAGGGCTCCACGCGCTCGCCCACTTGCGGTCCTGGCGATGGGGCTTACCCCGGCCCTTCCAGGGCGCCGTCGTGGGTCCCGGCACCGCCGTACCGTCCGGTCGGCGAACACGGCCTGAAAGCCGCTCTTGCACGTACTCTCGCAGCCGGTCGTTAGTGGCGAGCTTCACGGTCTTCGGTCTGCGCGCCACCATCTCTGACTTCCATTGCGCGACCGACGCGCGATAGTCGAGCTTCCCGCTGCGAGTAGCAGCGTTGCGACGCAACTCCCGCGAGATCGTCGACGGAGAACGCCCCAACCGGCGAGCGATCCCCCGAACCCCGGCGCCTTGCGCCTTCAACAGCGCGATCTCCTCTCGCTCCTGGAACGACAGGTACCGGCCTGAGACTGGGTTAAGCATGAACGTTGGCATCCCGCCACGTTCCCTGAACCATCGGCTGCCAGCCGCCGAAGACGCACCAACGGCCAGCGCAGCATCCTCGCTGCTGGAGCCCTTCACGATCTCACGCCAGAACCGCCGCTCCACATCCCGGGGATGCGTTGGATGCCCCGGCGACTTCATCGGCGCCCTACCCGTCAACTCCCTCATCCACCCAGCCGGCCTACCCATCCAACACCTCCACGATCAAAGTGTTGCGAGCACCAGTTGAGTCCAGCCAATTTGTGTCGCTAGGCTTCGGGCAGCTCTGTGCCAGCTCTGGCGTCGCCCGATCGATGGGCTCCACCGGGCAGTGCTGGGACAACGCCGTCGCCGAGACGTTCTTCGCTACGCTCAAAAAGGAGCTCGTCTACCGACAAACCTGGCCGACAAGACGCGAACTCGAGACGGAGATCTTCGAGTACATCGAAGGCTTCTACAACCGCCAGCGCCGCCACACCATGCTCGGCATGAACTCTCCGGCAAGCTACGAAGAAGCAACCCAGCGCCGAACCCCACCACCCATCAACAACCAACCAACAACACGACTCGGGAACCTAGAGCCAGACCGTTGACCAAACCGGGTTCCTTCCACGTTCCCATAGCCCCGAGCGTAGTCTGAATATAGTAAATCCATGAATCTAAAATCATCGCAGTATCTCGACAGGCTCGGAGACCTCGTCGGAACAAAGATGTGGAGATTGATCACTACTGTGTGTCTCTTTGTCATCGGATGGACAGATGGTTTCCATGAATCGCCCGTGGTGACCACGGTGTTCCTAGCAATAGTTACTCCCATGTGTGCGATGGAGATGAGCGTCTTGCTACTCAGGCGGCTGCTCCGTGCGTCCCAAGGTTGAGCAATGCCCGGGTTGGCGGACTATGACGATTGACGGTGGCAAATGCTGCGCGAAGTGGGAGGACCGCGACGAGTCATGACCAAGGCGCTCGCCATGTTCCAGTGGAGTTCCCTGTTCTTCGTCGGCGCCAATCTCCGTTGGGGTCGATCGCTCGCGTTCTCGATGAGTGCCGGCGTCGCGATGGGAGCAGCGATCTCCGCAGGGTCGGCATTGAATCGGTATTTCCAGCGTAGGCGCCATCCAATACCGATCGATAGTTCGTCCGCATGAATCGGTGCCAGCGACCCAGGCTAAGGACCGCGAATCTACGATCAGGCCAAGGCTCACGCCCGGCAGGCTCGTGCGGATGTGGCTGTTCGTCGTGGTCAGCGTTTCGCGGTACGAGCACTTCCTGTGGGTTGGGGCTGGGACAGAAGCACCGATGTTGGTTGCTCTGGCGCCGGTGGCGGGGTAGTGGGGTATGCGTTGTTGCGGTGGGCTCTTATCCGGCGACATGCGCGGTCAGGTGAGCTCGACCGATGGTTGAGGAGGGTCTGGGGTGATCGTGCTTGCGTTCTCTGTGGGTGGGGGCGGGCTGTCCGGGGATGGGTGGCGGGTGGATGAATTGTCACGTCGTCGGGGTCCGGGGTGATGGATGCTGTGAGGCCCTTTGCGCTGGCGAGGGTTGTGCGTGGTGTGGGGCGCTGGGTCGAGCGGGTCTACAGCGTTCCGGCTGGGCCGGCATCGGCGCTATCGATCGCTACGGTCGCCGCGGGTGCGTTGCCCTGGCTGCTGGGGGAGGATCGGTTGGTGGTTGCGGTGAGTTTCCTCCCGAGTGTGTGGGTGCTGCGGGTGGTGGTTTTGTTGTTCATGCGGATTCCGCAGGCGCAGCATCCGAGCGGGCGGGGTGACCGGGATGGATGAGACGACGGAGGTGGTCTCGCTGCGAGTGGTGAGGTACGCGTGGCATTCCTTTCAGCTGCTGGGCAGCACGGGCGTGCTGCTGCTCGACGTCGATTCCGGAAGCACGTTGTGGCTGGTAATGGGTGTCGTCGGCTTTGGAGTTTCTTTCCCCGCGATGGGCTTGTATTACTGGCTGCGCTGGCGCAGTCGCCGGGAGCCGCGGGCTGCAGCTGCGGCGCAGGGACTGCCGGATCCGTTCCGTGCGGCGGCTAGAGCACCGGAGCTGCCGAACACAGCTGTGGTGCCGGAGGCGATCAAGGCTTGGCGCGCGCGGCGGCGGTTGCGGGCGGGAGGCGGGTAGGACCCAATGCTTCGCCTGGCCCTTAAGGGCGTGTCTCACAAGTGTCACTTTGCGAGAACTCGAGGGTTGCCGCAGAATGGCCTGTCAATCCCGCGAGTAGTTCGAAATAATCGGACGAGCCCATTGACTAGCGTAACCTGTCTAAAGCGCGTACAGTTGTGTGAGCCGACTGGACCTGGGGGAATTTGTGAGTATGAGCCGGTGGAGTCAGGTATTGCGACGTCTGACGACGAGCGTTGGAGGCGGCACTGCACTTGCGATGAGCTTCGTGGGATCGGCGCAAGCCGTCAGTATTGCCGAGCGATCTCTTCCGACGGGGAGCTCGACGCCATATGCGGTTGGGGGCTGGGCGGGTGGACTTTTGCTTGCCGGCACACGCGTAGATGCGCTGCTGGTACGCGCCACCACGCCGGGATTTCAGATCACACCGATCGTTGCTTCGACCGGAGGGCTTGGAGGCTTCACCCTCGGGCCCGATGGGAATCCGTGGTACCTGGCGTCAAGAGTAATGGTTGAAAACGGCATAGCCAATCGTTATGGCACCCTCGTGGAGCTCACTGCGGCAGGACCGGTGACCAAGCTGCAGCTTCCCAGCTCACTAACGTCGGCGATCGACATGGCTGCGGGGCCAGACGGTGCTTTGTGGATCACCCAGTATCCCGATCAAGCGATTGGCCGATACGTGCCTGGTGGCACTTTCACGGCCTACCCGTTGTGGCCTCTCAGCCACGCCAACGAGATCACCGCGGGTCCTGACGGCGCGATGTGGTTCACCGACCTGGGAACAAACTCCATCGGGCGTATCGCCATGAACGGCCGAGTTGACAACTATGGGCTTCCGACAGGACCCTTCGCAAATCCGTATGGCATCGCGGTAGGGGGGGACAGGGCGCTTTGGTTTGCTGAGGAGTACGGCGGCCGGATCGGCCGTATCACGGTTTCGGGCCGTATCCAGGAGTTCACGATCCCTAACAGGCACACTCATCCCCAGCACGTTGTGGCGGGTACGGATGGGTCGCTTTGGTTCACCGACCAGGGAGACGCGTCAGGGCATGAGGCCATTGGACACGTGACACTGGACGGCGCCGTGACCGAGTATCCGCTGCCCACCGTCGGGGCCGTGCCGGGCGACCTTGCTCTGGGTCCTGACGGAGCGCTGTGGTTCAGTGAGAGCCGCGGTCGAGTCGGTCGAGTGGACCCTAATGGTCAGCCGACGCCGGCCGCCACGCCTAAAGCTGTGGTGCGACGGGCTGCGCTGAGACGTCACTGCACGGCCCGGGGTCCCGGCCGGTCAACGCGAAACGCCAAGATCAGCTCAGCTGCTCATAAGCAGCAGTCGCGAACGTGTATTACAAGCGCCGCGCGTCGGAGCAAGGCTCACCGTAGGTAGCGGGGTTCCATCAGAAAAGCGCGGTGGTCCGTCGCCCAGGTGGTCTAGGAGAGTTCGGTGCGGCAGCGAAGTCGCTTTCTCGCAGTGAGGGTGGAGCACGGCGGCTCTGGACGTTGCTCAAATCGGACGTGCTCCGAAGCATGTCCGAACGTGTGTACAATGTCCGGACATGGTCGCCGCCACTCGCTCCCACCGCATCGATGTGCGCGTCAGCGCCGAGCAGGACGCGATGATCCGTGAGGCCGCCGCATTGGCAGGACAGACCGTCACCGGTTTCCTGCTCGACGCAGCGGAGGATCGCGCCCGCGAGGTGATCGACGAACGTCGCGACCTGGTGATGAGCAAGGCGAGGTTCGCGCGCTTTGCCGAGGCGCTCGCCGCCCCCGGCGAGCTGGTCCCGGAGTTGGTCGAGCTGTTCCGTCTGCCGCGCATCCCCGAGGCGTGAGCACCCCTCGTCTTGCTCTGCTCACCGCAGAGCACGACGTGTCCTCCTTCGACTGCGGCAACGACCAGCTCACGAGCTGGCTCATTCGGCACGCGCTCGCCAGCCAGCGTGCCGACCTCGCCCGGACCTATCTCGCCCTCGAGGGCGAGGAGGTCATCGGCTACGTGAGCCTGACGACAGGCTCCGTCCGGCGTGACGAGGCGCCCAAGCGCTACGCGCGAGGCATGCCGGCCTACTCCATCCCCACGATCCTCCTCGCACGCCTTGCTGTCAGCCATCGTCACCAAAACCAACAACTCGGCAGTCGCCTGCTCGCTGAGGCCCTCCGCCTTGCGGTCGCCGTCAGCGACGCCGCAGCCGCGCGACTGGTCGTCGTCGATGCGATTGACGAGCGTGCAGCAGCCTTCTACCGGAGGCGGGGCTTCATCGATGTTCCCGAGAATCCGCTCCGGCTCTACCGCAAGGTCTCGGACGTTCGCCGCTCGCTGAGAGACACCGACTAGACATTGCGTCCTGGCCAGCCGCGTGGGGCCGGAACCATCCATGAGCGCCGGCACGATGCGCCCCCCACTGATTTCCCAGGGGCGACGAGGGGCGTAGCTCACAACTGATGAGCGTGATCGAGGCTCTCGCTCAGGCTGCCGGTCGTTCGACGATCTCCCGCTCGCATGCCACAAAGCCACGTACGGCTGCTCTCAGCTGACGGCCCATCAGCAGCGCGTAGATCTTCTCGGCCGGCCCGTCGAAGTACAGGCGGTGGCTGATCTTCGTCGTCTGGCCATCGACGTGCAGCCTGTGTTCGTGGCCCAGGCGCGCTCCGGGCAGCCTCGTCTCGTCCACGAACAGGCGGCCAGGGTCGACGGCTGTGATCGTGAAGTCGAGCGGGCGCGGTCTGCGTTTGAAGCGAATGCGCGCGATCGTGCCGACAGCGAACGGTCCATCCAGCTCGGCCGAGGTGATCTGCGCATTCCAGTCCTGCCAGCGCACCGGGTTCTCCCACAGCGCCCACACCGCGGCCGCCTGCGCAGGCGTCTCGATCTCCGCTTGAGCACTCCACATCGCTCTGGTGAGCGTATCCGCTGGATACATCTCGGGCACCAGTGGGTACAGGGTTGGGCGTGAGGCCGCGGCGAGTCGAGTCGTTGGGTTTCCGCGCACGCACCGGCCCTGCTCTACTTAGACCACGGGCGATGGTCGAAAGATGAGGAATCGGGTGGAACACGGGGGTTTGACGTCGGCGGAGAACGATCTGCCGGGCAGCATCGACGCGACGCGGGCGCATGAGTCGATGCTCGCGGCCGTGATCGAGTCGGCGCTCGACTGCGTGATTGTGATCGACGCCCACGGCACGGTGCTCGAGTTCAACCCGGCCGCGGAGCGCACGTTCGGCTATAAGCGCGAGCACGCTGTCGGCCGTGAGCTGGCCGAGTTGATCATTCCCCCGTCGCTGCGCGAAGCTCACTTCAACGCGCTGCGAGAGTTCGACGGCCCGCGCGCGGGCTCGATCATCGATCGGCGCATCGAGCTGATCGGGATGCGCGCAGACGGCGCCGAGTTCCCGGTCGAGCTCACGGTCACCCAGATCGCTGAGCACCCGGCGAAGTTCGCCGGGTTCCTCCGCGACATCACAGATCGTCAGAAGCTGACCGAGGCGAAGGACCTGCTGGCAGCCGCGAGTGCCGCGTTCGACTCGTCGCTGGACCCGAAGCAGACGATGCGCACGATCGCCCAGACGGCGATTCCCAAGTTGGCGGATATCTGTGTGATCGACCTGATCCGCGAGGACGGTGTGATCGGCGATTCGGTCGTCGCAGCCCAAGACCAGCGTTCGGTGTCCCGCCTCGAAGAGTTGCGTGCGTGCCAGCCGCTCGACATGAACGGTGAGCATCCGGTCGCCCGCGCTTTGCGCTCCCGCGAGCCCGTCGTCGTGCACGATTTGGCCGACCCCGACGTGCTCGACCAGGTGGTTCAAGGCGACGAGCACCGCCAGTTCGTGACCGACGCTGGTTATCAGTCAGCCGTCGTGTTGACCTTGTCCGCTCGCGGCAGGCTGCTGGGTGCGCTGTCGTTCCTGCGCATGCGCGACGGACTCACCTATGACCCTGACCACCTGCCGCTGATGCAGGACCTGGCCAAGCGCGCCGCGATGGCGCTCGACAACGCAAACCTCTACGCCGAGCGCGCGCGAATTGCCCAGACGCTGCAGCGCAGCCTGCTTCCCGAAGCGCTTCCGGCTGTCGACGGCATTCAGCTGGCCTGCGTGTACCAGCCGGTCAGCAGAACAAGTGACGTCGGTGGCGACTTCTACGACGTGTTCGAGGCGTCCTCGGGCTGCTGGTTGATCGTTGGCGACGTGTGCGGCAAAGGCGCCGAAGCGGCGGCTGTAACGGCGCTCGTCCGTCACAGCATCCGTGCGCTCGCGCTCCAGCACCTGAGCCCGGCCCAGGTGCTGCGCTCGGTCAACGACGTGATGCTCAGCCACGAGCTCGCGGGGCGCTTCGCAACGGCCATAGTCGCGCGCATCGACCGCTCGAGTCGTCCGGTTAGCGCCGTGATCGCATGCGCAGGGCACCCACCGCCGATCCTGCTCACCGCAGATGGGCATGCCCACTATCCGGACGTCTCAGGAACGCTGTTGGGTGTGTTTGCGCAGCTGAAGTCGATCGACGTCGAAGTCGACCTCGATACGGGCACGACGCTGGTGCTCTACACCGACGGTCTGCCGGACGCCGGCGCGCCCACACGTGAGCTCTCGCCGGAGGAGCTGTGCGGTCACCTGGAAGGACAAACAGACTCCACGGCAGGCGCGCTCGTGGAGCGCCTGAAGGAGCTCGCGCTCGCACGCGGCGCGGGCAGGCTGCGCGACGACGTCGCGATCATCGCCGCGCGTATCGACCCGTCCTGAGCGGTCGCTGGCGGCGACCGAGGCAACCATGGTGGGGGCGGGAGAACCGGACTGTTGTCCGCTCGCGAGACGCCAACGTCAGGTCGTCCGTGGAACCTCCGGTAGATAAAGGCGCGGACGTTGGTCAATGAAATTTGATGGTGCTGCGCGCGCGTGCGCACGCGCGCGCAGCACCACATAAAATGCGTTCAGTCCCCCAGCGTGGGTGCCTGAAGCCCGCCCACCATCCGCTGCGTATACGACCTGGTCAGCTCGCGCAGCGTCCCGGTTGCAGCGTCCCGGTCGGAGCAGGTGGAAGGTGCTTGCTCGCTTCCTGCTCTGGCGACTGCTTGGCGTGCTCGCCTCATTCGTCACGTTCTCGCTGATCTCTTGGCTGCTGGACGGCGGCATCGGGTCGCTGTTGCGCGGCACCCGGGTCGTGGGTGCTCCGCAAGTCGCTGATCGTGGGCTGCTGCGTACTGGACTGCACACGCTCGTCTCGGCGTTGTTCGGAGGGTTCTCGAGCACGCTCGCACATCGGCTCTGGGCCCTGGTGCCCTTTGGGGGAATCTCACTGCTGGTGCTGAGCATCGCGGGGGGCGTCACCCTGATCACGCTGCGCTGGCATCACCGCAGCCGCCGCTGCTACGTGCGTCTGGGAGTCGATGCATATCGCACCGACAGAGCCAGCGCGGAAGCCGTGATCGCTATGTTCGACGCGCTCCACAAGCGTCTGCTGCGTCGCTGGTGGCGACGCCTTGTGTGCGGTCAGCCGTCTGTGGCTCTCGAGGTACACCACAGCGATCCGGCCGAGCGATCCCACAGCGATCCAGGCGAGCGGTCGGAGTGTCGCGGCTGGCTTGCGGTGACATGCCCAGCTGGGCTCGAGGCGATGGTCGAGAGCGCGTTGCGCGCCGCCTACCCCAACTGTCGCGTGACCCCGCTCCCGCTGGTGCTCGGCTCGCCACCCGTGGTTCTGCGCTTGAAGAAGCACGCGGAGTTCATCAAGCGAGTCAAGCTGATCGATCATTTTGAGCACGAACGCGAGCCCGCGATGAACCGCTTGATGACGGTGATGGGTGCGTGTGGCTCCCCGGCGTTCGTCCAGCTCGCCCTCACACCTACGCCGGCTTGGTTCGAGCATCACGCCAAACGGGTTTACAAGCATCACGAAGCACGACTGTCGCGTGAGCGCAGGGATGGTCTGCGTGCGACGCGCGATCGTTCGATGGTCGAAGACATCGAGCTGCGCGGCGGCTTGGACGTTCAACACGCTCCACTATTCTTCGCTGACCTGCGCGTCGTGGCGGCCGATCGCGGTGTGTGCGAGCGGATCGCCTCAGAACTGCGCGCCGAAGCCGCGGAGAATCGCCTGGTCGAACGCGGAACGGCAGTGCGCCACGGTCTGTTCGGCCTTTATCGCCGTCGGGTCCAGCGCGGTGAGGGAAATCCGCTGCCCGGTGTTCAGCGCGGGGTGTTCGCCTCCACCGAGCTCGCCGCGATCTGGCACCTGCCGTCGAGCGACTATGCGACCGTCCCGTTCACCCGCGCAGCGCTTCCGCTCGCGCCTGCGTCGCCGGCGATCTTCCGGCCGACCGCTGGGCCCGGCGCGTTGCGCGACGCGCTCGGCGCCGTATCCATTCACCCGGCGCTGCGTCGCCAGAACACGGCTGTGCCCGGCACCGTCGAACAGGGCAAGTCGAGCTACCTCACCGCGACGGTCGCTGAGGATCTTCGCCGCCAGCAGTGTGCAGTGATCGTGTTCGACCCCAAAGGCGACGCGGCGGAAGCAACGGTGAGTCTCGTGCCAGAGGACAGGGTCTGCACACTCCTGGACTTCTCTCACCCCACCTGCGGCTTCAGCCCGCTCGCGGTCGACGCGCCGGCTGATGTGATCGCCGACTACGTGGTTGGCGCGCTCAAGAACCTCTTCACCGACACAGACATCAAAGCCTCGTCCGATCGCTACCTGCGCAATGCGATCATCGCCGTGCTCGCTTACGACAGGCGCTCGACGCTGTGGGACGCCGCGCGCTTGCTGTCTGTGGGAGAGGACGGCTACGCGTATCGAGCGCGTGTAGGAGCGCATGTGCGCGCGTTGCCTGAGTTCAAGGAGATCTCCGAGTTCTTCACCGCCGAGCTGAGCGCTCAGCTCGCTGACTCGCGCAGCATGACCACGGCCAAGCTCGACGCGCCGGTGAACAAACTCGCACGCTTGCTCAACTCGCCGTCGATCAAGCGTGTGCTGCTGAACGACTCGCTCAGCGTCGACTTCGAGCGCGTGATCACACAACGAGAAGTGCTGGTGGTGAAAGGCGCGCTTGGCGCCATGGGCGCCGGCAACACGTCCGTGCTGATGCAGCTGTTGATCGGAATGCTCGATGCCGCGCTCGCTCGTCAGCAGGACATGCTGGCGGAGAGCGAGCGTGTGGCTGTCGCGCTCAAGGTCGACGAAGCGCCGCTCGTGCTCAACCGCGGCTTCGCCGAGACGATGGCGCTGAAGCGCTCGGCTGGGTTGGAGACCGTGGCGTGTTGGCAGACAGACGCCCAGTGGGTGGACCGTGAGGTGCGCGACCAGCTCGACGCGCTGTTCGCACATCGGGTGTACTTCGCCACAGCTTCTGCGCGCGACGCACGCGCGGCGGTCGACCTGCTGATGGCTGAGTACTCGGACATGGTGCGCTCGGGGATCAGCGGGCTCTCGGCGCTTGCGCACCCCGATGTTCGACTGCACCTACCCAAGCACCACGCGATTGTGAGCTGGTCCACGCCTGAGGGTCGCCAGCCGCCTTTCATCGCGCGCACGATCCCGATGTGCCCCGACCCGCAAAGACTCGCGTTCCACGCGGCTCGTCAAGCTCAACGCGGCGGGCGCTTTCTCGCGGACCTGCGACAACCACACTGGGATCGCAAGCACGCTCTCACAAGCGCTGGGGAGCGACTCACGGAGCCCACCCCCCGGGAGCAGTCTGCGCCTGTGGGAGACGAGCTCTCAGCAGGCCGACGCGCAGTCATGGCTCCGGTCGCAATGGACGCTCCCGTGCCAACGGCTGGCACCGAGATCGCGGCGCGCGAGCGCGCCAGCGGGATGGTCGCTGCGGTCGCTGCGAATGGGGTCAACGCAACCCACGCGCCCACGCCCACGCCCATGCCCGCGCTCGCTGCAGACGGCTACCGCGAGTTGGTCGAGCTCGATGGCGCCCACACGGTGCGCTGGGCCAAGCCAATCGCTGTGCCGCGGCAGCTCGACCCCGAGCAGCTCGATCTCGAGATCCTGGTGCTGGTCGCCAGCCTGCGTCACGTGCTGAGCAGCCAGATACATCGTCGGTTCAACCGCGATCGTGCTGCCACCACCACCCAGCGGCGACTCAAGCGCCTCTCCGACGCTGGGCTGCTCGAGCGTTTTCAGTTCCATCGCCGCGACGGCGGCGGTGTGCCGATGTGTTACGTCATCACCGCTGCTGGTCTCGAGCTCCTGTATGCCCGCGAACGTCTCGTCAGGCCAGCTGGGGTGAGTTCGGAGGCGAGCCGTCTCCCCGGGCGTCTCACGCGAACGTTCGCTTCTAACGGGGGCGCTGTCGACGAGCGTGCGCTGCGGCACGCGCGTCACGACGTTCACGTCGCCGGATGGGTGCTTGCGTTCGAGCAGGCGCTCGCTGCAGCTCCGCTGCGGTTGGCCGGAGCAGCGGACACCAGCCTCTCGCCCACGCCACGTGCTGCTGCAGGCAGGCGCGCCGCGCTCGGCCCGGCCGATCTCATGCTGCCGGGCGGTCGCGTGGCGCATGGCTTCCGGCGCACGGACCCCGCTGGGCAGGTCGACGACGTCCAGCGCTTTGAGACCGTCCGACCCGACGCCGCAATCGGATTCGGCCGGCGTCCAGCTGATACCCGTCGTTCTGGTGCGCTCGCGGATGAGCTGCTGGTCGAGCTCGATGATCGCCGGCCGTCGGCTCGCATGGCGGCCAAGCTCGAACGCTATGACCATTTGGTGAGCGGTTGGTGGTCACACGCTGTTCGAGCGGGCCCTCGCCTGGTCGCGCCGCCGCAGGTCGTGTTCGTCAGCTCCAGCCGCGCTCGTGCTCGAGAATGCGCGCGCGCCGCGGACTGCGTGCTGACGGCGTGCCACGCGTATGCGGGCGAGTATCCAGCCGAGTGGGAGTACCCCGGCCGTGAGCGCATCGTGTTCGCTGCCGAACGAGATGTACACGAAGGGCTGCTGTGCGCCTATCGCGTGTCCCGCTTGCCGCCCGACGTCCGGGTTGTGGCGGCTGACGGCGACCCTCGTGCGCGCGAGCCGCTGACACACCTGTGCGAGTTGAACGTACGGGTGTCTCACGGGGGCTCCGAGCGTTAGACCTGGCGCGATATCGCCCGCACGTTTGCCCCCCAATCGTCGCAGTTGGGGGGCGTGCTGGTGCAGTCACCACCCTGAACCGGTGAAGCTGCTGCAGTCGCCTGCGCCTGAAGTCCCGGGGCAAATGCGGCGCCTGAGCTGCAAATAGCGCTTTCCAGAGCGCCACTGCAGCTCTTAGCGCGTAGTCCGGAAGGCGAATGCAGCGCGCGCGCGGATCACAGCGACTTGGCTGATGCGCTCCCAGCTACGCTTGGGGCTCACTTTCTCCGCTTCCCAGAGCCGTCCGGCAGCTGCCGCTCTTCCTCCATAGCCCATCGCCGTGAGTGGGCACAGAGATACATCCCTCGGACCAGCTCGATCGGCCGATTGCTTTCGCGCCAACTTTCAGCGCTTGCTGGAGCTGGCGGCCGCTTACCGAGATCCCCCTTTAGGGGGTCTCGGGTTAATTTTGAATACCGGATCGGTCCGGTCTCGCGGCTTGACGACGCGACTGCGAGCTCTTAAAAGCCGCTCTCCCCACACCCGGCAGCCAAGTCCCACCGGACAGGAGATCGACGATGTCCCTCACCACCACCGCGCCAACGCCGTCCCCCGTATTCCGCGCACCACCGGCCCCCGTGTTCCGCGCAGAAGATCGACGCAGCACTCATCGGCCGCTGGGTTCCGATGGCGTGCGCTCCGGCCCTGGTTCAAAGCTGCTCGGACGCTACGAAGACGATGCAGGCCACACACGCGAGCTGGTCGCACGGCCTGGGAGCGGCGGCAGCCTGCTGGTCATCGATCACGATGCCGCGACGCTTGGGGATCGTCGGATGGTGGCGCACCTGGCAGGCGACGAGCCGCACGAGAACGCAGCGCTCGTCTGTGAGCTCTATCTGCAGGATGCTCGCCAGCGCTGGTGCCGCGAAGTCGCCGCACGAGACTTGGAGGTGGTCCCCTTCGAAGCGGATGAACACGCGCTTGCGGCACAGGCGCGGCTGCTCGACGCGACCCCGGAGCTCCTCGATCGGAAGGGCTGCGTGCTGAGCATCGGGCCTGTGGCTGCGCGCATGTCGATCCCGGAGCTGCGTTGGCAGCGTCATCCAGCGGCCGGCGATATGAGCCCACCCGCTTTGCTGAGCGTGCGCGACGTCGTCGCCGACCTGGAGAGCTATGAGCCGGTGCGCACGCTCACGCTTGCGCTGCTCGCACGCCATCGCGCGGATCCGGATGTCTCGGTCGCAACGCTGGGCGCCGAGCTGGAGCGCGTCGACTCGAGCCGGCTGGTGCTCAACCGAGGATTGCGTCAAGCGGTGCTCACAGCTCTGCACAAGCAAGGCTTGACCATGAGCGAGATAGCTGTGCGCTGCGGACGCGTCAAGCGCGACCGCCGCGGTCACACAAGCGGTGAGACGAGCTGGCTGGCGCGCCGAGTCGGGATTCTCCCTCCCGGTGGAGAGCACACGCCGACGCCATGGGTCCACAGCGACGTGCTCGCGCTGATCGCCCGTCATGGCCTGGGGATCTGTCCCCGAGAGGTGGAGCTGGGATGAGCGCTCGCGCGCCGGCGGAGTCGATCCTGATCGTCGATCCGGATGCCGGCCTTGGCACGACGGTCGTTGCGCAACTGCAGGCCGACGGCTACCGGACGGAGCTTGCGCATACCGCCGGGCATGCACGTGCGCTGGCTGGGATGCGCGCACCGGAGCTCGTGATCCTCGGTGACCTCGACGCGTCGAGCGGTGAGCTGGAGCTGCTGCGAGAGATCCGCGCGCCCGCCGGTGAGCGCACACCGTGGAGGCCCGACCTGCCGATCCTCGTCCTCGGCTCGAGCGGATGCGAGCCGGATCTGCTGCGAGCTTTCGAAGCGGGAGCTGACGATGTGCTTGCGCATCCTGTGCGCTACCTGGAGCTGCGCGCTCGCGTGAGAGCGCTGTTGCGTCGTGCACCCGGGCAGCGCACTGCGCAGGTGCTCCGGGTGGGAGCGCTGGAAGTGGACACCAGTGCTCACGCCGCCAGCGTCGACGGCCACCAGGTCGAGCTCCGTCGCCTGGAGTACGAGCTGCTGGTGGCGCTCGCGAGCGAACCGCGACGAGTGTTCGACAAGTGGGAGCTGCTGCACATGGTGTGGGGCTATCGAGCTCCAGGCTCGACCAGGACCGTCGACACTCACGCCAGCCGCGTGCGTCGCAAGCTCGAGGCACACGGCGGCCGCTGGGTGGTCAACGTGTGGGGCGTCGGCTACAGCCTCAAGTGAGCATCCCACCACGCTCCCCTCGCCAGAAGACCGAGAAGTCTGAGCAGGACCACGCCGGCGCATATGACGCCAGCGCTGTGACGAGCGTCGAGCGCTCGTCACAAGCCAAGAAATCTTGACGGGCCTGAACGGCTCGCCATGCAGCACACGACGGCGAGCCCCAGGGCTCGCCGCTTTCACGTTCGGCAGTCGTACGTCCAATGAAAGGAAGGCGCCATGAGCAAGGATCGGATCGAAGAGCCATCCGAGCGGGGCATCAAGGATGACGAGGAGTTCCAGAGAAAGATGGGCATATCCAGGGCAAGTCTCCGTGCAATCGATACGTGTCCGTTTATAGACGAGTTGACCCGGCTCAACCACGCGCCGGTGGCGGTGCTCGAAGCCGAATACATTGCTGAATTGGCCCGGCGTAACCACGATTCGGTGGCGGCTCTCGAAGCCGACCACATGGTCGAGTTGGCCTGGCTCAACTACGAGCGCGCGCGAGCCAAACGCCTGGCAAGTCCCCTACAAGCTTCCGGCTCCGTGAGACGCGTCTCGTCACGCTCCTCCTCAAATAGATCGAGAGGGAGCTCAGGCGAGAGGAATAAACCCTCTCCGCCAGCTATCTAGCTCCTTCACCACCTAGCTTCACCCACCTACCTTCACGCCGGGCCGCACGCCCGCCATGACCAAACGTCACCGGCTCGTATGAGTCGGTTTCGCAAACACCCACGACGGCGAGCCTGCGAGCTCGCCGTTGCTCGTTAACCAGCAACGACCGGCCTGCTCGTCGGTCGACAGAAAGGAGTGGCGCAATGCCCTCTACCGATCAAACCCCCGATCCGGGGGTCGAATTCATCACGGCCATGCACGAGCTCGCTCACTGGTTGCTCAGCACGATCGCCCACGGCGTGCTCGGGCTGGCGCTGGGGTGGCTGGCGGCGGAGCAGCTGCACCGTCGGCGCTTGCACTGGAGCTGGGCGGCCGGTGCGCTTGTCGTCGTCATCGTCGCGCACGATGCGTTCGCGGGTCTCACCCTCACGCTGCTGCTCGCGGCGCTGGTCGCAATGAGTCGCACTCGTCGTGCCCAGCGCGACAGCCTGCAGCGGGCAGCCACGTTGACGGACGGTGCATATCGTCCACTCGACGCGGTTGCTGCGTTCTTGCGCAAGACCTTCGCCCGCCACGACCACCAGCAGGTCAGCGATTGGTTTCGTGGTGAGGATCTCGTGCTCGGTCATGACCAGCACGGCCAGGAAGTCCTGATTCCGCTCGGGGGAGCGACCGGGGGTACGCACACGCTCGTGGTGGGAGCCGCGGGCTCGGGCAAGACCGTTACGCAAACGTGGGTTGCGATCCGTGCGATCGAGCGCGGCATGGCGGCGGTCGTCGTCGACCCGAAGGGCGACCGTGATCTGCGCGATCAGCTGCGGATCGCAGCGCAGGCTGCCGGCCGGCGGTTCATCGAATGGACGCCCGACGGTCACGCGGTCTACAACCCGTATGCCAACGGCAGCGCCACCGAGATCGCGGACAAGCTGCTGGCCGGCGAGCGCTTCACCGAGCCGCACTATCTGCGTCAGGCGCAGCGCTATCTGGGTCACGAGGTGCGTGCGCTGCGCACCGCCGGGCTGGAAGTGAGCCTCGCCAGGCTCGTCAGCCACCTGGACCCGGCCCGGCTGGAGCTGCTCGCACGCGAGCTCCCCGAAGCCGATGCCGACGTCGTGCATGCTTACCTGGACTCGCTCACCCCGCGTCAGCGCGCCGATCTGGCCGGTGTCCGCGATCGCCTGGCGATCCTGGCGGAGTCTGACGTCGGTCCATGGTTGGACCCGGGTGCGCCGGATGCAGAGCCATTCGATCTGCTGGAGGCGATCAAGGCGCGTGCGGTCGTGTACTTCAGCCTCGAGTCAGAACGCCTGCCGCTGCTGTCACAGATGCTCGCCGCGGCGATCGTGCAGGACCTGCTGAGCGCAACGACCTCCCTACAGACGGCCCCGACGCCGTCGCTGGTGGTGATCGACGAGTTCTCCGCACTCGCCGCCGAGCACGTGGCGCGGCTGTTCGCACGGGCTCGCTCGGCGGGCATGAGCATCGTGCTCGGCACGCAGGAGCTGGCCGACATGCGTCTTCCAGGGCGTGAAGGTCTGCTCGAGCAGACGCTCGGCAACCTGTCGGCGTTGATCGTGCATCGACAGGTGGTTCCCGCCTCGACGGAGCTGATCGCGAACGTGGCCGGCACCGCCGATGCCTGGAACACCTCGAGCCAGAGCGACGGCAGGGTCACGTACAAGCGCGGTCTCGAGTACCTGATCCATCCCAACGAGATCAAGCGCCTGCAGCGCGGGCATGCCGCCGTCATCCGGCTCGTCGACGGCAGCAACGTGCGTGTCGCTCGGGTTCTCTCGGCTGCACAGCACCCCTGAGCGACGACTCGCTCATACACCGGTTCATACACCGGTGCTCGCCGTCCGCCCGCCTGCCTGCCTGCCGGGTGATCACCCGGCAGGCGCCAGTCGGGCTTCTCTCGCACATCGACTCCAAGGAGGACCAATGGTCCCTGAACGCTCCATGCGCTGTTGCGCACTCAACCCCGGTGGCTGCGGATGCAGTTCCGCTCGTTCAACACACAACGACGATGACTCTCCTCACTCTCCCGAGCGGCTGGAGCTGCTCCGCTGGACGGCGCGCATGGGCGCGATCACCGCACCTGCTCTGGCTGACCGCCTGGGCGTGTCGCAACCGTCCGCGCGTGCCAGGCTGATCGCAGCCGAACGCGCGGGGCTGCTTCAGCACGAGCAGTTGCTTGCGCGTCAGCCGGCGCTATTCACCGTCACCCCGGCTGGTATGCGTGCGTCGGGTCTGCACGGGCTAGAGCCCTGCGCGGTGAGCGCCACATGCGTGCGGCATCTGATCGAGTGCGCCGCCGTGGCGGCGGCGTTGGAGCACTGCTACCCGGACCACCGCGTGGACAGCGAGCGTGAGCTGCGCCGCGATGAGCGCGAACAGCGCACCCAACTGGCCAGCGCGCGTGTCGGCATTGGTCCGGATGGCGGCTGGCGGCTGCACCGACCTGATCTCGTTCTGTACCCCGCGCATGCCCCCGGCGAGCTGCCGATTGCGGTCGAAGTCGAGCTGACGGTCAAGGCGCCGCGCCGGCTCCGCGAGATCTGCCGCGGATGGGCTCGCTGCCGGTGTGTCGCCGGTGTGCTCTACCTCGCCACGCCGCCCGTCGAGCGTGCGCTGCAGCGGGCGCTGCAGCGCACGGACGCGCATCAGCGCATCACGGTCGTGCCGCTCGCGGCGCTGCCGGTGAGGGCGATCGAGAGAACCGTCCCAAGCGCGTCTTAGCTTGCGTGCCGGGGATCAATCAGTCAGCAAAAGGAGATCAACCATGGCCTACTCAAGCGTCAACCGTGTCGTGCTCGTCGGACGCCTGACCCACGACCCTGAGCTGCGGGCGCTGCCCTCCGGGCTCAGCGTCTGTGGTCTGCGGGTTGCGTGCAACAGCAGCCGGCGCGACGCCGAGGGCGAGTATCACGACAAGCCCAACTACTTCGACGTGAGCGTCTTTGGGTCGGCGGGCGAAAATGTCCATCGGCACATGCGCCGCGGCGCGCTGGTGGCGATCGACGGGCGGCTGGAGTGGCGTGAATGGGAGACCGCCGAGCAGCAGAAGCGTCAGGCGGTGAGTGTCGTGGCGGACTCGGTGCAGTTCCTCGACAAGCCGGACTCCGTGCAGGGTGAGGTGGACGACGATGACGACGACACACTCGGCGGGAGCGACGTCGGCGAGCGTGAGCGCGAGCTCGTGGGCGTCGGCGCTGGCGTGGACCTCGACGAGGACGACCTCGTCTTCTGAGCTCGCCCACCGGCACACGGCCGCGGGACGCCTTGCGGGCGACCCGCGGCCGTGCCGCGTAAACTGCCCCGCCGCAGCCATAAACAGCCCAGCGCGCAAGGAGCTCCACCCGGTGCCAATCAATAGCCAAGCGGTCGGAAAGACCTACGAGCCCACGCTCTATGCGGTGGGCCGCGAGAAGATCAGGGAGTACGCCCACGCCGTGGGCGAGACCAACCCGGTGCATCTGGACGTGGAAGCCGCGCGTGCTGCCGGCTACGCCGATCTGGTGGCGCCGCCGATGTTCACGGTTGTGTACAGCGCGAGGTCGATGGCCCCGCCGCTGTTCGACCCCGACGTCGAGATGAACTTTGCGCTGATGGTTCACGGCGCGCAGGAGTTCGAGTGGGGCACGCCGGTCGTGGCGGGCGATGAGATCACCACGGTGGCGAGCGTCAAGGACATCGCCGAGCGCGACGGGCGCGGCTACTACGTGTTCGAGTCGATCTCCACCAACCAGCGCGACGAGCAGGTCTGTCGTGGCACGTGGACAAACATCGTTCGAGGAGTGTGAGCGTGATGGGCGAATTTCAGCAGGGCGCAGAGCTCCCCGAGCTCAAGGTGACGCCCGACAAGTACCTCACCGTCCGCTACGCGGGCGCTTCCGGTGACTTCAACCCGATTCACATCGACGAGGAGTTCGCGCGTGCTGTCGGGCTGCCCGGGCGCATCCTGCACGGCCTGTGGTCGATGGCTCAGGTCGCGCGGGCCCAGACCGAGGCCGCCGGGGGCCCCGAGCGCCTCAAGCGCCTGTCGGTGCAGTTCCGCGGCATGGGCGTGCCCGAGCAAGAGGTCGTGGTGAGCAGCACGGTTCGCGAAACGGGTGACGGGCGTGCGCTGATCGACGCGGTGGCCGTGCAAGCCGGCAAGCGGATCATCCGCAACGCTGAAGCTGAGCTGGAGATCTGAGCAGCCCAACTGGCCCGCCCGCGACTCGGCGGGTGGGCCTCGTACAATCGGACCCATGCTGACCCCAAGGCAGGAGCTGATCCTGTGCAAGGTGGTGACCAGTTACTCGGAGGCCGGTCAGCCGGTTGCCTCCAAGACGATCGCCGCCGACCCGGAGCTCGACTGCGGTCCCTCCACGGTGCGCAACGAGCTCGCGCTGCTCGAGGAGCACGGTCTGCTGGCGCACCCGCACACCTCGGCGGGGCGCATCCCCACCGACGCTGGCCATCGCTACATGGTCGATCGCATGCTGTCCTCCGGCGTTGGTCTCACAACCGCCCCGCGTGTGGAGCTGTCGCTGATCCGGCGCGAAGTGGAGGCGACGATGCGCACCACCACCGAGACGCTCTCGCAGGTGACGAACCTGCTGGCGGTCATCTCCGCGCCGCCGGCCAACGCGGCGACGGTACGGCACATCGAAGTGCTCGCGCTGCAGCCGCAGGTGGTGATGGTCGTGATCATCACCTCGACCGGCGGCGTCTCGAAGCTACTCGTCACGTTCGAGCAGACCGTCGACCCGGGGCTTGTGTCGTGGGCGGGGGAGTACCTGAACGAACGCCTCACCGGCCTCGGACTGGGCGCGCGCATGTTGCAGCAGCGGCTGGTCGACCCGACGTTGTCGAACTCCGAGCGCACGTTTCTCGAGCAGCTGGTGCCCGCTTTCAGCGGTGTCGCGGCGGATTCGGAGGACACGCTCTACGTCGACGGCACCGCCCGGCTGTTCGCGGACGATCAGCTCCGAGACGCCGTGCAGATCAATGAGCTGATGGGGCTGCTCGAGCGCCGCGTCGCGCTGCTGCAGGTGCTGCGCGCGGCGCTCGGTGAGACCGGCGTGTACGTACGCATCGGACATGAGAACGAGATTCCCGCGATGCGCTCGCTGGCGATGGTCGCGGCTGGGTACGGTGTGGCGCAGCGCCGGCTCGGCACGGTGTCGGTGATCGGGCCGGTGCGGATGGACTACGCCAGCGCGATCTCGTCCGTGCGCGAGGTCGCGCACGGACTGTCACGCTTCGTCGAAGACGCCTACGCCGAGAGTTGAGCCGAGAGCCGATGCCGAGAGATTCCTATGAGGTGCTGGGCGTCCAGCGCGACGCCGGCGAGCAGGAGATCAAGAAGGCATTTCGCGTGCTCGCACGCGAGCTGCACCCCGACGTCAACGCGCACGACCCGCAGGCGGAGGAGAAGTTCAAGGAAGCCGCGGAAGCGTACGAGATCCTCTCCGACCCCGAGCGGCGCGCCACGTATGATCGCTACGGCCACGAAGGCTTGCGCTCCGGCGGGAACGCGCCGAACTTCGACTCGTTCGGGTCGATCGGCGACCTCTTCAACGCGTTCTTTGGCGGCAGCGGAGCACAGGCGGGTCCGGCGCAGGGTGGCGACGTGGCCGTCGCGGTCGAGGTCGACCTCGTGCAAGCCGCGCTCGGCGCCAAGGTCGAGATCTCGTTCGACGCTGTCGACCGCTGCGAGCACTGCCACGGCAACGGCGCCGAGCCGGGCACGCCGATCGAGACGTGCAAGCGCTGCGGCGGCGCCGGCCAGCTACAGGCGATGACGCGCACGCCGTTTGGTCAGATGGTGAGAACGATGGTGTGCGACGTCTGTCAGGGCGACGGGCGCATCCCCAAGCAGCCGTGCCGCGAATGCCGTGGACGCGGGCGCAAAGCCGTCAAACGCACGCTCGAGGTGGATGTGCCCGCGGGCATCGCCGATGGCCAGCGCATTCGGCTCGGCGGGCGCGGGCACGCCGGTGAGGCGGGCGCGCCCGCTGGCGACGTGTACGTGCTCGTGCGGGTTAGCGCCGACGAGCGCTTCGTGCGCGAAGGCGACGATCTGATCACCGCGCTCGACGTGCCCGCTCCGCTCGCGGCGCTCGGCACCACCATGGATGCGCCGACGCTGCAGAGCAGCGTGCCGATCGAGATCCCGCCCGGCACCCAGCCCGGCGAGGTGATCACGTTGCGCGGTCACGGCATGCCCGGTTTGCGCCGCGGCCGCCAAGGAGACCTGCGTGTCGTCGTCAATGTCGTGATCCCGCGCCGGCTGACGCCCGAGCAGAGCGAGCTGCTCCAACAGCTGACGAGCACGCTCACCGAGGAGAACCTGCGCAGCGACGAATCCGTGTTCGCCAAGCTGCGCCGCGCGCTGCGCAGCCAGGCTGCGTGATTCGGCTAGCGATTCGCGTCCACCGCGAGGACGCCGAACTCGTGCTCGCCGAACTGCTCGAGCTCGCCCCGAGCGGAGTGGAGGAGTCCGAGATCGGCGACGCGCAGATCGAGTACGCCGTGTACGGCGCTCCCGGAGAACTGCCCGACCTGCCGGATCTGCGCGCCGCTGCCGGCGCCGCGCTGATCGAGGTGTCCACCACCGAGATCCCCGACGACTGGTCCGAGCGCTGGCGCAGCTTTCACCGCCCGGTGCTGATCGAGCCGCCGGCGAGCGCCGCGCCGATC
>DATINL010000025.1:0-185499 GCA_035474295.1 Solirubrobacteraceae bacterium
GTCTACCTGTTCGGCTCCGAGCAGCAGCAGCGCGAGCTGCTGCCCGACCTCTGCGCCGGGCGCAAGCTCGGCGCCTTCGGCCTGACCGAGCCCGAAGCCGGCTCGGACGCCGGCAACGTCAAAACGCGCGCCACGCTCGACAGCGACGAGTGGGTGATCAACGGCGCCAAGCAGTTCATCACCAACGCCGGCACCGACATCTCCGGCCACGTCGCGATCACCGTCGTCACCGGCGAGGACTCATCCGGGCACAAGGAGATCTCCAACCTGATCATCCCCAACGGCACGGTCGGGTACGAGCAGGGCGAGCCGTACCGCAAGATGGGCTGGAACGCGTCCGACACGCGCCCGCTGACGTTCACCGACTGCCGCGTCCCGCACGAGCACCTGCTCGGCCCGCGCGGCATGGGCTTCAAGCAGTTCCTACACATCCTCGACATCGGCCGCATCGGCGTCGCCGCGATGGGCGTCGGCCTCGCGCAAGGCGCACTGGACCAGGCGCTCGCCTACGCCAAGCAGCGCAAAGCGTTCGGCAAGTCGATCTCCAAGTTCCAGGCGATCCAAGCCAAGCTCGCCGACATGAGCACCGAGATCGAAGCCGCGCGCCTGCTCGTGTACAAATCCGCGCTCGAGAAGGACGCCGGGCGCAACTTCACGCTCACCGCCGCCCAGGCGAAGCTCAAAACCGGCCGCCTGGCCGTGCGCTGCGCGGAGGAAGCCGTGCAGATCCACGGCGGCTACGGCTTCATCGAGGAATACCCCGTGTGCCGCTTCTACCGCGACGCCAAGATCCTCACGATCGGCGAAGGCACCGACGAGGTCCAGCAGATGGTCATCGCCCGGGCGCTCGGCGCATAACGATGGCAACCGAGCGCGCGCCCGGCGCTCCGACACCCGGCGCGCCCGTCGATGAGGTCGGCGATCGCTACACCGCGCCCGCCGAAGCCGTCCCCACCCGCCGCGAGCGCGCCACCCTCGGCGACTGCCTGCGCGAGTTCATGCGCCAGCCCTCACCGCCCTACCTGCTGGGCGCGGTCGCCGTCGCGCTCGCCCTGCGCCTCGCCCAGGGATCATTCAGCTGGCGCGATCTCGTGATGGTCGCCGGACTGTTCGCCGTCACCCCGCCGATCGAATGGGCGATCCACGTCTACCTGCTGCACTGCCCGCCGCTGGAGATCCGCGGGCGCCGCTTGGAGATGATCAGCGCGCGCGAGCACCGCGCCCACCACCGCTCGCCGAGCAAGCTCGGCGGCGTGCTGCTGCCCGTGTACGGCGTGCTCGTGTTCCTGCCGACGATCGCGCTGATCAACTGGGCGCTGTCATTCCCGATCGCGCTCGTGCTCGGCGGCCCGCGCCTGGCGTACGCCACCACCGCGCTGCTCGTCAGCTACGGGATCCTCGCGGCTTACGAGTGGACCCACTTCCTGATCCACACCCCGTACCGGCCGCAGGGACGCTACTTCCGCGGCGTCTGGCGCAACCACCGCCTGCACCACTACAAGAACGAGCGCTACTGGTTCGGCGTCACCTCCACGCTCGGCGACCGCATGATCGGCACGCTGCCGGACCAGCGCTCGGTCGAGCGCTCGCCGACCGCGCGCTCGCTGCACGCCGACAGCTGAACCGCACCGCAACCCGCGCTGCTAAGCGCCGGCTGGGCGGTCGCGCTCGAGCAGCAGCGTGGCCGCGCTCGCGGGGTCCAAACGCCGCTCGACGACCTCCCCCAGCAGGCGCTGGAACTCGGCATCCTCGTGCAGCTCAGCCTCCAGCTTGCGCCGCATCCGCGCCGTCGCGATCGCCAGCACCTCGTTGTGCAGGTTGCGCGCGCGCCGCTCGGCCAGCTGACCCTCCGAGCGGATGAACTCGCGGTGCTCCGCCAGTCGCTCCACCAGCTCGGGCACGCCGCGCCCGTTGGCCGCCTCGGTCTTGACGATCGGCACGCGCCAGCCGCGCGGCGTGTCGGGCCCGTGGTCGAGGTTCGCCAGCGACAGCACCCCGCGGATCTCACGCACCATCGTGTCCGTCAGCGGGTGGTCCGCCTTGTTGATCACGATCACATCCGGGATCTCCATCACCCCGGCCTTCAGCGCCTGGATCGAATCGCCCGACCCGGGCATCAGCACCAGCACGATCGTGTCCGCGTGGTCGATGATGTCGATCTCCGCCTGCCCCACGCCGACGGTCTCCACCAGCACGTCGTCGCGCCCCGCCGCGTCGAGCAGCAGCGCCGCCTGCAGCGCCGCCTCGGACAGCCCGCCGAGCGCCCCACGGTTGGCCATCGAGCGGATGAACACGCCCTGGTCGAGGAAGTGCTCGGTCAGGCGGATGCGATCGCCGAGCAGCGCGCCGTGCGTGAACGGCGACGACGGATCGATCGACAGCACCCCGACCGTCCTGCCCGCGTCGCGCTGCGCCCGCGTCAACGCGCCGATCAGCGTCGACTTGCCGACCCCCGGCGGCCCGGTGAACCCGTACACCGCCGCCCTGCCGGTGTGCGGATAGATCTCGCGCACGAGCTCCCACCCCTCCGGGCGATCGTCCTCGACCAGCGAGATCGCACGCGCCAGCGCGCGGCGATCGCCGTTCAGCAGGCGCTGTGCAAGCGTGAGCTCGGTCATGCGGGCGCAATCATCGCAGGGCAATACGATTTGACGCGATGGAGCCGCTGCTCGCCGATCCGACCGCCATGCCAGCCGCCAGCGGCGAGCCCGCCGCGCCGCGCGCCGCGCCGCCGCCCCTCGGCGGCGGGCCGCTGCGCCTGTGGCGGTTCATGCGCGCCAACAACATGCTGCACACCTCCTACGCGCGCCTGCTGCTGCGCCTGCTCGTGCTGAAGCTGCGCTACCGCTCGCGCTTGCAGACCGACGGCCTGTGCTTCATCTGCCCCGGCGTGCAGCTGGAGATCGGCCGCCACGCGACCCTGCACATCGGCCGCTGGGCGTGGCTCGGGCACGGCACCAAGATCCGCGTACACGAAGGCGAGGTCCGCATCGGCGCCAAAACCGTGATGGGCCAGGAGTGCACGATCTCCGCGTTCCAGCACGTGTCGATCGGGCGCGAATGCATCATCGCCGATCGCGTGATGCTGATCGACTTCGACCACGGCGTCGTCGAAGTCGAGCGCCCGATCCGCCTGCAGGGCATCTACAAGCGCGACGTGCGTGTCGGCCACAACGTCTGGATGGGCTACGGCGCGTGCGTGCTGCGCGGCGTCCGTGTCGGCGACAACAGCATCGTCGGCACCAGCGCCGTGGTCACCGCCGACGTGCCGGAGAACGCCGTCGTCGGTGGGATCCCCGCGCGCGTGATCCGCATGCGCGACACCCCGCGCTCGCTGCGCTGGGAGTAAGCCGCGCTACGGCGCGAGCAGCATCGCGCCGTCCGCGTGCGGCGCTACGGCGCAAGCAGCAGCGCGCGATCCGCATGCGCCGCGAGTTCGCGCAGCCCTGAGTCAGCCGCCGTCTCACCGCCGGCGAGCGCCCGCGCCAGCGCGTCGCGATGGCCGGCGAACCGCTCACGCGCGTACGGCACCGCCAGCTCGCGCGAAACCATGAACGCCCAGTCGCTCGCCTGCAGCGCCAGCAGCTCGCGCACCGCCGCCGCGCCGGCGCCCGCCCCGGCGCGCAGCACCTGCAGCTCGCCCGCGCGCGCCGCGAACGCCATCTCCGCCACCGCCGGGCCCGACCAGGTCGAGAGATCCTCGCCCTCACCCCAGGTGCTGACGCGCGGCCCCGCCGCAGCACACGCCAGCCGCGCGGGCAGCGGCGCCGGCTGATGGCGCGCGAGCGCATCATCCAGACGCACCAGCTCAAGACCCTGCGCAGCGCATTCATCCACCACCGCCGACAGCCACGCGACGCCCTCGTACCACCAGTGTCCGAGCAGCTCGGTATCCAGCGCACACACCGCCAGGCCGCCGCCCGGCAGCCCCGCGCCGTCGCGCCGCAGCCGCGCGCGTGTGCGCGCCACAAAATCCGCCGCGTGCTCGCGCGCCAGTTCGAGCGCCCGCGCATGGTCGTACGCGCTGCCGTCATTCGCCCACGGGTTGTGGTGATGCACCGTGTGGTGGTGATAGTCGCGGTAGCTCCCATGCGCCGGGTAGCCGTCGTTGCTCCACACCAGCGAGATCGTCGCGCGGTCGATCGGCACCAGCACCACCCCCGCGCCGCTCAGCAGCGGCTGCAGATGCTCACGAGCACCCAGCCCGAGCCGATCGGTCAGCTCGACGCACGTCGCCCGCACGCCCGCTTCGCTCAGCGCCGGCTCCAGCCACGGCGCGTGCGCGCACTCAGGCAACCAGAACCCCCCGCGCCAGCCCGCGCCGAAGCGCGCGCGGTGGGAATCCACCCCGGCGCGCACCTGCAGCCGCACGCCCGCGTCGCTCGCCAGCAGCGGCAGCACCGCATGCGTCGCCGACGAGGTCCACTGCGCGTGCCGCGACAGCGCCCCGAGCAGATCGCCGTCCCGGCGCGCGAAACGCTCCAGCGCCAGCTCGTAGTCGCGCCAGGAGCGCTCCAGCTCACACGCCAGCGTCTCATGTCCACCCGCGCGCAGCCCGCGCACATCCTCGTCGTGGGTGTGCCTGCGAACCTCGTCGACGAACCTCACGAAACGCTCGCCGATGCCGGGCGCGCCGAGCTGGTCGCACAACACAGGCGTCAGCGACAACGTCAGCGGCGCACCCGCGTCAAGCAGCTCCAGCAGCGGCAGATAGCTGGACGCGATCGCCTCCCACAGCCACTCCTCGCCAAACGGCCACGTGCCGAAGCCCTCCACGTACGGCATGTGCGTGTGCAACACGATCGCAAGCGCCCCGCGATCGCCTTCGCCACCGCGATCACGACCGCGCGCGTCGTTCACGAGCGAGCTGTGCCCGCCGGCGCCGGAGCGCTCAGGCGCGGCATGCCACGACGAAGTCGAGCGCACGATCGAGGTCGGCCTGCCCAGCCGGGCGCAGCACGAAGTCGCTGGCAGCGATCGCCGGCGTGAACCAGTCGTAAAAGCGCTTGGTGATGCCCAGGCGCGCATGCACCGCATCCCAGCCGGCCCGCAGCGCCAATTCGTGTACGCGCAGCTTGCGCGCGTGGAACAGCCCGTACATCTGCACCGAGCCGAAGTGCGCCCGGCACAGACGCTCGAACTCCTCGGCGCGATACTCGTGCACGTGCCACGGGTTGTCCGAGCGCTCAGCGCCCTTCGGCGCGAGCGTCAGCACGTTCGGAGTCGACAGGTACACCGCGCCCGCACCCGGCAGCAGCGCGCGGAAGTGCTCCAGCACCGCACCCGCGTCCTGCACGTGCTCGATCGTCTGCAGGAACACGACCGCGTCGGCCTCCTCGGAGAACGTCTCCACGAGGTCGCGCTCGAAGCGCAAGTTGGCGCGCGGGTAGCGCGCTCGCGCGTGCTCGTGCGCCTCAGGGTTGGCATCTACGCCGACCACGCTCGCCGCGCTGTGCGCGAGCACGTCCGACCCGTAGCCCTCGCCGCACGCCATGTCGATCACGCGCTGGCCGGCGGTGCGCGCCGCAATCCACTCGTACACAGCCAGATGACGGCGAAACCAGTAGTTCTCCTCGGGCACGTCGGGCAGCGTGCGCTCGCCGGTGAGCGCCAGCGGCGGCACGCCTGCGGGCTGGTCCTGCTGGACGTATAGCGGCACGGACACGGCGCGCGAGTATATGGTGCCGGTCCGTGACACCTGTTCTGAGCCCCGCAGAGATCCGAGACGTAAACACTCGCTACCACGACGTGGCAGCCGATCACTACGACTCCAAATGGGGGATCGACTTCGGCGATCTCGGCCTCGACCAGGTCCTCGCCAAGGTGCGCAAAGCGCTCGGCCACGCGCCCAAGCCATATGCGCGCTCGCTGGAGATCGGCTCCGGCACCGGCTACTTCACGCTCAACCTGATGCGCGCCGGGCTGATCGAGCACGCCACCTGCACCGACATCTCACCGGGCATGCTCGCCACACTCAGCTCCAACGCGCAGCAGCTCGGCCTCGAAGTGCACACCGAGCCCGCCGACGCCGAACGGCTGCCGTTCGACGACGACAGCTTCGACCTCGTGCTCGGCCACGCGGTGCTGCACCACATCCCGAACCTCGCGCAAGCGTTCATCGAGTTCGAGCGCGTGCTCGCGCCCGGCGGCACGGTGCTGTTCGCCGGCGAACCCTCCTTCCACGGCGACCGCCTGGCGCGGGTGCCCAAGCGCGCCGCGACCACAGTCGCGCCTTTATGGCGCCGCGCGATCCGCGCTCGCCCCGCAACGCACGCATACGACGAATCCTCTGACGAATCGCTGGAGGGCCTGGTCGACGTGCACGCCTTCTCGCCCGCCGAGCTGTCCGAGTTCGCGCGCGCCGCCGGGTTCGAGCAGGTGCGCGTGATCGGGGAGGAGCTGCTCGCCAACTGGTTCGGCTGGACCAATCGCACGCTGGAAGCAACCGCCGAGCCGGAGGACATCCCCTGGGCCTGGCGGCGGTACGCCTACCGCGGCTATCTGCTGCTGCAGCAGCTCGACCGCCGGCTGCTCGAGTCGCGGCTGCCGCCGGCGATCTTCTACAACCTGATGATCGCCGCCCACAAGCCCGCCGCCAGCGACACCTAACCGCGGGATGAGGCGCACGGTCGCAGTGGCGCTGGCCGTCGGTGCGCTCCTCGCCGCGAGCGCCACCCACTCAACCGCCGGCCCCGCGCACGCCGCGAGCTCCTGCCAGGCCACGGCAGCGCCGAGCAGCACCGTCGTCAAACTGACGACACCCGACGGCCTCTCCCGGCAGGCGATCTTGCACCTGCCGCGCACCCACAGTCAGCAGCCGCTGCCGCTGCTGATCGCGCTGCACGGCCTCGGCAGCAGCGGCGCCAAGTACGAACAAGACACCGGCTACTCCACGATCGCCGACCGCGACGACTTCGCGGTGCTGTATCCGAGCGCTTCCGGCCGTGAATGGCTGATCAACTCGCTGTCCGACCGCGACGTGCGCTTCATCTCCCTGCTGTTGGACCGCGCGGCCGAGCTCGCGTGCATCGACGCCCGGCGTGTGTACGCCACCGGCGTCTCCAACGGCGGCGGCATGGCCGCGCGCCTAGGCTGTGAGCTCAGCGATCGCATCGCCGCGATCGCACCGATCGCCGGCGGCTACCGCTCGCTGCCCGACTGTACGCCCACGCGCCCGGTGTCGGTGTTGGAGATCCACGGCACCGCCGACACCACCGTCCCGTACGACGGCGCAGGCGCCCAGCACGCGGGCGCGGTGCTGCCCTACCTGTTCGAGTGGGTCGATCGGGACGACTGTCGTGCGCAGCCGACCAAGCGCCAGGTGGCGCCGCACACCGTGCGCTACGTCTGGAGCGGATGCCGTGACGGCGTCAGCATCCAGCACCTGCGCATCTACGGCGGCAAGCACGGACAGCCCGGCGCGCCCGGCGCCGAGATCAGCTCAGGCGGCACGCACACGATCTCGGGCTCCCAGCAGGTATGGCGCTTCCTGGCGCCGCTGGTGCTGAGCCCGCCGGACGAACCGGAGGACGAGGGAGTCCAAGCAGGGTCTTAGACTTGCTTATATGCCAGAGCAGCTCTCATGGGGCTTCCCGCTGTTCCCGCTCGGGATCGTGGCGCTGCCGACCGAGAGCGTCCCGCTGCACGTCTTCGAAGAGCGCTACCGCAAGATGATCGAGGAGTGCCTGCAGCAGCAGAGCGAGTTCGGGATCCTGTGGCTGTCAGAGCAAGAGCTCAAGCCCGTCGGCTGCGCCTGTGAGATCGGCGACGTGACCGAGCGCATGGACGACGGGCGGCTCAACATCCTCGCCCGCGGCACCCGACCCTTCCGGCTGGTCGAGCGCCAGCACGAGCTGCCCTACCCCGCCGGCATCGTCGAGTTCCTCGAAGACATCGAGGAGGAGCCCGACCTCGACGCGCCGCAGGCGGCACGCGCGCTCTATGCCCAGCTCGTCGAGCAAGCCACCGACCGCGAGCTGTCGGCGAGCCAGCTCGAAGAGCTCGACGCCTATCGCATGGCCGCCACCGTCGAATTCAGCATCGAAGCCAAGCAGGAGCTGCTGGAGCTGCGCTCGGAGAACGCGCGCATGCGGCTGCTCACGCTGATGCTCGGCGCCGCGATCAAACGACTCGAATCGGTCGAGCGAGCCCAGGCTCGCGCCCGCTCGAACGGCAAGGTTCGCTTCGGCTAGATGTCCTGACTCATGGTTTCACCAGCTGACTGATCTGAGGACATCGGACCGGCTCACAGCGGCAGGCGGCAGACGCCGCGCGCCGTCTGCAATACGAACAACGCAAGCTGCTGGAAGACCTGCGGCTGACCCTGAGAGTCGTCGCTGAAGCGCACCGAGCCATCTGGGTCGCGCACGTAGTAGCGCAGCACCGACCGCGGCCCCGCCCGCAGCGACGTGCGGCTCACGGCTGGATCGTGCAGATCGTCCTGGATCGCCCGTGCGCGCACTAGATCCGCGTCGCTGAGCGCGCGCTGCGCGCCCCCGTTGCAGCGCACCGTCCCGCCATCGTTGACCAGCAGCGTCAGGCGCGCGCCGGCGACGCTGCCGGAGCGATAGACGATGAACAGGTCGGCCGACTTGACCCCGCCGCAGCCGGCCCCGGCCAGCAAGGCGCACGCTCCGACAGCGAGCAGAGACCCCCACGCACGACGTGCCCTGACCGCTCGCCGCCACGACAGCAGCCCGCTGGCAGGCGCGGCGCGACTCACGCGTCCACCGCCACGCCGCCGCGCCGCGGATCGCCCGCTCCGTGCAGCTCGCTGCCCTGCCGCTGCACCGCCTGCACGCCCCCGAAGAACAAGTTCAGCGCCCGAAACAGCACGACCTCGCGGCCACTGGCGTGCAGCTCCCCGGCGTCGAGCCCGGGCTCCGCATAGACCACGCCGTTCTCGAAATGCACCCGCGGAGCCGCAACCGCATCCTGTACCTGCAGCCCGCGGTCGACCACCCCCACGATCGTCTGCAGCAGCGCTGAGCGGATGCGGTTGGAGCCGGCGCTGCCGAGCACCAGCTCGACCTCGCCGTCGCGCAGCACCACCGACGGCGCCATCATGCTCGGCATCCGCTGCCCGGCGGGGTGCCGATGAAACCCGCGCGGGTTCAGATCCTCCTCACCCATGATGTTGTTCAGGTGCAGCCCGGTGCCCGGCACCACCACACCCGACCCCTCGCCGTTGGTACACGTCACGCTGCACGCCCGCCCGTGCGCGTCGAGCACCGCGATGTGGGTGGTCGCGCCCAGGCGTGAAGACAGGAAACGCTCCTGGAAGCCGTCCTGCGCCAGCCCGTCGAGGAACTCAGGCGTGCTGCGCGCATCCTGCGCAGCACTCATCGCCGCGACGATCGCCCCGAGCGTCGGCGCGCCCGGCTGACGCGCGAGCAGCCCCAGCGCGTAAGCGAGCAGCACGCCGCCGGCCGACGGCGGCGGATTCGTCAGCACCTCGCGGTCGCGGTAGCTCACGCGCACCGGCTCACGCTCGATCGCGCGATACGCCGCCAGCTCCTCGCGCGACAGCGACCCGCCGCGCGGCGCGAGCCAGTCGCACACCGCCGCCGCGATGTCCCCACGGTAGAACGGCTCCGCACCCTCCTGCCCGAGGCGCGTCAGCGTGTCGCCCAGCTCAGGGTTGCGCAGCACATCCCCCTCGCGCAGCACCTTGCCGCCCGGCGCCCACAACGCACCGCACTCCGGCGTCGAGCGCAGCAGGTCGGCGAGGATCTCAGCGACGTACGCCTGCTCGTGGTTGAGCGCCACGCCCTCGTGTGCGAGCGCCGCCGCCGGCGCCACCAGCTCGGCGAGCGGCAGCGTGCCCCAGCGCGCGACCGCCTCGCACACCCCAGCCGGCGTGCCATACACCCCGCAAGACGCCGGCCCCACGTGGAACACCTGGGCGGCGTCGCCGAACGACACCTCAACCGCCTGCAGCTCGGCCGCCGAACCGTCCGCCGCACGGGCTGGCGCCTCGACGAAGAAGTCGAGCAGCACCGGCGGCTCGCCGCCGCCCGCCACCATCATGTACCCCCCGGCCCCCAGCCCGGTCAGCAGCGGCTCAGCCACGAACGACGTCAACATCGCCCCCACCGCGGCGTCGACCGCGTTGCCGCCGCTGCGCAGCACCTGCGCGCCAGCCTGTGCCGTCAGCGGATGCCCGGCCGCCACCACCCCCTGTTCACCGGCGCTCATGCCAGAGCGATAGCACACCCTGGCGCGGCGCCGATGCGCGCGTCAGAGGTTAGGAATGAATTCTGGGACGTCCAGCTCGTCGACAGCCAGGCCGCCGCCGCGCCTGGCCGGCTCACGCCGGGGAGCACTGGCGCGCTGAACGCGCGGCTCGCCATCCGGCTCCTGCAGGCGACGGGCCACCGGCCCGCGCTGTCCCTTGAAGCCGGTCGCCACGACCGTCACCCACACCTGGTCGTCGAGCTTCTCGTCGACCATCGCGCCGAAGATGATGTTCGCGTCGGCGTGCGCCGCGGCGGCGACCGCCTTGGCCGCCTCGTTGACCTCCCACAGCGATAGATCGCGGCCACCCGTGATCGACAGCAGGATCGAACGCGCGCCCTCCATCGAAGTCTCGAGCAGCGGCGACGCCACAGCCTGCATCGCCGCCTCCGTCGCACGGTTCTCGCCGACGCCCATGCCGATGCCGAGCAGCGCGCTGCCGGCGTCGCACATGATCGTGCGCACATCCGCGAAGTCGAGGTTGATCAAGCCGGGCAGCGTGACCAGGTCAGAGATGCCCTGCACGCCCTGGCGCAGCACGTCGTCGGCCACCCTGAACGCCTCGACCATCGACGTCTGCTTGTCGAGCACCGACAGCAGCCTGTTGTTCGGCACCACGATCAGCGTGTCGACCTCCTCGGCGAGCGCGCGCACCCCGGACTCGGCCTGGTCGCTGCGCCGCGAGCCCTCGAAGCCGAACGGCTTGGTCACGATCGCCACCGTCAACGCCCCGATCTCACGCGCGATGCGCGCCACGATCGGCGCCGCGCCGGTGCCGGTGCCACCGCCCGCGCCGGCGGTGATGAAGATCATGTCCGACCCCTTCAGCAGAGCCTTGACGCGGTCGTAGTCGTCCATCGCCGCCTGACGCCCAAGGTTGGCGTCCGAGCCGGACCCGAGCCCTCGGGTCAGCTCCGCGCCGATGTGCAGCGTCACGTCCGCCGTCGACTGCTGCAGCGACTGCAGGTCGGTGTTGATCGCGAGGAACTCGACCCCCTCGACCTCGGCCTCGACCATGCGGTTGACCGCGTTGACTCCGGCCCCGCCGACGCCGACCACGCGAATCACCGGGTGAATCACAGTGCCACTGGCAGCAGCGTTGTAAGGGCGCTGCTCCTCGCGCGCATACACATCCATCGCCGGCAGCGTCGCCGGGGGAGCCGCACGCTCAGCCTCCACTGGGCGCTCGAGCACGTTCTCGGGGATCTCGGAGGAGAACGCGTGGCGCAGGCGCTCACGCGGCGTGGGCACGCGGGGAGCTTCCGCAGGCGCCGGCTCGGAAGCGCTCAACGCGGGATGCGGCAGCCCGCTCTCACGCGGATGCACCGGCGGAGCCGCCTCGGCGGCGGGCGCAACCGGCTCAGCGGCGCGCTTAGACGACGGGGATGCCTGCTCTTTAGCGGCAGCCGGCGACTCGGAGAGCTCGGACTCCTCGGTCTTGCGGAACAGCGCCGCCAGTGGTCCCTCGCGCATGCTCGCGCGCTTAGCGTTGGCCATGCGTCAATACCTCCTGAGCGAGCTGGCGGTAGGACTGCGCCGCCATGCCATCCGGCTCGTACTTGAGCACGGACATGCCTTTCACGGGCGCCTCGGCGAAGCGCACCGTCTTGCGGATGCGTGACGCGAACACCCGATCACCGAAGTTCTCCTCGAGAATCTCGATGGCCTCCTTGGCATGGATCGTGCGAGAGTCGACCAGCGTCGGCAGGATGCCTTCGATGTCGACGTCGGGATTGAGGTTCTCGCGGATCATGGCAAGGGTGTTCTGCAGCTGGATCAGCCCACGCATCGACAGATACTCGCATTGCACGGGGACGATAACTTTGTCCGCCGCCGTCAGCGCGTTGATCGTGAGCAGACCGAGGCTCGGCGGCGTGTCGATGCAGATGAAGTCGTAGTCCTCGAGAATCGGCTCGAACGCCTTCTGCAGCGAGCGCTCGCGTCCGATCATCGTCGACATCGCGATCTCCGCTCCGGCCAGGTCGATCGAGGCGCACGCCACGTCGATCTCGCGCTTGCGCACCACCTCGCGGATCGAAACCTTATGCACGAGTACGTCGTACATCGACTTCTCGAGCGTGTCGGGGTCGATGCCCTGGGACATCGTGAGGTTGCCCTGGGGGTCCATGTCGACGCACAGCACGCGATGGCCCTCCTCCGCGAAGGCGGCTGCGAGGTTGAGCGTCGTTGTCGTCTTTGCCACCCCGCCCTTTTGATTGGCGAACGCGATGACTTTGCACTTTCCATCCACGGCAGGCTCCGATACTCGATCGTGGGAAACCCGTACGCCGTGAGTATTCGCACGCGGAAAGACGATTCCTGCATGCCGACTACGATGGCGCAGTGCCCGGGCGCCCAGCGAAATCCAGCGAGCGCCCGTCGGCTGAGCGGCTGCTCGCCGAACGGCTGCTCGCCAAGCGCATCTGCATCTGCGTCGGCTCCGGTGGCGTCGGCAAGACGACAGCGTCCGCCGCGCTTGCGCTGGGCCTCGCCAGCCGCGGGCAGAAAGTCGCCGTCGTCACGATCGACCCAGCCAACCGCCTGGCCACGGCGCTGGGCCTGAGCGAGCTGGACAACGAGCCGCAGCTGGTCGCCCCCGAGCTGTTCGCAGCCCAGCAGCTCGATATGCGCGGTGAGCTGTGGGCCATGATGCTCGACGCCAAGGGCACCTTCGACGGCCTGATCGGGAAGCTCGCCCCCGATGAGCGCACGCGCGAGGAGATCCTCTCCAACCGCATCTACAAGGAGATCTCCTCCGCCGTCGCCGGCTCGCAGGAGTTCACCGCGATCGCAAAGCTCTACGAGCTCGACCGCGACGGACAGTTCGACGTGATCGTGCTCGACACGCCACCGTCGCGCAATGCGCTCGACTTCCTCGACGCTCCCGCCCGGCTGCTGAACTTCTTCGAGGGGCGCGCCCTGAAGGTGTTCCTCGCCCCCAGCGGGCTCGCCGCGCGCGTGGTCGGGCGCGGCACCAGCCTCGTGTTCTCGATGTTCATGCGCGTCACCGGCGTGGACCTGCTCGGCGACCTGTCAGTGTTCTTCGGGTCGCTCGCCGGTCTCGTGGACGGCTTCCGTGAGCGCGCGCGCGGCGTCGAGTCGCTGCTGCGCGACCCGGGCAGCGCGTTCCTGCTGATCACCTCACCCGAGCGCGAACCGGTGCGCGAAGCGATCTTCTTCGCCGAGAAGCTCGCCGAAGCGGGCATGCCGCTCGGCGGGCTGATCGTCAATCGCGTGCACAGCGACGGCCTGGGCAGCCACTCCACCGCTGAAGTACACGCGCTGATCGCCGACGAGCTGGGCGAGCGCCTGGCGGGAAAGGTCGCCGGCAATCTCGCCGACTTCGACGTGCTCGTCAACCGCGACCGCGAGAGCATCGCCCACCTGTCCGCGACGCTCGAGCACCCGCACCCGGTGCTCGTGCCTCACCTAGACGGAGACGTGCAGGACCTCGCCGGCCTCGCCGAGATCGCCGAACACCTGCTGGGCTAGCTGCCTGGCAGCCAGCGCCTGCCGCGTCGACGCGCTCGGCTCATGCTCCAGCCCGGCGACTGGCTGATGCTCCAGCCCCGCGACTGGCTCATCCTCCAGCCCCGCGACTGGCTCATGGGCTGTGAGCGCGAGCTCTGGGGCATGCGTCAGCAGCTCATCGGCAAGCACAATGAGATCCGGGTCGAGATGGCCGCACACCACGTCGCGCAGCAGCGCCTGCAGGTGCTCCGCCAGCTCTCGCATCAGCGCGTGGTCGCCGTGATGCTCCACCACCGTGCCCGCGATGTACGCCTGCTCGAGCGCCTGTGCCCGCATGATCCGCTCACTCAGCTCGGCGCGCGCGTCGGACGCCGCGCAGAGCGCCGCCAGGCGCTCCGCGAGCAGCCCGCTGGACGCTCCTTCGGGCTCCAGCAGCGCACGCAGCGCGAGCAGGTTGTCGCTCAGCGCCTCGTACTCGCTCGCACGTTCGCACCCCATCTCGAAGCGCTCGAGCGCCCAGGCCAGCTCGCCGTCATCCGGAGCGCGACGTGAGACGAGGTTGCAGAAAGCGCGCAGCTCGTCCTCCTGCTCGGCGCTCACCACGAGCATCCCGTAGGGCCTGCCGCCGGAAGCCAACGCCAGCGGCGTCCAAGCGCCCGCGCCGACGCGCGCCCAGGCGAGCGCGCCGAGCGTCACACGCCCATCGCCGAACAACCGCAACGCGCGCAGCAGATCGAGCAGCACCGCCCTGCCGTCGGCGATCTTCGCGTGCGCGTCCTCACCCTCGATGGTCAGGAGCACGAGCAGGTGGCCCGTCTGACGATCGCAGTCCGGGGCCACCACGTCCTGTGGGATGCCACTGATCGCGTCGGGCCGCGCGACCTTGAGACCCTTGGTGAGCGGAAGCTCGGCCGCAGCGATCGTAAGCCCGTGCAGGGTCGCCACGAGCGTGATCTCATTGCCGCCCGCCTGCGCGGACCCGTCGAGGCGCGACAGCGCCTGCTGCAAACGCTCGGCGCGCAGCTCGAAATCCGTCTGGTCCTCGAACACATCCTCCAGCAGCACCCGCAACCCGGTTCGTACACGCACGCGCGAATCGCTCGGCACGGCCTGCACGCTGCGCGACAGCAGGTAGCGCTCGAGCCCCGCAAAACTTTCCAGCTGGCTGGCCGCGTCAGCGTGACTGGACAGCCCCGGCAGCATCGCCGTGCGCTCGCGGATGAACGTGGCGGTCAGCGGCCGGTAGCTGTAGAGCGGCGTGCGGCTCCCGCGTGAAGACTGGGTAGCCAGCTCGAACGGCACCTCGGCGCCCGCGTCCAGCTCCGCCTGCAGCGCGAGCGCAGCTTCCTCGACGAAGCTCCTCAGTGAGCTCTCCAGCAGGCGTGAATGCACGATCGCATCCACTTCGGCGCCCGTGCAAGCGCTCCTGCCGGCGCAGTGGTCGTTGCAGGCGGCGCCGTGCCGCGCGCCGGCGGCAGACCAGGCCCGTCCCGCGAAGTCCAGTGGCGCGTGCCGGGCTGCGCTAAGCGGCCGCGGCTGCTACGTCGGCGGCCGTCAGCGTCAAGCTCACCGTATCCTGGCAGTCGAGCCCCAGCCAGCGCTCGCCGTAGGTGCGCATGTCCTCGACGATCGGCAGCAGCGCGCGTCCCTTCTCGGTCAGCGCGTACTCCACGCGCGGCGGCACTTCGGGGAAGGTGTGACGCTCCACGATGCCTTCCTCCTCGAGCGCGCGCAAACGCAGCGACAGCGTGCGCGGGCTGATCCCGGCGAGCGAACGTTCGAGTTCACAGAAGCGCGAGTGGCCCTCGGCGAGGTCGCGGATCAGCAGCAGCGTCCACTTGCCGCACACGATCTCAGCGGTTCGGCATACGGGGCATGAGTCGTCAACGGCCATTTCAACCGTTACTTTACCAACTGAAGTAAGAGTCGTCGGCGTGCTCTACGCGACTGTGAGCGGAGGCTTGGCCTCGCTCGCCGGCGCCGCTGAGGACGGCACGGCGCCCTCCCCGCGACGCTCCTGGGCGGCGGCCACGTCGGCCATCGTCGTGCCGCGGCGCCCGTCGGCCTGCATCAGCAGCTTGAAGTCGTGCGGGCTCGAGGCGACCAGCATCGCGTCGTCGAACGTCACGCGCCCGGCTTTCACATGCCCGAACAGTGCCTGGTCGAAGGTCTGCATGCCGTAGTACGCGCCTGAGGCGATCACCTCCATCAGCTCACCCGTCTGCGTCGGGTCGACGATCATGTCGCGCACGCGCCCGGTCATCCGCAGGATCTCGCACACCGCCACGCGCCCACCGTTGGCGCCCGGCACCAGGCGCTGGGAGATGACGCCCTTGATCGTGCCGGCGATCATCGAGCGCGCCTGCTGGTGCTGATGGGGCGGAAAGAAGTCGAGCATGCGGTTGATCGACTCGGGCGCATCCACGGTGTGGATCGTGGACAGCACGAGATGCCCGGTCTCCGCAGCCGACAGCGCCGTCTGCACTGTCTCCTCGTCGCGCATCTCCCCGACCAGGATCACGTCGGGGTCCTGACGCAGCACGCGCCGCAGCGCACGCTTGAACGACGCCGTATCCATGCCGACCTCGCGCTGGTTGATCACCGAGCGCTTGTCGCTGTGTACGAACTCGATCGGATCCTCGATCGTGACGATGTGCTTGTTCATCGTCTCGTTCATGTGATCGATCATCGCCGCCAGCGTCGTGGACTTGCCCGAGCCGGTGGTGCCGGTGAGCAGCACGATCCCGCGCTCCTCCTCGGCCAGCTCGCGCACAACCGTCGGCAGCGACAGCTCCTCGATCGTGCTGATCTTGTGCGGAATCGCACGGCAGGCGAGTGAGATCATCCCGCGCTGGCGGAACGCGTTGATGCGAAAGCGCGCCACGCCGGTGATCTCGAATGAGAAGTCGACCTCGTGCTCGTCGGCGAACTCCTGCAGCTTGGCCGGGTCGTGCAGCAGGTCGTGCAGCGCCCGCTCGGTGTCCTCGGCCGTGAGCACCTCGGCCGACTCGTCAGCCGCCAGCTCGCCATGCACGCGATACAGCGGCCCGGCGTTGACCTTCAGGTGGAGGTCAGACCCGCCACGACTCACCAGCTCACGGAGAGCTGCCTGTGCATCGAACATGCCCTGCTGATCGGCAGCCGATCCCGGCGGCTTGAATGCCGAGCGCAGCTTTGGACAGAGTTAGGCCACGTCGCGCAGCTTCTGCGCTTCGGCGAGGCTCTGCAGCTTCTTCAGCGACTGGTTCTCGATCTGGCGGATGCGCTCGCGCGTCACGTTGAACGTGCGCCCGACCTCGTCGAGCGTACGGGGGTGCTCCCCGCCCAGGCCGTAGCGCAGCTCCAGCACGCGCCGCTCCCGATAGGAGAGGTTCTCCAGCGCCTCGCGCAGCGCCTCTTTGGTGAGGATCTCCGCAGCGCGCTCGTACGGCGACTCGGCGCGCTCGTCGGCGATGAACTGGCCGAACTCGGACTCCTCCTCGTCACCAACCGGCTTCTCCAGCGACACCGGCGCCTGCGCTGAGCGCTTGATCGAGTCGACCTCCTCCGGGTCGATCCCCGTCACGTCGGCGATCTCCTCGGCGGTGGGCTCACGCCCCAGCTCGGTCACGAGCTTGCGCTCGGCGCGGCCGATCTTGTTGAGCTTCTCCACGACATGCACCGGGATGCGGATCGTGCGCGCCTTGTCAGCCAACGCGCGTGCGATCGCCTGGCGAATCCACCAAGTCGCGTACGTGGAGAACTTGAAGCCCTTGCGGTAGTCGAACTTCTCGGCAGCGCGCACCAGCCCAAGCGTGCCCTCTTGGATCAGATCGAGGAACGGCAGCCCCTGGTTGCGGTAGTTCTTGGCGATCGACACGACCAGGCGCAGGTTGGATTCGACCATCTTCTGCTTGGCGTCGAGGTCGCCACGCTCGATGCGCTTGGCCAGGTCGACCTCCTCCTGCGCCGTCAGCAGCCGCACCTTGCCGATGTCCTTCAGGAACAGCTGCAGCGAGTCGGTCGTCATATCCGGCTTCAGATCGAGCGCTGTCTTCGCCTTGCGGCGGCCGCGCTTGTCGGGCGCGCGCTCGACTTCGGACGCCGCCGCCGTCGCCGGATCGATGCCCTCGACCAGCTCGATCTCCGACTTCTCCAGGAAGCCGTGCAGCTCCTCGACGTCGGACTCGTCCAGATCAAGCTCGGACGTTGCCGCGGATATCTCGGTGTAGGTCAACACACCCACCTGCTGGCCTTTGGCCAGCAGACCCTTGACCTCTTCAAGCTCCTGAAGTTCAACTACAGACATCGATTTCCGTTTCCGTCGAGAGTGACCGGGGGACGCGATCGAGGTCCCCCTGCCGGACCTCAGACCTGCCTGACAACGACCTGCGCTGAGCTGTTAACGGCCGAAGCCCGCCCAACCTTACAGTCCAGTGCCTACATTCCTATGCTAACGCTTTGCTCAGCCAGAACAGGTCTGAGAAGAACGATCGCCCAACTGAAACACCACTACCCCACCATTGGTTTCTCGCCAGGGCGAAATTCGGCGATCCAACGACAACCGCGCGGACGGCGTGTTCGCAAACAGCGCCGCCGTACGCGAAGATGACGCTCGCATGAGCGTCTCAGATCAGAGCAACAGCCGCCCCGACACCGGCGACCGCAGCGGCGGCATCCTCGGCAACCTCCCCAGCACCCGCCCACAGCGGCTCAGCGCCAGGCGCTCCGCCGCGAAGCCCAAGACGGTCGCCAAGCGCAAGCCGGCTGTCAAACGCTCCTCTGTGGAGGGGTCTTCCAAATCGGATGGTGCTGCGCGCGCGCGACGCGCGCCCGCGCGGCACCATGTTTCTCGAGCAGACACCACGCGCGCAGAGCCTGCCCCACGGCAGGGTTTCGAAGTGGAAACGGACCTCGAGCTGGGCGTCGCGGTCCAGCCGCCATCCGGCCCAGAAGTGATCGCCTCAGCCCTTGGGCTCGCCGGCGAGCTCGCGCAGAGCGGGCTGTTTGGCGGTGCGCGCATGCTCAAGAGCGCGCTTTCGCGGCTGCCGCGACCCTGACGCTCGCGGCAGCGACACGCGGGCGACACCCGGGCGACCCGCCCGCCGGAGCTACCCCTGAGGCGACCCTGGCGCAAACCCTGGGCCGCAGCGCTGGCGCAAACCCTGGGCCGCAGCGCTGGCGCAGACCCCTTGCGCGACCTCCCTCGGGTCGTCATAACGGGCTGTATACTGCTCCTCGCCGAGTTCCCGCGACTCCGGTCGCGCGAAGCGGGGGACCCAATGTGGATCCATCGATCCACGGGGGCGAATCGGTCTTTGTCTCGACCGTAGCGCTGTTTTCTATGCGCGAGCCCGTCAGCTCACCCCGTAGGCACCGGATCACCAGATCACGATGCGTACAGATTTTTCCAAGCCGCCTGCCCTGCTTGCCGTGCTCGCACTCACGAGCGCCTGCTGGCTGCCCACCTCAGGCGCGCTTGCCGCCACGGGGGGCGCCGCGCCGAGCGCTGACACGTCGGTAGCCGCGCCGGCTCCGGCCGCGACGCCGGCCCCGCCCCCGGGCCCTGCACCTGCGATCAGCACTGGCTCGACCTCGGCGACCGCCACGCCTGAGCCGGCAGTCGTCGTGAGCACAGGCGCCGTCAGCTTCCGCACCCGTTCGATCGCGCTGTTCGGGCACACGCTCAACTTCGCCGGCGCCGCCCGCCCACGCGACGCTGGCAAGACGATCGAGATCGAGTTGTTCGACGCGACCAAGAACACCTGGGTGCGCGCCACCAGCACGCGCGCCGACTCCCACGGAGCTTTTCTGGCCCACTGGCGCACGAACATGCTCGGACGCGTATCGGTGCGCGCGATCGTGCTGCGCTCCACCGCCTCCCCGCGGACAGCGCACACGGCCAGCGCCACCACGTCGGCGCCCACCCAGGTCACCGTCTACCGCGCAGCGCTCTCGACCTACTACGGCCCCGGCTTCTTCGACCATCAGACGGCGTGCGGGCAAACCCTGATCCCAGCCCTGATCGGCATCGCGCATCGCACGCTCCCATGCGGAACGCTGGTTGAGGTGAGCTACGGCGGCCGCCGCCTGACTGTTCCGGTCGTAGACCGTGGGCCTTACGCAAACGGCGCCGACTGGGACCTCACCGCGGGCGCTGCCCACGCGCTTGCGATCACCGGCACCGTGCGCATCGGTACGCTCGTCGTCGGCAGCGTGCCGAACACGCCGACGCTCGGCCTGCCACCCGCGCCGCCCCCGGCGATCGCGGCCACCGGCGGCGCCCCCGCCGGCTGATCAGCGGCCTGACCCGCTCTCACGTAGGCCCGACGGGCGCGGCCCACCCAGACAGAGTCGACCGGCGCGGCCCACCCAGGCGGGATCGACCGGCGCCAGAGTCGACCGGCGTGACCCGCTCAGGCAGGATCAACCGGCGCGACAGCCTGCCCGGCCGCACGGGCCGCATACACGCCGATGTCAGCCCGCGCCGCCAGCGCGGAAGCCTCGCTCCCGTCCTCGGGACAGATCGCGATCCCGATCGCAACCTCGAGCGGCACGCCACGATGGCTCGCCGACACCCGCGCCGTACGCGCCAGTCGTTCGGCGAGCATCCGCGCCCCGGCCGTATCGGTGTTGCGGCTCAACAGCCAATACCTGCCGAGCCGCTCGCGTGTGAACAGATCCTCGGGACGTAGGCCTTGAGCCAGAGCCGATTCGACCTGCCCAGTCATCTCAGCGAGCTCCTGCGGCGTCTGCGCGTGCTCCAAGCGCTCGATGTCGATCACTTCGATCAGCAGCACCGCAAACGGCATCCGATCCGCCGCGTAGCGCTCGAGGCTGCGTCCGATCGACTCGATCCACGCCGCCGGCCCCTCGCCGCCGCCGCGCGCGTCGTGCGCCTCGATCTCCGCATCCCACGGCAGCGGCGGCGCCTGCGCTGAGATCGAAGCCGGCCAGACCGACTCAGCGCCGGCGTCCGCTCCGCTGGCAACGTCAACGTCAACGGCAACATCCAGCTCGTGGACGACCGCAGCCGCCGCGATCGCCGAGCAAACATGCGCAAGCCGATCCGCCAACTCCGCCACCGCGCGCGCCGCAGGCGCGCGCAGCTCCTCCAACAACGCCTCCCACAGCACACCGCGCAGCGACTCGACCGCCCGTACCGCAGCCATCGGGTCGTGCGCGCCGGTCAACGATCCCAGCCTCCCCTGCCCGTTGCCTTCGCCCGCGCCGCCGCGCTGCGGATCGCCGCACAGCAGCTCGAGCTCGGCATCGGACGCCAGCGCGCGGATCGCCCGCGCGATCAACGCCGGCGCGCGCCTGGAGAGATCCTCCAGCGGGATCTCGCCGATGCGCCCCAACGGCAGCGCCAACACCAGCGCCACCGCCCAGCTCTTGGCGAGCTCCTCGCCGCGCTCGAGCAGCGCATCGATCGGCGCATCAGCGACCGGACGAGGGCGGGGGTGCGCTGGAAAACCGCTCACAGCGTCCTTGAATATCAGCCCCACAGGACGAGAGCACCGGCGAATCCCGCGTACACCGCTCCCGGGTAGCCTGTGAAACAGATCATGACCGCCACCTGGATCGCCGTCGCGGTGGCCGCCGCGCTGGCTGCGCTCGTCGCGCTGCTGCTCGTACGCGGCAGCCAGCGCACGCACGCGCGCGCTATGCGCGCCGTAATCGTCAACCCCAGCGACTCCACGTCAGTCGACACCGACACCGGCGCCGTACGCTCGCTGCAAGCCGCCGACCTGTTCCTGCCCGAGCGGGAGCTCGCACAGCTCTGGACGCCGGCTTCGCTGGAACGCCTCGCGCGCACCTACTGGCGCTTTCTCACGCACGTCACGCTCGGCCTGATCCGCGTTCACTACACCGAGCGCGAGCGCTTCGTGGTGCTGCTGTTCAAGCAGCTGAAGCTGCTCACCTTCCAAGCGCCCGAGTACGAGATGGACGCCGAGCGCGGGATCGTGCGCTGGCGCATCGAACAGGGCCTGCTCGTCGCCCGCGCCGGGCGCGGCGGCAGCGGCTATCTGCAGATCGACGTAACCCGCCGCCAGCTCGAGGACCCCGCATACGCACAGCTGCACATCGAGGTGGAAGTCGCCAACTTCTACCCCGCGATCGCATCCAGGCTCGGCCGCTGGATCTACAACGAAACCCAGTCGCGCATCCACGTGATCGTCACGCACGGCTTCCTGCGCTCGCTCGCTCGCCTCGATCTCGCCGAGTCGCGCGTCGGGCGCTTCGCACGGATCGAAGACCTGCCCGACCCTCCCGACACTTCGACCGCGATCAGCTGAAGCGCTCGCCGCCGCCCATCGCGCGCAGCTTCGCGCGATCGTGCGTCGCGCGGATGCGCCGCACCGTGCCGGAGCGCGTGCGCATCACCAGCGACTCCGTCGTGGCGCCGCCCGCGTGCGGGTAGCGCACGCCCTGCAGCACGTCGCCGTCGGTGATCCCGGTGGCGGAGAAGAACACGTCGTCGCCCGCCACCAGATCGTCACGATCGAGCACGCGCTCGAGGTCATACCCGGCCTCCAGCGCAGCTTTGCGCTCATCCACGTCGCGCGGCCACAGCCGCCCCAGCAGCTGGCCGCCCAGGCACTTGATCGCCGCCGCGGAGATCACACCCTCCGGGGTGCCCCCGATCCCCCACAGCAGATCCACGGGTGAGCGCTCGGTCACGGCCAACAGCGCCGCCGACACGTCGCCGTGCGCGATCAGCCGCACGCGCGCACCAGCGTCGCGGATCGCCTTGACACCCTCGTGATGGCGCGGACGGTCGAGCACCACCACCATCACGTCGCGGACATCGGTGCCCTTGCGCTCGGCCACGAGCCTCAAGGTCTCCGCCAGCGGACGATCGAGGTCGAGCAGGTCGGCGATCTCGGGCGAGCCCGCGATCTTCTCCATGTACACGCACGGCCCCGGGTCGAACATCGTGCCCCTGCTCGACAGCGCGATCACCGCAAGCGCGCTCGGCATGCCGTGCGCCGCGAGCGTCGTGCCCTCGAGCGGATCAACCGCGATGTCGACCTCGGGCGGCGTGCCGTCGCCGATGCGCTCGCCGTTGTACAGCATCGGCGCTTCGTCCTTCTCGCCTTCGCCGATCACAACCAGCCCGTCCATCTGGATCGAGCGCAGCGCGTAGCGCATGCCGTCGACAGCAGCCTGATCGGCCGCTTCCTTGTCGCCCATGCCGACCAGCGGCGCCGCCGCCAACGCAGCCGCCTCGGTGACGCGCACGAGCTCCAGCGCGAGGTTCCTATCCGGCCGCTGCTGGGGAGTATCTGAGTTCAAGTTGGCACCTTTTGAAGCTTCTCGGGGGTTGGAAACCTATACCAGCCCCACCGCACACTACGATCGTGGCGTGAGCAACCCTGACCTCACCGTGCAAGCGCGCATCCCCGCTGGGCTGCGCGCCACGGTGGACGACAAGCTCGCGCTCGCCCAGCGCGAGCGGGTGCAAGCGCGGCTGTGGGCCGCGGACGCGACGCTGTGGGCGCCCGCAGGCACGCCCGAGGTCGCCAACCGCCTGGGCTGGCTGACGATCGCCGAGCGCATGCTCGCGCAGGCCGAGCAGCTGCGCGCGTTCGCCGAGCAGGTGCGCGACGAGGGTGTCGGCGACATCGTGCTGCTGGGCATGGGCGGCTCCTCGCTCGCCCCTGAGGTGATCCTGCGCTCGTTCGGACGCGCGGACGAAAGCTGGCCGCGCCTGCACGTGCTCGACTCGACCGACGCCGGCGCCGTGCGCGCGGTCGAACACGCGATCGACCCGCTGCGCAGCCTGTTCATCGTGTCATCGAAATCTGGCGGCACGATCGAGCCGCTGTCGATGCTCGCGCACTTCTGGAACATCGTCCCCGACGGCACGCGCTTCGTCGCGATCACCGACCCGGGGTCGGGCCTTTCCAAGCTCGCGCAGGAGCGCGGCTTCAGGCGCACGTTCGAAGGCGACCCCGACATCGGCGGGCGCTACAGCGCGTTGTCGCCGTTCGGTGTCGTGCCCGCCGCGCTGATCGGCCTCAACGTGGCAGAGCTGCTGCGCGGCGCCGACGATGCCAAGCACACGCCGATCGACGCCGGCACGGGCACGCACGAGCACCCAGCCGGGGTGTGGCTCGGCGCCGCGCTCAGCGCGCTCGCGCACGCCGGCCGCGACAAGCTCACGTTCCTGGTGTCCGAGCCGCTGGACAGCCTCGGCCTGTGGCTGGAGCAGCTGTTCGCCGAATCCACCGGCAAGCACGCCACCGGCATCCTGCCGGTCGCCGACGAGCCGCTGGGAGCGGTTGCCGAGTACGGCGACGACCGCGTGTTCGTGCAGCTGCGCAACCTCGACGCACCCGACGGCAGCGTTGACGCGCGCTTGCGCGAGCTGCACGACGCTGGCCACCCCGTGATCGTGATCCCCACGCCCGGCGACCCGCGCTCGCTGGGCCGGCTGTTCATGCTCGCGGAGATCGCCGTCGCCGTCGCCGGCTGGGGGCTGTCGATCAACCCCTACGACCAACCCAACGTGCAGCAGGCGAAGGACGCCACCAACAAGGTGCTCGCCGCATACGAAGCCAACGGTGAGCTGCCAGACGTCGCGGACGCCGACATCGAAGCGCTGCGCGCGCTGATCAGCGGGTCCGCGCCGCCGAGCTATGTCGCGATCATGGCCTACCTGGAGCCATCCGCCGAGCTCGACGCCGCCGCGGCCGAGCTGCGCGTGGCGATCCGCGACGCCGCGCACGCGACAACCACGTTCGGCTACGGGCCACGCTTCCTGCACTCAACCGGCCAGTTCCACAAGGGCGGACCGCCGGTCGGGCGCTTCCTGCAGCTGCTGCACGACAGCACCCCGGACGTGGAGATCCCAGGCGGGGTCGGTGGGGCCAAATCATTCACCACGCTCAAGAACGCCCAGGCGATCGGCGACATCAACACGCTGCGCGAACTCGGGCTGCCGGCAGAGCGCGTGCGCTTGTCAGGCGCCGATCCGGCGGCCGCGCTGCGCGCACTGACCAACCGCATCAAGGAGATCTCATGACGCAGATCGGCTTCGTCGGGCTCGGCAAGATGGGCGGCAACATGGTGCATCGCATCCGCCGTGACTCCGAGCACGAGGTGGTGGCATTCGACTTCGACGAGCAAGCCGTCAAGCAGGCCGTGAAGCACGGCGCCGCCGGCGCGAGCTCGCTGGCCAACCTGGTCAAGCAGCTGCAAGCGCCGCGCGTGGTGTGGATCATGGTGCCCGCCGGCGAAGCAACGCAGCAAACCGTCGAGAAGCTGGCCAAGCTGCTCGACCGCGACGACACGATCGTCGACGGCGGCAACTCCAAGTGGACCGACGACAAGGCGCGCGCCAAGGAGCTGCGCAAGCGCGGCATCCACTACGTCGACGTCGGCACATCCGGCGGCGTGTGGGGACTGGACGTCGGCTACTGCATGATGGTCGGCGGCGCACCCAAGGCGGTCAAACGCCTGGCGCCGATCCTCGACGTGCTCGCGCCCAAGACCACCGACGCGAGCGTCGCCGCGATCGGTGAGCGCGGCTGGATGCACTTCGGCCCGGCCGGCGCGGGCCACTACGTGAAGATGGTCCACAACGGCGTGGAGTACGGGCTGATGCAAGCCTACGCCGAAGGCTTCGACCTGTTCAACAAGTCCGAGTACGAGCTCGACAACGCCAAGATCGCCCACCTCTGGGGCCAGGGCTCAGTCGTGCGCTCGTGGCTGTGCGAGCTGGCGGCGCGCGCGTTCGAAGCGGACGGCAATGACCTCGACAAGCTCGAGGGCTACACCGACGACTCCGGCGAAGGACGCTGGACGATCGCCGAAGCCACCGCACGCGACGTGCCAACGCCGGTGATCACCGCGTCGCTGTATGCGCGCTTCTACTCGCGCGGCAACGGCGACTTCACCCACCGCGTGCTCGCGGCGCTGCGCAACCAGTTCGGCGGTCACGCGGTCAAGAGCAAGCCGTGAGCACCGTCGAGCAGAGCCCGGAAGCCGACCCGGGCACGGCGGCGCAGAACCCGCTCGTGGAAGGCCTCGAGCGGCTGCCGATCGGCCCCACGACGCTCGTGATCTTCGGCGCCACCGGCGACCTCGCCAAGCGCAAGCTGCTGCCCGCGCTCTACAACCTCGCGCACGAAGGCGCGCTGCCCGATCGCTTTCACCTCGTCGGCGTCTCGCGCCGCGACAAGCCGCACGAGGACTACCGCGCGGAGTGCGAGGAAGCGATTCGCAAGTTCTCCCGGCGCACGCCCGACGAGCACGTGCTCAAGGGGCTGCTCGCAGACGTCAAATACGTGCCGGGCGTGTTCGACGACGACGCCGTATACGGCAAGCTCGGCGAGGTGCTCGACGAGTTCGAAGCCAACGCGGGCGAGCCGTGCAACCGCGCCTTCTACCTCTCCACCGCGCCCGAGTTCTTCCCCGTGATCGTCGGCGCGCTGGGCAAGCAGCAGCTGGCCACTCACGACGGCGCCGAGGTGCGCGTGATCATCGAGAAGCCATTCGGCACGACGCTGGCGGAAGCGCTCGAGCTCAACCAGCAGGTGCTGAGCGTGTTCGACGAGTCGCAGGTGTTCCGCATCGACCACTACCTCGGCAAGGAAACCGTCCAGAACATGATGGCGTTCCGCTTCGCCAACGGCATGTTCGAACCGCTGTGGAACCGCAACTACATCGACCACGTGCAGATCACCGCAGCCGAAGACATCGGCATCGGCACGCGCGCCGGCTACTACGACAACGCAGGCGCGCTGCGCGACTTGATCCAGAACCACATGCTGCAGCTGCTCTGTCACATCGCGATGGAGCCGCCGGTGAACTTCACCGCCGAGGAAGTGCGCAACGAGAAGGTGAAAGTGCTGCACTCGATCACACAGCCGACGCCCGCGCAGATCCCCGAGATGTCGGTGCGCGCGCAGTACGCCGCCGGGCACTCCGGCGGCGAGAGCGTGCCGGGCTACCTCGAGGAAGACGGCGTGCGCACCAACTCGAACACCGAAACCTACGCCGCGCTGCGCCTGGAAGTCGACAACTGGCGCTGGGCCGGCGTGCCGTTCTACCTGCGCGCCGGCAAGCGCCTGGCGCGCAAGATCACCGAGATCGCCGTCACGCTCAAGCCGGTGCCGCACCTCGCGTTCAGCCAGGACGGCTCGCTCGGCGTGCGCCCCAACCAGCTGATCCTGACGCTGCAGCCCAACGAAGGCGTGTCGCTGCAGCTCGGCGCCAAGATCCCCGGCACGCGCATGCGCATCCGCCCCGTGAACATGGAGTTCCTCTACAACACCGCGTTCCTGTCGCAGTCTCCGGAAGCGTACGAGCGGCTGATCACCGACGCGATGCGCGGCGACCCGACGCTGTTCACACGCAACGACGAGGTCGAAGCGCAGTGGCGCATCTGCGACCCGATCGTGCAGAGCTGGGAGCACACGCCCGGGCCACTGCCGCAATACGAAGCCGGCTCGCAGGGACCGCGCGAAGCCGCCGACATCCTGCGCGACGGGCATAGTTGGCGAGCGATCTGATGCCGGCCGTGAGAGTGATCTGATGCCGGCCGTCAGCGACGCGGTCTGGAGCGAGCAGGGCACCACGCCCGACGCGATCGAAGCGGCGCTGCGCAACCTGCTGACCGAGCGCCACACCGAGAACGGCGCATACGTTCCCGCGCGCGCGCTCAACATGATCGCGTTCGTCGACCGCGAGTGGAGCGGCGAGATCGCCAACCGCCTGCGCCAGGTAGGTCGCTACGTGCCTTCGCGTCTGGTCGTGCTCGCCTACGACCCGCAGCGCGAGCGCCTGGACGCGCGCGCCACCGTCGCCTCCGACCGCGACCCCGAGCCCGGCGAGCTCGCGCTGCTGCGCGAAAGTGTGATCGTCGACATCGGCCGCCGCCACCTCGAGGACCTGCTCACGATCGCCGACCCGCTCGTGGTCACCGATCTACCGACGCTGCTGTGGTCGCCACACGGCCATCTGGAAGCGGTACACGCGCTGCTGCCGCTCGCCCAGGCCGTGCTGGTCGACTCCGTCGACGAGCCCGTGTGGCGCGACGCGATCGACCACGCCGAAGCGCTCGCACGCGACGCGTACGTCGTCGACCTCGCCTGGCTGCGCTCGACACCATGGCGCGAGCGCGTCGCCGCCGCCTTCGACCCAGCGCCGCTGCGCGCCGAGCTCGCCACGATCTCCACGCTCACCGTCCACCACCACCCCGAGTCGACCGTCGCGGCGATGCTGCTCGTCGGCTGGCTCGCATCGCGCCTGGGTTGGCAAACCACGCCGCTCACCACACACGGCGACGCGCTCGTCGGCAACGTCCACACGCGCCGCCAAGACGTCTCGCTACGCCTGCAAGCAGCGCCCGAGCAGCAGGTGCGCGGGCTCGCCAGCCTCACGCTCGAAACGGCCGCGGGCCGACGGCTGAGCATGGCGCGCGGTCCCGGCGGCCTGCGCGCACGCCATCGCACCCCCCGCGGCGAGCAGCGCGAGTGGACGATCCTCGGCGCCTCGCGCGGCGAAGGCGGCATCCTCGGCGAAGGCATCCGCCAGGCGCTGCTGCGCGACCCCACCTATGCGCCCGCGCTGCAAGCCGCGAAAGCGATGGTGCCGTGAGGATGGCATCAGTGGGCACGACCCCGATGCGTCGCGGTGGCGCGCGCGAATCCGCATGACCCGCCTGACCACGTTCGCCGACGCCGAAGCCGTGGCCGCGCGCGCCGCCGTCGAGATCGCCTCCCAGCTGCAGCGCGCGCGCGCCGAGCGCGGCGTCGCCCAGCTCGCGCTCAGCGGCGGCAGCACCCCTCAGCGCACGTATGAGCTGCTCGCCTCAGAGCTGTCCGACTGGGACTCGATCGAAGTGTGGTTCGTGGACGAGCGCTGCGTCGCGCCCGACCACGAGCAGAGCAACTACCGCGCCGCCGCTGCAGCACTGCTCAGCCCAGCCGGCATTCCCGCCGAGTGCGTGCAGCGCATGGAAGGCGAGCTCGGACCGCACGCCGGCGCGCGCCGCTACGCCGAGAAGCTCGGCGCGCTCGTGCCGGTCGGCGACCGCGGGCTGCCCGAGCTCGACGTCGTCGTGCTCGGCATCGGCCCCGACGGCCACGTCGCCTCGCTGTTCCCCGGCTGCACCCAGCTCGCCGAGGAGCGCGCGCTCGTGCTCGACGTCACCGACTCACCGAAACCGCCGCCCGAGCGGATCACCCTCAGCCTCGGCGTGCTGCGCGCCGCGCGCTGCTGCCTGCTGCTGGCCACGGGCGCAAGCAAAGCGGACGCGATCAGCGCCGCGCTCGCCGAACCGACCCCCCACGTGCCCGCGAGCCTGCTCCGCCGCGAACGCCTGACCGTGATGGTCGACGACGCCGCAGCACCCACGCCGATCGGCGACTGAGCGGCGTCGCCTGCCGGCGATCGCGCGCGGTTCCTTTCCGGCATAGTGACCCGATTCGCGCAAGTCGGCGTTACAGTGAGGAACCCGTGCAGCTGGCCGCCACCACCCCCACGGACGTAGTCACGCCTCTGCTCACGGTGGAGGAGGCCCTTGCGGGCCTCGATCAGGCACGGCACAACACGCTCGCGCTGGTCACGCACCTCACCCACACGCAGCTCGAGCAGCTGCACTCGCCGCTGATGAGCCCGCTCGTGTGGGATCTCGGCCACATCGCCGCATACGAAGACCTGTGGCTGGCCCATCGCCATGCCTCGGCGCCGCTGCTGCGCCCCGACCTCGCGGAGCTGTACGACGCATTCGAAACCCCACGCGCGGTGCGCGGGCAGATCGAGATGCTCGGCCCGCCCGACGCGTTCGCCTACCTGCAAGACGTGCGCGCGCGGGTCGCCGAGATCATCTGCAAACAAGGCGTCGGCGACGGCTTCGCACATGAGATGGTGATCCGCCACGAGCTGCAGCACTCCGAGACGATGCGCCAGACGATGATGCTCGGCGGCATCCTCGCGCCCGGCGAGCCCTCTTTGTCGCCGCTCGCCGGCGAGGATCAGTGGGTCGACGTGCCAGGCGGCCCCGCCACGATCGGCGCCGCGCAGCAGACGTTCTCCTACGACAACGAGCGTCCGCGCCACACCACCGCCGTGCCGCGCTTTCAGATCGCACGCCGCTCGGCGACGAACGAGAGCTGGATGCGCTTCACCGAAGGCGGCGGCTACGAGCGCCGTGAATGGTGGTCAGACGAAGGCTGGGCCTGGAAAGAGGAGTACGACATCACCCACCATCCCGATGCGGCGGACAGCCACCCACAGGCGCCCGTCTGCCGCATCTGCTGGTTCGAGGCCGACGCCTTTGCCAGAGCGCACCACGCGCGCCTGCCCACCGAGTACGAGTGGGAGAAGGCAGCGGCCTGGACCCAGCAGACCTCGCTCGCGGGACTCGGCCAGGTGTGGGAGTGGACCTCCAGCCACTTCCACGGTTACCCGGGCTTTTCAGCCCACCCATACCGGGAGTACTCCGAAGTGTTCTTCGGCGAGTGCTACCGGGTGCTGCGCGGCGGCTCGTGGGCAACCCACGCGCGCGTAGCGACTCCCACCTTCCGCAACTGGGACCTACCTCAGCGCCGGCAGCTGTTCGCCGGCGTGCGACTCGCAAAGGACGTCCGATGAACCCACTCGCCGACCCCACCCTCGAGGAGGACGACGCGGTCCGGATCGAGTCATACCTGGACGGCACACAGGAGCGCTCGCTCGCTGACGACGTGCTCGACGGCCTCACGCGACCGTTCAAGGAGCTGCCGCCGAAGCACTTCTACGACGCCCGCGGCGCCGAGCTGTTCGACCGCATCTGCGAGCTGCCGGAGTACTACCCCACGCGCACCGAACGCCTGATCCTGCAGCAATCCGCCGCGAACATCGCCGCTATCACGGGCGCCGTCGAGCTCGTCGAGCTCGGCTCCGGCACCGCCGCCAAGACACGCGTGCTGCTCGACGCGCTGTACGCAGCCGGCACGCTCGCGCGCTACATCCCGGTCGACGTCACCGAGAGCATGGTGCGCGACTGTGCCGCCGAGTTGATCGAGGAGTACCCGGGTCTGCACGTACACGGCGTGATCGGCGACTTCGAGCGCCATCTCGACCGCATCCCCGCCGCCAGCGGTCCGCGCATCGTGGCGTTCCTCGGCGGCACGATCGGCAACTTCCCGCCCGGCAGCCGCCGGCGCTTCCTGCGTCAGATCGCGCGCCTGCTCGGCCCTGAGGACCACCTGCTGATGGGCACCGATCTCGTCAAGGACCCGCACGTGCTGCAGCGCGCCTACGACGACTCCCAGGGCGTCACCGCCGAGTTCAACCGCAACGTGCTGAGCGTGCTCAACCGTGAGCTCGACGCCGACTTCGACCCGGACGACTTCGACCACGTCGCCCTGTTCGAGCCCCGCCACGAGTGGATCGAGATGCGCCTGCGCGCGCGCCGCGAGCACACCACGCTGGTGCGCGCGCTGGATCTGCCGGTGCATTTCCGCGCCGGCGAGGAGCTGCGCACCGAGATCAGCGCGAAGTTCACCCACGAGCGCCTCAGCGGCGATCTCGCCGCCGCCGGGCTGGAGCTGGCGCGCTGGCTGACCGACCCTGATGAGCTGTTCGCGCTCTCGCTCTCGCGCCCGGCGGCCGCCGTCTGAGCAGGACGGGCCGCGAGCAGCGCTTCTGGCGCGATCCGCGTATCCGCCGAGTTCGCTGGCCAGCCATGCCAGCCCCTTACCTGTAGGCTGCGCGCGGTATGCGGATCGAAGGCAGCTCGGCAATCGTCATCGGCGGCGCTTCGGGTCTCGGTGAGGCCACGGCGCGACGCCTGCACGCGCAGGGCGCCGTGCTCACGATCGCCGACGTCAACGCCGAGAAGGGCCAGGCGCTCGCCAGCGAACTCGGCGCCGGCTTCGCCGCCTGCGACGTGCGCGAGGAAACCCAGGTACAGGACGCCGTGCAGCAGGCCGCTGCCGCCGACGGCGGTCTGCGCATCGCCGTGTGCTGCGCCGGCACCGGCTGGGCCCAGAAAGTCGCCGGCTCGAAAGGCCCACACCCGCTGCTGCCGTTCGAGACGATCATCTCCATCAACCTGATCGGCACGTTCAACGCGCTGCGCTACGCCGCCACCGCGATGATCGCCACCGACCCGCTGGACGACGGCGAGCGCGGCGTGTGCGTCAACACCGCCTCGATCGCCGCCTACGACGGCCAGGTCGGGCAGATCGCGTACTCCGCCTCCAAGGGCGGCGTCGTCGGCATGACACTCCCGGCCGCCCGCGACCTCGCCCAGTACGGCGTGCGCGTCAACACGATCGCCCCCGGCCTGTTCGACACGCCGCTGCTCGCCGCGCTGCCCGAGGAAGCACGCACGAAGCTCGGCGCCGGCGTCCCCTTCCCCGCGCGCCTCGGCCTACCCGCGGAATACGCGCACCTCGCATCGCACATCATCGAGAACCGGATGCTCAACGGCGAGACGATCCGGCTCGACGGCGCGCTGCGCATGCCCCCGCGCTGACCCGTTCGGCCGCTGCGCCCGCGCGGCCTATTCCACCCCGCGACCACTGCACCCCACGCGGCCACTGCACCCCACGGCCACTGCTCCCCACGCGGCCACCCACTCCGCGCGCTCACCGCCATCACAGGAGCGCGCGTTGCCGCCAAGCTCGCCAAAGCCCCCGCCCAGCCGGGCTCGCTGCGCCCAGCCGAGTCAGGCCGAGTCGGGCCTGCTAGGCCGGGCCGGGCCGCGAATCGGGGCTGCTGGGCCGGACCGGGCCGAATCGGACCTCCTGGGCCGGGCCGAATCGGACCTGGTGAGCGCGCGGAGTGTGTATTGGTTTTTTTCAAAAAGGAAGAAGGAAGACAAATAGGAAGAAGGAAGAAACTCGAAAAAAAGAGCTACCCACATCTGTCTGCGCCCCCCTCTCACCCGCTTACTCTCATCTCGCTCCCTCCCCCGATGAGAGACCGGCCGGGGTTATGCTCCCGGCCGGTCGACCTTCCCGCTGCGATCCTTCCGCTGCGATCTTCCCGCTGCGATCTTCCCGCTGCGATCCTCTCGCTTAGTTGATGCGCTCCACCAGCATCGCCATGCCCATGCCGCCCGCTACGCACATCGACTCGATCCCGTAGGTCTTGTCTAGCGTCTCGAGGTCGTTGAGCAGCGTCGTCATGATGCGCGCGCCCGTCATCCCAAACGGGTGACCCAGCGCGATCGCCCCGCCGAACGGGTTGAGCTTGTCGTCGTCGATCCCGAGCTCCTGCTTGCACGGCACGATCTGCGCCGCGAACGCCTCGTTGATCTCGACCACGTCGATGTCGCTCATCGACATGCCGGTGTTCTTCAGCAGCTGCTGGATCGCTGGGATCGGGCCGAGACCCATGACCTCGGGCCGGATCGCCGCAACGGTCGAAGCGATGATGCGCGCCCGCGGCTTCAGCCCCAGCTCGCGTGCCTTGTCCTCGGACATCACCAGCAGCGCCGCCGCGCCGTCGTTGAGCGGACACGCGTTGCCCGCTGTCACGCTGCCGCCCTCCTTGAACACCGGCTTCAGCGAAGCGAGTTTCTCGAGCGTCGTGCCCGCGCGCGGACCGTCGTCCTTGGTCAGCACCGACGCCGGCACGTCGATCTCGTTGCCCTCCTTGTCGACGTCCTTGTGCGCCGGCACCGGCACCGGGATGATCTCCTTGTCGAAGTGCCCCGACGCCTGCGCCGCGACCGCGCGCTCCTGGGAGATCACCGCCCACTCGTCCTGCGCCTCGCGGCTCACGTTGCAGCGGTCGGCCACGTTCTCGGCGGTCATGCCCATCGAGATGTACGCGTTGTACAGCGACCCCTCCGAGCCATCCAGCTTGTGGTGGAACTCGAACGGCGCTCCCTGGCCGGCGCGCGACACGGCCTCGACACCCGCTGCGATGTACGTGTCGCCCTCGCCCGCCTTGATCGCGTGGAACGCCATGCGCGTGGTCTGCAGCGACGACGCGCAGAAGCGGTTGACCGTCGTGCCCGGCACGTGGTGATCGATGCCTGCCAGCAGCGTCGCGAGCCGGCCGATGTTGTACCCAGCCTCACCCTCACCGTACCCGCATCCCATCATCACATCGCCGATCGAGCTCTGCTCGACCTGCGGGTTGCGCTCGATCAGCGCTTTCAGCGGAATGGCCGCGAGATCGTCGGCGCGAACTGACTTGAGCGACCCCTTCACAGCCCTGCCGATGGGCGTGCGTACGGCGTCGACGATTACGGCTTCAGGCATGTCGCGTTCTCTCCTTGGTCGGTGATCGGCGCAAGTGGAGACCCAGGGTGGGTGCTGCGCACGAACGCCGCGAATCCTAGAGCTTTGCGCTCACAGCAGCCTGTTGCGATCGCTTGCGCTCACACCTTGCGCTCACAGATCGAGCCCGCGCACGCCTAACTCGTCGAACCCGACGTGGTGCGCGAGCTCATGGCGCACGACGCGCGTCACCTGATCGCGCAGCAACTGCGCGTTGTGTCCGAAGTCGCGCCGCAGCGTGTCGCGGAAGATCACGATCCGATCGTGCGTGTCGTCGCGGTGGATGCTGCCGCCCTGGTACAGCCCATACGCCCCGTGGCGCGCCCCGCCGTTGGAGATCACCACCGCCACGTGCTTCAGCGCGTTGCTCAACAGATCCGGCAAGTCATCGAGCGCGTCGCGCACCAGCTCCTCGAAGTCGTCGTCGTCGAGCGGGTCGAGCTCCATGAACTCGCTCTCGCTCGGCTCGATCGCAGCTCCCGTGTGTGCGAGATCCTCCGCCCGGCGCACCAGCTCCTCGAACTCGAGCTCGCTCTCGGGGTCGCTCCAGCCCGCCATCCGCACCGCCACGAACGCCGCACCTCCCGCCAGCACCGCCACCGCCAGGATGCCGAGCGCGAGATCCTCGAACGCCCGCACCGCGCCGATCGTGCTGAACCCCTGCCCGAGCACCACCACCACGAGCCCCAGCGACAGCGAGATCAACGCCGCCACACCGACGCGCCGCAGATTGCCGAGCGCGCTGGGTGGCCTCGACGATCCCATCCGCCCTACCGCTACTTGAGCGTGCGGGCGATCACGAGCCGTTGGATCTCGTTCGTGCCCTCATAGATCTGGGTGATCTTCGCATCCCGCATCATGCGCTCCACTGGGTATTCCTTTACATAACCGTACCCACCCAGCACCTGAATCGCCTCAACAGTCACGAACATCGCCGTATCCGACGCGAACACCTTCGCCATCGAGGAATACTTGGCGCGCTCGGCATCGCCGCGATCGGCCATCGCGCACGCCTTGTAAAGCAGCTCCCGCGCAGCCGCCGTGCGCAGCTCCATCTCCGCCAGCTTGAACTGGATCCCCTGGAACTCGTTGATCGCCTTGCCGAACTGCCGGCGCTCGCGCGCGTACGCGACTGCGTAGTCAGTTGCCCCCTGCGCGATCCCCACCGCCTGCGCCGCCGCCCCCAGGCGCGTGCGCTCGAGCGTGCCGAGCGCCACCGACAGGCCGCGCCCGACCTCGCCGATCACGTTCTCCTGCGGCACGCGCACCTCGTCGAAGATCGGCTGCCCCGTCGGCGACGCGCGGATCCCGAGCTTGTGCTCGAGCTTGCCGACGCTGAACCCAGGACGATCGGATTCGACCACGAACGCGGTGATGCGTCGTGTCTCACGATCCGTCACCGCGAAGCAGATGTAGAAGTCCGCCACTCCGAGGTTCGTGATCCAGTTCTTGGTCCCGTTGATCACCCACTCGTCGCCGTCGAGCACCGCCGTCGTCTTCATCCCCGCGGGATCGCTCCCGGCTTCGGGCTCGCTCAGCGCGAACGCCGGCGACCACTCACCCGTCGCGCATTTCGGCAGGAACCGCGCCTTCAGCTCGTCAGACCCGAACAGCTGGATCGGCAGTGTCCCGAGCTCCTGCACCATCAGGATCAGCGCGCACGCCGCGTCGACCTTGGCGATCTCCTCGACCGCCATGTTCAGCATCAGCGTTCCGGTGCCAGTTCCGCCGTACTCGGTGGGGAACGGCAGCCCCAGGATGTCCTGCTCGGACAGCAGCTTGCGGATATCCCACGGGTACTCCGCCTGCTCGTCGATCTCAGCCGACCGCGGCGCGATCCGCTCCTGCGCGATCTGGCGGATCGTCGCACAGAAATCGAGATTCTCCTGAGGAACCGTGTAAGTGTCGCTTAGCGTCTGCATCGACCGGTGATCCTAGTGAACCCCGCGCGCACACGGCGAGCACGCGATCACGGCGAAATCAGGAACGCGCGGTTTGAGCGCCGCCGGCGTGGGTAAACAACCCCCATGCCTATTGGAACCTCAATATTCCTGATCGCCGTCGGCGCGATCCTGCGTTACGCCGTCACCGCAACCGTCTCAGGCGTGTCGCTCACGACCGTCGGGTTGATCCTGATGATCATGGGCATCGTCGGCATCGTGCTGTCGCTGTTCTACATGCTCACCTGGAGCCCTCGCCGCGGCGAGGTCGTACGTGATCGCGTAATCGAGCGCGACCCGTACTACCGCGACCCGCAGCCGCACTAGTAACCCGCTTCGCAGCGAAGTCCACGCCCGGGTTCGCCGGATCAGGTCGCTAGGCTCATGACGATGAGCCCGGCCGACCCTGAGCAGATTGACGTGGACCCCGAGCAGGTGGTTGACTGGCGCGCGGAAAACCCCGACCTGCAGCTGATCGACGTGCGCGAGCCCTACGAGCGCGACGCCGGTCACATCGAGCACACCCAGCACATCCAGTTCGCGCAGCTCTCCGCCCAGGTCGAAGCGGTGCAGCGCGAGCACCCTGTCGTGTTCTACTGCCGCGTCGGCTCGCGCTCGCACGTCGCCGCGCAAGCGTTTCGCGGCGCTGGCTTCGACGCCTACTCGATGCGCGGCGGACTGCGCCGCTGGGCCGATGAGCACAGGCCGCTGATACCAACTGACGGCACTGTCGCCGACCACTGACAAAAGCCAAGGAGACCCGTCGATGGATGCTTCCGAATACCCAGACGTAACAGCCGGTGAGGGTTACGCCGTGGCCAACCTCGACCAGTTGGGCGAGGGCTATGGCTTCCGCAAGATCCGCAAAGGCCTCGACGTCAGCGCTTTCGGCGTGAACGCGATCGTGATGCCGCCCGGCTATGAGACCGGCAGCCACTTCCATGACGTGCAGGAAGAGCTGTACTTCGTGCATCGCGGCGCCATCGAGATGGAGTTCGGCGACGGCTCCGTCCACCGTCTCGACGAAGGCGCGTTCGCGCGCGTCGACGCTCCCACGCTGCGCAAGGTCCGCAACGTCGGCGACAGCGACGCCGTGTACCTGTGCGCCGGCGGCAAAGACGGCTACGTCGGCCGCGACGGCCGCTCGCCCGAAAGCGAATAGCAGCGGCGCCAGCCCAGCCAGCGACCGCGACCCACTCACCCGCGAACGCGCCGTGACCGCAGCCGACGACTCCCACAAGCAGCTGCGCGTCACCCGCGACGTGTCGATCCCGCTGACCGAGATCACGCTGCGCGTGAGCCGCTCGTCGGGACCCGGTGGTCAGCACGCGAACGTCACCTCCTCGCGCGTGGAAGCCAGCTTCGACGTCGAGCACTCGCGCGCGCTGAGCGCAGCGCAGCGCACGCGCGTGCTCGCGCGCGCCGGTCCGCGCATCGTCGCGATCGCTCAGGACGAGCGCTCGCAGACACGCAACCGTGAGCTTGCGCTGCGCCGGCTGGCCGAGCGCATCGCGCGGGCCCTAGCGGTGCCGCGCACGCGCCGCCCCACCCGCCCGACCGCCGGCTCGCGCGAGCGTCGGCTGGACTCCAAGCGCCAGCGCGGCCAACGCAAATCCGAGCGCCAGCGGCCGCCCGGGTCAGGCGAGGATCAGTAGAGCAGCTCGCGCACGTACCGCTGGTGCAGCTGCCCTAGCGGCGTCTTCTCAGGATGAAACCCCACCGCGTTGAACACCTTCGACGTGAGCGGCACCCACGCGAGCACCAGGTACACCCCGAGCGTCAGCGCCGCCACCCGCAACCCGCGTGAGCGCGACAGCGCCGCCAACGGCAGCACCCACAGCACGTACCACGGCAGCACCCAGCCGAGCGTCAGCAGCAGCGCCACCGACGCCCACCCCGCGGCCGTCAGCAGCTCGCGCCGGCGATCAGCCAGCACGCCGCAACCCAGCAGCGACAGCACGAGCACGCCGCTCAACAGCGTGCGCAACGTATCCGTGAGCCCGCCCTGCCCGAGCGCCAGCCCGAGCAGGTTCGGCACGCTCACGTTGGTCACCAGCCGTCCCTGCGTGCTGAGATCGGGCAGGTGCAACCCGAACGCGAGGAAGCTCACGAGCGCTACCGCCACCGCCGCCAACCCCATCCCCAGCGCCACCTGCAGCAGCCGCCGCGGCGTACGCGCGAGCCCCAGCAGCACCACCGGGATCAGCACCCCCCCGGACGCCTTCACCGCCATCGCCGTCACGAACGCCGCGCCCGCGCCGACCGCCAGCGCAGCCGCGCCGCGGCCGCGCTCGGCGCCCGCGCGCAGCAGCAGATAGAAGCCGAGCACGATGAACAACACCATCACGAAGTCGTTGTGATCGCCCCCCAGGCCCCACACCAGCACCACCGGGTTCAGCCCCACGAACACGATCGCCTGCACCGGGTCGCGCTCGAGCAGCCGCGCGCACTTCCACACCAGCAGGATCGTCGCCAGGCTGGCGAGCATCAGCACGCCTTTCAGCGCCCAGAACGACCCCGCCACCCCGAGCGGCACGACCGCGAACGTCAGCAGCGTGAACAGCGGTCCGTAAGGACTCAGCAGCTGGTGCCAGTTGCTGAGGTCGAAGCTCGGGTCGCTGTGCGGCTCGAGCACCGGGATCGTCGTGTACGGGTTGAGGTGGTGAACGACCTCCATGCGCCCGTAGTTGACGTAATTGAAGATATCCGTCAGGCTCAGCGGCGGCGACAGGAAGAAGATCGCATGCACCACCACGATCGCGCCGATCGCCCAGCGCGCGCGCATGCGCGGCACGTACCTGAGGCCCAGCAGATAGCTCGCGTACATCGCGAACATCGCAAACGTGAACACGTAGCGCAGCGTGTTCCCGCTGCGCACCAACCCCGGCCACAACCCGCCGAGCGGCCCCGCCAGCCAATGCGGGTAGAAATGCGGGTGAGTCGGCGAGGACAGGAAGCTAGGGCGATCGGCCGCCAGCACCACGATCAGCGCGCTGCACCCCAGGATCACCGCCAGCGACAGCACCGCCAACGCGGCGTCGCGCCGCGTCGCGCTCCCAACGCGCCCGCCCGGACGCGCGCGCACCCGCCCGGCGCGAGCAGCGTCAGCGCTCGCAGCGGGCACAGTCGCCGCGCCGCCAACCAGCGCGCCCTTCAGAGGTAGAGGTGTCGTGTCGCTCGACATAAGCGAGAGCCCGCCGAAGCGGGCTCTCAGAAGGTTAGACATACGCCCGCCACGCCCGCGCGGGGCGCCCGGGATCCAGCGGATCGATCGGCTAGATCGACTGGACGTTCACTGCCTTGGGGCCCTTGTCGCCCTGCTCGGCGTCGTAGGACACCTTCGAGCCCTCCTGCAGCGAGCGGTAGCCCTCGCCGTTGATGCCGGTGTGATGGACGAACAGATCCTTATCGCCGTCATCGGGCGTGATGAAACCGAACCCCTTGTCGTCGCTGAACCACTTGACTGTGCCGGTAGGCATGTGGGAACTCCTCCACGATATGTGCGTGCGCTGCTACGCGGAGGATGCTGCAAGAGCTTCGACCTGCGAGCGTTTGCACTTCTTTTCGCCGGCTCTAAACGCCGGCCAGACGGCACGACGGTAGCAGGTCCGATTACGCTCGTGTTGTCCAGTTTGGGATGAGATCCACCATGCCGCTCGAGCTGAATCGCCTACTCCCACCGGGAGCTCCCGCCACCGCCGCCGAGATCGTCGCCGGCCTTGGGCTCGACGACTGGCAGACACCCGCGCTCACCGCTGGCAATCCCGCACGGCCACGCCTGATGCTCAACATGGTGAGCACCGTCGACGGCCGCGCCACCGTCGCCGGACGCTCCGGCCCGATCGGCAACCAAGCCGACCGCGAGCTGTTTCACGCGCTGCGTACCTCAGTCGACGCCGTGATGGCCGGCGCCGGCACCGTGCGCGTCGAGCGCTACCAGCGCATGATCAAGGAGCAACCCGCTCGACAGCTGCGCCGCGAGCGCGGCCTGAGCGACGAGCCGCTCGCGTGCATCGTCTCCGGCCGGCTCGCCCTGGACGGCGACATCCCGCTGCTCGCGGACCCGGCCGCGCGCGTGGTGATCATCACCTCCTCGGCCTCCAGCCTGCCAGACACCGGCGCCGACGTGCAGTACATCCGCGCTGCGCGCGACGGCCTGCTCGACCTGCCCGCCGCGATGACCGAGCTGCACGAGCGCTACGCCGTGCGCACCGTGCTGTGCGAAGGCGGCCCGCACCTGAACTCACAGCTGCTCGCCGCCGGGCTCGTCGACGAGCTGTTCCTGTGCCTCGCCCCGAAGCTCGCCGGCGGCGACACGCTCAGCACAGTGCTGCGCATTCTCAGCGGCGCCGATCTCGACCCGCCGCTGGCGCTCGAGCTGCGCGCTGTGATGGAAAGCGAGTCAAACCTGTTCCTGCGCTACGGCGTGCGCTCGGACGGCTGAGCAGGCGCGTCCTGCGCGTCGGAACGAGCAGGCGCGTCGGGCGCGTCGGAACGAGCAGGCGCGTCGGGGTAAGCGGGACGAGCAGGCGCAGCGGGACGAGCAGGCGCGGCGGGCGCGTCGCTCGCCGGCGTCTGACCCGACACGATCGCCAGCAGCTCGCTCGCCAGGTGACGCCCCTCGGAAGCGATGCGCGGCGTGGCTGAGATGCGCACCACCACCTCGTCGCCGTCGAGCTCCTCCAGCGTGATCCGCGGCGCGTCGCGCAGCGGCGTCTGCAGCGACTGCTCGAGCAGCTCCTGCAGATCGCTCGGCGTCATCCCGCGCCGCAGGCGCGCGCGCAGGTTGACCGCGTCAGGCTCGCGCACCGGCAGCACCGCCACGCTCAGCACCACGCTGTTGGGCACCATCACCGAGTCATCGCCAGTCGCGAACGTGGTGTACAGCAGCCCGAGCGAACTCACGATGCCCTCGATCTGCCCGGCCAGCGGGCCGCCCTGCAGCCGCACGCGATCGCCGACCTGAAACGGCCGCGCGCTCAGCAGCACCGTGCCGGCGATCACGTTGCCGAGCGTCTGCTGCGCCGCGAGTCCGACGATCACCGCCGTGAACGCACCGCCGACGGCGAGCGTCTGCGGGTTGATGCCCGCGATCCGCAGCGCCACCAGCAGCGCCACCGCAACCGTCGTCAGCCTGATCAGGAACCCGACGGTGCCCGCCGTGCCCGGGTCCAGCCGCCTGAACAGCGCCGGTCCGAGCCCGCGCCCGACGTCGCGCGCGATCGTCCAGCCAAGCACCAGCAGCACGATCACCGCCGCCACGCGCACCGGCGTATCCACGCCAAGCAGCTCCTTGCGGTTGTCGTACACCAGCACCACCCCAACGAACAGCGGCACCAGCAGCAGCGCCTCCAGACGCGCGCGCTTGACCGCACGCGGGTTGAGCTGGCGCAGCAGCCCCACCTCGCGCCAGGAATGGCTGCGCGTCTCGAAGATCGCTGGCTTCTTGGGCGTGGGCATCGCGTCCCCTCCCGCTTGACCTACCCGCCGAGCGCGAACACAAGCGTCGAGATGACCCCGGCGGCGACGCAGTAAACCCCGAACGGCGTCAGCCGGTTGGTCTCGAAGTACTTCAGCAGGAACTTCACCGCCGCGAACGTCGTCACCGCGGCGCACAGCCCGGCTACGAGCGCCGGCCCGCGCACGCCGTCGCCGTCGGGCCCGAACAGATGCGGCAGCTTCAGCGCCGCTGCCGCGAAGATGATCGGCGTTGCCAGCAGGAACCCGTAGCGCGCCGCATCCTCGTTGGACAGCCCCGCCAGCAGCCCGCCGCCCATCGTGAACCCCGACCGCGAGATGCCCGGGATCAGCGCCGCCGCCTGCGATGTGCCGACCGCGATCGCCTGGCGCCAGCTCAGCTGCGCGATGCGCACGTCAGCGTCACCCGTGTGATCCTCCGCCGCCGGTGCGCGCCGGCGCAGCCGCTCGAACACGAGCAGCGCAACGCCGTTGACGATCAGCACCGCCGCCGCCGTCGCGGCGGATGCGAACAGCGAGCGCAGCGGGTGCTCGAGCGCCAGCCCGAGGATCCCGGCCGGGATCGTGCCCACCACCAGCAGCCACCCCAGCCGCGCGTCATTGTCCTCCGCCGCGATCTCACGCGTCTTCAGCGAGCGCCCTAAGCCGCTCACGATCCGCACCCAGTCCCGCCAGAAGAACCCGAGCAGCACGAGCGCCGTCGCCAGGTGCGTCGCCACCAGGAACGTCAGGAAGAACTTGTCGTTCTGATGGATGTGCCAGCCGGCCAGCCGCGGCAGGATCACCGCGTGACCGAGGCTCGACACCGGGAACGGCTCGGCCACGCCCTGGGTCAAACCCAGGATCACTGCTTGGAAATAGGAGATCGGATGCACCGGCGGAACAGCTTAGGCGTTCAGCCGCGCCGCCGTGCATCCTGCCTTGCAGCAGGCCGGCGCTGTTCGGGGGCGCCGGAGCCTGACAGCGCTACCTCAGCTTGGCCCTGCTGTTACTTCAGCTTGGCCTTGCTGCTACCTCGGCTTGGCTCTGCTGCTACCTCCGGCTTGGCTCTGCTGCTACCTCAGCTTGGTCTTGCTCGTCGCTTTCGTTGTCACGCCGCCGTCCGCCGGCTTGAATGTCGCGCTCACACTCAGCGTTAGCGCGCCCTGGTGCTGCTTCAACGCCGCCCTGCCGGCCTTCGAGAGCACGAGCTTCACCGTTGCCGCGCCCGCGTTCGTGCTCGTCGCCGTCGCGCGGCCGATCACCACCGTGCGGCCTCCCAAGCGCGCGCTCACGGTCACGGTCAGTGTGCCTGGAGCGGCGAACACCACCGGCAGCGATACCCGCTGCTTGGCCTGCAGCTGGCTGAGCTTCAACTTCGACAGCGCCTTCGAGGTCCCGCGTGAAGCCGCGGTCGCCGTCTCGGGCGTCGACGCCGGTACGCAGTACAGCGGAGCGGCCCCCGGCGTCTGGCCAGGCTGACATGCAGGCGCTGCGCCAACAGCCGGCGCGGCTGTCACGACGGCGGCGCCGATCACCAGGAGCGACACGACGTGCTTCTTCATGTTGTTCAGATCCGTTCTTTAGGAGCGCGTCACTGTGCGCTGCGCTTGGATGAGCTTTCGCACCACGTTAGGGCAAGCTTGCGTACAGCTTGTGAAAGAGTTAATAACTCTCCCGCGATGCGCGCATCAGCGACGCGCTTCACCGGAGCCCAACAACGTGCTTCACTGAATGTTCACTCGAGTTTCACCATCTCTGCACCGACCATCTCCTTGGCTGATTCTTCACATCGGCAGGACCCCATCTGACTACGGTTTGCTCGCCCTGCTGTCCAAAGCGAGCCGCCGTGACCGAACACATTGCGAACCCTCAAGCACTGCGCCTCCTGCATATCGTCGAGGCCTTCGGCGGAGGCGTGTTCGAGATGGTGCGCCTGCTCGCCGAGCGCTCCGCCCGCGAAGGTCACGCGGTGGCGATCGCGTATGGCCGGCGACCGGAGACCCCGGAGGACCTCGACCGCTGCTTCACGCCAGCGATCGAGCTGTGCGAGACGGCCTGGGTCGAGCGCTCGCTCGCAGCCCAGCTGCGTACGCTGCGCCAGCTCACGCGCTTTGCCGCGGACTGGAAGCCGGATGTGATCCACCTGCACTCCTCGTTCGCAGGCGCGATGGGCGCAATCGCGCTGGGCCGCGCGCTGCCGACCGTCTACTCGCCGCACGGGTACTCGTTCGAGATGCGCGACCACTCCCGGGCGCGCCGCGCCATCTTCCAGCTGATCGAAGCCGCCGTCGCACGCAGAGTCACGCTGATCGGCGCGGTTTCAGCTGACGAAGCGGAACTCGTGCGCCGCAAGCTGCGCCATCGACGCGTCGCGGTCGTACGGAACGGCATCCCCGAGCTGGACGAGCCGGTGGCCCCGCGCAGCAACGCCCGCGCACGTCCCCTGGCCGTGACGATGGGCCGCATCAGCCCACAGCGCCAGCCGGACGTGTGCGCGCGCATCCTGCACCAGGTGCGCGATATCGCCGATTCGCGCTGGATCGGCGGCCTGCCGCCCAACTCGCCGCATGCCACCGGGCTGCGCTTCGCTGGCATCCCGATCACCGGATGGATCCCGCGGAGCGACGCGCTGGCCCAGCTCGAGCAAGCGCAGCTGTATCTGCACTGGACCGCGTGGGACGGCCAGCCGCTGTCAGTTCTGGAAGCGATGGCACGCGACGTGGTCGTGGTGGCGCACGACATCCCCCCGCTGCGGGAGCTGCTCGACAGCCGCCAGCTTTGTGAAACCGAGCAGCACGCTGTCATGCTGATCAGGCAGCTGCTCGCCGAGCCCACGCTTAGAGCCGAGCTGCTGGCCGATCAACGCGCCAGGGCCACGCGCTTCGGCACGCAGCGCATGGTCGACGGCTGGCACCACGTCTACCGGCGGGTGCTCGCCGAACAGCGGCCGGCACCCGCTCCCAAGCGGGCGGTGCTCGCCGGCCATCGCCAGAGCACCATTGACCACGAGCCGCTGTTCAGCGACCATGCGCCAGCCCCGCAGCCACGCGTCGGCGGCCGCCTGGTCTACGACGTACGCGCGAGCGGCTGAACCCGGGCAGCCGGCACGCGCGTGTGTGGAATCGCAGGCATCCTCGACTGCGCCCGCGCTAGCGGTGAGCAGGAGCTCGCACGCAGCGCCCAGCGGATGGCCGACGCGCTCGCACACCGTGGGCCCGACGGCGAGGGAGCATGGGTCGACGCGCCGGCCGGTGTCGCGCTCGCACACCGGCGCCTGGCCGTGATCGACCGCTCGCCGGCGGCCAGCCAGCCGATGCTGTCCAGCAGTGGGCGCTACGTGCTCAGCTACAACGGCGAGATCTACAACTTCCGCCTGCTGAGAACCGAGCTGCAGCGCGCCGGCGAGCGCTTTCAGGGCCACGGCGACACCGAGGTGCTGCTGGCCGCGATCGACGCCTGGGGCGTGCCGCACGCCCTGCGCCGCTGCAACGGCATGTTCGCGTTCGCCCTCTGGGACCGGCAAGAGCGCGAGCTCGTGCTCGCGCGCGACCGGCTCGGCGAGAAGCCGCTCTACTACGGCCGCGCCGGCTCGCAGCTCGTGTTCGCCTCTGAGCTCGCAGCGATCCGCCGCCACCCGCTGCTGCACGAGCAGATCGACCGTCGCGCGCTGTCGCAGTACTTCCGCTACGGGTACTTTCCGGGGCCCGGCTCGATCCTGCAGGGCATTCACAAGCTCGGCCCAGGCGAGTGCCTGACGATCGGCGCCGGCGGACAGCAGTCGCGCACCGACGTCTACTGGTCGCTGCCGGACGTCGCTCGCTCGCGGCGCGCCGCGCTCACCCCGGCCGACTCCGCAGCCGCCGTCGAGCAGTTGCACGAGCTGCTCGCCGACGCCGTCGCCACCCGCCTGGAAGCCGACGTCCCAGTGGGCGCGTTCCTGTCCGGCGGCGTCGACTCCTCCACGCTCGTCGCACTGATGCAGGAGCGCTCCGGACGCCCCGCGCGCACGTTCTCCGTCGGCTTCGAAGACCCGGCATTCGACGAAGCACCCCATGCGGCGCGCGTCGCCGCGCAGCTGCAATGCGAGCACACCGAGCTGCGCGTGAGCGAGCGCGACGCGCTCGACACGATCCCGCGCCTGGGCGCGCTCCTGGATGAACCGCTCGCCGACCCCGCCGTGCTGCCGACGCTGCTGATCTCCCAGCTCGCGCGCAACCACGTCACGGTCGCGTTCGCCGGCGACGGCGGCGACGAGCTGTTCCACGGCTACGCGCGCTACGCATGGGCCGATCGCGCCTGGCAGTCGGTCGGCTGGCTGCCGCACGAGGGCCGCAGAACGCTGGCCGCCGCCACCCGGCGCGTGCCGGTCGGCGCCGGCAACCGGCTTGGCGCGATGCTCGGCCAACCCGCTCACACACTGGCCGGAGACCGCCTGCGCAAGCTCGGCGAAGTGATCGCGATGCCCGACCGCGACCGCGTCTACGAGCGCCTGATGGCGCACTGGCCCAAGCCGCCGGTGCTGGGCGGAAGCTCCGGTATGCACCCCGCGTTCGCGCTCGCGCGCGACGCGCTGGCAAGCGAGGACGCGGCGGGGCGCATGGCGCTCGCCGACTCGCTCACCTACCTGCCCGGCAACATCCTCACGAAAGTCGACCGTGCGACCATGGCCGCGAGCCTGGAAGCGCGCGTGCCGCTGCTCGACCATCGCGTCGTCGAGCTCAGCTGGCGCCTGACACCCGCGCAGATGCGCGCCGGGGGAACGAGCAAGAGCCCGCTGCGAGCGATCCTCGACCGCCACCTGCCGCCCGCGCTCGTCGAGCGCCCCAAGCAGGGCTTCGAGGTGCCGCTCGCCGCCTGGCTGCGCGGGCCGCTGCGCGCGTGGGCGCAGGAGCTGCTGGACCCGGCGCGCCTGTCCGAGCAGGGGTTTGTCGACCCCGGGGTGGTCACCCGCCACTGGCTGGAGCACCTGTCCGGCCGGCGCAACTGGCACTACCGCCTGTGGACAGTGCTGATGTTCCAATCCTGGCTGCACCCCGCCCGGGGCTAGCTCTCCGCCGTGGCGCTCACGAACCTCTCGCTGCTGATCCCCTGGGCGCTGCCGGTCGGCGCGCTGCTCGCGTATCTCGTGCTCGTGCGCGCCGAGCTGCTGATGCTCGTGCTGATCGCGATCCTGCCGTGGCAGGGCGCACTGCGCTACCCGACGGAGAACCTAACCGTCGCAAAGCTCGTCGGAGCGCTGCTGCTGATCTCGGTGCTCAGCACCACGCTGATCGCCGATCGGCCGCTGCGCTTTCCCCCGGTGCTGTGGGCCGCCGCCGCGCTCTGCAGCGCCGTCACCGTGTCGCTGTGCGTGAACTCCCCAAGCACCCTCAGCGTCACCGAAACGCTGCGCTATTGGACGCTCACGCTGTTCGTGTTCCTGATCGTGCAGCTGATCGACAGCCACGCAGCGTTCATGCGCGCGCTGCGCGTGCTCGCGCTCTCCGCGATCGTCGGCGCCGCCTGGGCCGCAACGCAGTTCATCGGCGGCAGCGTGCCGCGTGCATCCGGCCCGATCAGCGATCCGAACGACTTCGCCTACTTCCTGGCCGCGGTGCTCCCGCTGGTGGCCTACCTGTTCATGGTCGAACGCCAGCGCCGCTGGCTGTGGGGGGCCGGGCTGCTGTGCCTGGCGCTCGGCATCCTCGGGGCCTCCTCGCGCGGCGCGTTCGTCGCGCTGGCCGTCACCGCCGCGTGGGCGGTGCTCGCTCGGCGGGTAGCCCCGATCGTAGTCGCCGGCGCCGTGGTCAGCGCCGCGCTGACGGCGCTGCTGGTGCTCGCGATCTCCACCGCCAGCACCTCCCAGAACCTGCAAGTGCGTCAGCACAGCCTCAGCACGAGCGTGGAGTTCCGCAAGTCCTACTGGTCAGCCGCCGAGCGGATCGCGGAGGACCATCCGCTGTTCGGCGCCGGCCCGGCCAGCTTTCAGGTGATCGGACCCGACTACGCGCGCGACGCGCCCGGGCTGGAATCGAAGCTGTCGGTCAACAACACCTATCTGACGATGCTCTCCGAGAACGGCGCGCTCGCCAGCGCCGCGTTCCTCGCGTTCCTCGTGACGATCTGGCTGCAGATCTCCCCTGCGCTCACTCCAGCCCGTGCGCACAGCCGCGGCGCGCAACTTCCAGCCCGTGCGCACAGCCGCGGCGCGCAACTGGATCGCGAGCGCGACGCGACAGCTGAGCGCGCCGGCGCGCTGAGGTTGCGCACCGCGTTGCAGGCAGCCTTCCTGATCGCGCTCGTCGGCGGCATCTTCTTCAGCGCCCAGCTGAGCACCCCGTTCTGGCTGATCGCCGCGCTGGCGCCGTCAGCCCGGCTTGCGCGCCAGCAGCCGCACCGAGTTCAGCGGCTTGCCGAGCGGAGAGCGCACAGCCGCCCGGCGCACACCTGACGGCAACGCCGCGAGCGCACCCTCGGCGGCGATCAGCGGCGTGCATCGCAGCCGCCGGGCCCTGCCCGCGAGCGGCAACAGCGCCGTGCAGCGATCGAACCCAGCCCGCGCGAACAGCGCCGTCAGCTCGCCGTAGGTGTACTCGCGCAGATGCAGCCCGGTGGGCGTGGCGGAGAACATCCGCGAGATATCCCACGGGCCGCTCAGGCGATTCGGCGTGACGCACAGATACGCGCCGCCAGGGCGCAGCACCCTGACGATCTCGCGCAGCTGCGCCGCCGCGTCGTCTGGGTGCAGATGCTCCATCAGCTGATTGCTGTACGCCACGTCGACGCACGCGTCCGTAAGCGACAGCTCGCGGCCGTCGGTCAGGTGCGTATGCAGGTTGGGCACCCGCTCACCTGGCCGCGAGCCCGCGATCTCGACGGATACGTCGACCGCATGCACCTCCGCGCCCAGCCGCGCCACCCGCGCGGACAGCGCGAGATCGCCAGCGCCGAGCTCGAGGAACACGCTCTCCGTAGACAACAGCGGCGCGAGCAACAGCAGCTCGCGCTCCACCTGCGCCCGGCGCTCGGCCGAGTCGCGCCGGCGCAGCTGCGGATGGTGAGGGATGCGGCGGAACAACTCGTCGTACACGTCCACATACAGCGCCGTGCGCTCGGCGCTGGAAGCATGCAACAGCCGCCGCGCCAGCCCGCGCTCGATCGCATAGTGCTCGCGCAGCTCCCGCGCGCTGCGCCGATCTCCGGTCCAGCGCCGCGCCGTGCGCTCGACGCGGCTGTCACTCGAGCTCGCCACCATCGACGCAGAATATGGCGCGAACCCACGCTCGACACCGCGTTTCACAGCCGATTCACATTTTCACACGACGGTCTCCATTGACCTCCAGAGCACCGACATGATGTGAATCGATGAACGTACCCACGCCAGAGCAGCCTCCCGCCATACCGCAATCGAACACGCGGCTGGCGAACCCCCTGGACACGCACCCCGCCGCGCGCGACTCCTACGGCAAGAGCCTCGGGTTCGGCGCCTTCAGCTTCGCCAGCAGCGCCCTGCTCAGCCTCGTCGCGAGCGTGGTGATCGCACGTCTGTACGGCATCACCGTGGTCGGCGAATACGCGCTCGCGGGCGCTCCCGCCGCGGCCGTGTGGCTGCTGTCAACCGTGCGCGAGCAGCCAGCGCTGATGCGCGCGCTCACCGCGCTGCAACCGCGCGATGCCCGCATCACCGGGCTGTTCGCAGCCGTGCTCACGTTCTCCACGCTGCTCACAGCCGTCGTCTCGGTGCTGGCCGGACTGCTCACGTGGGTGCTGTTCAACGGACCGATCAACCACCCACGGCTGGTGCTCCCGGCCGCGGTGATGCTCGCCGGCTCGCTGCTGTTCGTCAACACCTGCTGGAACCTCGACACGGTGCTCGGCGCCTTTCGCGCCGGACGCGCGCTGTTCTGGTGCAGATTCCACCAAGCCCTCGTGTATCTGCTCGCGGCGATCGCCCTCAGCTCGGCGCTGCCCACGATCTGGGGGCTGATCATCGCCTGGTACGGGTCGTGGGCGACGTCGCTGATCCAGCGGTTGAGCGCGAGCACCAGCTTCATGCGCCTGCGCGTCAGCACCGCCGAGCTGCGCCACGGGTTCACGACGCTCCCAGAGCTGCTGCGCTTCGGCATCAAGCTGGCCCCCGGGTTCCTGGCCGAAGGCGCCAGCGACGAGTCCGGCGCGTGGATCCTCGGCTCGCTCTCCTCCGTGCAGACCGTCGGGGCGTACAGCCGCGCCTGGATGATCGCCCGGCGCGGCCTGGAGCTCAACTACCGCATCACCGAGCTGCTGTTCCCGACGCTCGTCGAACGCCGACAAGCGGGCGACCCGGCGGGCTTCGACCGCGCGCTGGTCGACTCGCTGCGCTACGCCGCGGTCGCGATGCTGCTGCCGGCCGCGGCCGCCGCCGGCGCGGCGACCCCGATCATGAGCGTCTACGGAGCTGGCTTCGCGCACGGCGCGGACGCCTTCGCCTACCTCGTGTTCGTGCCCGGTGTGATGACGCTGTCCGCGCTGCAGTCACACGCGCTGTTCGCCGACGAGCGCGCGCTGCTGAGCTCGCTGTACGGACTGCTGAGGGTGCTCGTCACGCTGCTCGCCGCAGTACCGCTGACGCTGCTCTACGGCGTCAGCGGCATGGGCGCCGGCATGCTGATCGGCGCGTGCGCCCAGCTGGCCCCGCTCGCCGCCGGCCTGCCACGGGTGCTCGACGGCGCGTCGGCGCTGCGCGAGCTGTGGCGCACGCGTGAGCTGCTGGCGCTCACGCTCGCGGGCGCCACCGGGTTTGGTGTCAGCCGGCTGCTCGCGCTCGCGCTCACGCGCATCCCCGCACTCGTGCTCGCGCCAGCGCTCGGGCTCGCGGCAGCTGCCGTCGTCTTCGTGCTGGTGGGCGGCATCGAGCCGCGCGACCGAGCACGTGGACGAGCTCTCGCGCGGACGCTCAGCGCGCGCCTCACGCTCGCTTCCGGCAGGCTCCGGCGCTCGTCCGGAACCCTTTGAAGCTCGAGTCGGGCGTGGACCCGTTGACGTTCAACGCAAGCCGGGTGTAAGACAGCCGCCGCCCGCAGCGCTTGACAGCACTCAGCGTCACCACCACCGGCTCGTCGTAGAACGGCGACACGGCACAGCTCTCGGTCAGACAGAACTGGTAGGTGAAAACACCGCTGGCGCTCGTCACCGGCTGATCCCAGCCCGTCCATGTGAGCCCGTGCACGGACAGGTTTCGGTAAGCCCCGTGCGGCTTGATCGGCAGCCGTGCCGGCTGGGAGCGGCCTGCCACGTACACCGCGCGCGCCGGCGCCGCGCTCCAGCGCAGCGACACAGCGAGCCGGGACACCGCGACGGACCGCGGCTGCGCGGCCGGCGCATCACCACGCGCGAGCGCCAGCGCCTCGCCAGCACACGCGAACAGCGCGAACAGGCAGCCGAGCAAACAGATCAACCTCGCCATCCGGCGCCATCTTGGAGGGGCCGCGCCAGCGAGTTGTGAACAATCGGCGAGCGTACTTCCGCGGTGAGGAGCCGGCGCCTAGCATTGCCCGATCGCTGTAGCCTCGCACTCGCACTCGCACTCGCACTTGCACACGCACACGCGCTCGCACTCGCACGACCACGATTCGCCTCAGCGCGGCCGCAAGCCGCGATCAGCTCCCCGCCTGCCCGTGCGCTTGATCGGCGCGGCGTTGTGCGCCTGCGTCCTCACTTTCACATTCACAGCGCTCGCCAGCGCGCGTCCGCACACACGCAACCACCCGCTGAAGATGATCTGGGGGCCTGCGACGATGCCCGATGGCAGCTCGGCGTTCCCCATCTACCGCAAGCTCGGGGTACAAGTGCTGGAGCTGCAGCTGAGCTGGGCCGCCACCGCGCGGACGCGTCCTGGCGATGCGGGCAATCCGGCCGATCCGGCCTACCGCTGGCCCGCCGCGCTCGATCAGACAGCCGCCGCAGCCGCGGCGGCTGGCATTCAGCTGGCGGTGATGGTGCGCAGCACCCCGAGCTGGGCCAACGGCGGCCGGGACCAGTCCTGGGCTCCGGACGACCCCGCCGACTACGCAGCGTTCATGCAGGCCGCCAGCCGCCGCTACCCGACGATCCACCACTGGATGATCTGGGGCGAGATCACGCGCATCGGCAACTTCAACCCGATGCCGCCCAACTCGCCGGTCGGCCCACGGCGCTACGCGCTGCTGCTGGACTCCGCCTACCGCGCGCTGAAAGCCATCAGCCCACTGAACATGGTGATCGGCGGCATGACCTACACGGTCGGCGAGGTCTCGACAGGCGACTTCCTGCGCTGGCTGCGCCTGCCGGACGGCACGCCACCGCACATGGACTTCTACGGGCACAACCCCTACTCGACGCGCTACCCGAACCTCGCCGAAGCGCCCTACTCGGCGGCGGTGCGCGACATCAACGACGTCGACACGCTCGCTCGCTCGCTCAAGAGCACCTATGCCCACCACGGGCCGGTCCCGAAGCTGTGGCTGTCGGAGTTCTCGATCTCCAGCGGCACATCCAACCGCGCGTTCGACTTCTACGTCAGCAGCCGCACGCAGGCGAAGTGGGTGACCGCGGCCTTCAAGCTCGCCGACTCGGCGCCATACGTCGCCGGCCTCGGCTGGTATGAGCTGCTGGACGAGCCGCTGAGCGTCGCGGGCCATCTGACCGAGGGCCTGCTGACAGCCACCGGGCAGGCGAAGCCCGCGTTCTACGCATACGCGCGAGCACGCTGAGCCCCCGCGGGGGATGGGCGGCGCGAGCGGCGCGCGGCGCGGCACGGCACGGCCAACCCGACCGGCGCGGGTGGCACCGCACGGCGCGGCCAACCCGACCGGCGCGCGCGGCACGGCACGGCGCGGCCAACCCGACCGGCGCGGGTGGCGCGGCCAGCGCTCAGAGCGCCTGCAGGCAGACCTCGAGATACAGCTCCTCGAAGCGGCGCGTCACGCTCGCGAGCTCGAACTGCTCCTCCACTCGCGATCTCGCCGCGCCCGCGAGCCGAGCACGCTCCTCGCTCGACAGCTCCAACAACGCAAGGATCTCGTGCGCGAGCGCATCCGGATCGGACACCCCCACCACGCGGCCGGTGTCGGCGACGATCGCAGCCGCGTCGCCCACGTCGGTCGTGACACACGGCACGCCGCACGCCATCGCCTCACCCAGCACGTTCGGGAACCCCTCGCCGAAGGACGACGAGCAGACCAGCAGGTCGAGCGCGTTCAGCGCCCCGCGCGGGTCCTCGAGCGCTCCGGTCAACACACAGCGATCGGCGATCCCGGCGGCGGAGATCCAACCCATAAGCTCGCGATTCTCGCCGTCTACGCCAGGGCCGCACAGCAGAAAGCGCGCGTCTGGACGCGCGCTGGCGACCACACCGGCGGCCTCGACGAACGAGCGATGATCCTTCTGAGGGTGGAAGCGCCCGATCACCCCCACAAGCAGCTCGCGCTCGCCCACGCCGAGGCACGCGCGCATCGCCACCCGCCGTGCCGGCTCGGGCCGAAACCACGACAGGTCGAAGCCGTTGGGGATCACCAGCATCCGCTCGCGCGCGTATCCGAGATCGGCGTGCATCTCCAGCAGCCGCTGCGAGCAGGACACGATCCGATCCGGCACGCGATGGGAGGTAGCCGCGCACGCGCGCGCCACGAGCTGGGCGCTGCGCTTGCTCAGCCGCGGATCGAGGCTGCCGCGCACACCCCACAGCACGCGCGCGTCGCCCAGCGCCCGCGCAAGCGCTCCACCCAGCAGGTCGGCGTGGTACATCCACGTGTGCACCACGTGCGTGCGCTCACCCGCCACACGCCGTGCGAGCCGGCCCAGCGGACGCAGCTGCACCCGCCCCCGGCTCATGCCAAGCGCGCTCACCGGGATTCCCAGTGCCGCGATCCGCGACGTGAGCGGCCCGAAGCTCGACAGCGAGATCACCTCAGGCTCGAAGCGAGCGCGGTCAATCGAGCTGAGCAGCTTGTAGAGCATCATCTCCGCCCCGCCGAGCTCGAGCCCCGAGATGACGTGCGTCACCCGGATCGGCTCGCCCTCCCCGAGGCGTTTCACACCGGCTCGCCTGCCAGCTCGCCCGGCTCCCTGCGACGCACATAGTCAACCAGCGCGGCACACAGCACCCCGAGCACGAGCCCGAGCACCGCCGCCGAGCCGACGATCAGCGGCGGTCGCGGCTGCACCGGCTTGGACGGCAGCGACGGCGGCGAGATCAGGCTGACGCTGAAGAACGCGTTGTGCGCCATCGCCGCCTCGAACACCCCCAGCAGCGCGACCGTGTCCTGACGTGCAGTCTGCGCGGTCGCCGACGTCACCGCCACCGTAACGCTGTTGTCGCCGGCCTGGGTAAACGCCGTCGCCGTGCCGTGCAGCGGGCGGCCCAGCGCAGCCTCGGCGGCCTGCACGCTCGCGCGCGAGCGCGCGGTCTCGGCATAGGCGTTGATCAGCGCCTGCAGGCTGTCCTGCGCCGGGATGAACGTCAGCCGGCTGCTGAGGATCGGGGTCAGCACCACCTTCGCCTGCGACTGGTAGCGCTTGGCGTGAGTCACCGCGACGATGACACCGCCAGCGAGCGTCAGCAGCGTCACTAACACCACCACCGCAGCGCGCCGGCGCAGCAATTGCGCGACTTCGCGCAGCGTCATCTGGGATTCCGCGGTCTCCATCAGCAGGCCGCCTCAGCGATGACCTCGTGATACAGCTCGGTCGTCCGTGCGCCCACGCTTGCGGGGTGAAAGCTTGCACGCGCGTCGCTGCGAGCACGCGCGCCCAGCGACCGCGCGACGCTGCGTTCGGAGAGCACGTCCACCAGCGCACGCGCGAGCCCCGCGGGCGTCGGCTCACGCGCGAAGACCCCGGTGAGATCTGGCTGCAACATGTGCCGCAGCCCGGGGATCTCCACCGCGCACAGCCCGAGCCCGGCGGCCATCGCCTGCGCAACCGCCACCGGCGAGCTCTCCTCCGCCGCCGCATGCACGTACACCGACGCGCGCCGGTACTCCTCCAGCAGCTCCTGCTGGGAGACCCGGTGCAGGAATTGCACCGCCTCGCTCAGGCCGAGCTCTGCAGTCAGCCGCCGCAAGCGCGTGAGTTGGCGCTCGTCGCCGCCCTCCACGTTGCCGACGATCCGCAGGCGCACGCCCGGCACGCGCTCGCGCACCAGCCCCAACGCGGCGATGATCAGCTCGTGGCGCTTGCGCGCGTTCAGCCAGCCGACCGTCAACAGCACCGGCTCGGCCTGCTCGACGCGCTCCAGCTCGAAGAAGTCGGGATCGACCGGGTTGGGGATCTCATGCAGCCGCCCGCGCGTGCGCGGCGCGATCAGCTCACGCACATACGGGCTGATCACGATCACATGCCGCGCCCGCGCCAAGCACCAGTCCTCGGTCCGCCGCCACAGCGCCTCGCGCAGCCGCTCGCCGCTCAACGCCGCGGCGCCGACAGGCGCCCGCTTCTCGTGCGCCAGCATTCCGTGCGGCGTGACCACATGGGGCACGCCGCTGCGAATCGCGCCGATCGCGTAGCCGCTCTGCCCATGCGCGTGCACGAGTCGCGGGCGCACCGCGCGGATCTGAGCGCGCACGTACTCAGCATCCGTAGTCCAAGCACACACCACATGCGGCAGCCGCCGCGGCGAGCGCTGGTAGTGCGCCGTGCACCCCTCCAGGCGCCGGCGCCAGCGACGGGCAGGCGGGGCCGTCTGCCAGTAGCGCTCACACGACGCGGCATGGACCTCGAAGTCGCCGACCTTGGCCACCGCATTCGCCAGCTGCCAGGTCACCGCCTGGATGCCGCCAACCACCAGCGGCGGACGCTCGGGAAAGTCGCCCGCGAGCAGCACGCGTTCAGTGATCGCCATCAGGCGAGCGCCATCGCTTGCAGCTCGGGCGACGCCGCCGACACTGGCGCTGGCAGCAGCCCCGCCGCGGACAGGGTGCGCGCGATGCCAGCCTCGAACGACACCCGCGGCTCCCACTCGAACAGCTCGCGCGCGCGGCTGCGATCAGCCACCAGGAACGGCCGGTCAACCGCCCGGCGCTGCGTCGCCTGCGAGACCACCGCAAGCGACCTGCCGAGCTGTGCCTCGAACACGCTGATGACCTCACCCACCGAGCGCCCTACGCCCGTGCCCACGTTGGCAATCGTGAACCCGCCCGGCGCATGCTCGAGCGCCGCGTGGATCGCATGCGCAACGTCCTCCACGTACACGTAGTCGCGCACGCTCGCCAGGTTGCCCAGGCGCACCCGTGCCGCGCCCCGGCACAGCTCGCTCACCAGCCGCGGGATCAGATGGGGGTTGGGGTCACCCGGGCCGATCGTGTTGAACAGGCGCAGCGCCACGATCGCCAGGTCGGGCTGCTGACGCGCCGCCAGCTCGCACAGACGCTCGTCGGTCAGCTTCGACATCCCGTAGATGTCATCTGGAGCGAGCCTCGAGGTCTCGCGCAGCGGCCGCCGCGACGGCCCGTACACAGCCGCCGAGGACGCCAGCACCAGCTTCACCCCCACGAGGTCGCGCAGCCCCTCGATCACGTTCTGGGTGCCGAGCACGTTCGTGTGCAGCGTCGCCACCGGAAAGCGGTTGCAGTCAGGGATGAAGTGCTTCGCCGCGAGGTGCACCACCGCCTCCGGCCGGAATGCCTCGAACGTCGACCTCACCCGGCCTCCGTAGCGCACATCCAAGCGCTGCCAGCGCAATGGACCGACGCCCGCCGGCATCCGCCGCAGGTCGGTCGCCAGCACCTCGTGCCCGCACTCGTGCAGCAGCCGCGCCGTCGCCTGCCCGATCAGCCCGGCCGCCCCCGTCAGCAGAACCTTCAAAGCGCCAACCCCTGCAGCCTCACAGCACGAGCTCCGAAGTGATCACAGCGCTGGCTCGCAAACACCTTTGACGATCCGCTCCGTCACCCACGCGAGCTCAGCCCACAGCCCCTGCTCCAGGCTCGTCCGCGGCGAGAACCCCAGCAACCGCCGGGCGCGAGCGGTGTCGGCGGAGGTGTCGCGGACATCGCCGTGCTTGCGCGGCGCGTGCTGGACCTCCAGCCGTCTGCCAACGAGCTCCTCGATCACCTCGAGCGTGTGCGCGAGCGTCGCGGGCGCCCCGCCGCCAATGTTGAACACCCGTTCCGGCAGCGTCTTGGCCATGCCCGCGGCCAGCGTCGCCGCCACCACGTCGGCGACGTAGGTGAAGTCACGCCTCTGCCCGCCGTCGCCGAACACCGTGATCGGCTCGTCACGCAGCGCCGCGCGCAGAAACCTGTGAAACGCCATGTCCGGCCGCTGGCGGGGACCGAAGACGGTGAAGTAGCGCAAGCTCACGATGTCCATGTCGAGCTCGCGCCGGTACAGATCGCAGAGCTGCTCGGCGCTGAGCTTGGTCTGCCCATAAGGGGAGATCGGCCGCGTCGCGGACTCCTCGGTGCTCGGTGCTGGAGAGCCCTCACCGTACACCGACGAGGACGACGCGAGCACCAGCCGCAGCGCGGGCGCGTCGCGGCTAGCCTCGAGCAACTGCTGGGTGGCCAGCACGTTGTTCTGGATGTAGCGGCTGTAGCGCGACCCCCAGCTGGAGCGCACGCCCGGCTCGGCCGCGAGGTGAAACACCACGTCGGTGGAGTGGACGAACTCCAGCAGATCCCCGCGGCTCAGATCGATCGGCACGAACTCGAAGTCGTTCCACTCACGCACGTGCTTGAGGTTGGTCAGCTTCTGCTCACGCCCGTAGTTGTCGTTGAAGCAGTCGATACCCACCACCGAGTGCCCCGCCTCGAGCAGCGCTTCGGTGACATGCGAGCCGATGAAGCCCGCGCAGCCTGTGACAAGAGTGCGCACCCGAGGAGAATCGGTGAGACTCCCACGTCAGGTGTGAACAAGATGTGATGGCAGGCAGGAGCCTGTCGTGTCCTGCTCACTTCACCCAATGGTCACACGTAACCTCTGACTCAACGACGAGCATCCCGCCTGTGACGGGGCAACGCACAGCGACGGTGATCCGGCCGAGTCCGGTTCCCGTGGCAACACCGGCCGTGGCGACACTGGTGCTGCCACGCGACTCGCGCGCCGTGCGAGCCTTCGATCTCGGCGTCTGCCTGCTGGTGGCCGTGCCCGCGCTCGTGGTCGGCGCGGTGACAGCGCTGCTGATCTACCTCGACTCGCCCGGGTCGGTCTTCTTCCGCTCCACCCGCGTCGGGCGCGACGGGCGCGACTTTCAGATGCTCAAGTTCCGCAAGATGCGCCGCAGCGCAGCGGGCGGACCGCTCACGGTCGGACAGGACGAGCGCTTCACCCCGATCGGCGGCTTCCTCGCGGTCACCAAGCTCGACGAGCTGCCGCAGCTCTGGAACGTGCTCAAAGGCGAGATGCGTCTCGTCGGCCCGCGCCCCGAAGTGCCCGAGTTCGTCAGCCGCTACCCGCGCGAGTACATGGAGATCCTGCGTGTGCTGCCCGGCATCACAGGCCCGGCGGCCGTCGAGTACGCCAGCGAGTCGCACCTGCTGAGCCTGCAGCAGGACCCGCTGCGCTACTACGAAGAGCAGATCATGCCGCGCAAGCTGGAGATCGACCTGCAGTACATCCGCACACGCACGCTCCGCGACGACGCACGCCTGCTGGCGCGCACCGCGCTCGTGCCGCTCGTGAAAGCGCTGAGCCGCACCGGTGTCGGCGCGCGCGCCCGGCGTGTGGAAGCGACGCTGCTGCTGGGCGGCTGCGCGCTGCTCGTGCTGACTTTCGCCCTAGCCAGCGGCAGCGGAAGCTGAGCGGGGCGGAGCTGAGCCGCCGATGCACATCGTGATGCTGCTGCACAAGTCGGTCGAGTTCGACTCGCGCGTGCGCCGCGAAGCGAGCGCGCTCGCAGCCGCCGGCTATCGCGTCACGCTGCTCGAGCTCGCGCCGGTGCCCGGCGGCACGGCGATGCTCGACGGCTTCACCCGCCGCTCCTGCCAACCCCCGCGCTGGCTGGCACGGCGGCTGCCATTCAACCTCTACCGGATCGCATTCCTCGCCTGGTTCGTGGGCTGGCAGCTGCACCTGCGCCCGGACGTCGTGCACGCCCACGACGCGGCGATGCTGCTGCCGGGCATCGTCGGCGCCCAGCTGACAGGCGCGCGTCTGGTGTACGACTCGCACGAGCTGGCCACCAGCGTCCCCTACCGCGAGCGTGCGTGGACCTGGTTCGTAGCGAGCATCGAGCGCCTCGCAGTCCCGCGCTGCGCAGGCGTCATCACCGTCTCGGACGGGATCGCCGAGCGTCTGCGCGTGCGCTACCGCCTGTCGAGCACGCCCGCGGTCGTGCGCAACGTCACCGCGCTGCGCACCAATGGACGCGGCCGGCTGCGCGAGCGACTGGGCATCGACCGGCACACACCGCTGATCCTGCACCAGGGCGCACCGGCTCCCGACCGCGGCTGTGAAGCGCTCGTCGCGGCGATGCAGGAGCTCCCACAAGCACGACTCGCCTTCCTCGGCGACCCCGAGCCCGGCTACGGCGTCAAGCTGCGCGGCCTGATCAAGGACCTCGGCGTGCAGGAGCGCGTATCGCTGCTCGGCAGCGTCCCGCTCGAGGACCTGCTCGCCCACACCTCCGAAGCCGACGTCGGCGTGACGCTGCTGCAGGACACCTGTGAGAACCACCGGCTGGCGCTGCCCAACAAGCTGTTCGAGTACGTCGCCGCCGGCGTCCCGGTCGTCGCCAGCGCGCTGCCCGAGACCCAGCGGCTGGTGCAGCAGCACGGACTCGGCTGGTGCGTCACGCCCGGCGATCAGGCTGGCCTCGTACGGGCGCTGGGCGACGCCCTCAGCGCCTGCCGCGACCCGGGGCTGCGCGCGCGCCTGACCGAGGCGGCACAGGAACTGAGCTGGTCCCGCGAGCAGCAGCGGCTGCTTGGGCTGTACGCGAAGCTGGACCGTCGCGCGGCGCCCGCTGTCGATGCAGCCCCTTCTGCGCGCCGCACGCCGGCTGCGGCGCCAGTTCCGGCCGCAACACCAGCTCTTCATGCGCCGGCGACGGCACGCGTGAAGTTAGTACCGGGCGACCACGAGCCGATGCGTGCGCAGGACGGGAATCCGCGCCAGCTGTTCATACGCGCGACCGGCCCTGCGGGCGAGCGGCGGAGCGAGCGTGACGGAGCGCACCTGCAGCTCGTCACCGAGCGCGGCCCGCAGCGTGGACATGCGGATCAGGCGGGTGTGGGAGTTGGGAGTCGGCACACGCGGCTCCCAGATCGCGATCGCCCCCTCGTGGGCGAGCACCCGGCGGGCCTCGCCGAGGGCCGCCCGGACGCCTGCTGAAGAGCCCATGGCCGACAGCACGGTGAACAGCATCACCAGCGAGCAGCTCCCGTCGGCGAGCGGCAGGCGCCGCACGTCGCCCGCAAGCACCCGCGCTCCGGGCACACGCGCGCGCGCCGCCTCGATGCGCTGCTCCAGCAGCTCGACGCCCACCAACCGGCTGGCCGCGACGCCCTCATCGCGTAGGCGAGCCAGCCACCGGCCCGTCCCGCAGCCGGCGTCGAGCAGCTGGCGCTCACCCTCCAGCGCGCTCGGCACCAGCTCGAACAGCGTGCGCAGCACCTCCTCGCGCATGCCGGCGTTGCCAGCGTTCCCGCTGCTCCAGGCGCGGCGCCTACGCGGATCCTCGCGGTAGCTGGCGTACACGCGTGCGAGCCGTTCCGCTTCCGCTTCCGGCTCCCGCTCGCGCGCCGGCGTCAACATCCGCGTCGGCTCATCCTGCGGGCTCATGCACGTCCTGCTGCTGACCCACTACTACCCGCCGGAGCTCGGCGCCGCACCCGCCCGCATCGCCGCGCTCGCGCAGGGTCTGAGCGCACGCGGGGTGGAAGTGACCGTTCACACCGGCTTCCCGAACTACCCCGCCGGCGTGGTCGCAGCCCCCTACCGCAATCGGCTCTGGCACAAGGAGCATGACGGCGCCGTGCAAGTGCTGCGCAGCCTCGTCTACCCCACCCCCAACCGCGGCTTCGCGCGGCGCGTGGCTAGTCACACCGTCTTCGCCGCCAGCGCCGTCGCGACCGCAGCGCTGAGCGGCACCGTAGACGTCGTGCTGGCCGAGACGCCGCCGCTGTTCACAGCGGCCGCCGGGGTTGCCTACGCACGCCGCAAACGCGCGCGGCTGGCGCTCAACGTGTCCGACCTGTGGCCCGAGAGCGCGATCGACCTCGGCGCGCTGCGCAACCCCAATGCCAGCGCCGGCGCCCATGCGCTCGCGCGCCACTGCTACCGACAAGCTGCCCTGATCGCGGCCCCCACGCAGGGAATCCTCGACAGTCTGCGCGACCGTCCCGAGGCCGCCGGGAAGGTGCGGCACGTCCCGCCAGCGGTCGATGTCGAGCGCTTCGCCGCGGTCCCGCGAGCGCGCCCGCGCGCGGGCGCTCCGCTGCGCGTGCTGTACGCCGGCACGCTGGGAATGGCGCAGGGCCTCGGCACGCTGGTCCACGCCGCGGCACTCGCCGGACCGGAGATCGTCGAGCTGCGAATCGCCGGCGCCGGGCCAGACGCGGAAGCGCTGCGCGCACAGATCTCCGCGCACGGCCTCGCCCACGTTCAGCTGCTCGGCGCCGTCCAGCCGGCGCGCATCCCGCTGCTCTACGGCGACGCCGACGCCGGCGTGATCGCCCTGCGTGACCGCCCGATCTTCAGCGGCGCGCTGCCCACCAAGCTGTTCGAGGTGCTCGCCGCCGGACGCCCGGCGATCGTCGCCGCACGCGGTGAGGCCGCCGAGCTCGTGCGGCGCGAGCGGGTGGGGCTGGCTGTGAGCCCCGAGGATCCCCACGCCCTGGCGCAGGCGTTCCGCGAGCTTCACGCCGCGCCCGAGCAGGTCATATCGATGGGCGAGCAAGCGCGCGCGTGCGCGCGCCACTTCGACCGAGCCACCGCGGTCGGCCAATGGCACGAACTGCTCACGAGCCTGACGGCTTCCCACCACTGAGCGCCAGCTGGCGCAGCCCCACGTCGAGCGGATCGAGCGCTAGCGCGCGCGCGTAGTAGGCACGCGCCGCGGCGAAGTCGCCCCCACGCGCCTCGAAGTCGCCGAGCAGCCCGAGCGGCACCTGGTTGGCCGGCTCCAGCCGCCGCGCGTCCTGCAGCTGGCGCCGCGCCTGCGCGCGTCTGCCGAGCGTCTCGAGCGCCGACGCCTGCAGGAAATGAGCATCCACCGCCCACGGATCCAACCCGGCGGCTGTGCGTGCCGCGGCGAGCTGGGCTGTCGGTGAGCGGCCGATCTGCGCCCGTGCGCTGCGGATGTACGCATCCGAGAGATACAGGCTGAGGATCAGCGCAGCCGCGGCGAGCAATGGCGCCGCGAGCACGATCCGCCCAGCGACCCCCACCCGCGCAGACGCCGCCGGGCGGCCATGGCCGAACGCCCGCCTGAGCGCCCGCGGGCTCACGGACGTCGTCCGGCCTTGCACGCTCGCACCGCCCTCCGCCGCTGAGCGTGCGAGCAGCGCGGCTGCCACCGCCAGGCACATCAGCCCCAGCGCCGTCAGCCCCGGGATGCGCCACATCCAGTCGACCAGTGACTGACCGAGGAACGTCGCGCCGGCCGCGCTCAACCCGCACACGCTGCGGCGCACCTGCAGCGGGGCGGCGCGCCACCAGCGACGCAGCGAGCCGGCGAGGCCCACCAACATCGCCGTCAGCAGCAGCAGCCCGACGACGCCCTGCTCGGCGCCGAGCTGGAACAGCAGTCCGTGGGGGTCGTCGAGGTTGCGATTGGTGTGGCGCAGGCGATAGTAGGAGAACGAATACGACCCCTCGCCGACCCCTCCCAGCGGATGCGCGCGGAGCTCATTCAGTGCCACCCGCCATAGGTCGTAGCGCTGACCTCCGGTCGAGGAATAGCGCGTGGCGGACGTGCTCGTCAGCTCGAGGCTCTTGAACTGGCTCCACTTGGCCTGCAGCTCATGCCCGGGATCGCCGTGCACCGCCACCAGGCCGCCCGCCAGCACGCCGATCAGCGCCGCCAACAGGCCGATGCGCGCGGCCGCGCGCACGCGGCTCATCGCGGGGCTCGCCGGGCGCAGCCCGGTGTCGAACACCGCCAGCAGGAACCCCACCGTCAGGCTCACACCGACCAGCGCCAGCAGCGCCCACCCGGCAACCGCGATGTCGTAGTCCGCCACGAACCGCCCCGGCGCCGTGAACGCGTGATACGGCCGCAGCAGCCACGGCGCCGCGCCCGCCAGCAGCACGAAGCTGAGCAGCGCCAGCCACGCGCGCCGCACGCGGTCGGGCCCGAGCGCGAGCGCGACCAGCGCACCGCAGCCCAGCCCGAGCACCACGCCCCTGGACTGCGTGAGGAACGCCAGCCCCAGCATCAGCTCGGCGAGCGCGAAGCAGCCCGCGCGCAGCGCGCGACCGCGCCCACGAGCCGCGGCCGACACGACCAGCGGCCAATACCCGATGCAGAACAGCAGCGCGGTCGCGTTGCGATAGCCGACCGGGTCGTTGAGCCGCCCGGCGAGGAACATCGACGAGCCGTCCAGCAGCGTTCGCAGAAGCGTGTACACCGCGATCAGCGCGATCCCCGCGACCACGCCGCGAGCAGCCACGCGCAGCGCGCGCAGATCGCCCACCGCCACGAACGGCAGCGTGAGGATCGCTGCGTACATCGCCTGCCGCCCAGCCCCCTGCAGCGCCTCGTCGGCAGACGCCGCCCAAGTGGCCGACAGCGCCGCCCAGATCGCCAGCCCCCACGCGCCCGCCAGCGCCAGCGCCACCCAGCGGTCGGGCAGCCGGGCCCCGCCTCCGCGTAACACCAGCGTCAGCAGCATGAACAGCACGAACAGCGTCGGCGGCGCCCACTGACGCACGTTGAACGCGCCCGAGTAGGCCGTCGCGAGCACGAGCAGCGCGAGTACGAACACGATCGGCCCGAGCACAAGCCAGATCGAGCCCGCCCGCGTCTCGCCGTCCACCCGCTCACGCGCGTTCAGCTCGTCGCCGAAAAGCAACGAGTTCGCCACATCGGGGCGCGGCGGCTGATCTAGATTCGTCGCCATGAGGTCTGCCTCGTTCGTTAGCGCTCTGGGGGCGGTGGCTTTGACGGTCGTATCTCTGGCTGGGCCGGCACGAGCTCAAGGGGTCGTACAGCAGACAGACCCGCCCGCCAGCAGCCCGGCGGGCGTCATCTACCAAATCCCCCTGGATGGTGGCCGACGCGATGCCGCCCCGGTGTTACACGTTGGTAGCCGCCGGCAGAATCCTGCGGCGCCCACCGCCGGCGGAGGATCGGGCTCCGGGAGCGGCGGCCCGCCTGGCGGAGCCGGCAGCCACGGAGCCGGCGGTCAGAGGAGCGGCAGCGTAGACGGCGCCCAAACTCACGGCCAGCCGAGCTCGAAGCACGTCGCGAGCGCCGGCAGCGCTTCCTCGATCCACTCCGAGAACGGCTACGGATCCTCCTCGCGCGTGCCGGGCATGCGCCTCGCCGGCGCGCAGGCGGGTGCGGTCGCCGCCGCGCACACCTCCAGCTCGGCCTTCGCCAGCTACCTGCTCGTCGCGCTGATCGCGCTGGCGGCGGTGGCCGTGGGCCTGCTCACGACGCGCGCGACCCGCCGCCGCGGCGCAGACACAGGCGTGGGTGCGGAGCCACCTTCCGCCGAGCTGTAACCCCGGCGAGCGAGCCCGCAGCTTGTCCGAACCCCCAGCCAGCGCTTCCGTGCACACCCTGCTGCTGGTACGCAACGGCGTCGATCACGATGCACGCGTGCTGCGCGCCGCGCGCGTCGCCGAGCGCACGTTCGCTGGATCCGCGCTCGTCGTCGGGGTGGACAACGGCACGGGACCCGGACCGTGCACGGTCGAAGGCGTGCGCGTGCAGCGACTGGCCCTCGGCATGCCGCGCGCCGCGCGCCCGCGAGCCGCACCGGGGGACAGCGGTGCGCATGCCGCCATCGGCAGGACAGCGCGACTCACGCTGCGCGCCCGCGCACGGCGGATCGCCGGCGGCTGGTCGTTCGCGCTGCAGAGCATCATGCTCGCGCGCCGCCTGAAGCCGCGGCTCGTGCACGCCAACGACTGGAACACGATGTGGAGCGGGCTCGCGATCAAGCTCCTGTGCGGCGCCCGGCTCGTGTATGACAGCCACGAGCTGTGGCCCGACCGCAATGGGCGCTGGGAATGGCGTCCGTGGCTGCTCGCCAGCGAAGCCATCTTCGTGCGCGCCGCCGATGAGGTGATCACCGCGAGCCCCGGCTATGCGGACGCGCTCGCCCGGCGCCATCGCATCCCCCGGCCGACCGTGATCCGCAACATCCCCGAAGGCACACCCGTGCGCTTGCCCGCGCCGCAGACGTCTGCGGTAGTGATTTATGTCGGCGGCCTGATGCCCGGCCGCGGCCTCGAGCAGGCGATCGACGCGCTCGCGCTGGCGCCCGCCGTGCATCTGCGCGCCGTCGGCCCAGGCCCAGCGGCGTATCGCGCTCACCTGCTCCGGCGCGCCATGGCTGCAGGGGTCGGCGACCGCCTCGAGCTGGCGCCCGCGGTGGCGCCCTCCGCGCTCCCCGCCACGCTGGCACAGGCGAGTGCCGGCCTGTGCCTGATCCAGCCGGTGTGCCGCTCCTACGAGCTGACGCTGCCCAACAAGCTGTTCGAGTACGCCGCGGCGGGCCTGCCGATCCTGGCCAGTGACCTGCCCGTGATCGGTCCGCTCGTGCGCGCAGCCGGACTGGGCGAGGTCGTGTGCCCCACCGACCCGCAGGCGATCGCCGACGGCATGCTGCGCCTCACCGAGCCCGGCGCTTGGCACACGGCGTCACGACGATCGCAGGCCTTCGCACAGGCCAACAGCTGGCCCGCGGAAGCCCAGGCGCTCGCCCGCGCCTACCGCAGCGCGGGCTCCAACGGCGCCGCCCCGGCGCCCTCGCCGACGTGACCTGTCCGCACATCTCCCGCACTCTCGAATGCCGCGCCGGCGCGCTCCGGCTCGGTCCGGATGAGATCCGTGATCGCGTTGCGCATGAACCGCTGCAGCCGCTCGTCGGCATGACCGGGGTGGTTCCAATCGTCCAGGCCCCAGCTGAACTGCAGCGACCCCGCCGCGAACACCAATGAGCCCGACGCGGCGCGATGAGCGACAGCGTCCGCGTTCGACAGCTCGTTCTCGTAGTGAAAGAACACCGTCGCATCCGGCGGCTCGCAGCCGGCCTGGATCGCATCCCACTCATAGCCGACCAGACCGCTCAGGGTCGCGGGATGCTCGAACCCCGTGCCGCGCATCCATGGGTGCTCCAGGCAGTCGGCCGTCAGCTCGTAGTCGCGCGGCGGCTGGCGCGGCGGCGTGAGGCCATCCTGATACTGCACCCCCCACAGCCGGCACTCCGGACGCCGCGGCTCGAGGTTGCGGAACATCTCGGTCTTCAACGCGCGGCTCGGCTCGGGGTCGGTCGCGCGCCAGCGATACTCGACCATCGTGCGCTCGTCGTCCTCGAAGCGCATCTGCCAGTAGGCGGTGTTGGCGCCCATGCACGCCAGGTTCACTCCACGCGCCTGCGCCTCGTCGAACGCGGCGCGCTGCTCGCGCGTCCAATACTCGTCGTGGCCGGAGGTCATCAACAGCCGGTGACCGAGCAGGCTCCAGGGCTCACGGTGGGTGTCGACATCCGTCGTGTAAGCGAGATCGAAGCCCTCGCGCTCGAGGAAGCGCAGCAGCTGCACGTCCCACCCGAAGGGCCAGCGCGCGTTCAGATTCGCCACCTTCCACGCAGGGAAGGGACGGTCGAACGTGACCTTCACCGCCGCCTGCCGCTCGCTCGAGTTGGACGTGTAGAGGCTCTTGCCGCCCCAGTTGTTGTAAGCCTGGGCGGTGGTGACCGGCTGCTGCACGAGGATCTTCGCGACGCTCCCTAACGGCGGCCTGACCACGAACGGCACGAACGCACCACGGCCCGCGTGCTCACCCGTGGTTAGCACCAGCCGCACCACGTACACGCCCGTGACCCAATCCTCGCCGACCTGCAGCACGTCGGTCACCGGCCAGCCCGCGCCATCGATCTGAGGCCCCGGACGCGGCTCGGGCACGGCTCGCTCCAAGCCCTGCAAGTCTGAGCCCTCGGACGGCAGCACTGCGACCGTACGCCCGCCCCTGCCTCCGTACCAACCCAAACGATGGACGCTAACCCGGTAACGCGCCGCGGGACGCGTGCTCACGTGCAGCTCCAGCCGCTCACCCGGGCGCACGCTGCACTGCGACGCATACCCCTCGATCAGGTGACTGGCGGCATGTGGCCCCCACCAGCGGCCGTCGCCCTCACGGGCGTTCTCTCGGGCGACGTCGTGCATCGGAGAAGTATCGGTGAAGCCTGGTGAAAATGGTGTTATTTCACGCTCATACGCAGCCGGCGCCCGCCAGCGCTCCAATACGCTGAGCCCCCTCGTGCAGATGGCATGAGCACCGCCAGCCGATGTCCTCATCCACCCCCGCACCCGCCTCCCCGCGGCGCGCCCATTCGCGCAGCCCGGCCACCCTCGCGGGGGGCCGGATCACCCGGCACACGATCATCTACGTGCTCGGCACGCTCGCCGTTGGGCCGTTCAGCATCTTCAGCGTCGTCGTGCTCACACGCCTGCTCCCGCCGGTGCAGTACGGCGAGCTGGCGCTGCTGTTCGTGTTCGCCGGCTTCCTGACGACGATCTACAACATCGGATCGCTGCACGGCACCTTCATGTGGGTGTACGGCGCGTCCGAAGGCGACGCGGGTGACGACGTCGAATCCGGCGGGAAGCTCACCACCACCCCGCGACGCGCGCTGGGCACCGGCGTAGCGATCACGCTCGCGATTGTCAGCGCGGGCACGCTCGTCTGCTTCGTGCTCGCGCCAACGCTGTCGCGGCTGCTGCTCAGCCACAGCGCCGTAACGTCGATCAGGTGGGCCGCTGCATCCGCGGCGACGGGGTCGCTGTGGCGGCTGACGGTGAACGTGTTCCGCATGGAGCGCCGCCCGATCACCTTCTCGACCTTCAATGCGCTGCGCCCGCTGTTCGCGGTCGCCGGCTCGGTGCCGTTGGTCGCGCTCGGCTACGGCGTGAACGGCGCGCTCGCGGGCACCGCGCTCGGCACGCTGCTCGCCGTCGTGATCGCGGTGGCGATCGCGCGGCGCAGCTACGCGCTGGCGTTCTCCTGGTCGGACGCCGCGGAGATCACCCGCCGCGGAGCGCGCGTGGTCGTGCCGGTGGTGATGCTGTACGTGGTTCACAGCGCCGACATCGTGCTGCTGTCGCACTACGCGGCCGGCGGCGTGATCGGGGTCTACCGCGTCGCCAGCCGCTTCGCGACCGTGCCCTCGTACTTCGCCAGCGCGTTCTTGATGGCGTGGGCGCCGATGGAGCGCGGCGTGCTGTTCCAGGCCACCTACCGCGAGCGCGGACGCGAGCGCACCAAGGCTTCGCTGCTCACCTACTACCTGGTGGCCGGCGTCACGCTCGTGGTCCTGCTCGACGTCGCCGCCAACGGCCTCGTGCTGCTCGCCGGTGAGGACTATCGCTCGGCCGCGCCGCTGATCCCCCTGATCGGGCTGGCGTTCGTCGCCTACGGCCTGTACGTCGTGCTCGTGCGTGTGATCCCGGCCGAGCGGCGGATGCTGTGGTACAGCATCGGCGCGATCATCGCCGCGCTCGTGCAGATCGGGCTGTCGGTGATCCTGATCCCGTGGCTCGGCGCCTACGGCGCGCCGCTCGCGACGCTCGCCGGCCTGGCCCTCGGCTGCATGCTGTGGGTGAGCGTCGTCACGCGCGTCGAGCACGCCCCGTTCCCGTTCGAGCTAGGCCGCCTCGCTGGTCTCGCCGCGATCGTGGCCGCGCTGGCTGCGGTCCAAGCGCTGGGCGAGACGCTGTGGCCAGCGGGACGCGCCGCGGTGCTCGCGCTGGTGGTGCTCGCCTACCCCGCCCTGATCTGGAAGCTGCGGGTGATCCCACGCGAGCATGTGCGCCCGCTGCTCGGTCTCGCGCGCGCTGCGATCCGCGAGCGCGTCGGCACGCACAACCCGACCGAACGGCTGCCGCTGCTCGACGCCGACACACGCGAGCTGCTGACCTCGCTGACGAGCGGGCGGGTGGCCCTCGCGGCGCTGGCCGACCGCCGCGGCGTGACGCACGAGCGCCTGCACGCCGACTTCACCGCCGCGGTCAGGGAGCTCACCGAGCTCGGGCCGTCGCGTCCCGAGCTCGACGCCGCGCCTGAGCTGGACGCTCGATCGAAGCTCGACGCCCAGTTGGGCGCGTACCTGCTGTCGCCCGAACCCGAGGCGCAGCGCGACGTGATCGCGAGCGAGATCATCGAAGCAGGCGTCGACCCGCTCGAGCTGATCCAGCTCGACGAGGCGGTCAAGCGCCTGCAGGCGCGGCCGGCGACGCGGCGACGGTGGACTCCGAGGAAGCCCGTGCGCGGCGCCGGACCCGTGCAGGTGCCCGTGCCGGGACAGCAGCCATGAAGATCGAGATCGGCGCAGGCACCAAGCCGACGCCCGGCTACATCCACGTCGACACGATCGCCCACGACACGGTGGACGTCGTCGACGACGGACGTACGCTCGCCACGTTCGAGACCGGCGTGGCCGAGGAGATCTACTCGCACTGGTTCCTGGAGCACGTCGCCCGCCACGAGGTGGCGCCGATGCTCGAGCACTGGAAGCGGGTCCTGCGCCCGGGCGGCAAGATCTGCCTCGTCACCAACAACCACGAAGCGCACAACCGCTGCCTGGCGGAGGGCAAGATCAGCTGGCAGGAGTGGTCCTACCTGGTCTACGCCGTCGAGAACAAAGTCAACTACACGGTGTGGGACATCCACAAGTGCGCGTGGAACCAGGAGCTGCTGCAGCAGACGCTCGAGCAGTGCGACTTCGTCGACGTGTCTGTCGACGCGCAGTGGGCCTGCCGCGAGGAGGACGGCCGCCTGAAGTGCCCAGCGCTGATCGCGCAGGCACACAAGCCGCGATGACCCCGCCCGCGCCGATCTTCGTCGGCGGGACCGGCCGCAGCGGCACGACGATCCTCGCGCGGCTGATCGGACGCCATCCCGATCACGAGGTGATCCCCGTCGAGGCTCGCTTCCACTGCAGCCCCGACGGCCTGCCCGGTGTGCTCGACGGCTCGGTCACACCAGAGCAGTTCGTGCAGCACATGCGCACGCAGTGGTACCACCCGCCTGGGCGCTCACCCAAGCTGGGGGCGTTCGTCGAGCGCGCCGCGTTCGACGGCGCCCTCGCGCGATTCCTCCAGCAGGCCGAAGCCGACAAGCTCGCCGCCGGACGCGCGCTGGTGGACGAGCTGTTCGGCGCCTACGCGCATGCCAAGCACAAGCGCGGATGGGTCGAGATGACGCCGATCAACGCGATGTGGGGAGCCCCGTCGCTCGCGCGGCTGTTTCCCGAGCTGAAGCTCGTGCACGTGCTGCGCGACGGACGCGACGTGGCCAGCTCGCTGGTTAGCCTCGGCTGGATGGCAAGCGTGCCGGAGGCGCTGCAGTGGTGGGAGGAGCGCATGCTCAAGGCGCACGAGGCGTGCGCGACCCTGCTGCCGCAGTCGCTGCTCGTGATCCACTTCGAAGCGCTGCTCGTCGAGGACCGCGCCGGCACGCTGCAGCGCCTGTGCAGCTTCATGGGCTGGCCGCCGGAGCCGTTGCTGGAGCGCTTCATGGAGCGGCGCATGCCGCCGCAGGATGCTCACGTGGGGCGCTGGCGCACGCACTGCTCCGCGCAGGAGCAGGCGTTCCTCAGGACGGAATACCCGGCGTGCCTGAGCCGACTGGCGCACGCGTGCGTGTCGGCTGCCTGAACGCGAGCGCCCGGCTCAGAGCCACCTCGACCAGCTTGGCCGTGACGGCCGCGTCGTTGCGCTGGCAGCGGCGCAGATGCGAGTTGAAGCGCTGATACTCGCTGCGCAACACCTGCTCCAGCCCGGGCACGTCACCCTCGTCGAACCACCTCGTGTCCTGCGGCAGATGCGACAGCAGCGGCTCGATCCGCGCCGCCGCCACCGGCGTGCCGCACGCAAGCGCTTCGGTGCAGGGCATGCTCCAGCCCTCGCGATTGGCATTCTTGACGAACAGCCAGGCGCGCTGGTAGAGCGCACGCATCTCGGCGGCCGACAGGACGTCGTCGACCACCTCGACCACGGGCGCCGCGTCGGGGCGCAGGCGCAGCTCGTCGAGCACCTGTGCGCGCGCGGCCTCGAACTCAGCTGGCTTCCACTTCCATGTCTTGATCACCAGCCGCACCGCGTCGGCTGACGTGAACGCGCGGTAGAACGCACGCAGCGTGCCGCGCCAGCTCTCGCGCGAGGTCTCGCCGCCGAGGTTCTCGTGAACCGCGAGGAACGTGCAGCAACGCCCCGTCACCGGGAAGTAGGAATCGACGTCGATCCCGAGCGGCACCACCTCGATCGGACTCTGCACGCCGGCGTTGCGCCACACACGCCGATTCCACTCGGTCGGGGTGATCAGCAGATCGAGCTGGTTGAGGATCTCCACCCAGCCGTGCTTGACCTCCGGCAGCTGGTCGAGCTCGTGCATCGTGATCGCCGCGGACAGCGCGCGGCGTCCGAACTTGATCTTGCCCGGCGGACAGATGAACAGCGCAAGCTCCATCCCGGGGAACTCCTGGAAGCGCACCTCGTGCCCGAGCTCGATCAGCCCGCGCGAGACCGTCGCCGACACCTGGCCATAGCCATTGCCCTCCTGCAGACGACGGTCGCCGTCGCTAACCCAGATGCGCATACGCCAGCTGCGAGTCCGCAGGCTCCTCGCGAGCGCCGAACGGATTGAGCACCCGCTCCTCGACGAACGCCAGCAGCTCGTCGACGCGGCGCGCGAACGTGTGGCCGTCGAGCACGATCGCGCGACCCAGATCGCCGCGGCGGCGCCGTTCGTGCGGATCGGCAAGGAAGCGATCGATCAGCTCACGCAGCTCTTCGGGAGAGCCGTACGTGAGCACTGCGTCGCCGAAGCGCTCCCGCAGCCCGGGGACGTCGTCGCTCAACACAAGTGCGCCGCATGCGAGCGCGTCATAGACGCGATTGGAGATGTACCCATGGGCGCGCATGTCGTCCCAGTGGTCGTTGAGCACGATCCCAGCCGAGCTGTAGACCTGCGCGAGCTGGTCGTTGGGCAGGTGCTCGGCCACCACCTGGCGGGTGTCGATCAGCCCCTCCCAGTTGGCGCCCCAGATGGCCAGGTCGTGCTCGGTCGGCAGCAGCTCACGCGCGATAGGCCGCAGCACACCGCGCGAGTTGGCGACATACACGAGGTCGTGCGCAAGCTCGGCATTCGGCTGCGGGCGCATGACCCAGGGGTCGGTCGCCTGCTCGAGCACCACCACGGGCGTAGTCGTGCGCTCGCGCAGCTCGGCGGCGAACAGCGGCGAGGCGACCGCCACGAGGTCATACCCATCGCACTCGGCACCGCTGAGCTCGTCGGGGTGGCTGATCGACCACAGCACGTTGAACTGACCTGGCTTGGGGTGGTAGCGGCTGAGACCTTTCAGATGCACGACGACGTCGTGGCTCAGCCCAGCCTCGTCCTCCCACTCGTCGAGCGTCTGCACCAGTGTGCGGTGGCCGCGGCGGCGCAGCTCGCGCGCGATCGCCTCGGCGAAGTGCAGGTCGCCCCAGCGCGGCGCCGCCTCGCGGTTGGGCGCGCCGATCTTCAGGCAGAACGTGAGCCGCTGCTCGTGCTCGATCAGCAGCTCACGCAGGCGCGCCGCGCGATGGGCGTAGGTGTGGCGCGTGATCACCACCTCGCGGTAGCGCGCCACCAGCTCCTCACGGCGCTGCTCGTCGGCAAGCAGCTCGTCGAGCTGGGCGCGCAGGGTCTCGCGCGAACTCCACACCGGGAAGTCCTCGTCGAACAGCTCACGCACGCCGGACTCGCAGTTGGTGAGCACGAGCGTGCCGGCCGCCAGCGCGTCGAACACACGCGCGTTGACCGCCCCATAGGGCAGTGTCGGGCCCTGCGTGTCGTCAAGCACCAGCTTCGCGTTCGAGTACACGCCCGGAAGCTCGGCGTACGGCAGCTCACCGCGAGCATGCGGGGCGAACACCTCGACCTGCTCCCAGTCCTTGCCGTAGATCGCGACGCGCTCGCCCTCACGCGGTGCGAGCGCGTGTTGGATGTCGCGATCCTTGCCCCACCAGTTGCCGGTGAACACGTAGTCAGCGGCTAGCGACTCCTGCGCCGGCATCGGGTGAAAGCGCTCGGGGTTCACCGCCAGCGGGAAGCGGATCGTCTCGCGCCCCGTGCGCGCGTGGATCAGCTCGGCCGAGCCCTCGGAGGAGACCAGCAGCACGTCGGCACGCTCGAACCACGGACGCTCCAGCCAGCGTTCGGTCCAGTTGCGGATCCAGACGATCGTGCTCACGTGGTCGGGCACCCGGCGCAGATCGAACGGGTCCATCAGCGAGAGCACGTAATCCAGGTCGCCGGGCAGCTCGTACCACTGCTCGCCCTTGCGCTGCACATAGGTCACGCGCCAGCCGATCAGCTCCAGCGCGTCGCCGATCTCGTGCCCCGAGTACCAGTCGCCCCAGCCGTCGGACTGGTCCAGGCTCGTGAGCGTGATCGCTACGTGCGCGCCGCGCCCGTCGGTCCAGAACGGATCCCTGCGCAGGCGCGCGAGCCGGTACTCGCGCAGCACCTGCGCTCCCCAGCGCTCGAGGAACAGGCGCCGATTCTCGAGGCGGTTCAAACGCCGGAAGTCGCTGCTTTCGCGATTTTGGCTGGAGGACTCGCGGTGGATCAGCACCGCGCGGCCGACCCCCGCGCACTGCCCGCCGCCAGCCAGCAGCTTCAACCCGAGGTCGACATCCTCGGTGCCGTAGCGATAGGCCGTCTCGAACCCGTCGACGCGATCGAAGGACTCCCGCTCGATCAGCATGCACGCGGCCGTCACCGCCGGCGCGCGCTGCTCGATGCCGAACGCCCCCTCCCACAGCTCCTCGCCGTCGCCGTCGTTGAACCCCTTCACCATCTCGTCCTGCCGGCGAAAGCGGATCACCCGGTGCTGCACCCGCGTCTGCGTCTCGGACTCGGTCAGGTTCTCCGGGTGCAGCAGCGTGGCTCCAACAGCGTCGACTCCGTCGACCGCGAGCGCGCACACCAGCTCCTTCAGCCACCCGGGCTCGAACGGCTCGACGTCGTTGTTCATGAACAGCAGCAGCTCGCCCTGTGCCCGCTCGGCCCCCTGGTGGTTGGCGGCCGCGAACGACAGGTTCTGCTCGTTGGCTATCAGCTGCACTGGGAACTCCGTGTCCTGCGCTTTGATCCAGGCGAGCGTGTCGTCGCTCGACGCATTGTCAACGATCACGACATCGAACTCGGGGTAGTCGGTGCTCGAGCTCAAGCCCGCGAATAGCCGCTCCAGATGCCGGCGGCCGTTGCGCGTGGTGACGATAAGGCTGACCTGCGGCCACTGCGCCCGTTCTGGCACGGGCCCCAGGCGCTTGCGCAGCTCACCCGCGAGCAGCGCCCGCCGGCGAGCCACCTGCTGCTCCTGCGCCGGCGACAGCGGCAGCTCGGAAACCGCCGGCGGCGGCGCGATCGGCCCCGCGGGCAGCTCCCCGCGCGTTGCGCCATCGCCCGTACCCGCGCCCGGCTGCAGATGACCGTCGCTCTGGACGCGCTCGATACGCGCCAGCGCCGCGGCAAGCGCGCCCTGGGTGCGCACCGGACGGCGCGCGGCGCGCGCAAGCGTGCGCGTCGCCAGGTGGCCGAAGCGCCAGGCGCGCGAGCTCGCCGCGCGCTCGATGTCATCCTTGATTTGACGCAATCCCACCGACAGCAGCGACACCGTCTGACGCAGCCGCCGCGACTGCTCGGCGTGCTCGGCCGCCGAGCGCATGCGTACACGCTCGCTCGCCTGCAGCTGCCTGCGCAGCGCGTCGCACTCGACCTCCGCACGATCGAGCTCGGCGCGCAGCACCAGAGCCATCTGCTCACTCTCGGCCATGCGGGCCCGCAGCTCGTCGTGCAGCCTCGCCGCTTCGGTCGCTTGCCGCTGCAGCTCGATCGCGGCGTTGCTCGCCTGCCGGCGCAGCTCAGCCTCCGCCTCGCCGGAGTGCCGCTGCAGCTGCTCGGACAGGCGGCCCAGCTCGCGCCGGGCCGCGCGCTCCTCGCGATCGCGGATCCGCAGCTCACGCTCGAGGAACTTGAGGCGACGCTCGCCGGGCGACGCAACACTCACCCGTCCATCACCGGTCCGCAACAGAACAGCGGCGCGCGATCCCTACGATCGCGCCGGTGTGGAGGAAGAGCAGGCCATGACGCGGTCGAGTGTAGAGCCGCCCATCGCCACCGGAAACCCTGGTAACCAAGTGGTAACCGGCTCCGGCTCGGGCTCCGCGAAGCGCTCGCGCACACGGCGGCGCCTGAGCCGCACGCTGTCACGCTCGCGCTGGCGCGAGTACCGCGAGTTCCTGCGGATCGCGCTGGGACAGGGTTACGCCGTGCTGTCGCTGGAAGCATGGTTGGCCGACCCTCAGCTCGGCGGCGAGCGCCCCAAGCTGCTGCTGCGCCACGACGTCGACCAGCACCCCGGCTCGGCCCTGCGGATGGCCGCGATCGAAGCTGAGCTGGGCGTGCTCTCGACCTGGTACTTCCGCTGGCGCACAGCCAACCCCCAGGTGATCCGGGAGATCAGATCCCAGGGACACGCCGTCGGTCTGCACTACGAAACGCTCACCCGCGAGCTGCTGAGGCGGGGGCTCGCCGCGCCGGACGCCGCGGACCTCATCGAAGAGTCGCGCCAGCTCCTGCGCCGGGAGCTGGCGGCGTTCACCGAACGCTTCGGCCCGGCGCGCTCGGCCTGCCCGCATGGCGACACGCGCATGCCTGGCGTCCACAACGGCGTGCTGCTGCTCGAGCAGGACTGGTCCTCCTACGGCCTCGAGTGGGACGCCAACGCCGCTATGAACGATCACGAGCTCGACGTCTGGCTGACCGATCGCAGCAGCGCCGAGGGGCGCTGGAAGCAGGGCCTCGACCCGATCGACCTGATGGTCGACCGCCGCGCGCCGATCCTCGCGGTCGTGCATCCGAACAACTGGGTCTCCGGACCCGGGCTCTGGTGGGACCGGCTGCTCCCGGGCGCGCGCCGCACCGGCACGGACGAGCCGCGACTCTCAGACGAGCCACGACTCGCGGGTGCGCAAGACGCGGACGCTTCACATCAACCCCGCCCGCAGATGTAGACGCTTCAAATTCGTAGGTGCTGCGCGCGCGCACGCGCGAGGGCGCACACGCGCGCGCGGCACCTACTTTTTTCGCCACACACCCCATACGTAGTCCGCATCGAGCGCCCCAGTGTCGGTCAGCAGCGCATCCACCTCCATCAGCATCCCAACGAGCTCCGGGCGCTCCGCGAAGTTCCCCATGACGCGGCTGAACAGCTGGTGGAACACCGCCCCACCGACGGGACTGACCTCGACGCGCTCGAGGCGCGCATCCAGGCAGCCAAGGATCTCGTCGCTGCGCACCGCTTCGCCTGGGTTCGCACGCGCCCAGCCCTGCGGATCAGGTCGCTGCACCCGGCGCTTGTAACTGCCGTCGCGCGCCGCAAGATCCTCCAGCAGCTCCTCCGGCAGCCGCGCCAGCAGCCGGTTGACCCATTCCAGCTGCGCATCCGTCCACTGAAACCGAGCTGGACCAACGAAGTCCTCGACGAACAGCAGTCCACCCGGCACGAGCAGCGCCGCAAGCCGGTCGAGCACCGCCTCCAGATCCTCGCGACGATGCAGGAAGCTACGGCACACGACCGCCCCCACGGGGCCCGGCGGACGCCAGCGCTCGAGCGTGCCGAGCTCGAAGCCGACGCGCTCTCGCAGCGGCTCGGGAACGCGCCCATTGGCAAAATCGAGCCGGCTCTGCTGCTCATCGAGGCCGCTCACCCGCTCGCAGCCGCCCGACTCGATCAGCGCCAGCTCGAGCTTCGCGTCGCTCGCGCGCAGCGACAGGGCGAACGGCGCGGGCATCGAAGGACCATGGCGCCGGGCGAAGTAAACCTCCGGCGCCAGCTCCGGATCGCCGGTGATGCGGCGGTTGATGGCCGCACGTGCGATCGGGCTCTGCCAGAAGGCGACCGCAACCGCAGCGCCGTGCGCAGGAACGACTGCCGGCGCCGACCGCGCGCCGACGGTGACCGCGTGCGCTCGCAGCCGCTCGAGGAGCGGATTGGCATCGGGACTCATCCCGCGGCCACCGGAGCCAGACGCCGCGGCGCGGCCGCATCCGCGACGGCCGAGAACAGCTCGAGCTGGCTGCGCGCGGCGCGCTCGATCGAGAAGTCGCGCACGGTCAGCAGGCCGGCCTGACGAAGCCTGCGCAGCCGCTCACGGTCGCCGCCCAGGGCGAGCACCGCAGCCGCGATCACCGTGGGGTCGCCGTCGTCGAGCACGATCGCGTTGCCGTCGTGGACCGCGTACTCGTGCACGCCGCCGAACGCAGGCAGCACCGGCACGGCGCCGCACGCCATTCCCTCGAGTCCGGTGCGGCCGAATGCCTGGTAGGCGGAGGCATCGATGAACACGTCACAGGCACGCATCAGCTCGGACACTTCGCGCCGGCTGAGCAGACCGAGGTGCCTGACGTTCGGGATCTCACGCCCCTCCAACAGATCGAAGGACTCCTGATCGCAGCCGAACGTCACGATCCGCGCGCGCTCGCCGAGCTGCGCGCTGATCAGCCTGAGCGCCGCCAACGTCGCCAGCGGCCGACGGCGCGGCGTGCGCGGGCGGATCATCGCGCCGACGCGCAGCTCACGCTCTGACTCCTGCCGTCCACGTTCGTGAAACAGCTCGCGGTCGAGACTGGGCGCGACCTTCGCCACCGGCACGCCATGCAGCGCGCTGACGACGTTGCGCAGCCAGTGCGTCTTGGCGAACAGCAGCTGACCCGGGATCGCGCGGTAGGACAGCAGCGCTCGATCCGAGCGCACCGCGTGCGGCGGCGCGAACAGCGGCTCGTAGTCCTGGATGTAGTAAGCGCACACAAGCCCAGGGCGCGTATGCGTCAGGCGCTCGGCCAGCGCGACTGACGGATGCTCGGTGGCGACAACCACCCTGGCGTCGCCGACCGCGTCCGGCAAGCGCGACTCGTCGGCGTATGCGACGAACAACGCGTCGTCGTTGCCGTAGAGCGTCGCCGCCGCATCTAGCGACTCCACTGGCACGCAGATCCGCGCGTGGGCGCCGAGCCCGCGTAGCCCCCGGGCCTCCTGCACCAGCGAATGCGACCCACCCGACCCCTCCGGCGGCAAGCCCGGCAGCAGGTACGCGACTCCGAGCGGTGGTGTGCGCGCGTCGGCCTCAACGGGGCCGAGCGGGGCGGCAGCGACGCTCGGTGCGTCGACTCCCGTTGCGCTTGGCAGCCCGATGTAGCGCTCGCCGCCCGACGCGTCCGATTCGGCCTCCACGACCATCTGGGTGGCGTCAAGCGTCAGCGGCCGGCTCAGCTCAGCCTCATCACCATCGCAGCCGAGCTCGGCCAGCAGCTCGGCTGGACGCAGTCGCGCCCGGATCGACGCCTGCGTTGGCTCCTCATCGGCCTGCATTGCGCCCGGCACCGTAATCGCCCACGCGCAGCGAAATGCGAGCAAGTGGTGAACACACGGACGTAACGCGGGCGCGCCGCCGACCCGCGATCATGCGCGCCACGATGCCGGTGCCGCCAGCGTTCGCCCCGCTTGCCCGCGAGCTGCGCGATGAGGTGATCGTTCACTACGAGCGCCGCGGCCAGCACCTCGACACGCCCGCCGGCCTGCGCACGCTCGACACCAACTCCGTGCTCGCCGCCGACCGTGGGCGTCTGCTGCTGCGGCTGCTCGCGGAGCGCGGCAGCGGATCGATCGCCGGGCGGCGGCTGCTGGATCTGGGCGCGGGCTTCGGCTCGCTGGCGCTGTACTTCGCCCATCTCGGCGCCGACACGGTCGCCTTGGACCCCAACGACGAGCGCATGCAGGTGGCTGTCACGATCGCCCGGCGCCACAACCTCACACTCAGCGCGGTGGCAGCCCACGCTCAGGCGCTGCCGCTCGCGGATGCGAGCTTCGACTTCGTCGTGGCCAACAACTCGCTCTGTTACCTGGACGACAGAGCGATCCGCAAGCAGGCGCTCGCGGAGGTTCACCGCGTCCTGCGCCCGGGCGGCTGGCTCGTGATGCGCAACCCCAATCGGCTGCACCCCCGCGACCAGTTCACCGGGCTGCCGCTGCTGCCCCTGCTGCCGCCCGCCGCGGCGCGATACGTAATTGAAAAGCTCGGACGCGAGCGCTCACACGTGCTGCTGCGCTCGCCGCTGGGCGCCGTCGCCGAGCTGCGCCGCAACGGCTTCACGAACGCTCGCTGGCTCCCCGTGCCCGGGCGCAAGCTCGGCGCGAGCATCGCCGGCTACCACCACGTCGTGGCACGTCGCCCCGGCAGCTGACGTACGGCCGAGCACCGCCCGCCCGGCCCGACCACCACCGCATGGGCGTAAGCGCCCCACTCTCGCTTGTAAAAAAGCGGTGAATCATCCAGCGAGCGTCACATCCGAGGGGCGCACGCTACTTAGACTGGCCCGCCGATGCACTGGTTTCTGAAGCTCTTCATCAATCCGCTGCTCGATGCGCTGCGCCCGCGCGTGATCGTCGAGGTGGGCGTCGAGCTGGGCGCCGTCACCGGTCCGCTGCTGCGCTGGGCGCAACTGAACGACGCAATCGTGCACGCGATCGACCCCGACCCCACGCTGAACGTGGATCGGCTGCTCGACGAGCACGGCGAGCGTCTGCGCTTTCATCGCCGCAAGAGCCTCGAGCTGCTCGGCGAGCTCGATGACGTCGAGCTCGCGCTGATCGACGGCGATCACAACTGGCACACCGTCATCAACGAGCTCCGCGCACTGGAGCGCCGCGCCGGCGCCGACGGGCGCGAGCCGCCCGTGATCCTGCTGCACGACGTCGGCTGGCCGTATGGCCGGCGCGATCTCTACTACGACCCGCAGAGCATCCCGGAAGCGCACCGGCATCCACACGCGCGCCTGGGAATCGCGCCGGGACGCGTCGAGCTCGGCCCAGGACTGAACGACCACCTGGAGAACGCGCTGCTCACAGACACCCCGGCCAACGGCGTGCTGACAGCTGTCGAGGATTTCGTCGCGGAGTCGCAGCACCCCTGGCGGCAATGGACGATCCCGGGCTTGAGCGGTCTCGCCGTGCTCGTGAGCTCCGACACACTCGCCGCGTGCGCGCCCCTGCGTGAGCTGCTCGAGTCGATCGACGAGCCCGCGTTCCTGCGCGCCCACTGCGAAGCGATTGAGCTCGCGCGAATCGAATCAGAGCTCAAGCGTGCCGGCATGCAGCGCCGGCTCGCCGAAACCCAGCTGAAGCAGATCATGCGCTCGCCGGACCCCGCCGAGGCGGTCGCGCTCAAGCGCAGCGTGCGCGAACTCTCAGAGCAGGTGCGCGACCTGCAGGAACAGCTCGCGGAGGTCGACGATCTGCGTGAGCAGGTGCGCGTGCTCACGTTCGATCTGCCCGCGCATGGGCCCTGAAGCGCTAGCCGAGCGCGAAGCGTGGCAGACGCTGCTGAGGTCATATCTGCCGATCCTCGAGCACACGGCGCCGGCCGAGGGCGACCGTGATCCGCTGTCGCTCCCGCGGGCGCTGGACACGCGCCGCGTCCTGCGCGCCGCCGGCGCCGAGCAGGAGCCCGGCCAGCCGAGCGCCGACGTCGTCGTCTGCGTTCACAACGCGCTGGCCGATCTACGCCGCTGCATCGATTCGCTGCTCAGCGCGACCGCTCGGGGATTCCGGCTGATCCTGGTCAACGACGGCAGCGACCACCCCACGACCGGCTTCCTGCAGGCGTTTGCCGAGCGCCACCCGGCCGTCACCTTGATCGAGCGCCCGCAACCTCCACACGGCTACACGATCGCCTCCAACCGCGGACTGCGAGCCTCCGGCAGCGACTACGTGGTCCTGCTCAACAGCGACACGATCGTCGCGGACGGCTGGCTGGAACGCCTGATCCGCTACGGCGAGTCGCACCCAGACGTAGGGATTCTCGGCCCGCTCTCCAACGCCGCCAGCCACCAGTCGGTGCCAGCGGTCAGGGATGCCGGTGGCTGGGCGGTCAACCGCCTGCCCGACTGGCTCACCGTCGACGGCCTCGACATGGTGCTGCGCCGCGCCGCGCCGCGCGTCCACGCACGCCTGCCGTTCCTCAACGGCTTCTGCTACGCCGTCAAGCGCGCCGTGATCGACGCGATCGGTCTGCTCGACGAGGAGCGCTTCGCCAGCGGCTACTGCGAGGAGAACGACTACTCCCAGCGCGCCCGTGTTGCCGGCTTCGAGCTCGCGGTGGTCGACGACGTCTACGTCCAGCACGCGAAGTCGCGCTCGTTCGGCGCGAGCGGCCGTGCGGAGCTTGCACGCCGCAACTATGAGCTGTTCCTCGAGAAGCACGATCGCGCGGAGCTCGAGCAGCTCGTCACCCGGATGGAGGCCGATCAGACCCTCGAGCCAGTGCGCGCGGCCGTAGCGCATCACAGCTCTTCGCCGCAAGCCGTTGCGTCGCTGTTCAGCGGCAGCGAGCGCCAGCCCCTGACGATCGCGTTCCTGCTGCCGGGCATCGCCCACGGCGGGTCAGGCGGATCACATTCGATCTACCAGGAGGTACATGGGCTGCGCAGCCTTGGGATTCCCGCGCGCATCCTGCTGCCACGCTGGGACGAGCAGCGCGCCGCAGCCGCATATGAAGATGCCGCTGAGATCTTCCAGACGTTCACCGATGCCGACGATCTGGCAGCCGCCACCGCCGACGCCGACGTGATCTCCGCCACCCACTACAAGTCGGTCAAGCTGCTCGAGTCGCTTCGCGCGACGCGCTCGGACTTCCTCGCGGCCTACTACGTGCAGGACTACGAGCCGTTCTTCACCCCTTCGTACATCGCCGCCGAAGCGATCGCGTCGTACACCGCGCTGCCGGACGTGCTGCTGTTCGCGAAGTCACACTGGCTGTGCAACGTCGTTGCCGAACGCCACGGGCTGCATGTCGCCAAGGTCGAACCCAGCATCGACGAGCAGCTGTTCTCAAGCGCACAGCGATTGGCTACGCCCAACTCCGAAGCAGACAGCCCGTCAGCCGCCGACTCCGAGCAGCGCCCCGGCCCGCTGCGCGTGGCCGCCATGATCCGCCCGCGCACCGCACGCCGCCAGCCGCACGCCACGGTCGCCGTGCTCGAGCAGCTGCTCGAGCGCTTTCCCGACCACGTGCAGGTGAGCAGCTTCGGCTGCTACGCGGACGAGCTGCGCGAGCTCGTCCCGGACGCCACCGCGATCCATGAGCGCCACCTCGGCCTGCTCTCCCGGCACGACGTCGCCGAGCTGCTGCGTGAGTCGGACGTATTTCTCGACATGTCCGTCTACCAGGCGTTCGGCAGGACAGCGCTGGAAGCGATGGCGTGCGGCGCCACCGCGATCGTGCCGAGCGTCGGCGGCGCGTACGAGTTCGTCGAACACGAACGCAACGCATTCGCCGTCGACACCTTCGACGGAGAGCAAGCCCTCGCCGCGCTTACCTCGCTGGTCGGCGACACGCCGCGGCTGCGGCGCATGCAAGCGCACGCGCGCACCACCGCGGCGCGCTACTCGATCGCCCGCGCCGCGCTGTCGGAGTATCTGCTCTTCGAGCGCGCCCATGAGGCGCGCTCCCACTCGCGGCGCCTGCTTCACAAGTCCTTTACGCGATAGTCCCCGGCTGGTCACAAGGATCCGGCCTGTGCAGCCGAATCTCTGTCTTACGATGGACGACCGACGGCTGACAGCCGCGTCACCCAGCAGCTCGACCACCAAGGTCGACATGCACTGTCACTCCACCGCATCCGAGCTGTCACGGCTCGGGGTGCAACGCGCCATGGGCCTACCGGAGTGCGCCACTCCCCCGGAGGAGGTGTACGAGCTCGCGCGCCGCCGCGGCATGGACTTCGTGACGATCACAGACCACGACACGATCGCCGGCGTGCTCACGATCGCCGACCGCCCCGACGTGTTCATCTCCGAAGAGCTGACAGTTCACTTCCGCGGCGAGCCCCAGGCCGTGCACGTGCTCTGCTACGGCATCACGCCCGACGATCACGAGTGGCTGCAGGCACACAACCGTGACGTCGAAGCGTGCGCCGCCTATCTGCACGAGCATGAGCTCGCATGTGCGCTCGCACACCCCTACTACAACGTCGCGGCGCCGCTGACCGCGCGGCACCGGCGGCGGCTGGCCGACCTCTTCAGCGTGTGGGAGGTTCGCAACGGCGCACGGGCGCGGGAGCTGAACCGCCCGGCCGCGATCTACATCGCCACGCACGACGGCATCGGCATCGGTGGTAGCGATGACCACGCCGGCGTCGACATCGGACGCACCTACACCGAAGCCGGCCCAGCGCGCACCCCCACCGAGTTCTTGGATCAGCTGCGCGCCGGCAGCGTGAGCGCCTGCGGCAAGCAAGGCAGCGCCGCCAAGTGGGCACACGCCGCGATCGCACTCGCCGCGCGTGCGCTTGGCGCCGACCCGAACTCCGACGCCGGCGCGCAGGCGCCGGACCCGCGCACCGTGCTCACGATGATGCAGCGCCTGCTGCGCGAAGGCGACGCGCGCCACGGCGCGCTCGGCAACGATCTCACGCCTGAGGACGCCCGGCGCCTGCTGCGCGCGTGGCTGGCCGCGGTTGAGCTCGACCATCTCGACGAGCGTGGGCTGATCGCCTACATGCAGGACGAGCGCTTCAGCCACTCCGACCTCTACCGCCGCGCCTGCCGCGCCCACGAGCGCAAGTTAAGAGTCGCCGTAGCGCGAATGGTGCAGGCCACCACCACCGGCGCGGACATGATGGGCGCCGCCACGAGCGTGTTCGAAGGCTGTGTAGCCGCGATTCCCTACGCGCCCGCGACGGCGTTCCTCGCCAACGAGAAGGCGAAGCTCGACTCCCGCGACGGGGAAGCGCCCAGGATCGCGATCCTCGCCGACGGCATCGGCAGCACGCACGGCGTCACGCGCACGATCGAGGAGCTGCGCGAGCGCGGCGTGCCGGAGTTCGACATCGAGGTGATCGGCACCGACGCGGACGTGGATCGGCGCCTGGCCACGGTCGCGGAGGTCGACGTGCCGTTCTACCCGGGCCTGAAGATCGGCGTGCCGAGCCTGGCCGTCGCCGTGGAAACGCTCGCCGACGGCGCGTTCGACGCGATCCACGTCTGCTCGCCCGGTCCGGTCGGAATCGCCGGCGCGCTCGTCAGCCGCGGCATGCAGCTGCCGCTGGTGGGCAGCTACCACACCGAGCTGACCGCGTACGCCGCGCTGCGCTCCGGCAATCCCGGCCTGGCACAGGCGATGGGCGTCGCCGTGCAGACCTTCTACAACGCCTGCGATCTCGTGCTCTCCCCCAGCCCGGCCTCAGACGCTGCCCTGGGACGGATCGGGTTGCCCGCAGCCAAGGTTGCGCGCTGGGATCGCGGCGTCGACACCGGCCGCTTTCACCCCTCGCTGCGCGATGAGCAGCTGCTCCCCGACGCGATCAACGTGCTGTACGCGGGACGCATCACCCGCGAGAAGGGCGTCGAGCTGCTGATCGACACGTTCCTGCGCGCCCGCGAGCGTGAGCCGCGGCTGCAGTTGGTGCTGGCCGGCGGCGGCCCCGAGCAGGAGCGTGTGCGTGAGCTGCTCGGCGCCAGCGCCACCTTCCTCGGCTGGCTCGACGGGCTCGAACTCGCCCGTGCGTACGCCAGCGCCGACATCTTCCTGTTCCCGAGCCGCACCGACACGTTCGGCCAGGTGATCCTGGAAGCCCAGGCCAGCGGCCTGCCGATCGTGGCCGTCGCCGAAGGCGGACCGCTCACGCTGATCGAAGACCGGGCGACCGGACTGCTGCGCACCCCCGACCCCGACGCGCTCGCCGCTGCGGTCCTCGAGCTGGCCGGCTCGCCACTGCTGCGCGAGCGCCTGGCGCGCGCCGCGCTGAATGCGGTGCGCGAACGCACCTGGGAGCGCGCGCTCGAGCAGCTCGCCGAGGGCTATCGCAGCGCGCTTGCGAGTCCAGACGATCACGGAGCCGCCGCGCATGTCGCATAGCACCGTCGAACGCACGATCGCGGTCGCGCTGCACGACATCGAGCCGGCCACCTTCGAGCGCTGCGCGCGGATCCGCGACTGGCTCGCCGACCACGGCATCGACCGCGTCACCTTGCTGGTGATCCCCGCCCGCGACCTGCACCCGCTGGATGGGCGCTCACCCGAGATGGTCGACTGGCTCACCGAGCAGCGGCGGGCGGGCGACTCGATCGCTCAGCACGGCTTCCAGCACCTGCAGCTGCGTCGCGGCGCCTGGCCGCGGGAGATGCTCGCGCACACCCAGCTCGAGCGCGGCGCCGAGTTCGTCGGGCTCGACGGCGGCGAGACACGCCGCGCGGTCGACGCCGGCTGGCGCGTGCTCAAACTCGCCGGGATCGAGCCTGACGGCTTCGTCGCCCCCGCCTATGCATACACGCCCGTGCTACGCGATACCCTCGCCGCCCGCTTTCGCTGGTGGGCGGGTCTGCTGCGCATGCACCGTCCACGCTCGTCAGCCAGCGGCGCCTCAGACGAGCTGCTCGCCCCCGCCTGGAGCCTCGGCACCAACGGACCGCTGCGACGCACCTTCTCACCCTCACTCGTCCGCGCCGCTGGCCGGCTCTCCGGCCCCAACCTGCGGCTGGACCTGCACCCTGACGACCTGCAGCACCCTCGTCACATGATGGCCTTGGAGTCAGTGCTCTCCCGCGCCGCGGGACAGCGCACCGCCATCACCTACGACGAGCTCGCATCCCTCACGCCAGTCGGCTGAACCGCCGCTGACGGGACGGGGTCTCGCCGCTGACAGGACGGGGTTTGATACGCCGTCAGCAGCTCCCACGGCATGTGACGGACGGGATGAGCGCGGAGGGATGGACTGGAGGAGCGCGACCGGCGGGGTCGACTGGAGGAGCGCGGAGGGTAATACCTTTTTTTCGAAAAAGGAAGAATGAAGACGATTAGGAAGAAGGAAGACAAACCAAAAAAATCATCACTGCCTCCATGCCTGCCAACGTCGCGGGCGACTCGTCGGGCTCACTGACGCTTGTAAGCCGTGAACACGGTGCTGTCGAATGAGCTGACACCGGAGGCCGCCGCGTAGCCGAGATGCTTCAGGTCGAATAGATCCTCGATCGTGCGCAGCAGCCCGAAGTGGTTGTAGGTGGACTGGCTGACCGTGTTCGCCTTCACGAACGGCGACAGCACCAGCGCTCCCACCTGTCCTCCGCCGCTCGGCGGCAACGTGACGGCGCCACCAGCCCCGCTGGTGCCTGCGCCCGCACCCGCACCCGCGCTCCCACTCGCCGGCGCTAGTCCCGGGAAGCGCGGCTGTCCGCAGCACGAGCTCGAATCCTGCAGCGCTCCGCTGGACGGCGCCTGGTCCACGGTGATCACGAGCATGCCCCCGTCCTTGTACGCGGGCGATGTGAGGATCTTTGGCACCACCTTGCGCAGGAACCCGTCCGCTGCCGCCATACCCGCCGGCTGTCCCGGCGCGCACGGCGTCTCGCGCCCGTCGTGACATAGATCCGGCACCACGTAGGAGAGCGCCGGTGTGCGCTTGGCCTGCTTCAGATCCGAGCTCAAGCGGTCGAGGCCGACATCGTTGGTCGCGCAGCTCGGCGAAGCCGTGATGCCGTGGAAGTACATGAATGGATTGCGGAACGTCGCGTACGCCGGTGAAAGTCCACCCGCCGAATCCGCGGACCCGAGCTGGGGGTGCACGCACGTCGGCGGCTTCGCCGCCGCGCCCATCCCCTCCACGTACGCACGCCATGTCAAGCTCTTTGCCGCGAGCTGACTCGCAACGGTCTGGGTGCTCTTTGGGTACACACACCCCTGGCCGCTCACCTGCCCGTCGGCTGCGATCGCCGGCGCCGCGATATCCGAGTACACCGCGCAGTTGGCCGCTGTCTGCGCGGTCGGCCCCTGGCCGCTGATCAGCGCGATCGCGCCCGCCAGCTCGTCGTGAGCCGCACCGTAATAGCGCACCAGCAGCTCACCGCGCTGCTCCAGCGTGTGTGACAGATAGCGCGCGGACGACGACGGCCCGAACACCGATGCGTAGGCCTGGTTGGCCAGCACGATCAAGAACACGTGCTTGACCGGCGGCAACGCCGATCCCTGTCCGCCCCCTGCTTCCCTGCCCGAACCTCCGCCGCCGTCGCTGGGATTGCCCGTCCCACCACCACCGGAACCGTTCCCACCACCGCTGGAATCATCCCCTGCACCGCTCGAACCCTTCCCTGCACCGCTCGAACCGCTCCCGGCGGCGCCACCGCCGCTCGACGTCGCAGCAGAACTGGGACTGGTCGCCCCCGTCGGCGTCGGCGTCGGCGATGGCAGCGACGGGGGCGTGGCAGCCAGGGCAGTCGCCGCCGAGCTGGACGCCGTCTGCTGCGGCAGCAGGAGCTTCAGCGGTCCTCCGGTCGCAGCGAGCGAGCTCACCGGACCCGAGCTCACAGCCGCCCCCAGCAGCGCACCGAATCCGAGGAACCCCAGCACCAGCACGCCCGCCACCCGCGCCGACGGCAGCGTCACGCCCAGCCGGGAAGCGGGTGTGGGCGGGAGTCGGGGTGCCAACCGCACGCTGGACACCCCGGATCGCTCGGTCACGAAGGGCATCTCCGATCGCTCAGAACCCGTGGCACGCATGCGCTCGAGCAGTCCGGCGAACGCCTGGCTTCGCGCTCCTCTACGCGCTCCACAGCCAAGGCAGTAGCGCTGACCGGCCTCCAACCCCGCGCCGCACTCCCCGCAAGCGCTGCGCTCTGTGAAAGCGCCGCCATTCTCGACGCTCGTCGCCGACATCACCGACGCATCTCAGCGCTCATCGCCGGCGCATCTCAACGCTCGTCGCCGGCGCATCTCACGGCTCATCGGGCCGCCTAGCTCGCCGTCGGCGCCGCCAGCGTGGTGCTGGGCCTGCGCTCCATCAGCACCTTCCCGCACTGCCAGCAGAACATCGCACCGCGGCTGTGCGGCGACCCGCAGTCCGGACATGCGCCGGCGCTCGCGCTCTCCTCCATGCGCAGCAGGCGCTCAACCTCGGCCAGCTCAGCATCGCGCTCCTGCAGCATCGCCGCGCGGCGCACGAGCACATCCAGACGGAAGTGATCGCGGATCGCCATCTCATACGCGAGACCGCCGAGATCCCAGTGCAGCTCCGCCACTCGCTCGGCCAGCTCGGCGTGGCGCCGGCGCAACCCAGCAAGCGCCTCGCTCGGCGGCAGCCCGGTGACCCCTGCGCTTTTAGGCTGAATCGGCCCCGGCGACGTCACCGCCCGGCGGCCGCCACGACGACGCACACGCAGCTCCTCGAGCACCCCCATCAGCCCGTCGACACCACGTTGGGCAGGTTCTTCGATTTCTGTTCGTAACTCTGTCCGTCGCTCTTGGACCGCAAGTTGTTGAGCACCGACGGCGGCGCTGGATGCGCCTGCGAGCTCGGCACGCGGTGGGAGCTGCCGGCGCCCGCACCACCTGTGCCCGCAGCTGCAGCCGCTTTGCTCGAAACCTCGATCACGGTGGCGCCCGTGAAGCTCTGCTTGAGCCGACCGAGCGCCTTCTGCGCCTGCGCCTTGGTTGTGTAGACACCCGAGTAGACGATGTAGCTGCCGGATGTGAGGCTCGCGTAGTCATCGGACTTCAGCGCGCCAACCCCGGTCGCGCCGCGCCCGCTCGCCGCAACCTTGGCAGCTGACACTGCATCCGGCTGCGTGCTCGCCGTCGGCAGGGTTTGGAGCTGCACGGTCCAACCATCACTCCCCGCCGGCCAGTCACCCGTGAATGCCGTCGTGCCGGACCCGCCGGCAGTCGCTGCCGCACCGCTTCCGGCGCCGGCGACCGTGATCACCTGGGCAGGCGCGGCGCCGCGGCTGCGATCCGCACCCGAGCGGCCGATCAGCACACCGACCCCCATCGCCAGCAGCAACACCCCCACGCCGGCGATCACCGCAAGCGAGCCGCGCGCGGGCGGCGGTGTGAAACCGCCCACGCCCGTGGAGATCTGACCGCCCACCCCCGTCGAGCTCTGTGAGCGTGCCTCGCCCGACCCGCCTGCGCGCGGGTGCAGCGCGTCGAGGAACTGGCTGCGCGCATCCACGCGCCTGGCCCCGCACTCCAAGCAGTAGCGCTGATCGGGCGCCAGCGGCGCCGCGCAGCTCGCGCACACCTCAGCTGCGTGCTCCTCCGCGGGCGCATGCGCTGAATCCGCAGACGGGAGCGCGGCCGCAGGCGCGCCGTCAGACTCGGAGGATGCCGGCGCAGGCAAAGGCAGCGCTTCGACAGCGGCAGCGCTCGCAGCGGTGATCGGGCCTGTCGACATGCGCGCGCCCATGGTCGCCACAGCCGCGGCTCGCAGCGGTTATCAAACGGTGAACGAAACGCCCATTTCCCGCTGATGGGGATCTTTACGGCCCCCGTCCATCTGTATTTGTTATCAACTTCTTATCCAATCGCTCACCGGAGCTTCACCTCCGCTCGCATGCGCCGAAACTACGATGCCGGTCGCTAGTGGACAGCTCGTTCAGCTCAACCTCGATTGACCAGGGGGATGTACGCCGGCCGGATCTCTCCGGGGCGCCCATCGGCGTGCGCACGCCCGCGCGCAGCCATGGCAACCTCGAGATCCGCCCGGATGAGATGCAGGCGCTGATCGACGGACGACGCGTTGGCCTCACCGTGCGCGAGTTCCAGGTCCTCACGGTGCTCACCGATCTCGAGGATCGGGTCGTGCGACGATCTGAGATCTACGCGAAAGTCTGGGGCGGCGAGATGAAGCATCGCGACCGCTCCGTCGACGTGTTCATGCGCAAGGTGCGCAACAAGCTGCTGCGCGTCGCCCCGGACTGGGTCTACATCCACACCCACTTCGGCATCGGCTATCGCTTCGCGCCCGCGCCCGTCGAGCTGTCCACCGACGGCGAGCACTGACCAGCCCAAATGGCCCAGCTGGGCATCGCGGTGGTCACCTACCGCCGGCGCGAGCTGCTCGAGCGGCTGGTCGCGCGCCTGATTGAGCTCACCAGCTCGCCGCACGAGCTGGTCATCGCCGACGACGGCAGCAACGACGGCACCGCCGAGTGGGCTCGCGCGCAGGGGCTCGCACTCGTCACGGGACGAAATCGCGGCGTCGCGTGGAACAAGAACCGCGCCATCTTCGCGCTCGCCTCGCGCGGCTGCGACCCACTGGTGCTGCTCGAAGACGACGTTGCTCCGATCGTGCACGGCTGGGAGCAGGACTGGGTGCACGGCACCCGCGTATGGCATCACCTCGCCTACCAGCACCCGGTCGTCGCCCCCCACGCGGTGTCGGGCAGCGGCACGCCCGCCGACCCGTTCGTGAACCCAGCCGCCAGCGGCGTATGCCTGTCGGTTTCCGCCGAAGTGCTCGCGCAGGTCGGGTTCCTCGACAGCCGCTTCAAAGGCTACGGGCACGAGCACGCCGAATGGACCACGCGCATCAAGCGTGCCGGCTACGGCTTTCGCTCGATCACCCTCCCCGACGGCCGCCGCCCCAAGGCCCAGCTCTATTTGACCGGCGGCCTGGCGGTCGAGCCTTCCGTGAGCCACCGCGACCTCGAACAGGCACGTCTGAACCGCGAGCTGCAGGTGAGGATCGCACGTGAGCACGTCTTCCGCCGGCCCTGGCGCAGCGCGCACGAACGCTCAGTGTTTCTCGACGAGCAGGCCCGTGCGGGCTTTGACGGAGAAGCACTCGCGCAGGAGCTCGACGAGCGCATCGCCGGCTGACGCTAGCGCGAGCTCTCGACCACTGTGCCGACGATCGCCTCCTGCGGGACCGAACCCCACACGCGGCTGTCCTGGAAGTACAGCTCGCGATTGTCCGACAACACGTAGAAGTGGCCCGCCGGCACCGTCAGCGGCCGTTGGTACTCACAGCCGGGACCGGTTCCACACGGCAGCGTGACCGGCTCTGACGCAGCCTGGCCGTTGCGGATCGTCTCGCCGTCACGAAACGCGATCGTGTCGCCCGGCAGCCCCACCACCCGCTTGATTCCGATCTGCCGCGTCAACCCGGGCGCAGGGTCGCGGCATGCCTGTTGCGGCAGCGGATTGTTGCCGCAGCTCCCATCCTTCACGCCAACCGGGTAGTAGAACGCGATCACATCGCCCACCGCCGGATGCGTGCGCGTGGGGTCATAGTGCACAGTCGACTGAGCCTTGAATGTAGGCAGCATCGAATTGGTGCTCACCAGATAGGGAACCCCCGCCTCGTGATCCGTGCTCGAACTGCCGCTGCCTGCGCTTCGCCCGCTGGAGCTAGCGGAGCCGGTCTCGGCAGAGCTCGACTGTGTGCTCGAGCGGTTGCCTGGACGGCGCGCCGCGCGGTGCGAGCGCCGGCCGCGCTGCTGCGTGGCGCCGCGGCCTTTGCCGGCAGCCCCATCCGTCCCAGTCGAGCCTGTCGCGGAGGGCGCCGCGTGAGCGCCATCCACGGAGGCCGCGCCAGCGCCAGTGGGCGTGCCAGCCCTGGAGGCCGTGTCGCCGCCAGCAGCGGCGCCGAGAGGCTTCTTCGCAGTAGCGCCAGTCGCTCCGCTCGGCGTGCCTGCCGCGCTGGGAGTGGCGCCGCTCGCGACACTCCCACCAGCGCCGGCGTCAGCGGCCTTGGTCTGGACGTGTCCGGCGTCACCACAAGCCCCCAGACCGAGCACGATCAGCACCGCGGCCGTCGTGATCGTGATGTGCGCGCGCCGCCAGCCCACCTGCGGGTGTGACTTCTGCCTACCCGCCGGATTGATCTTGTGACTGTCGCGCCTATCCATCAAATCTCGTCCTGTCCTGTCCTGTCCTGTCCTGTCCCGCCCCGGCCTGTCCCGTCACGTCCTGTCCCGTCACGTCCTGTCCCATCGGTCCTTCTACGTTCTCGTGCTTCCTATTCGTCTCGTGCTTCCCATTGGGCAGCAATGTGGCCCGCCGCGCGCAACGTTTGCGCGGCGGGCCACGGAGGCGAGGCAGCCTTGCCTCTGCTGAATCGCCTGCTTAGTAGGCGATCAGGTTCACGATCGCGCGCTGCTTGCCCTGCAGCGGCGACGGAACGTTGGTGTAGTCGTTGCCCTGGATGTCCGTCTGGCCCTGACCGATGATGTAGGACATGAGGTCCTTCGTCGTCGTCGCCGTCAAGCCCGCCTCGCCCGAAGGCGTGGTGTGACCGAACAGGTTGTTGCCCTGGTAGTGCTTCCACACCAGCACATACGTCAGCGCGCAGAGCGGGTAGTCGGCGGTCGCGCCGCCGAGGTCACCGGACACGTTCGGATCCGACGCGAGCACGCCGAACCACGAGTCCGTCGCCGAGTACGCCGCGCCCTTCTCCGCCGGCACGATCTGCGTGTCGTTGCAGTTCGCCACCGTCGTTCCGTTCAGCGGATCGGCGAAGTTAGCGCCTCCCGGGGTCGTGCCGTTGTTCTGGATCTGCGCCCACAGGATCTGGTGGGAGGTGCTGCCGCCGGCCGTGGACGCCGTGGCGCCCGGAGTGAAGCCGCCGTTGCCCGCCGCCGCCGCATCCGCCGCGTTGGCGTATCCGACCGAGCCGGGGTGCGACGCGGTGTGCAGTGCTTCCTTGCCGCCACCCTTGTTCGGATCCACGCCACCGTTGTCGGTCGTAGCCGGCCACAGGTCGTAGTCGGACGCGTACGGCGCCCACACGTTGCGGTTGATCTGACCGAGGTAGCTCTTGAACGCGTAGGAAGTGCCCGAGCCGTCCGAGCGCACCTGCAGCGTGATCGGCGTGGTGCAGTCACCCGTGCCGGCCGTGTTCGTGAACGACTGGCCGATCAGGGTGAAGAACGCGCCCCACGTGTCGGCGCTGTACCCGCCACCGGCAGGCACTGTCGCCTCCCACAGAGCGTCGAGGTAGGTGTTGGCGATGTTGACAGCCGTGTTGCTCGTGATCGTGCAGTTCTGCGGGAGGCTCAGCAGCGCCGCAACCGGAGCCTGCGCCACCGGCAGGGTCATCTCCACCGGACCGAGCGCGCCAGCCGCCTGCTGTGCCTCGCCCAGCTGACCGGCCGTCGGCGGGTCATCGGTGCCGACGTACGCGTCCAGGCAGCCGAAGCCCGGGCCCTGCTGCGCGGCCGGCCCTGAGACCTTGCACGGCGAGGTCGTGTCGGCGTTGGCGACCGTGTCCAGCGTCTTGTCGATCGTGCCGGTGTTGTTGCCGAACTCGTCGAGACCGGCGCCGCTGCCGATCGGGTTGTACTTCACCTGCGGCTTGGAGGAGCAGCCGGAGGCGCCGGCGTTGTAGGTGCCGTTCCAGTTGTTGAGCCACACGCCGGCGACGCTGCCGTCCTGTGAGCCCTGAGCGATCTTCTGCAGTGAGGATCCCGCACCGTAGATGGTCGTGCAGTTATCGGTGGGGGTGGCGAGCGCCGGGGAGACGCCCGCGAACGCCCCCAACACCGCTGTTGCCCCGACGCACGCCGTGAGTACGGACAGGCGCCGAGCCTTGTGGTGACGGCTCATGAGAGAACCGAACCTCCTTTGCTCCGGTCAGGAGCAGTAGGTGAACTGTACAGTCGCAACGTAGCCCTCGATCAATACCGTGACAAGGGTGAATTACACTCTGATTCCATAGCGGCACCCACATCGTCACCAGTCTTTCACCGTAATGGTGAAAGACTGGTGACAGTCGGTGTCAATACTGGCTCTTGTGTGCGCCTTTGTGCTTCTTGGCGGGCGCGCGAACCGTGACCGACACGGTCACGGTCTTGGGATTGCCGAGCGTGTCATGAGCCGCGACGATGACGAGCAGGCTGAGGCGCTTCTGCGCGCTCAGCAGCGCCCTCCCCTTCGCCGAGAGCCGCACCGACACGGTCTGGCTCTTGCCGCCGATCAGGCTGAACGAGCCCTGTCCGAGCACGAGCTGAGTCTTCTTCTTGGCTTTCTTCCCATGAGCGCTCGCCGCGACCGCGCGCGCGGTCTTCAGCTGCACGCTGCCCGAGCAGGAGACCTTGGTCTTCGGACACGACAGCGCAACGTTCACAGCCGTACCCGCGCCGCTCGCACGCGGGCTCACATCGGTCGGGCTCGTATCGCCGAGCGGCGCCGGTGTGATCGACGGACCCGTGCTCGCCGGCGGATTGGACTGACCACCGCCGCCGTCCGCGGCCGCCACGTTCACGGTCTGCGGCGAGGACGCCGCGCCGGTGCGCGACGCGCTGTCGGTGACGGTCAGCGTAACCGAGTACGGACCTGCGCTCGCGTAGCTGTGCGCGGCCGACGGGATGCTGTCGTCCTCGCTGCTGCCGTCGCCCCAGCTCCAGTGGTAATTGGCGATCGTAGCGCCGTTGAACGCCTGTGAGGTCGACGCGTCGAAGCTGACGGGCTGACCAGCCGTCGGGGCGGCCGTGTTCACGTTGAAAGCGGAAATCGGGCTCTGCCCGCCGGTGACGTGCACCGTGCCCGTCTGCGTGTACATGCCGTAGTCGCCATTCATCGTCACCGACACCGGGTAGGTGCCCGGCGTGGTGTACGTGTAGGTCGCTGTGCTCGGCGCCCACACGTAAACCGGCTCCTGCATCGCGTTCTGCGGCTTGCCCGCAACCGTGTCGCCGACGTTCAACACCCAGTCATACGCGTACACCACCGGACTGCCGTGGGCGATCGCGCTCGCATCGAACGTCACCGGCGTGCCGAGCGTGGCCTCGACGGTCGCGCTGGCCGGCTGGCCGTTGATCGTGAACGTCCCGGACGGCTGCGGACAGGCGCTCGGCGCGCCCGGCGCGAACTCGACGATCTGGCGTCCCGCCGTCGCCCCGCTCAGGCCGCTGGAGGTGTCCGCGCCACGCATCAGCAGCCACAACGTGCCGTTCGCGCCCTGCGCCAGCGACGCGCCGTTGGAGCCGAGGTTGCACGCGCCCACGCCGGCGGTCGTGTTGCCGAGCGTGTTGAGGATCGTCGCGCCTTCGGTATCCGAGAGCGTGCCGTCGGAAGCCGCCCCGAGCAGACGCACGCCGACGTTCGCCACGAAGTTCTGGCTGGCGTCGCCGCCGTGCCAGTAGAACGCGGTCTGCGCGTCATAGGACTGCGCATCCGACACGTTCGAGCCGAAGTAGCTGGCGGCGTACAGACCGTTGGTGAGGCTCACCACGGAGGGTCCCGCCGCCAACGGCTCGGCCACTCCCGCGCCGCCGCCGTTGGTGACCGGGAACACCGAGCGGATCGGCTGGCGATCGAAGTCCGGCGGCACGTTGGACTGGTCGAGCTGCAGCACCGGATTGGTCAGGTCGGCGCTGAGCTTCACAAGGTCGGTCGTACCCGAGCCGCTGGTGTCGTTGAGCATCACCGTCAGGCTGCCGTCGGGGTTCGTGGAGATGCCCTGCGGACCCTTGTCGCCCTGATGCGGCGGCGCGCCCGCGAGCCCCGCGAGATCCGCTGCCGACCACGAGCCAACTAGATCTCCGGCGTCGTAGCTGATCGCACCGACCGTCTGGGCAGCGGTCGCCACCTGCTGGACGATCGTGTAGCCGGGCATCCCCGAGCTGCCAACGCCAGTAGTGGTGTCGGTGCGGTCGGTCGCCTCGATCACGATGTTGCGCTCGCCGGCGCCGGTCACGTCCAGCGCGATGCCCTGCGGGTCATACAGCGGCGTCGGACCTGAGCTGAGCTGCGCCTTGCTGCTCACGAGCGCGCCCGTGGTGTTCAGCTTACCCGCCCCCGAGTCGCTGGGCAGCCCCGCCGCGGCCACCAGGTGGCTGCTGCCGTCGGGCGTGGTCGACCAGGCCAGCAGCTCCTGCGCGCCCGCCTGGTGCAGCGGCCCGATCGTGAAGTTGCCGACGGCCAGCGCATAGACGCGGCCGGCCGTGTGATCGACCACCAGCCCGGCGATGCCCACCTGGGCGCCCGAGGTGGTTGGGAGCGTGAACGTCGTGCTGCCGAGCACATTGTCCTGATCGTCGAGCTTCTGCAGACGCCAGCTCGTGCTCGCACCCCCGAGCCCCGAGATGCGGTCCGCCACGTACAGCGCGGTGTGATCACTTCCAGCCGTCGCATCCTGCGTGTCGACGGCGAAGCCGGTGGGATCGACGAACTTGCCTGACGCGATCGTGGCGCCGTCATAGCTGCCATTGTCATACAGAGCAGTGTCAAATCCGGCGATGCGCGCCACCTCGCCGTACGAATTCGGGTTGTCGACGGCACGCGCCGAGGTTGTGGTGAAAACGGCGAGACATGCCAGCGAAGTCAATAGTGCAACCACCAACGCACGACCGTTGCCGCGCGCGTCTGCGAACCAGCGGGGGGAGTTCAGGCTAGAAGTATTCACAGCCGGTGACCTTATAAGCGGCCGTCTCAGCTACCGACAGGATTCACCATCGAGTAACAGCGCAGCCACCAGCTGGTAACAGCGACGCCACCACATCTTCACCACTCGCCGCGGCGGCGGCGAGGATGAGCACTGATCTGCGCGCGCGCCGGCGCCGGCCGGGTGCGACGACTGCGGCCGGCGCGCGTGACGCTGGCACCCGCACCGGCCGCCAGGATCAAGAGGGCGAGCGGCAGCAGCGGGGTCAGCGTGTGCTCGTCCGGGTGATACACAACAGCGTTGTGCACACTCTCGACAGCCTCCTCCTCCTCGCGCTGCTCCTCGGGCGCGACCGCGGGCGAGAACACCGACACCGGCGCGGAGCCTGACGGCGGGATCGGGCGGGCCAGCACCGGCGGCGGAGGCAGCAACGCAGCGGTCAGCGGCGCTGGCTGCGGCGCCGCCGTGAAGAACGACAGCGGCGCGTGCGGCTTGGGCGCGGGGTGAGCGGGCGCCTTGGCTGCGAGCGCGGGAGCAGGCGGCAGCGGCGCCGTCACCGGCGCGGGCGAGCCCCCGGGCGCGGCCCCCGCCGGCGGAGCGCCCACCGGCGCCGCCACTGACACGTTGGCCGCGGGTGGGTTGCGCAGCGGCACCGTGCCGCACGGCTGCTGCACGCTGCCGCCGAGGATCGTCACCTGCTGGGAATAGGTCAGCCCCCCGGTCTGCACCGACACGGTGGTCGTGCCCGGGTTGAAGGCGCAGAACAGCCCGGAGCTCGAGTCGGCGATCGGCTTGTGGTTGGACCCCTGCAGCACCGCACGCGGATTGGGGTTGTTCGGATCGCGCCTGACGAAGTCGCCGATGTCCGGATTGGAGGAGGAGAACGAGTAGGCGGGTGCGATGAACTGAGCGCAGTCCGCGCCGCTGCAGATCTCGGGGATCGGCACGTACGGGTCGGGCGCCGTCACGGCCCCCGACCCACCGAAGCCCTCGATCTGCAGGCCTCCGGACGGACGGCGCGCGAGCGCGTTGAACAGCGCCACCTGACTGCGTCGCAGCTGCACGCCGTTGGTCGCGTTCAGCGCCAGCTGTGAGATGTTGGGCGTGAGCGTGACCGACACCGGCGCGCGGTTGGTGGCGGGGTTGCGGTGCGCCACGTCGATGTTCGCGAGCAGGAAGCCGCTGGCGCCGAGGAAGTCCGTCGGGTTGGGCGGCGGCAGCACGTAACCGAGCGTGCCCGTGCCCCATGCCGGCACCGCCGACGCGCCGCCGCCACCGATCGCCTGCACGCGGTTGGCGCCTGGGCTGTCGAAGAAGTAAGCCGACGCGTGGTGCGCCACCAACACCTGACCAACCGCTGCGGCGTCAGCCGCGTAGTTCACAGCGCCGGGGTCGCTGAGATCGCGGTTGCCGAGCACGATCGCCGGCCGCGGCGCGGCTTCGTCCAGCTGCGCGCTCAGCCAGCCCAGCTCGCCCGCCGCGAGCGCGGGCCGCGAGTAGTCGAGCACGATCACGCGCACCGTGCCGCCGCTGCCGGGCGAGTCGAACGAGTACGCCGCGGTGCCCGCGGGCGGCGGCACGGTCCCGGTCGGCACCGTGCCCGCCGGCGCCGCGCCCGCCAGCGCCGCGGCAAACGCGCCCACGCTCCCGCTGGGGTCGAGATCCGACTCCGACGCGGCGGCGTACACGGGCAGCGCGCCGCCCTGCAGATCTCCCGCATACGCCTGCAGCTCGCGCTGGAACGCATCGGGCGCCAGTGTCTGACGAGCGCTCGCGGCGACGTGCGCGCCGCTGTAGAGAAACGCGTGCACACCCGGGATCTGACCTGCCCGTGCGATCGCCGCCGACAGCCACGCATCGGGACCGATGCCCTCGTTGGCGAAATCCGCGCACGGGTTGGAGCACTGAGCGTTGCCGCCGATCGCGAACGTCGCCTGTCCGGGCGCGGTGGCGATCGGCGCGCCCGCGCTCTGCGGCGGCGCGGGGCCGGCGCCGATCCGCAGCGCCGCCGCGCTCTGGCTGGCCAGCTGCGCGCCGGGCGCGCTCAGGTTGACGATCCCGCCCGTCTGGCCGCCGACCGCCCAACCCTGATCGCCGCCGGCATCGAGCAGCAGGCCGAGCACCGCGTCGGGCCAGCTCGGCAGATCCTCATTGCCGTCGCTCGGCAGCGGCTGCGCCAGCGCCTGGTGCTGTACGTCCTGCCAGCCCCCCGCTGTCTCCCTCAGCAGGTAACCGCTCACCGGCAGCGGATCAGGGGGGATCAGCGCGGACGGCTGGCCAAGCGCGGGCGCCGGCGGGTTGTCGAGCTGCTGATAGATGAACGCGTTGGGGTTGCTCGTGCCATCCGGGTCGATCGACACCAGCGCGCGCACGTTCGCTCCGTCGCGGATCGCGGCCAGCGCCGCGATGTTGTTCGCCTCCGGCAGCGGCTGGTCGGAGAAGCGCCACGGCGCTGCGGGCGAATCGCGCTCGATCACGACTCCCGGCCCGGCCGCAACAGCGCCGCCGTCTCCCAGCGCCGCCACGCGCGAAAGCACGCTCGCCTTGGAATCGGCCAAGCCGCCCAGCAGCGCCCGCGCCGTCGGATCGACGCGCCAGCCGGAGCCGTCGTTGACGATCAGCCCGCCGACCTCACCGCCGTCGCCGGCGGCGTCCGACATGCGATAGCTGACCAGCGCCTGACCGCCCGCGAACGCAACCGACGTGAAGCTTGCCTGCTCGAGCCCGGGCGGCGGCGGCTGGGCCGTCCAGGTCTTGTCATAGGAGAGCAGCACCCCCTGCTTGCCGACCGCATAGCCGACGTCGGGATCAGCCGGCGAGAACGCCACCGCCTCGAGATTGCCGTGGAAGTTGTACGGCGCCGCCGGATCGGGCTCCCACAGCCCGGTCTCACCGCGGTACAGCCACATCGCGCCGTTGTCACCGACGGTGTAAGCACGTCCCGGCTCGGGCCACGCCACCCCGCGCAGCCGCGGCGTGGCGACCGCGCCGGAGCTCGTGTACAGGAACTCGGGGCTCCAGCCACGGCCAGGCACGTAGCGGGCGATCTGGCCCTGGTCGCCGACCGCCAGCGCCTGCGCGCTCGAGCTCCCCGGCGTGGCGCCGGGCTGCCCCGCGATCGCCGTCAGCGGCCGGCGGAACGGCACCGGCCACGCCTGCAGCTGACCGGCGGCCGGCGCAGTCGTGACATGAATCATCTGCGCGCCGTTGCTGCCGGCGCCCGAGGCGCCGCCGATCCACCCGTCCCATGGAGACGCGAACGCCGCGCTGCTGGGCGTCCGCCCCCCACCGGCGATCACATAGGAGAAGTCGCCGGCTCCGTCGAGTCGCAGCAACGCGCCGTTGGCCAGGCCCGCGATGATCCTCGTGCCCGGATCGGAGCCAGCGCCGGGCCAGGCGAAGCTCTCATACGCGCTACTCGGGAACGCCGCGCCGAGGCTGTGAGCAGCGGGACACAACGCCTGCGGGTAGCACCACGTGCCGAGCACCGCGCTTGGCGCCACCGGCACCGTGTCAGGCGCGGCCGCGGAGACCAGCACGCTCGCGTCACCCTGCTGCTGAGCACTGGAGAGCGCCGCGTCCACCCATACGCCGGCGCTCGTGACCGTGAGCATCGGCCCGTCGGTGAGCGCGCTCGCGCTCACGCCGGCCGTCAGGGGATTGACAGCCGCGCCGAACACGCCGCTCTGCGGCTGCTGCAGCAGCCATTCGGTGGGACCGGCGGCGGGGCTCGTGCGGCGGTACAGCTGCAGCGAGCCACCAGCTCCGGAGCTCGCCAGCAGCCACGCGTTGTGGGGCGAGCTGGCCGCGATCGCCAGCACCCGCGGCTGCCCGCTCGGAGCCGGACAAGCCCCGGCCGTGTACTGGTCGCAGATCTGCTCACGCGCCCACGCGGTCCCGTCGTAGTGCAGCACCGCCGGCTCGCTGCCGCCGACAGGAACGATCAACGCACCGGTGTGACCCGCGTCGTCGATCGCGCTCAACAGCGGGCTGCCCGCGGGCGCGAACAGCTGCTCCCCGGCTGCGAGCACCGCACCCGGCCCGCTGGCGCTCGGAAGCGGCGCCTGCACGAACGCGCCCCCCGGATCACGCGTCACGAGCGTCTGCGCCTGCGCGGCTCCGGCTCCGGCTCCGGCTCCGGCTCCGGCTCCGGCGAGCACTACACCGCCGTTGGCGGTGAGCCTGCTGGCAGGCGGCGCGCCGCTCGGCGGCGGCGTCTGCGGCGTGAATGCAAGGGGGTTCCCGTTCGCATCCGCGATCGGCACGACCTGCCAGCCGCTGCCCTCGGCGCGGCGCAGCAGCACCGTCGTGTCATGGAGCAGCCGCTCACCGATCACGACGGGCACCGCTCCGACATGCCCCTGGGCCCACACCTCCCCCGGCGCCTCGCCAGGGGCAGCGCCGAGCAGCTTCACGTCGCCGGCCGGCAAGCCGAGCACGGGCTGATATGCGAGCGCCGGAGCCGCCTGCCCGCCGGACAGGGAGTTGGCGGCCGCGAACAGCGACGAGCGCAGCTGCGCCGACAGCGGCGCGCCGGCCGGCCCTGCAAGCGCGTCACCGCCGACGTCGGGCACCGCGGCGGCCGTCGCCGTGCCCGGCACCCGCGGCTCCGGCAGCTGCGCCAAGCGGTCTATCAGCGGCCGCCACTGCTGAGGGCGCACGCCGTAGGCCAGGCGCGCGCTGGCGGCCGCGTCGCAGCTCGGCCGGAACGTCATCGGCTCGGAGGCCAAGCCCGCGCGCAGCTCGAGCGCGGCGAGCGTGAGCCGGCTCACCACGCCCACGTCCACGTGCTCGCGCCCACAGCTGGAGATGTCGATGCGCGGGTCGGACAGCACCCGTCTCTGCAGCTCCACCTTGGTCATGCGGGTCAGCTCCGCCGCCGTCAGCTTCGTGGCGACGAGCCCCGGATCCGCGCGATGACCACGGCGCCGCTGGCCGGTCGTCTGTGCGAGCAGCGTCCAGCCGTCAAGCACCGGGCGCGGATCGACGCGCCCGCTGCCGGCCGGGCGCAGCTCGAACAGCATGCGCGCGCCCACCCGGCCGAGCACGGCGCCGGCGTGCACCCACGCGCCTTCGCGCAGCGGGCGCAGCGCAGGACCGGAGCGCGGCTTGGGCACGAGCGGATAGCTGGTGGCGAGCGAGCCGAGGCGACCGTAGATGTAGCGGTCCCCCCAAGCGTCGCGCAGCACCACGTGCAACCCCAGCCTGCCGCCGCGGCGAATGCTGATCCTGCCGTCCTGAGCCGCAAGCACGGGGGCGCCGGGCGTGCTTTGGATCGTGACGCCGGCGACGACCGGCGCGCTTGCCGCCGTGTGCGCCGCGGTCAGCTCGCTGAGATAGCGGGGATGAGCGCTCGCGGCGATCGGCGCGCGACCGCGCAGCAGCCCCGTCAGCGAGTCGAGCAGCGCGTGCGGCGTGCCGCCGAGCAGCTGCGCACGCAGCAGCACCGACTGCACGTACGCGTCGGAGTGGTTGTAGGCGAAGATCGCCCCGCGCAGGTCGTGGGCGGCGCCGGCAGCCTGGAGATAGCGGGCGGCCGCGAAGACCGCATCCGCGGCGTTGTACGGATCGCGCAGGCCGGAGCCGTTCGCGTCGACTCCGTACTGCATCCACGTCGAGGGCAGGAACTGCATCCAGCCTTCGGCGCCGGCGCTGGAGACGTTCAGATTGCGCCCGTAGTCCGTCTCGACCTCGTTGATCGCGCCAAGGATCTCCCAGGGCACGCCGTAGCGAGCCGCGGCCGCTTGATAAATCGGCAGCAGGAACGGCGGCACGCGGAAGTTGCGGATGAAGAAGTCGGGCACCCCCGTCCACGTGGACGTGTCCAGCGACAGCGGGTCGGTCGGCGAGCCGATGCCGGGCAGCCCCAGCGGATCCGGAGGCAGCGTCAGGGAGGCACCGGCGGACGGCGGCGAGGAGACGACGGGAGCTGTCTGAACGCCCGCGCGCGTGCCCCCCGTCGCGGCACGGCGCACGACGCGCCGGCGGCGCGGCTTGGTGTGTGAGTGCTTACCCGTGCGCCGGTGCTTGACCGTGACCGCAGCCCCCTTGCGCGTCGGCTGCGACTTGTGCTTCAGGATCATGGGCGGGGTGCGTGAGCCCGCACCGGGCACGGGAGCAGCCTCTGTCGAGCCAGTTGAGCCGCTGCTCGGTGTCGGTGTGGCCGACGGGACGGTCGCACTCGGCACGGGAGCCTGCGGAATTGGATAGAGCGCCGACGGCGACGGACTCCCCGCGCTTGTCTCCGTGGTTACCGGCTCGGAGCCGGCAGCCGCGGGCGCTCCGCCCTGGGCGCCGAACGCGAGGGTGGACGCCATCGTGACGCTCAGAAGGAGGACTGCCGCAATTAAAGGCAGAGTGCGGCGGCGGGGGCTCACGGTGTGAGGGGGTAATCTGCGCGGCAGCGACGCGCGTGAAGTGAACGATTGGTTACGTCCTGGAGAAGTCAGGCGTTCTTTCACAGCTCACGTTCAGCTCGAGTGTCACGTGTCACTCTTTTGTAAACGTTCGCGCCGGATGATGTGAATCAGTGGTGAAGCTGTTGGTCCTGGCACACCCGGTGCTTAGGATCTGAACCGTGATGCGCACCGCGACGGCACTCCTTGCGTCCGCGCTGCTGCTCTCGGCCTTGCTCTCACTGCTCACCGCCTCACGCGCGAGTGCCGCGCTGTTCCCAGCGAGCGTGATCGACGGCCCCAGCTCGGCGATCGTCGATGTCGACGGCGTCGCGATGGCCCCCGACGGGACCGGTGGGGTCGTGTACCGCAAGGTGCTCGGCAGCCAGGCGCACGTATTCGTCGCGCGCTTCGCACACGGCTCCTGGCAGCCGCCGATCCAGGCCGATGCCGGCCAGGCCTTTGCCGCATCGTCCCCCACGATCGCAGCCGGCAATGGCGGACGGCTGCTGGTGGTATGGGCCGAGCCCTACGCGACGATCAACCAGAGCACCCACTACGAGCTGATGTCAGCCGCCCTGGACCCCGGCTCCGACGGCTTCGGCCAGGCGATCCAGATCGACCCGAAGGACATCGGCGACGGCACGGCGGCTTTCCCATCGCTGTCGATGGCGCCCAACGGACAGGCATACGTCGCCTATCGCGTGGTCGCCGACTCGCAGACGCTGACGCCGCTACGGCTGGGCGACGAGCAGCTCGACGTGCGCGTGGCGCGCTTCAACGGGCTCACCTGGTCCTCGCTCGGGGCCGTCAACCGCTCGCCGCTGGTCACGATGCGCCGGCCGACGGCGGAGAACGCCCCGGCGATCGTGATCAACCGGGTCGGCACCGAAGCGGTCGTGGCATGGCAGGAGCCGGACCTCGGCGGCGTCGCGCGGATCTGGGCCCGCCGCCTGTTCGGCGCCACGCCTGGCAACGTGCTGCAGGTCAGCCCAGACACTGCCAGCGGGCAGCCGATCAGCGTCGACGCGGACGCTCCGAGCATCGCCGTCAGCAGCTTCAACGAAGCCAAGGTGGCCTACCGGTTGCAGGGCGGCGCCGGCTCGCCCTTTGGCGGCCCGCACATCTTCCTCAACACCCTGCCCTCCTCGGTCGGCCAGAACGCAAGTCAGTTCACCGGCGCCAACCCGGTCGACGCGGCCGGTTCGCTCGGCGCCCCGGACGTGTCGATCGACGACGACGGCGACTTCCGCCTGGCGTACACCGCCGCCGGAGCCACCCGCACGATCCTCGGCAGTGAGCGTTCGACCGGCGCGCCGTCGACGCTCGGCCCGGCCAGTGACGAGCACGCGCTGACCACGATCAACCCGGGCGGCGGCGGCGTGAGCGCGTGGCCGGCGAGCAGCGCGGGACAGCCGGTGCTCGTCGTGCGCGAGGATCTCGGCGGCGGCGCGTGGCAGCTCGCGCAGCTCTCAGCCCCGGCCAGCGGCCCACTCGACGGCTTCGCGCTGGGCGGGTCCGGCATGGGTGACGCGCTGATCGCCTTTCGCCAGGGCCCCCCCGGACAGTCGCGTGTGATGGGCGCGCTGGCGCAGGCTCCGCCGGCCTTGTTCCTGCTCGACACGCCTTCCGGCTGGGTCAAGAACAGCTCGGCGAAGGTCAGCTGGGAGCCCGCCCCCGAGGCCGTCGGCGCGCCCAGCTACGCCGTGGTCGTCGACGGCCAGGTCAGGCTGCGCAACCTGCGTGGATTGGCCGCGCGCCTGAGCGCGCGCGGCCTCGGCGACGGCGTGCACCACATCCAGGTGCTCGCGACAGACACCGCCGGCCAGCAGACGATGAGCCGCGCGGCCAACCTCAAGGTCGACGCGAACCCGCCAAGCGTGAGCGTGCGCCAGTTCGGCGGCCAGCGCGTGCTCGTGCGCGTGCTCGACCGCGCTTCCGGCGTCAACGCCCGGCTCACCTCGATCGCCCTGGGCGACGGCACGAGCGTGCGGCGCAAGCTGACGGCGCGTCATCGCTATGCCCACGCCGGGCGCTACGTGATCACGGTGCGCAGCCGGGACAAGGTCGGCCACAGCGGCGTGGCACACATCCGGGTGAGCGTTCGATGAACCGTCGTCCGCCGAGCCGCCGTCCGGCCTTCCGCCCCTGGAGCGGCGCCCTGCCAGCGCTGGCGCTAACCGCGGCGGTGCTCGCCTGGGCGCCAGCCCCCGCTGAGGCCGTGTTCGGCAACGCCACGCTGGCATCCAGCTCCCCCACGCTGCTGACCGACTACGCCTACGACCCGGCGATCTCCGCCAGCGGCGACTACACCGCGTTCGCAGGCTCGGTCTCCTCGGCGCCGGGGATCTACCGCAAGAGCCTGCTCGGCGGGGCGCTCGAACTGGTCGCCGGCGGCGATGCCGGCGCACCTTCGATCAGCGCTGACGGACGCTACGTCAGCTTCACGACGAGCGCAGACCCGGTCAGCGGGGCGGCGCTCGGCTGCAGCCAGGTGTATGTGCGCGACATGAGCATCCCCGCAAGCGCAGCGGGCGCGTACACGCTCGCGTCGGCGCTCGACCAGTCCGCCCAGGCACTCACCTACGCCGGCTCCGGGCAAGCCGACTGTCCAGGCGGAGGCGCGGCGGCAGCCGATCGCGTGGCGCTCAGCGGCGATGGACGCCGGGTGGCGTTCACCGTCATCGGCGAGTCGGACCTCACCGGCGCCGCCGGTGTGACCGACACCCCGCCCAACCAGATCGCGGTGCGCGATCTCGACACGCAGCGCACGACGCTCGTCAGCGTGACACGCGCCTCGCTCGGGAGCGCGCCGCAGCCGGTGCCGGGCGGCGCGGCGGTCTCCTCCGGGATCGTCGAGCACAACGTATCGGTCGGGATCACCCAGGTCGACCTCCCGATCAGCGGCAGCACCGCGGCCCTCAGCCCCGACGGCAGCACGGTGGCGTGGCTGGGCGTGAACATCCCCGCGCAAGCCCCCGTCACGCCTGCCCCCGCGGACGGCCAGGAGCACGCGCAGTACGGCGTCCTCGACGGCCCCAACGACTACACGAACGAATACGTCGAGCCGCTGTGGCGCCGCATCGACGATGGACCCACGGCGCCTACTCGGCGGATCCTCGGCGGCGATGACCCACAGGCCCCCGGCTGCCCGCCGGCGTGCCGCGGACCGCTCGACCTCGCCTGGAACCCGGTGGCCACGGGTCAGCAGGTCGGCAGCACGCTGTCGCTGTTCGGCAGCATCATCGGCGTCGGCGGCTCGAGCTCGGTGCCATTCACCGACCTGCTCGACGCCTGGACCCCACAGCTCAGCGCCGACGGTGAGCGGGTGGCCGTGCTGTCGAGCGCCCCGAGCTATGGAGCGGAACCGGACTTCGGCCTCGGCGGCATCCAGGCTGCCGGCAACACCAACCTGTTCGTCGTGAGCATGCAGCCGGGGCTGAGCCGGGCGCAGGCGCTGACGCGCGTCACCGACTGGGCCTCGATCGACTTCCGCAACGCCGCGCTCGCCGGCGGGATCGACGACCTCGCGATCGCCCCCGACGGCAGCCGCGTGGCGTTCGTCACGCAGCGTGTCGCCTTCCCGCTCGCGCCGCCGGCGCTGATCACCCCGCCCCCTTCGCGCAGCGGCGCCCAACTGTACGAAGCCGACCTGCGCGCCGGCACGCTCGCGCTCGTCAGCAGCGGCTACGACGGCCAGCCCGCCGACGGCAGCATCCAGAGCCCGTCGTTCAGCGGCGACGGCAACGCGCTGGCATTCGCTTCGTCTGCCGACAACCTCGTCTACGGCGCCGTCAACGAAGGCAGCAACACCTTCGTGATCCGCCAGCTCCCGACCGTCAGCGTCCCCGGTGAGCAGAGCGTCGCCGCGCAGCCGCCGAACGCCGCCGTGCTGCCGGAGTGGCGCATCAGCGCGACCGTGCACCCGGGACCGGCCGGCAGCCTGCTGTTGGACGCGAGCGTCCCCGGCGCCGGGGTGCTGAACGTCAAGGCCAGCATCGCGACAGCCGCCGCCAGCGCCAATGCCGACTCCAGCCGTCGTCGCCGTCGCTCGCGTGACGCGAGCAAGCGTGCCCTGAAGCGAACGAAGCCGGCCCACCACAAGGCGCGAGCGTCGAGCGCGGCCGTGGCCCAGATCCGCAAGACCGTCGCGGCTGCCGGCCTGATCGAGCTGCGTCTGAAGCCGGCGAGCCGCTACTCGAGCCTCGTCCGCAGTCGTGACGGGCTGTACGCGACGATCACGATCAGCTTCAGCTCGGCACGCCACCCGGCGCTCACGCAGACGCTCGCCGGCAGCTTCCGCGCAAGCGCCCAAGCGCGCAAGGCCGCCCACAAGCGCACCCCCAGCCGCTCGCGGCCGCGCTCGCGTCCCCGTATCCATCGCGAGGCCGCCAAGGCGCAGCGCCGATGAAGCGCGGCGGGGCGCTGGCGTTGGCGAGCGCACTCACGCTGGGTGTGCTCACGCTCACTCTTGCCTTCATTCCGAGTGCGTTCGCCGCTGAAGGCGGCGCCAGCTGGCGATTCGCGCCGGCAGCCGCACCCCCACCGCCGCCGGGAGCGCAGGCCTCGCCGTACGGCGTCGCGCTCGGCAACGTCGGCGACATCAGGTTCTGGGCGCCGAACCGCGGCGTGCTGATCACGGCCGGCACCCGCCTGGTGCCGGCGGGCCTGTACTCCTACGACGGCGTGAGCTGGCATCAGCTCGCCACCGTGTGTGGCGGCACCGATGGGCGCATCGCATGGGCCAGCCCGGAGGAGTTCTGGACGATCTCCGACCAGCGTCCGGGTCAGGACACCTCGATCGCCGCCAACTACTCCGACGTGTCGCTGTGCCACTTCAAGGACGGTCAGGTGGTGGGCTCATATGCGCTGCCGCTCAACCAACCGGACTCCTACCTGCCGATGGACGCGGCCGCGTGCCGCACGCCGAATGACTGCTGGTTCGGCGGCGAGCTGGGCCAGCCACCCAACAGCGGAGCCTTCCACCTGCACTGGGACGGCAGCAACGTCACCGTCGTGTATTCGCCCGAGGGACACGCGATCACCTCGATGGCGCTCGCGAGCCAGGGCTTGCTGCTGGAGAGCATGCAGCTTGCTCCCGGTGACTTCTACGGCTCGGAGGATCCCAACCACCCGCCGGTGCTCGAGCAGCTCGCGCCGCCCGGATCGGGCGCCGTGTTCCACCCCTTTCCGATCCGCGACCCGAGCTGTGACCCCAGCGTGTCGATCTGCTTCGCGCTGCCCAGCTACGGGACCGACGAAGACGGTCACCCGGTCGAGCCGGACACGCTCGGGGGACTGCAGCTCAGCAGCGACTTCAGCCCCGCCGCGCCCGGCCCGGCGCAGACATGGGCGCTCGCCGGGCCGAACGACACGCCGCTGTCCTCCTCCAGCCGCGGCCGTGCGCACCCGCTCGCGCTGCGCTTCGACGGCGCCAGCTGGTCGCAGGTGCTGGGCGGTGCGGACCCCGGCGGCGACGACCCCTTCAACCCCGGCGAGGTGCCCGGCCGCCTGGCGGCCGAGCCGGGCGCACCCGCGGCCTGGGTGACGATCCAGTCCAACGACTCGCTCGCGCACGTAGACCGTCTGACCGCCGCCGGAACCCTGTCCGAAACGGACGTGCTGGGGACGGCGCAGGGCGTCGGCAAGCGCGGCAACGCCGGACCCGTAGCGTGCCCCGGACCCCACGACTGCTGGCTGGCGAGCGACCAGGGCTGGCTGTTCCACCTGAGCGACGGCGCACAGCTGCCGCAGGACAGCGACCCCGCCTTCCAGCAGATCATCACCTACCGCCCATTCGACGGCGGCACGCCGCAGATTCCGCCCGACGACCCGCCCGCGGATGACTCGCTCGCCAACCAGGCGCCGCCGGTGCCGCCCCCGGCCACACCGACCGTGCAGGTCAGCCCGGCGAGCGGCCCGCTGGTCGAGCACGTGCGCTCGCGCGTGGTCAAGCACGGCATGCTCGTGCTGACATTCACGCTGACTGCGCCCGCGCGCGTGCGGCTGTTGGCGCGGCGCAAGGGACGTGTGGTCGCAAGCACGCGCACGACGAAGATGCGCGCCGGCAAGGGCCGGGTGATCAAGCTGCGCTTGAACCCGCGGCGCTGGCCCACCAAGCTCGACCTGCGCGCCACGCCCGAGCACCCGGCCTCCGCGCCCTCCAGCGGCTCAGCGTCCACAGGCTCGGACACAAGCACCCCGAACCCGACCAACAACACCGCTCCGGGCAAGAACTCGGTCTCGACCTGAACGTCCGGCATCCAGGCCACGCATCAGTCACTGCAAGCCTCGATCGCTCTGATTCGACCATCGATCATGCCGACTGGATCAGCCTGCCCGATCTGCGGATCGCTTGATCTGGTCGAGTTCTCCGGGCGGCCGACCGCGCGCTGCTCCGGATGCAGCGCGCTCGAACGTCACCGCAAGCTCGCTCGTGCTCATCTCGGCCTGCTCGAACAGGGCGAGGGGCAGCGAGCGCTCGAGGTGGGACCTCTGAACCAGCGTGTGTTCGGAGAGTTCCTGCGCGAGCACGGATGGCAGTACACAGCCATCGATCAATCCCGGCGCGGCAACCCCCTCGACCCACGCGACACGGGGTTCGTCGACCTGGAGGCCGATCTATGTGATCTCACCGCGTTCGCCGCGGACAGCATCCAACTGCTACTCGCCCAGCACGTGATCGAGGAGATCCCCGACTACCGCCGAGCCTTTGCCGAGATCGCACGCGTGCTCGCACCGAATGGCACCGCCTTGCTGGAGATACCCCACGATCCGGCTCGTCCCCGATCGGAGAGCCAGCCTCCCGGGGCGTTCGGCAACGTATGGCGCTTCGGCGCCGACCTGCCTGACGTGGCTCGTGAGCACTTCGGAGAAGTAGACGTGCTCAGCTATCGCGAGGGTGGATTCCGGGGCCAGCTGCTCACCTGTCGCAAGCTGGGGTGAGCAACGTGCCGAGCTCGCTACAGCTGCTCGAGCAGCGCCAGCGCGAGCCGGCGCGAGGCCTCCGGCCAAGGCGGCATCACGCGGCGCAGATGACGCTCACCGTCGCGCGCCAGCCGTTCGCGCAGCCCGGCATCGTCCAGCAGCTCCAGCACGTTGTCAGCCAGCGCACGCGGATCCCGCGGCGGGCTCACGAGCGCGGTGCGCCGGTGGATCGCGTAGTCGCGGCTGCCCTTGGTGTCAGTCGTGGCCAGCGCCGCGCCGCACGCGATCGCCTCCGCGCCGGGCATGCCGAACCCCTCCTCCCAGCTGGACGCGATGTGAACCGTGCTGGTGCGCAGCAGCTCGGCTACCTGCGCTCGGCTGGGGTGTGACACGAACGCGCCAAACCCCTCGACCGGCTCGGTTCCGAACATGACGACCTCGACATCCGGACGCGCCGCACGCACGAGTGAAACCGCGGCGAGCGCATCCTCCAACCCCTTCCAGTCGAGTCGGTGAGTCATCAGCGTCAAACGCGCCGGGCGCCGTTGCTCCGGAGCGCCTGGCGCGAACACGTTGCGGTCAAGTCCATAGGGCACGTACACACAAGCAGCGTCGCTGCGCACCGCGGCATCGACGAGCCAGTGCGCGACCGCCACGACCTCGCGCGCGCTGGCGAGGTTCGTCTCGACGACTGGTGAGCCCGGCGTGCCATAGCCCTGCAAGAACATCACCGGCCGACCTTTCTCAGCCGGGAGCTCCAGCACCCCCGCGGCGTCGGGCATGTCGGCTGGATACACAAGCACGTCCGCGTCCGGCAGGCGCTGCGGGTTGAGCTCGGCCGCCGCGTGCAGCTCGACACCTGGGATCGGCTGCGGCTCGGCGCGCGGGTCGCGCACCACCACGCACACGCCCATCAGCGCTGCCAGTTGGCGTGCGTGCTGCTCGATCGCGTACACGCCGCCGGTCGTCGCGCGCTGATGCGGGAGCAGGAAGGTGACGCGCGCGTCGAGCCGGGGCAGCCCGGGAGTCGCGGTCAGCGCGAGCCTACGCACACGATCGCCGCAGCGAGCCAGCTGCTCAGCCTGGGCGATGTAGCGACGGGCCAACACCTGCGGCTCGTCGGGGGACGCCCGGCCAGGCGAGCGCATCTGCTCCAGCAGCTGTGCGCGCTCGCGCTCCCGCGCGCTGAGCTCCGCACCGCTCAGGGGCGCCTCGACCGCAGTCGCGGTCGCAGTCGCAGCCTCGATCTCGGTCTCGGTCTCGGTCTCGGTCAACGGTCCCGACTGGAGAGCGGCGGTCAGCTCGAGTTGGGAGCGCATCCGCTCCCGCGCCCACTCGACCAACTCCTGGTCTTGATTGTGGTCGAGGTGCGCTGCCACCGCCGGGTCCTGATCCCGGTCACGAGGATCGCGTGCGCGCCATGCGCTCACGAGCCGTTCGTGCTCGGCGCTCAGCCCCGCCGTGACGGGCACGCCGGCGAACCGCATCAGCGTGTGCAGCCAGCGCTCGCCCAGCTCGGGGGTGTCAGCGCCGAAGAACGCCTCGTAGGGCAGCAGCAGGATGCGATCGCCATACCCGAGCCGTTGCGCGCGGCGGGTGTCGATCAACGCCTCGTTCCACAGCTCGACCGCCACGCGGTGATCGTTCTCCGCAGGCCACCAGTCGTCGGGATCGGCGGCGCGGCGGTTGAACGACGCCGCCACGTCGTGCAGCTCGCGCACCAGCACCACCACGCGCCCATTCGGGAAGCGGTCGAGCAGCGCCGGCAGCACGCGCGTGTAGAGCGGCACCTTGTCGCCGAGCACCCGCACCGCACCGGCATCCCAGCGCCGCGCCAAGCGCTCGTACAGCAGCTCGCCGCCGACATCCGTCTCGGCCGTGACCGGCGCGAAGAACTGCGCCGGGCTGAAGTGGAACGGATCGACGACACCGCGAATGCGCTTGAACCGCTCGAACCCGATCGCGAGCTGCGGGTGCTCGTTGAGCAAAAACGTCAGCGCACTCGTGCCCGAGCGCGGACAGCCTGCGATGAACAGGTAGCGCTCGGCGGTCGAGCCGCCGGACTCCGGGACATTCCGACCAACCGCCGGCGGGCTGCTCAGCCGCACGTCAGCCGATCAGCTGGTAGCCGCTGAGGAAGTCGTGCCGCGCGATCAGCTCGCCGACGCGCTCGCGCTGAGCCGGGCTCCACGGCACCTGCTCACCAGGCCGGTTGGGCCGTGGGAACACGACCGCGGCGCAGCTCTCCAGATACTTATCTGAAGGAGCCAGCTCCAGGAACTCGCAGATGCGGCGCATCGCGGCGCGCGGGTCGGCGATCAGGTCCTCCAGGCGTGCGTCCAGCAGCTCGCCGTCGACGAGCCCATCCCTGATCTCGGCATTGGCGGCCACCAGCTCGCTGAAGTGCTCGAGCGAGCCGTCGAGCTCGTCCTCGCCCGCGTGGCTGCGCATCGAGGCAATCGTGTCCTGCGGGTGACGGACGACGTGGATGATCCGCAGCGGCAGCCCCAGCAGCTCGCGCAAGCGCTCGAGCAGACCCGGGTCGCGCAGCAGCCGCAGCGTCGAGCCGCGGCCCTTCTTGTCGCCGATCACCGTTGGCGCGAGCGTGCGCCCCTGGGGCGTGCCGGGCACCGTGTAGTCGTACCCCGTCCACTGTCGCTGGAGCGCGGCGAACTCGTGGTCGCGCAGCAGGATCGCCGCGAGCAGCTGCTCGCGCTGGAAGCCCTCCGCGAGCAGATGCAGCGCGTCGAGCTCGTGCGCGATCACCGCGTCAGGGTGGGCGTTGATGAGCGAGCCGACGAGGCTGTGACCGCTCTGGCTGTAACCGATGAACCCACAGTAGAGACGCACGCAGGCGAAGCGCTCGGGACACTCGACCGCCAGCAGCGCGCCCTCGGCCCGTGCCTGCGCCAGCTCGCGGTCGTCGTACAGACGGTCGCGGTAGCGCAGCTCCTCAGACGGCAGCGCCATAGCCAGCCTCTCCTCCGAACCAAGACCCCTCGGCCCACAGCAGCTGCGCCGTAGACGGCGGCTCGACCGGCGACTGCGACGGCGTCGCCACTGGCCACACGTGCTCACTCGCGGCGACCAGCTCGATCACCTGCGCGACGCTGCTCGCCAACGTGTCGTCGCCGGGCAGCTCGAGCTCCGCGGCCCGCGGCGGCTCGTACGGATCGTCGACGCCGGTCATCCCCTGCAGCTCGCCGCGGCGGGCGCGCGCGTACAGCCCCTTCGGGTCGCGGCGCTCGCACTCCCGCAGCGGCGTGGCGAGGAACACCTCCAGAAACCGTAAGTCGCTGCGCTCGTGCAGCTCCCGCGCGCGCAGGCGAGCAGCCGCGTAGGGAGATACGAGCGACACGAGCGCAACCGCTCCGCCGTCGGCGAGCATGCGTGCGACCTCGGCGGCGCGCCTGACGTTCTCGTTACGCGCCTGCTCGCCAAACCCCAGGTCGGCGCTCAGGCCCGTCCGCAGGCGATCGCCGTCCACGTGGTAGGCGCTGCGGCCGGCGAGCACCAGACGCTCCTCGACCGCCGCGGCGAGCGTGGTCTTGCCGGCAGCCGGCAGCCCCGTGAACCAAACCGTCATCCCCCGCTGCTCCAGCGCGCCCCAGCGCTGCTCGCGCGTGAGCATGCCGCCGTCGGGGATCGGCTGGTGGTGTTGCTGTTGGCCTCCGCGCATCAGCCGGTGGCGTTGCTGTTGGCCCCCGGCGTCTGGTCGAAGGCGCAGCGGAAGTTCTCCGGCGCCGAAACCGGCTCCGAGCCGGCGAAGCCGCCCTTCTGTGAGTTGTCGTACACCGTCACGTACTGCAGCGTCTGCGGCTGCGGGTTGGCCGGTAGCGGCGCCGGGTTGGGCTCGCCCTGACGGGGGTCGCCGGTGGAGCCCTGGCTCACGCCCTCCGAGCCGGCCGCGCCCGAGCCGGCCGCCGTGGTGACGAGCGTGGCGCTCATCTCGCGCTGATCCTTCAGGCCCCGACTGGGGTCGAGCTGCACCGTCGCCGTCACCTGCGAGTCGTGGATCGTCGACTCCAGCTTCACCCGCGCGGCCGCTCCGATCAGCTGCGCCGCCGTCGGCAGATACCCGCCCAGCTTGACGCACTCCTGCGTGGCGAAGAAGTAGTTGTTCTGCCCGACTTGCGCGTTGGTGAGCGGGTACGGCGCCGTCATCAGACACCAGCTGCCGAGGTCGACCGTCGTCGGCGGGCAGCTCGCGAGCTGATCGACGGTCATCCCGCCAACCTCGCTCGAGTTCTTGACAGTCGGGATCGCGGCGGCGGGAAACTTGCGGTTCTTGCCGAGTAGCAGCACGCCGCCGGCGTAGGGCTTGGTGCTGACGTGGTGGCCCGCGATCAGCTTCGCAGCCGCGTGGCGCGCCGCGTCGGCGAGCCCGGTCATCGACAGCACCAAGGCGAGCATCGACAGCACCAGCGCAGCCGGCCCCGCGCTCCCGGAGAGACGCCGCCTCACAGCCGCGGACTCAGGACCCGAGCCCGGGGTCGCGCTCGGGCGCGGACGCGGGGCGACGGACCACTTCGCGCAACTCCTCGAGCGTGACCTCGTGAACGGTGGAGAGCACCGCCTCCAGCGCCACGCCGGACAGCGTCTCGTGCTCGAGCAGCGCGTGCGCGGTCTCTTCCACCGTGCTCCAGTTGCGGTCGAGCACCGCGATCGCCCGCGCCTCAGCGTCGCCGACCAGGCGCTCCACCTCGCGGTCGATCAGATCGAGCGTCGCCGGCCCGACCGAGCCGAGATCCTGCAGCGACGCGCCGAGGAACACCTCGCCGCCCTTCTCGCCGATCGTCACCGGCCCGAGCTCATCGGACATGCCGAAGGACGTCACCATGCTGCGCGCCAGGCTCGTCGCCGCGTGCAGGTCGTCGCTGACGCCGGTGGAGACGTGGCCGAAGGCGACGCGCTCGCCGGCTGAGCCGGCGACGATCACGATCAGCTGGCGCTGCAGGTCCGGTTCGGTCTGCACCAGCTGGTCGCGGTCGGTCAGCATGTGCGCCGCGGTCCCCAGCGTGCGCCCACGCGCCACGATCGAGAGCTTGCGTGTCGAGGCGGACTGCCCGAGCGCATCGGTCACCACTGCATGGGAAGCCTCGTGGATCGCGATCATCCAGCGCTCCTCGCGCGTGAGGATGTGCTTCTTGGCCGGCCCCGCCACGACGCGGTCGATCGCCTCCTCGAGCGTCGGCTGGTCGATCACGCTGCGCGAGTCGCGCACGCTCAAGAGCGCCGCCTCGTTGATCACGTTGGCGAGCTCCGCGCCGCTGAAACCCGGCGTCTGGCGCGCCAGCTCCTCGAGCGACGCGTCGGGCCCGAGCGGGCGCTTGGCGCCGTGCAGCCGCAGGATCTCGAGGCGCCCATGTACGTCGGGCACGTCGATCGTCACCTGACGGTCGAAGCGCCCCGGACGCAGCAGCGCCGGGTCGAGGATGTCCGGGCGGTTGGTCGCGCCCATCACCACCAGCCCGCCATCGCCGGAGAACCCGTCCATCTCGACCAGGATCTGGTTGAGCGTCTGCTCGCGCTCGTCGTTGCCCTGGCCGATGCCCGCGCCGCGCTTGCGCCCGGCCGCGTCGAACTCGTCGATGAAGATGATTGCCGGCGCCGCCTTGCGCGCCTTGCGGAACAGGTCACGCACGCGCGCCGCGCCAACGCCGACCAGCGACTCGACGAAATCCGAGCCCGACAGCGAGAAGAACGACGCGTCGGCCTCGCCCGCGACCGCCTTCGCCAGCAGCGTCTTGCCCGTGCCGGGCGGACCGACCAGCAGCACGCCCTTGGGCGCGGCCGCGCCGACGCGCAGGTACTTGTCCGGGTCGTTGAGGTAGTCGCGGATCTCGCGCAACTCGGCCACCGCCTCGCCGGCGCCGGCGACGTCGGCGAACGTCACGCGATGACCGGTGCCCTTGCCCTTGCGCCGGCCCTTGCCCGTGAAGTTCGAGAACGCCCCGATGCCACCGCCACCCTCGGCGCCGAGCCGCGTGAAGAACGCGAACAGACACACCAACAGCAGGATCGGGATCAGGAACTGCACGACCACCGCGCGCGCCGGCTTGCCCGCCTGCTGGTCGATCGTCACCGACGCCCCGGCCGTGTTGAGCGCTGCCAGCAGCTGCTGCGTCTGGGCGCCCGAGCTCGGATACGCGGCCCATAGGTGTGAGACCTGCCTGCCGTTGACCAGCACGGGGGTCGCGGTGCTCAGCTGCACGCGACTGTCGTGGTCGAGCAGCGTCGCAGCCGTGATCTGCTTGTCCTTGGCCAGCTTGCCGACGAGGCTGATCGGCACCTGCGAGCCGGAGCTGCTCGGGCCGATCGACCCCAGCAGCAGCGTGAACGCCAGCGCCAGGCAGATCGACGCGCTCAGCAGGAACAGCGACAGCTTGTCCTTGAACAGCAACTGGCGCGTCGCGCCGGCGACGTTGCCTAGCGTCACCAACGCCGGGTGACGACGGTTGGCCAAACCCGAGCGCACTGCGGGTCGGGCGCCCGACGCCGCCGGGCGCGGACCCTGCGCAGGCGGTCCGGGCTGCGGCGGCGGTGGTGAAGTGGGCTTGTCGTTGTCGTCGGCGTGTTCGTCGGTCATCGCATCTCCCTTGGTGGGCGCAAGGCTGAACCCAGGCGAGCACGCGCTTGTGAACGACGAGGGAAGTTTTGGAGAAAGCGCGTCGCGCGCAGCCCGCTGAGCGCTCGCAACCACTGCGATATCCAGATTTTCTCCACTCGAACACCCGTTGTTCACTCGCGTTCGGACACCCACGCTGAGACTGCCCGCCAGGCGGCCGCGCGCCGCCCGCATCTGCCTGGCCCCCTCAGAAAGGAGCTCACGTGCGCGTGAACCGCACCGCGATCGTCTCACTGCTTGCAGCACTCGCGCTCGTACTCGTGCCAGCCGGGGCGCTCGCCGCCCGCGCGCTGCTCGTAGACGGCTCGACCTCGGTCTTCCCGCTGGCCACACAGCTGGCCGCGGCCTACCACAAGGCCTTCCCCAAGCTCGCCAAGCCGAAGATCGGCCAGGGCCAATCCGACGCCGGCATCAACGACGTCGCCAGCGGCAGGGTCGACATCGCCGACGTCTCGCGCGACCCGATCCAGGGCGTCGACCCACACGGGCTGATCTTCACCAAGATCGCCCAGGACGGGATCTGCCTGATCACCAACTCAGCCAACCCGATCTCCAACCTCAGCACCCAGCAGGTGCAGGCGATCTTCACCGGTCAGACGCGCGACTGGAGCGACATCCCCGGCTCGAAGGTGTCCGGGCCGATCGACCTGTTCGACCGCGACGGCGCATCCGGTACCCAGGACGCCTTCCAGAACATCTTCCTCGGCCAGGATCTGAAGGTCTCCCCCAGCGCCACCGCCGAGACCAGCAACGGCCTCGTGCAGAACGCCGTGCGCAGCACGCCGAACGCGATCGGGTTCGTGTCGTTCGCTTTCACCGAAGGGGTCAACGCCGTGCCCTACCAGGGGATCCCGTGCACGCTGCGCAACGCCAAGTCCGGCCAGTACCAGGGCGTGCGCAACTTCTGGATGGTCACCAAGGGCGCGCCGAAGGCGGCCGCCTCCAAGTTCCTGAAGTGGGTCACCAGCTCCCACAACAAGGTCGCCCGTCGCATCATCGCCTCCAACTGGATCGCGATTCACTGATGCACGCCGCCCCCGCGGGCGAGTCGTCGGGCGCTCGCCCGCGCTCGCCCGCCCCGGCGCGCTCGGGCACGCAGTCGGACCGCCGCACCGAGCGCGTGCTCGGCGCGCTCGCGGCTGGTGTGCTCGGCCTGATCGCGCTGATGACGATCACCGTCTTCGCGAAGGCGTGGCCGTCGTTCTCCCACAACGGGCTGACCGGCTGGTTCCAATCCGGCGGCGACGTCGATCAGCAGCTGCGCGAGATGCTCACCAGCGGCACGCAGGGCGGCCACCCCACCTACCACCTGCGCGCCTGGCCGCTGCTGTGGGGCACGATCCTCACCACCGGCCTCGCGGTGCTGATCGGGATCGTGTTCTCGACCTTCGCCGCGATCTTCATCGTCGAGTTCGCCCCCGCCCCCGTGCGGCGCGTGATCGAGCCGATCGTACGGCTGCTCGGCGGCGTGCCGTCGGTCGTCTACGGGCTGATCGGCATCCTCGCGATCGCGCCGTGGGTCAACCACCACCTGCTGAGCGAGTCGCGCAAAAGCTCGGTCGAGTACTTGGTGCAGCTCGCCGGCTCCAACCTCTCGACCGCCACGCTGATCCTGACCGTGATGATCACCCCGATCATGGTCGCGATCGTCTCGAGCTCGCTGGCGGCCGTGCCCGGCCCGTGGACCGAGGGATCAGCCGCGCTCGGCGTCAACCGCTGGCGCACGATCTGGCGCATTTCGCTGCGCACGGCGCGCCCGGCGATCATCGCCGCCGCCGTGCTCGCCACGGCGCGCGCGCTGGGCGAGGCGATCATGTTGTCGATGGTCTCCGGCGGGCGCGGGTTCGCCGCCAATCCGATCGACGGCATCACCTTCCTATTCGAACCCGTGCGACCGCTGGCAGCGACGATCGTGCAGAACAGCGAAGCGCTGTCGGCCCCCTCTCTCGGGCGCACGCTGTACGCGATGGCCGCCGTGCTGATGGTCTCCGCGGCGCTGCTGTCGCTCGCCGGCTGGGCCGCCAAGCAGCCACTCAAGCGCTACGGGATCAGAGCCTGATGGCCACCCGCGCCACACCGTTGACCGCTCCCGGCGGCGCCCCGCTGGCCGGCCGCCCCCGCGACTCGATCGCCGCCTGGCCGTTGGCCGACCGGCTCGGCTACCTGACCTGCTGGGCCGCGGGGATCGCGCTGTGCCTGGTGACGGCGGCGATCGTCCTGTTCATGCTCGTCAAAGGCATCTCCTACCTGCGCCCGAGCCTGCTCGTGCAGTCGCCGCAAGGGTCGCTCGACCAGAGCAAGGCGGGCGGCTTCCTCGACCCGATCGTCGGCACGCTGCTGCTGACCGCGCTCGGCACCGCGCTGGCCGCGCCCGTCGGCGTGGCGCTGGCAGCGTGGCTGTCGGAGTACGCGCGCCCGGCGTGGCTCGCGCGCACGGTCGAATCAGGCGTCGAGATGATCGCCGGCGTCCCCAGCGTGGTGCTCGCGATCTTCGGGCTGCTCGTGTTCTCACAGGGGTTCCTGTCGTTCCTGTCGCAGACCTCCGCCGGCGGCTCCGTGTTCGGCAAGTCGTTCTTCGCCGCAGGCGGGATGATGTCGCTGCTGGCGCTGCCGCTGATCGTCAGCTCCACGCGCGAAGCGCTCGCCCAGATCCCAGCGCACGTACGTGAGGCGTCCTACGCGCTCGGCAAGACACGCGCGACGACGATCTGGCGCGTGCTGCTGCCCTCGGTGCGCCCCAACATCGCCAGCGGCGTGACGCTCGGGATGGGGCGCATCATCGGCGACACCGCGATCGTCGTGGTGCTGCTCGGCGCGACCCTGCAGACCGAGGGCGCGGGCGGCGCGCCGCTGCTCTCGACACTGCGCGGCACCGGCTCGACCCTCACCAGCTACGTCTACACCAACTCCCCCACGGGCGAAGGCAACGCGCCGCAGAAAGCCTACGCCGCCGCCTTCGTGCTGCTGATGCTCGTGGTCGGCTTGAACGCGATCGTCACGCGCTTGAGCAACGGCCCGCGTGCGACGAACGCCGAGCGCAGCCCGCTGCGCCGCGGCCTGCGCGCAGTGAGGACGCCGTGGACCCGCTGATGCCCCCGCCCGTGCGGCGGATCGCGATCGACCGCCCACCGCGGGTGCTGCCGCCGAGCGCCAACGGCGCCGGCGCAACCGCCGCAGGGAGCCCCAACCCACGCCGGCGGCTGGCGCGCCCGCCGGTGAGCGACGTGATCGAGCGCATGCGCATCGAGTCGGTGTCGCTCGCGTACGGCGCGCGTTGGGTGGTGCGCGAAGTCACGCTGCCGGTGCGCCGCGGCGAGGTGCTCGCGCTGATCGGCGCCTCCGGCTCGGGCAAGACCACGCTGCTGCGCTCGCTCAACCGCCTCACCGAGATCACCGCCGGCGCCACCCGCGCCGGGCGCATCACGCTCGACGGCGAGGAGATCGAGCGGCTCGAGGTCAACGAGCTGCGCCGCCGCGTGACGATGGTCTTCCAGCAGCCCAACCCCTTTCCGATGAGCATCTTCGAGAACGTCGCGTACGCGCTGCGCGAGGAGAACCACGGAATCGGGCTGGGTCGCGCGCGCCGCCGGCGCAGCCGTCGCGAGCTCGAGCCCGACGTCGTCGATGCGCTCGTGCGCGCCGGCCTGTACGACGAGGTGGCCGCCGATCTGGACCACCCCGCGCTGCGCCTTTCCGGCGGCCAGCAGCAGCGCCTGTGCATCGCTCGTGCGCTGGCCGCACGCCCAGAGGTGCTGCTGCTCGACGAGCCGTGCTCGGCACTCGACCCGCTCTCAACCGCCACGATCGAGGAGCTGATCGTCGGGCTGCGCGAGAGCGTCGCGATCGTGATCGTCACGCACAACCTGCAGCAAGCCCAGCGCGTGGCCGACCACGTCGCGTTCATGCACCTCGGCGAGCTGGTCGAGTACGGCTCCAGCGAGCAGGTGTTCGACAACCCGCGCCGCGAGCGCACGCGTGAGTACGTCAGCGGAGCGTTTGGGTGATCCGCGAGGCGCTTGGGTGAGGCGCATCCAACGCAGCGTGCTGCTGAGCGCGGCACTAGCGCCGCTGGTCCTTGGATGCGTGGGCTGTCAGACAACCGCCGAGAAGAGCGCCCGCCTGGCGAAGAGCGCCAAGCACGTCGTACTCGATCAGCGCGGTTTGACCGTCACGCGCTTGAATCCCGACGTGAAGGTCCTCTCAGCGCTCGTGCTGCACGACCAGAACGGCAGCGCCGCAGTCGTGACGCTGCGCAACGACTCCTCCCGACCACTGCGCGACGTGCCGATCGCGATCACGTTGAAGGACACGCGCGGAGCGGTGCTCGCCCAGAACAACACCGCCGGGCTGGACGCGTCGCTGGTGTCGGCGTCGCTGCTGGCGCCCCACCGCGAGCTCACTTGGATCGATGATCAGATCCAAGCGGGCAGCTCACCGGCGACGCTCAGCGCGCGCGTGGGTGAAGCCAATGCCGCCCCGGGCGCGCTGCCGCGACTGGACGTCAGCGGCGTGCAGCTGTTCGACGACCCGGCCAACGGCGTCGGCGCGCGCGGAACGCTGACCAACCGCTCGACCGTGGCCCAGGAGCGGTTGGTGATCTACGCCGTCGGGCGCCGCGCGGGGAAGATCGTCGCCGCCGGGCGCGCCGTGCTGCCGAGCGTGCCCGCCAAGACCTCCGTCCCGTTTCAAGTGTTCTTCATCGGCAGCCCACGCGGCGCGGCGCTCGCGCTCAGCGCGCCGCCTACGACGCTTTGACGGTCTTGGACGGCGCGCAAGTGTCCCCTAGATAGATGCGTATCTGTTCTGCAGCGATCTGCGAAATAGTAGAGGAGCGCGGCGTCAGCGCTCCGACTGTGAGCCTACGGCAGCTGCTCGAAGGCGGACGAGCGCCTATCACCGGCCGTACAGACGTTGGTCTTGAGCGCTACGTGGACGAGATCCTGATGTCCGGCCCGCGGCCTTGCTCGGGCCATGAGCGCAGCGCTCGCCAGCCCTCGCTAGCGCCGCCGGCGTCGCTGCCTGAGCGTGATCCCCTCGAGGATGTGCGCAACCGTCTCGCATGAGTCAACCGCGGCCTCCAGCGACTCGAAGATGTCCTTCCAGCGGATCACCACCATCGGGTCGGTGCCGCCGGCGAACAGCGACGCGACCGCGTCGCGCTGCAGACGGTCGCCTTCGTTCTCCAACCGGTGAATCTCGACCAGGTGCGGCGCCAGCTCGGTGCCGGTGCGCAGACAGCGCAGCGCGCGCGCGATCTGCTCGCCCGCGCCGACCAGCACCTCGGCGAACTCGTGCGCCTGCTCCATCGTCGCCTCGACGCCGTACAAGCCCAGCTGCGCCGCCGCCTGCTCGGTGTGGTCGACGATGTCGTCGAGCGCCGTCGCCAGCGCATAGCCGTCGCCGGCGTCGAAGGGCGCGTTGACGCGCCGCCCGCCGGCGAGCCGGTGGATGATGTCGTGGGTGATGCGATCGCCCTCCTGCTCGCACACCTTCAGATCGCTGGCCAGCGTCGCGTGGTCGGGAAACTCGGCCAGCAGGTCGCGCAGCAGCAGGCCGGAGCGCTGGACGTTGCGCCCGGCCTCTTCGACCAACGCCATCAGGGTGGCATCGACGCCGCGCCTCAGGAAGCTCATCCACTGAGCGTATGGCGACGGCCAGGCCGACTACGACTCTTTCACGGCTTTTTCACGAATGGATCACGAGTTCGCAACCCGGCGGACGCGGCCAGGCTCGATGCTGCTCACCTGTGACGGACTCCACCGAACACGCCACGATCCTGTACGCGGGCGAGCTGGAGATCAGACTGGGCGAAGGCCTCGTGCTGGCCACCGGTCACGCGCTGACGCTGTCGGTGCGCGAGTTCGAGCTGCTGGTCGCGCTGGCCAAGCGCGCAGGCGGCATCCTCACCCGCGAGGAGCTCTACGGGGCCGTGTGGGGCGGCGATATGCGCGCCGGCGATCGCTCGGTCGACGTGTACGTGTCGAAGCTGCGCAACAAGCTCGAGCTGGCGATGCCCGACCGCCGCTTCATCCACACCCACCCGGGCTTCGGCTACCGCTTCCAGCCCCAGCCCGCGCGAGGTTCACAGCCTTCACGAGATCTTCACACGCAGGCTGTCGGCGATTCATGACACTGACCGCGGCACCGCCGACAGCAGGGGCTGATCCCTGCCCTGTCCGAGCGGTCGCCGTCCAGCAATCAGCTAGAGGAGACGAAACGTAGTGACCAAAAACAAGATGGGAGCGATCCTGGGCTCAGCAGTGCTTGCGCTGGGTGTCGCCGCGTGCGGCAGCAGCTCCAGCACCAGCAGCTCCACAAGTGCTTCGAGCACGAGCAGCTCCAGCGCATCCGGAACCATCTCCGGCGCGGGCTCGACTTTCGCCGCCCCGGTCTACCAGCAGTGGGGCTCGCAGCTCGCGCCGCTGGTCGTCAACTACCAGCCCGTCGGCTCCGGCGCAGGCGTCACCGCGCTCGCCAGCAAGACCGTCGACTTCGGCGCCAGCGACCCGCCGCTGAAGGACCCCGACGTCGCGGCCCTCGCCAAGGTCGGCGAGCCCGTCCAGATCCCGATGTTCCTGGGCGCGATCACGATCTCCTACAACGTCCCCGGTCTGAAGACCGGCCTGAAGCTCGACGGCAAGACCGCCGCCGACATCTTCCTCGGCAAGGTCAAGTCCTGGAACGACGCCGAGATCAAGGCGCTCAACCCCGGCGTCACGCTGCCGAGCACCGCGATCACCGTGATCCACCGCTCGGACTCCTCGGGCACGACCGCCGGCTTCACCGGCTTCCTCGCCGCGGTTGACTCGCAATGGGCCAAGAAGGTCGGCTCCGGCAAGGACGTGCAGTGGCCGACCGGCACCGGCGCCAAAGGCAACGCGGGCGTCGCTGGCGCGATCCAGCAGACCACCGGCGCAGTCGGCTATGTCGAGCAGGCGTACGCGCTGCAGCACAACTTCACCTACGCCAGCGTGCAGAACAAGGCCGGCAAGTTCGTCGCGCCTTCGCTGGCATCGACGAGCGCCGCGGCTACGGGCGTGAAGGTCCCGGCGAACCTCGGCTTCGCGATCACCAACCCGTCCGGCGAGGGCGCCTACCCGATCGCTTCGCAGACGTTCATCGTGGTGTTCAAGGACATGTGCAAGGCCGGCCTGCCCGGCGGCGAAGCAGCCGCCAAGAACGTCGCCAAGCTGCTCAACTACGGCCTCGGCCAGGGCCAGTCGGTGCTCGCGCAGGCCGACTACGCCTCGCTGCCGGCGAGCATCCTCGCCAAGTCGAAGGCCGCTGTGGCCGACCTGCAGTGCAACGGCGCGCCGCTCGCCGGCTAGTCAGATAGAAAGCAAGTAGTGGAGGCAGCCTCAATCCCCAGCGGTGAGCGTTCGAGACTCGAACGCTCACCGCTGGCACGCCTTCCCGATCGCGCGCTGAAATACGGGCTCACGGCGCTCGCCGTGATGATCCTGGCGCTGATCGTGTACTTCTTCATCAGGCTCGTAGCCGAAGCGCACCCAGCCTTCACGGCCTCCGGCGTCTTCGGCTTCGCGCTTGACAACAACTGGAACGTGAGCGCCGCGAAGTTCGGTGCGCTGCCGCTGGTGCTCGGCACCCTGATCACATCAGGGCTCGCGCTGCTGATGGGCGTGCCGGTGGCCGTGGCCACCGCGCTTTACATCACCGAGCTGTGCCCGCGCCGCTTTCGCACCCCGCTGACGATCCTGCTCGAGCTGCTCGCGGCGGTCCCCTCGGTCGTCTACGGGCTGTGGGGCATCTTCTTCCTGGCGCCCAAGCTGCAGGGCGCCGAGCAATGGGTCGCCGACCGGCTCAGCTTCGTCCCGTTCATCGGCGGCGGTCTCGTGACGATCCCCAACTACTTCATCGCCGGCCTGATCCTGGCGATCATGATCCTGCCGATCGTCAGCGCGATCACGCGCGAGGTGATGGCCACCGTGCCATCCGACCACAAGGAAGCCTCGCTCGGGCTCGGCGCCACGCGCTGGGAGATGATCCGCATGGCCGTGCTGCCGTACTGCCGCTCGGGGATCACCGGTGGCGCGATGCTCGGGCTCGGGCGCGCGATCGGCGAGACGATCGCCGTCACGATCGTGATCGGCGACGCCCCCCAGCTCGGCCAGCACCTGTTCGGCCAGGGCTACACGCTGGCCGCGGTGATCGCCAACGAGTTCGGCGAAGCCACCGGGCTGCACCGCTCCGCGCTGTTCGCCGCCGGGCTCGTGCTGTTCGTGCTCACCCTGCTCGTCAACGCGGCCGCGCGGCTGCTGGTGATGCGCGCCGAGCGCGGCAGGCGCCCACGCACAGCCGCGGACCACGCTGCCGGCCCCGCCGACCTCAACACGCCCGGAGCGGTGGCGAGCGCATGAGCACCGCGCCACACACAGCCGGCACGCTGGCGCGCTTCGCGGTCAGCCCCAAGCGCAAGCGCAAGGACAAGCTGGCGCGCGGCGTGCTGCTCGGAGCGACGCTGATCGCGCTCGTGCCGCTCGCGCTGGTCGTGTACTTCCTGCTGCACAAAGGCCTCGGCGCCTGGAGCCTCGACTTCTTCACGACCGACCCGACCGGCAACACGTTCTTCAAGAACTCCACGATCGGTGGCATCAAGAGCGCGATCCTCGGCACGATCGAGATGGTCGCGCTGGCATCGGTGATCGCGATCCCGATTGGCATCGGCGTCGCGCTGTGGCTCACCGAGTACGGCAAGCGCAGCTGGTTTGCCAACCTCGTGCGCTTCTTCGTCGACGTGCTCACCGGTGTGCCGTCGATCGTGTTCGGCCTGTTCATCTACATCGTGCTGGTCGTCGGCACCGGCGGCTCCTACGCCGGCTACAAGGGCGCGCTCGCGCTGTCGCTGCTGATGCTGCCCGTCGTGATCCGCTCGGCCGAGGTGATCCTGATGCTCGTGCCCAACGCGCTGCGCGAATCCGCGCTCGCGCTCGGCGCCGCGCGCTGGAAAGTCGTGCTGCGCGTGGTGCTGCCAACCGCGCTGACCGGCATGATCACGGGCGTGCTGCTGGCCGTGGCGCGCGCCGCTGGCGAGACCGCGCCGCTGCTGTTCACCGCCGCCACGACCAACCGCAGCAACTACGACCTGGGGCAGTTCATGAACTCGCTGCCCGTGCAGATATACAGCGACGTCACATCTCCAACGCAGTCGGTGGTAAACCGTGCATGGGGGGCCGCGCTGACGCTGGTCCTGCTGATCCTGCTGCTCAACCTCTTCGCCCGCCTTGTATCTCGAAGGAGTCGCCTTGCATGACCCCCGACGCACCGTCTCCACACACGACCGACACAGCGGCTGAGGAGATGCTCCAGCCCAGCGGCCCCACAGGGCGCATCACCGGCCCCGCCACGCAGTCAAGCGACGCTTCGCCGAGCCCCGTGCCCGCAGCGCACGGCCCGGGCGTGCGCCTGGAGGGGCTGCGCGCGTTCTACGGCAAAGCCGAGCAGGTCAAGGGCGTCGACCTCGAGTTCCCCGCCAACCAGGTGACCGCGATCATCGGGCCATCGGGCTGCGGCAAGTCGACGATGGTGCGCTGCATCAACCGCATGCACGAAGAGATCCCCGGCGCGCGCGCCGAAGGCCGCGTGCTGCTCGACGACCTCGACGTGTACGACCCCGCGGTCGACGTGATCGCAGTGCGCCGCGCGATCGGCATGGTGTTCCAGAAGCCCAACCCGTTTCCCACGATGTCCGTGTTCGACAACGTCGCCGCCGGCCTGCGCCTGACCTCGCGGCGCGGCGGCAGCCTGCAGCAGAAAGTCGAAGCAGCGCTGCGCGGCGCGGGCCTGTGGGAGGAGGTCAAGGATCGGCTCGCAGAGCCGGGGCTCGGCCTCTCCGGCGGCCAGCAGCAGCGGCTGTGCATCGCGCGCTCGCTGGCCGTCGACCCCGAGGTGATCCTGATGGACGAGCCCTGCTCGGCGCTCGACCCGATCGCGACGCTGAAGATCGAAGAGCTGATCGAGGAGCTCAAGCAGCGCGTCACGATCGTTATCGTCACGCACAACATGCAGCAGGCCGCGCGCGTCGCAGACCGCACCGCGTTCATGCTCAGCGGCGAGCTCGTCGAAGTCGGGCCGACGCAGGACATCTTCACCAACCCCAGCGACTCCCGGACCGAGGAATATGTCACCGGAAAATTTGGCTAAAAGCGCCGGCCTGCAGGGGCGCCAGCAGTTCCAGCAGCAGCTGCAGGAGCTCGAGACGAGCGCCCTCGGCGGCCTCGACCTGGTCGTCGAGCAGCTCGACCGCACGCTGGAGTCGCTCGACCATCAGGACGTCGAGCTCGCCCAGATGGTGATCCTCGACGACGACCGCATCGACGGGCGCTACCTGGAGGTCCACCAGGGCATCCTCTCGCTGCTCGCGCTGCAAGCGCCGGTCGCCGGCGACCTGCGGCTGGTCGCCGCGTTACTGCACGTGATGAAGAACATCGAGCGCATGGGCGACCAGTGCGTGAACATCGCCAAGCTGATCCCGCTCTCCGGTCACGAGCCGCCCGTGCGCCGCGAGCTGATCGACACGCTGCTGAAGATGGGCGCGTACGCGCGCTCGGAAGTCACACAGTCGAAAGCCGCGTTCGCGGGCCGCGACGTCGCGCTGGCCGAAGACCTCGTGCGCCAAGACCGCGAGATCAACCGGCTGAACCGCGACATCTTCCGGATGGCGCTGCAGATCGGCGACGACGCCGACACGCGCGAGTGGGCGATGCACATGATCCTCGTGTCGCGCGCGATCGAGCGCATCGGCGACAACGCCGTCGACATCGGCGAGCAGACCGCGTTCGTCGTAACCGGCCTGTTCCGCGAGTTCTCGGACTCCTCGCACCCCACCCCGGCCGCCTGACAGCCCCGCAAACAGCGGGAATCCCGTGAACATCCTGTGACATCTGCTCGCGCACGGTTGCAGGACCCCCGCAGTCGCCTAAACTGACGGCCAGATGATGGAAAGCATCCGCGCCGAGCAGGGGGGGACGCAGGAGGCTCGCGGCGTGTCCTCGACGGGCACACCACTGCGAATCGCCGTCCTCGACCGTGACAGCGGCTTCATTCAGGTGCTGAGCAAGCGCCTCGATCGGCTCGGCTGGGAGCACCGCGTGCTCGGCAGCCCGGTCCAGACCGATGCGATCGTGGCGATGCGCCTCAGCGCGCTGGTCGTCGACCTGGCGATCCTCGGCCCCCAGGCCTGGACCTGGCTGGAGCGCCTGTGCAGCGCGCTGCCCGAGTTAGGCATCGTGGTCTGCACAGGACCCTCCACCGTCGCACAGCGCGTGCGCGGCCTGAGACTCGGCGCCGATGACTGGATCACCAAGCCGTGTCACCCGGAGGAGGTGATCGCACGCGTCCAGAGCGTCGTGCGCCGCCGCCGCCGCAGCTCCACCCGCACCGAAACCAAGCCGGTGACCGCCGGCGAGGTGGAGATCCGCTCCGATCGCTTCCAGGCGTTCGTGGCCGGCGACAGCATCGACCTGACCCGGCGCGAGTTCGAGCTGATCGAGCTGCTCGCAGCCGCCGGCGGGCGCGTGCTCGAGCGCGAGGAGATCTACTCGCGCCTATGGGGCTATGCGATGGTGCGCGGCGACCGCTCGGTCGACGTGTTCGTGCGCAAGCTGCGCCAGAAGCTCGAGAAGGCGTCGCCGCAGTGGCGCTACATCCACACCCACTTCGGCATCGGCTACCGCTTCGCCGCCGAGCCGCAGGCCGGGGCGTCGATCGCGCCCGCGCCGAGCACGGCCGCCACTGACGGCACCGGCGCCGTCAGCTCAAACGCCGGCACGGTCAGCTCAGACGTCGGCGTCGAGGTCGCCGGCGATCAACGCGAGCTCACGGGGCCGCGCGAGGACGATCAGCTCGCCGCCTACGCTCTGCAGGCGTAGCACCGCCAGCCCGCCCTTCTTCAGATCCACCAGCGCGCCCGTCAGGTCGCCGACGACCGAGGATAGATCGGGCTCGTGCCCGACCAGCAGCAGACGCCCGTCCGCCGGCATGCCCGACAGCTCGTGCAACGCCTGGGAGGCATCGAAACCGCCGCTCAGCGGCTCGTGCGTCTGCAGCTTGGCGCACAGCGCCTCGCTCCACTGCTCAGCAGCCAGCTCCGCGGTCTGCTGAGCGCGCACCCTCGGGCTGACGAGCACCGCGTCGAAATCATCCTCGAGCCGCGCGATCGCCGCCCCGGCCACGCGCGCCTGGCGTTCGCCGCGCTCGGTCAGCCGCCGCTCGGCATCCGGGCGCGCGCCGTGGGGCTCGGCGTCAGCGTGACGTAGAAGCCAGAGTTGGCGGGCCATACGCGGCCTCACCCTAGCGGGCACGAGATCGCGGCGGCCCCGCACCGCGCGCTCAGCCTTATCAATTTCTTTACACCGGTCAGGTACTGGGTACCGTTGACTGACCCAGCGCATCCATGGATACCCACGAACACCCACTCGAAGCCCCTGAGCAGCTGCAGCCCGAGCTGCACGACCCCGCGCTGTACCTGAACCGCGAGCTCTCCTGGCTGGACTTCAACGAGCGCGTGCTGCAGCTGGTCGAGGATCAGACCGTGCCGTTGCTCGAGCGCGTGAAGTTCTGCGCGATCTACACGACCAACCTCGACGAGTTCTACATGGTGCGCGTGGCCGGCCTGCACGACCAGATCGACGCGGGCGTGGAGCGCGCCGGCCAGGACGGCCGCACGCCCTCCGAGACGATCGCGCTGATCCGCGCCCGCGTGCTCGAGCACAGCCGCCGCCTGACCGACTGCTTCGAGGCGCAGCTGCGCCCCGCGCTGGCCGAGCACGGCATCGCGATCGTCAGCTGCGAAGACCTCGACCGCGAGCAGCGCGCCCAGCTGGCGCGCCACTTCCAGAAAGCGATCTTCCCGGCGCTCACGCCGCTGGCGGTGGCGCCCGGGCGGCCGTTCCCGTACATCTCGAACCTGTCGCTCAGCCTCGCCGTGCTGGTGCGCGACCCGACCAGCGGCGAAACCGTGTTCGCGCGCGTCAAGGTGCCGACCGAGATCCTGCCGCGCTTCGTAGCGCTGCGCAACGCAGGCGAAAGCGAGAGCGCGAGCATGGCGGCCGCCACAGCCGCCGCCGCCCCGGGCGGCGCCCACCCGGCGAAGGTGACGCTGGTGGCGCTCGAGGATGTGATCGCCCACCACCTCGACTCGCTGTTCCCCGGCATGGAGATCGTCGACTGCGACGTGTTCCGCGTCACCCGCGACGCCGACCTCGAGGTGTCCGACGAAGCCGCCGACCTGCTGCAGGCCGTCGAGGACGAGCTGCGCCGGCGGCGCTTCGGCGAGGTCGTACGCGTCGAAGTCGGCGCACGCGCCTCGGAGGAGCTGCACAGCGAGCTCACCGCGCTGATGGGCGCGCAGGACGATGAGGTCTACCCGGTCGATGGGCCGCTCGACATGAGCGCGCTGTGGCAGCTGGTGAAACTGCCCGGCTTCGCCGAGCTGCGCGACCCGCCGATGGCCGGCAGCACCCACCCGCGACTGCTGCGCCACGAGGGCGAGCGCCCCGACGTGCTGCGCGCGATGCGTGAGGGTGACCTGCTCGTACACCACCCCTACGACGCGTTCTCGACCTCCGTCGAGCGCTTCGTCGAGCAGGCCGTCGCCGACCCGAACGTGCTCGCGATCAAACAGACCGTGTACCGCACGAGCGATGACTCGCCGCTCGTGCCGGCGCTGATCGACGCCACGGAGAGCGGCAAGCAGGCGGTCGCGCTGGTCGAGCTGAAAGCGCGCTTCGACGAGCGCATGAACATCCACTGGGCGAAGGCGTTGGAAGAAGCCGGCGTCCACGTCGTGTATGGCCAGCCCGCGCTGAAAACCCACACCAAGTGCGTGCTCGTGGTGCGTCGTGAGGGCGACGGCGTGCGCAACTACGTACACATCGGCACCGGCAACTACCACTCCGCCACCGCGCGCCTGTACACCGACTTCGGCCTGTTCACCACCGACGAGCAGATCGGTGCGGACGTGGCCGACATGTTCAACTACCTCACCGGCTTCGCCCACCCGCTGCGCTATCGCAAGGTGCTGACCGCCCCCCACCAGCTGCGCGACGGCATCATCGACCAGATCGAGCGCACGATCGCCGCGCACTCGCCCGCGTCGCCCGCACGGATCGCGATGAAGATGAACTCGCTCGTCGACGGCCGCTGCATCCGCGCGCTCTACAAGGCCTCACAGGCCGGCGTGCGCGTCGATCTGAACGTACGCGGCATCTGCTGCCTGCGCCCCGGCGTGGAGCGCGTATCCGAGAACATCCGCGTCGTGTCGATCGTCGGGCGCTTGCTCGAGCACTCGCGCATCTACGCGTTCGAACGCGACGGCGAGCACACGATCTACATCGCCTCCGCCGACCTGATGCCGCGCAACCTCGACCATCGCGTCGAGCTGGCCGTGCCGATCGACTCACCCGACCTGCAGGCGGAGCTGCTCGACACGCTGCAGCGCGGCTTCGCCGACAACCAGTGCTCGTGGGAGCTCGACCACGACGGCGCGTGGACGCGCCGCGCACCCGGCCCCGACGAGGAGCCACGCAACCTGCAGCTGGAGCTGATGGGACTGCACGTCCAGCGCCCCGCCCAGGAGCAGCCGGACGCCGAGCAAGCGTCGCTACTTCACTGAGCAGCCGGGGTCGGCAGCTCTGCGAGCGCCTGCTTGAGATCGTCCACCGACTGATAGTCGAGCCCCAGCAGATGGTCGTGACGATGACGCACGATCCCCTGCTCGTCGATCACGATCACCGCGCGCTTGGTCGCACCGACGCCCGCCATCACCGCGCTGTAGGACTTCGCCACCTGCTTGTCGACATCCGCCAACAGCGGCACGGTCAGGCTGTGCTTGGCGGTGAACCCCTCGTGCGATTTCAGATCCTGAGCGGAGATCCCGACGACCGTCGCGTTCAACGCCGCGAACTCCTCCGAGCGGTCACGGTAGGAGCAGAACTGCTTGGTACACACCATCGTGTTGTCGCCCGGATAGAACAGCAACACCACGCGCTCGCCCCGGTGCTCGGACAGCCGGAAGGACCCGTTCGTGCCAGGCAGCTCGAAATCAGGCGCCGGCTCACCGACCTGCGGCGTCTTCGCCATTGTGCGTTCGTCCTCCCGCTCGCTCGTCAGGATGCTGGTGCGGAGAACCCGCCGCCGCCAGCGTCAGCCGCACAGGAGCATAACGCGCGCCGCCCGTCGGCCGGAGTCGCGCGCTCGCCCCGGTCCGCGCTCACAGCCCGTACTGCTCCAGCAGCCGCAGCCACACCTCGCTGCGCGTCGGAAAGCACGGCACCGCGTGCCACAGCCGCTCCAACGGCACCTCGCCGATGATCGCGATCGTCGCCGCATGCAGGAACTCCGCGACATCCACACCGGTGAACGTCGCCCCCACGAGCACCCTGCGGTCCTCGTCCACGACGATCCGCGTGGTGCCCGGCGCGCCATGACCGACGAAGCTCTCGCCGGCATTGCCTCCGGTCGGCCGATCGACCGCGCGCACGTTGAGCCCGTCCTGCTTGGCGCCGGCGAGCGTAAACCCAACCGCCGCGACCTGCGGCTCGGTGAAGATCACGCGCGGTGCGCGCCGTCCGTCCGAGCGCTGCAGACAGTCGCGGTCGATCGGGCGCCCCAGGATGTGGTCGGCCGCGAGGCGCGCCTGGTACTTGCCCATGTGCGTGAGCAGCACGCGCCCGTTGGCGTCGCCCACCACGTACAACCACTCGTGCCCCGGCACGCGCAGCGTGTCGTCGACCTCGACCGGCTTGCCCGGCTGCAGCCCGAGCGCCTCCAGCCCGAGCGCGTCGGTGCGCGGCCGGCGCCCGACCGCGCACAACAGCTCAGCGCCAGTCAGCGAGCGCCCGTCCTTCAGCTCGAGCGTGAGCGGGCCCGTGCCAGGCTGGGCGCGCCGCACCGCGGTCGCCTCGACGCCCAGCAGAACCTCCACGCCAGCCGCCGTGAGCGATTCAAGCACTTCCTGGGAGGCGAACTCCTCCTCACCCGCGATCAGCCGCTCGCCGGCCTCGACAAGGCTGACCTGGGCTCCCAGCGAAGCGTATGCCTGCGCCATCTCCACACCCACCACCCCGCCGCCGAGCACGAGCAGCGACGGCGGGATCGCTTCGGCCAAAGTCACTTCGCGGTTGGTCCACGGGCGCGCTTCGCGCAACCCCGGGATCGGCGGGATCGACGCGCCGGTGCCCGGCGCCAGGATCACCGCCTTGCGCGCACGCAGCAGCTGCTCGCCGACTCGCACCGCGCGCTCCCCCTCGAGTACGCCATGACCGCGCACGAGCGTGATCCCGCGCTCCTCGATCCAGGGCAGCTGCGCGCTGTCGTCGAGCCCATGGATGATCTCGTCGCGCCGCTCGAGCACCGCCTGCACGTCGAGTGACCCGCTGGCTGCCTGTGCGGCGCCCTGCACACGCCTTGCTTCGGCCAGCGCCTGCGCCGGGCGCAGCAGCGCCTTGGAAGGCATGCACGCGTAGAACGAGCACTCGCCGCCGATCAGCTCCTGCTCCACTAGCGCAACGCTCTGCTCGTGCTCAGCCAGGCGCCCGGCGCACGCCTCGCCCGCGGGCCCAGCTCCGAGCACCACCACATCGAAAGACTGCTCGCTCATCGGGCTCCTCCAGGACTCGGCGCTGCCGCACGGACGCTCGTTCGTTGTGCTACCCGCAGTCAAGCACTTCCACCGTATTGGCCTGGCTACTTCCACCGCATTGCCCAGGCGCCGCGCCGCGCTAGCCTCAGAAGCATGGAGGAATCACTGAGCGGACAGCTGCTGCTGGCCTCACCGGCGCTGCTCGACCCCAACTTCAGGCGCGCCGTTGTGCTGATCGGCGTTCACAGCGAGGACGGCGCGATGGGCGTGGTGCTCAACCGCCCTTCGCAGGTGACCGTCTGCGAGGCGGTGCCCCAGCTCGAGCAGACCGTCGACGAGCAGGAGCCCGTGTACGTCGGCGGCCCGGTGCAGCCGCGCTCGATCGTGTTCCTCGCGGAGTTCCTCGACCCCACGCCCGCCGGCCTGCTGGTGCTCGGGCGGATCGGCTTCCCCGCGCCGGACGCCGACATCGAGCAGCTCGCGCAGGCGACCGCACGCAAGCGCGTGTTCGCCGGCTATGCCGGCTGGGGCGGCGGCCAGCTCGACGCCGAGCTCGAGCAGGGCGACTGGATCCCCCACCCCGCCGTGCCCGAGGACATCTTCAACGAAGACCCGCAATCCCTGTGGAGCGCGGTGCTGACGCGCAAGGGCGGCAGCTACGCGCTGGTGGCTCGGATGCCGGCGGATCCGACGGTCAACTGACGACGGATAGCTGTCAGGCGCCCGCGCGCGTACGGATGCCTTCGTAGACGGCCTGCGCGGTCGCGTTCGCGTGAGCCGGCTCTGCGACCAGCTTGGCGGCTTGCTCGACTACGCGATCGGTCATCGCACGAGTCGTATTGCGTGCGAAGCGACTGCTGAGGTTGACCTGTGCAGCGAGCCTGGCCCAGGCTTCGCCGCTCACCTCGTCGATCTGCCTGGCCCCATCCAGAGTCATCGCCAGCCGCCTGGTCAACTCGCTGTAGATGGTGGTGCTGACGAGGTCGTACAAGGGCGCGAGCGTGGGTATGCCGGCGTCGTAGAGCAGCGAGAAGTTCTTTGCGTGCGCATCGCAGTTGCCGATCAGCCAGTTGAACACAAGCGCACGCCAGAAAGTCGGTAGATCTACAGCGGGCCTTGCCGAACACGCGCGCAGCAGCGCAACCGTCTCGGCCACCGTGGGACCACCCTCCGCCTGATATTTGCGATCGGATGACCGCCCCAACGCCTGGCAGACGTCCTCCTGATGCAGTCGCCGGATCGGCTCCGATGTGAGATCGCGGTCGTAGCGCTCGATCATCAGATAGGAAAGCCCTGAGACGCTCTTTTGCTTGCTGATCGGGGCTGCCGGCAGCTCGACTGCACGCGCCAACTCCATGCAATACGCCTCGTTGTCGACGAGCCCAGGGAAGCGCGCGGGCTCGGGCTTGATGATGTGCGTGGTGGCAGCCGCCGCATTCAGAGGCAGCGCAACCTCGCCGCCCGCGACGATCACCGGCAGCTTGGCCTGCGCGCCAGCCAGGGAGAGGCGCACCCCGTGTTCCGGATCCGCCGCCAGCGGTCGCTGCGGCAGCTCGCGCAGCAGCACGTCCAGCTGCCGCTCGTCGAGCGTCCTGATCCGCGGCTCGACGGGAAGCCGGGCATCGCGCTTCAGCAGCGTCACTGCGCCAGCGCAGTCGCCTCCCAGCTCTTCCAGCAACGCATAGTCATTGCCTCTGGAGACGCCCAGATTCCGCGCAAGCGCGTCGCGCGCATCGCCTTCAAGCAACAGACCACCGAACACCGCGTGACATACGTCATGCGGGTGAGCGGCTTCCTGGACCGGCAGCGACTGAGAGATCGCCGGACCGTCGTAGCCCTGCTCGTAGCGGAACTGCAGGTTGCCATTGTCTTTTCGGATCAGCCGACCGGCGCTGGCGCGCGCGAGATATACGACGAGCTCGCTCATTGACGAACACGCAGCTCGACGTCCATGCCCAGCGCTTGGACGAGCCTCAACACGAGATCGAGACGCACAGAGGACTTGCCCTGCTCAAATTGGATGATGAACGCTCGATGGACATCGATCACATCCGCCAGAGCCTGTTGAGACAAACCCAACTCGCGGCGACGGCTGCGTGCCGCGTGAGCAAGCTCATCGACAGTTTTGATGATGAATGTCATCGATCGACAACAATAGCAGCGTAGGACCATAAATGTTGTTGATCGCCGACAAACTTGTAGATGGCACTAGAATGTTGCCGATCGACAACATCTAGGATCGTCTTCAGAGCCACCCACGCGTGACGTCGCGCCAGCCGAGCAAGCCTTCTAAGCTCTGACCCATGCTCAAACTCGCTCGCTGGTCCACAACCCACCGCAAGTACGTCGTGCTCGGCTGGATCGTCCTGCTGATCGGCGTCAACGCGCTCGCGCAGTCGGCCGGCACCTCCTACTCGAACAACTTCTCGCTGCCCAACTCCGACGCCCAGCGCGCCGGCGACCTGCTGGAGCGCAGCTTCCCCTCGCAATCCGGCGACCGCGACTTCGTCGTGTTCCGCGCGACCAACGGCTCGGTGCTCGACCCGAGCGTGCGCACGCGCATGACCTCGATGTTCGCGCGCCTCGCGCACGCGCCGCACGTCGCCGACGTGATCAGTCCGTACTCGGACGGCGCCCAGGCGAGCTCGATCTCGAAGGACCGCCGGATCGCCTTCGCGACGATCGTGTTCGACAAGAAGATCAACCTGCTGACGAAGGACTCCGCGAAGCCCGCGATCGCCATCGCCCGCGCGGCCGCCGGCCCCGGCCTGCAGGTCGAGCTCGGCGGGCAGGCGATCGAGATGACCCAGCAGCAGGGCTTCGCCGCCGCCACGGCGATCGGCCTGCTCGCCGCGATCGTCGTGCTGCTGCTGACGTTCGGCTCGCTGATCGCGATGGGCCTGCCGATCCTGACCGCGCTGCTCGGCCTCGGCACCGGCCTCGGGGTGATCGCGCTCGGCACCCACGTCGTCGACACGCCCGACTTCTCCTCGGAGCTCGCCGCGATGATCGGGCTCGGCGTCGGCATCGACTACGCGCTGTTCATCCTCACCCGCTTCCGCGAAGCCCACGCGCTCACCGGCGACGTCAAGGAGTCGGTCGTGCAGGCGATGGACACCGCCGGGCGCGCCGTGCTGTTCGCCGGCGTGACCGTCGTGATCGCGCTGCTCGGCATGATGCTGCTGGGCGTGAGCTTCCTGTACGGCGTCGCGGTCTCCGCGGCCGTCGGCGTGCTGCTCGTGATGCTCGCGTCGCTGACGCTGCTGCCGGCGCTGCTGGCCACGTTCGGCGCCCGCGTCGCCCGTCCGAGCCGCCGTGCCCGCCGGCGCCAGGCCAAGCAGGCCACAGCCGGGCACAACGGTGGCGCACAAACCGCCGCCACGCACGCGCCGGTCACGGTTGCCGCACAAGCCAGCGGCGCAACGGGTGGCGGCGCGTGGCTGCGCTGGAGCGAGTTCGTACAGCGTCACCCCTGGCCGATCGCACTCGTCTCAGGGTTGCTGATGCTGGCGATCGCCGCGCCCACGACCGCGCTGCGCCTGGGCTCCAGCGACGCGGGCAACGACGCGCCCGGCCTCACCACCCATCGCGCCTACGGGCTCCTGGCTGACGGCTTCGGCAAGGGCTCCAACGGTCCGCTGCTGATCGTCGCCCAACCCGCGCGCCGCGGCGACCTCGCCGGCCTGCGCCGCGTGCAGGCCGCGATCGCCGCCACGCCCGACGTGGTATCTGTCACGCCGCCGCGCCTGAACGCCGCCGGGGACGTCGCGACGATCTCCGCCTACCCGCGCTCATCGCCACAGGAGTACGCCACCACCCAGCTCGTCGCGCATCTGCGCGACGACGTGATCCCGCCGATCGCGGCGCAAACGCAGACGCAGGTGTACGTCGGCGGCTTCAGCGCGGGCGGCATCGACTTCGCCGACACGCTCGGCGCCAAGCTGCCGCTGTTCATCGGCGTGGTGGTGCTGCTCTCTGCCCTCCTGCTGATGATCGTGTTCCGCTCGCTCGTGATCCCACTGCAAGCCGCGATCATGAACCTGCTCAGCATCAGCGCCTCGCTTGGCGTGATCGTCGCGATCTTCCAGTGGGGCTGGCTCAGCGGCCTGATGGGAGTCAGCCAGGGCCCAATCGAAGCGTTCATCCCGGTGATGCTGTTCGCGATCGTGTTCGGTCTGTCGATGGACTACGAGGTCTTCCTGATCTCGCGCATGCACGAGCGCTGGGTACACACCGGCAGCGCCTCGCGCGCCGTCGGCGAAGGCCTCGCGCTCACCGGGCGTGTGATCACCGCCGCCGCGGCGATCATGGTGTGCGTGTTCCTGTCATTCATGTTCGGCGACGACCGCGTGATCAAGGAGTTCGGCCTGAGTCTCGCCAGCGCCGTGTTCATCGACGCGCTGGTCGTGCGCTGCCTGCTGCTACCGGCCGTGCTCAATCTGCTCGGGCGGGCGAGCTGGTGGCTGCCCGCAAGCCTGGAGCGGATCATCCCGCGCCTGAACATCGAGGGCAGCGGCCTATCCGCGTTGCCCGCCGCCGACTCGGGCGCAGGCCACGCGGCCGCTGGCGCCCACCGGCCACGCTCGGGCGTCGCCGCCGAAGGAGCAGAAGGCTGATTCGAGCACGTGGAGGGCCGCTCGCGGCCCTCCTCTGCACGGTCCTGCTGGGAGTCCCGCCCGCGGCGGCTGCCGCGACGCCGAGCCCGTCCGCTGCCGGCAGCCCAACCCTGGCCGAGGGGACAGCCGCCGCCACGGCCTCTGGTGGCGCGAGCCCCGCGCAGCCCGCGGACGGCCCCTCGGTGCTGGTGGCATTCCTGCCATCGGCAAGCGACGAGATCGCCGGCCAGCTCGCTACGGTCTCGGATCTCTCAATAGGGCTGATGAGCGCCACGCAGGGCCCCTACAGCACCTCGCAGCTGCTGCTGGACATCACGCAGGGAGCGCGCGTATCGCCCTCGGCGTACACACCGCACCAGCCGCCCCAGCTGTCACTCAACAGCGGCCGCGCGCCCGCGGCGCCCGCCCATGTCGTGGCGCCCGCGGCGGACATCACGGCAGGCCCCGCGGTGGAACCCTGGGCAGCCCTGCGCAAGCGCGCCGATGCCGCACCGCAGATCCTCCAGCCCGGGGCGCTCGCCGCCGCGATCCCCGGCGGCGCCGGCTATGCAGGGATCGCCGGCCAGAACAACGCCGACGGCGCGCTCGCCGCGAGCCGCGACGGCAGCATCGCAGCAGTCTCGCTCGGACCGGCGACGACGCTGCGCACACGCGTCGCCGCGCTGCGCGCACACGCGCGCTTGGTGGTCGCCGACCTCCCACCCGGCTCAGCCGGATATGCCGACCTGCGCGCGCTGAGCGCGAACCGTCAGGCTCAGGAGCTGCTGCTCGTGGTGCAGCGCGCACCCGACGAGCACGGCCACGAGCTGCTGTGGGTCGCCGTTGGCGGGCTCGCGCGCGGGCGGACGCTCAGCTCGCAGACGACCAACCAGCGCGGCCTGATCGCAGCGGTCGACCTCGCGCCCACGATCCTGCGCTGGCTACGCCTGCCGATTCCGGCCGCCATGCGCGGCCGCCAGATCGACACCAACGGGGCGTTCGACGGCGCACATCTGCGCGCGCTGAAAGCGCGCTTGCCCGTCATCTCTCCACGGCGGCTGCCGGCGCTCGAATGCCTGCTCGCGGCGTGGGCGCTGCTGGCGCTGTGCGTGCGGCTGACACCGTGGACGGAGCGCGCGCGAGCGCGCGCCTGGTCGCTGCGCGTTGGCGCGCTGGCGCTGCTGTGGGTCCCCGCCGCCGTGCTGGTCCCAGCCAGCCTGCAGCCGAGCCGCGCGGGCGAGTACCTGCTGCTCGTGCTCACGTGCTTCGCCCTCGCCGCGCTGACCGACCGGTTCGTGCCGTGGCCGCGCGCGCCGCTCGCGCCCGCGCTCACGGCCGTGCTCGCGATCGTCGCCGACGCGCTCGCCGGCACGCAGTTGCTGATGCGCTCGCTGCTCGGCCCCAACCCGATCTTCGGCGCGCGCTTCTACGGGATCGGCAACGAACTCAAGTCCTACCTGGCGGTGCTCGTGCTCAGCGCCGTCGCCGCCGCGCTGTACCCGGCGGTGCGCGGGCGCCGCGCCGCCCTGACGATGCTCGCCGCCGGCGCCGCGCTGGCGATCGTCGAGGGCTCGGCCCGGATCGGCGCTGGCGTCGGCGGCGTGATCCTCGTGAGCGCCGGCGCCGCGGTCGCTGCCGTGCTGCTGCTCCCGGGCCAGCTGACGCGCCGGCGCACGCTGATCGTGCTGCTCAGCCCCGTCCTCGGCCTGATCGCGCTCGCCGCGCTCGACCTCGCCACCGCGCACGGCAACGGCCACTTCAGCGGCAGCGTGCTGCACGCGCGCTCTGCCGACGACCTGCGCGACCTGCTCGCGCGCCGCTATGGCGCCGCATATGACGAGCTGCGCAACGGCCTGATGCCGCTCGCCACCGCGCTGGCGCTGTGCGGCAGCGCGGTGGCGCTGCGCCTGCGCGCGCGCGTGCTGGCGCCCGTCAACTCCGACCCAGCCTGGGCCGCGGCGCTCGCGGGCGGATTGACAGCAGGGGTCGTCGGCGCGCTCAGCGAGGACTCGGGACCGGTGCTGCTGATCGTCGCGACACTCACGCTGAGCTACGTGCTGGCGTACCTGTGGGGCAAGCCGCCGCCGCTGCAGTCGCCAACCGCGGCGCAAGCAGCGGCTACGCTCGTTGCGCACGCGCCCTAACGTCGGCAGGAGGCACCCAAATGCACAAGCTGAACCTCGACTCAGAGGAAACGCACGCTCCCACCTACGCCGGGCGCTCATTCTCACACGAGATCCCCAAGTACCGCCTGCCAGCGCATGGGATCAGCGCCGACGCCGCCTACCAGCTCGTACACGACGAGCTCAACCTAGACGGCAACCCGGCGCTGAACCTCGCCTCGTTCGTGACCAGCTGGATGGAGCCGCAAGCCGATCGGATCGCAACCGAGACGCTCGCCAAGAACCTGATCGATCAGGACGAGTACCCGCAGACCGAAGTCGTGCATGAGCGCGTGGTGAGCATGATCGGGCGCTTGTTCCACGCACCCGCGCACGAGCAGCCGACCGGCACCGCCACGATCGGCTCCTCGGAGGCGATCATGCTCGGGATGCTCGCGCACAAGCGCTCGTGGCAGAACCGCCGTGCCGCGGCGGGCCTCGATGCGGCGCGTCCGAACATGGTGATCGGCGCCGACGTACACACCTGCTGGGAGAAGTTCGCCCGCTACTTCGAAGTGCAAGCGCGCATCATCCCGATGGAGGACGGGCGCTACACGATCGGCCCCGAGCAGGTGCAGCCGCTGCTCGACGAGCGCACGATCGCCGTCGCCGGCCTGCTCGGCACCACGTTCACCGGCCAGATGGACGACCTGTACGGCATCAACAAGCTGCTCGCACGCGTCGAGTCAGAGCAGGGCCTGCGCATCCCGCTGCACATCGACGCCGCCTCCGGCGGCTTCATCACGCCGTTCTCCCAACCCGAGCTCGAATGGGACTTCCGCCTCTCCCACGTGCGCTCGATCAACGTCTCGAACCACAAGTTCGGGCTCGTCTACCCCGGCATGGGCACGATCGTGTTCCGCGACAAGTCAGACCTGCCCGCGGAGCTCGTGTTCCACATCAACTACCTCGGCGGCGACATGCCCAACTACTCGCTCAACTTCTCACGCCCGAGCAACTCGGTCGTGCTGCAGTACTTCAACTTCCTGCGCCTCGGCCGCGAGGGCTACGAGCAGATCGTCGCCAACGTGCTCGCAAACGCCCAAGCGCTCGCGGCCAAGCTCGGTGCGATCGACGGACTGCGGCTGATCAACGACGGCGCCGATTTCCCAATCGTCGCGTTGCGCGCCGAGGACCCGGGCGCCACCGATCTCACCAAGCTCTCGCAGCTGCTGCGTGAGCGCGGCTGGATCGTGCCCGCCTACACGCTGCCGCCGAACGCCGAGCACGTCAGCGTGCTGCGGATGGTGATCAAGGAGAACTTCTCCCGCGACATGGTCGACATGCTCGCCCACGACGTACACGTCGCGATGCGCGCGCTCGCCCACGAAGCAAGCCTGCACCCGCAGCGGCCACGGCGCCGGCCGCACTGCTGAGCTCTTCCCAAAAGAGTGCGACACTCCAGTGCTACCATTTGACGATCGCGTCTCGGCACCCCCGGCTTGGCATACCCCGTGATCCCGACGTGGAACGCGCGCTGCTGCTGACCGGCCCACTGCTGAATCCCGCCGAAACACGCTCGGCCGCGGCCCAGATTCGGGCGCTGACGCTGCGCGGAGCCGAGGCGGTTCTGGCCGCCGGCGGCTCGGAGGCAAGGCTGCGGGAACGCTTGGCTCAGCGCTACGGCTCCAAGCCGAGCCAAGGAGGCCTGCTCGCGCTCGAGCCACCAGCTGGCGACCCGGACCCCGGAGGCGCCACGCCGGCGTCCGACGCGCTGCGCTGGGTGCGCGGCGAGTGAAAGCCGCCTACCTGGACGCATCCGCGCTCGTCAAGCTCTTCAAGCCCGAGCGCGAGACCAGCGCTTTCCAAGCAGCCCTCGCCGATTGGCCGGTGCAGGTCTCCAGCGAGCTGATCCGCGTAGAGAGCATCTGCACCGCCACGCGCCTTGGCGGCAATCAAGTCTTGGAGCGCGCACATGCTCTGCTCGAGCGAATTGAGCTGATTCCCATCTCACCCGAGATCGTCGAGCTCGCCACCAGCGCCTTCTCGCCTCCGTTACGCGCGATGGACGCGATCCATCTTGCGACCGCGCTGAGCATGCGTGAGGATCTCGACAGGATCTTCGTCTACGACGGCGACCTGCACGCGGCCGCTCAGGCTCACGGCCTCACCGCCAGCGCACCAGGCTGAGACTCACGCCGTCCCAACTGGTGCGCCAACCCCCTCAAGCCCCGTACCGAGCGCTCACGTCCCCGGCAGCTCCAGCTCGAGCAGCTCGCCGCCTTCGTGGTCAACCTGCAGCGTCGTGTGGTCCAACCCGAAACGCTCGTGCAGCACCCGTTCGAGCGCCCTGCGCGTCGCATGGCAGTCGGCGTCACGCTTGACGAGCACATGCGCGGACAGCGCCGGGAAGCCTGTGCCGACCTCCCACACGTGCAGATCGTGGATCTCCACCACGTCCTGCTCAGCCGCGAGCGCCCCGCCGATCGCATCCGGATCGAGCCCGCGCGGCGCGGCTTCCAAGAACACCCTGCCCGAGTCGCGCAGTAGTCCGTAGGCGGAGCGCAGCATCAGCGCCGCCACCACCAGCGACGCGATCGGGTCGGCGCGCTCGAAGCCCGTCAGCAGGATCACGGCGCCGGCGAGCGCGGTGCCGATGAACGCGAACAGATCCGTGAGGATGTGCTGGAAGGACCCCTCGACGCTGAGGTTGTGACGATCCGCGCCGGCCAGCGTCAGCGTCGCGGCGCCGTTGACCACGATGCCCGCCAGCGCCACCGCAACCATCGTCCACGCGGACACGTGCGCCGGCGACGCCAGCCGCGCGATCGACGAATACACGATCGCACACGCCAGCACCAGCAACGTCACGCCGTTGATCTGCGCTGAGAGGATCTCAACGCGTCGCAGCCCATACGTCATCGCGCCCTTGGCTGGTCTCGCCGCCAGGCGCAGCGCGAGGATCGACAGCCCCAGCGCCGCCGCGTCGGTAAGCATGTGCCCGGCATCCGACAGCAGCGCGAGCGAGTGCGCGAGGATCCCCGCCACCACCTCGACGAGCATGAAACCGACGATCAGGCCGAGCGCTAGCGCGAGCCGGCGCTGGGAGGTGTCAGCGTCGATCGGGTGAACGTGCCCTGCGTGTCCGTGCTCATGCCCTCCGTGGCCGTGGCCGTGACCTGCGCCGCGATCGTGACCAGTGTGGACGTGCATCTGGCTCACCCAGCCGGCGCGGGCGGCGGCGGCGGTGGGCCCACGGCCGACCTGGCGCGCGGCGCGGGCTCGTCGTCCACCTCGACCGGCAGACGCCGGCGGCGATCGCGTTGCAGCACGCCCGCCACGAACAGGATCACAAGGATCAGCACCGCAATCGAGACGTAGCGGAGCTTGTGGCGCACCACCTTCGCCTGCGCCTGCCTGACCTTCACAGACGCTCCGTGCGCGCGCAGCTGCGCCGCGATCCGCGGCTCCTCACGCGAGGGATAGCTGACGAGCGCGTGGCGCCCGTCGTCGAGCGTCAGGTGCAGCGTGTGCGCCTGCTTGTTGAACGTCGCCGCATGGACGCGCCCGCCGCCCAGCTGTGCCTGGAACGCCTGGAAGCTCTCACGCTGGGAGTGCGGCGTCGCGGCGCTGCTCGCAATCCCGGCTGGAATCGCCGCTGTTAGGAGCACAAGGCTTAGGAACCCAGACTTCAGCGCCGTACAGCCTGCTTGCCGGGGCTTGCTCATCCTCGAAACCTTAGCCGCCGACCAACCGAACGAAACGATCTCACACCCAGCAAGTCAGTGTCCTAGCGCGATCGCCTGAGCCTGCCTGATGATGAAGCGATCGAAAAGCGGCACGGCAAAGGAGTACTTGCCCCATCGGTTCTTGTAGATCAGGCCGGCATTGGTCAGGGTCGCGAGCATCTGATTGACATGGCTGTTGCTGAACGGCTTTTGCAGCAGCTCTTCCGACTTCACGACAATCTCTTGCACAGCGAATTCATCGCCGCTGTTGCGCAGGCTGGCGATCGCCCAGAGAAGCTCACGCTGACGATCCGTCGCTCTTGCCCACCCACCCGCGAAGAAATCCGAGTCGAGCTTTCTTGTGATTGCGTCGACCGGTACGCCAGTGGCCGCTCCGTGCCTCTGGATCTGCTGGATGAAGACGTCGTAGACCTCACGGCAGATGAACTGGATGAAATACGGGTAGCCACCGGACTCCTGGCAGACCGTCTCTACGGATTGATCGTCGAAGCGCACAGGACAGCCCGCAGCCTGGATCGGCTTGACGATCGCCTCGCGGCTATCCGCTTGATTCAGCTTGCCGAGCACGAGCACCCGGAACATGCGCTCCGCGAACGTTCTGGCCTCAACCAGCTTCGGGAAGAGCGTAGGCAGCCCAGTCAACACCAACATGAATTGAATGTTCTTCTTCTGAATCGACTGGAATACGTCGAGCAGCAGCGACAGCGGGAACTCATTGCGTGGCGGCGTGTCGGCGAGGTTCTGAGCCTCGTCGTAGGCGAAGATAACGCCCCGTTTCCCCGCGATTTCAACGGCCTGGGCCACGAGCTCGAGGACTGCTTTGATCTTGTCGGCCACCAAGCCAGGTGTCCCATCGTAGATCTGCATGAGCGTGTCGAAGGACAACGTCACCTCTTTGGCTGTGCCGGTGAAGCCGATCGCCTGCTGACGACCGAGCAGCAGCGATGACGTCACGACCGACAGATCGGTCAAAAGCCGGATCGCAAGCGCGTGCTCGCTCACGCTCGCCGCCTCGGAAAGATCGGTCCCCACCCATAGCCAACCTTCACGTATGGCAAGCGGCTTTAAAGTGTCTAGGAGCACAGTCTTTCCAGCCCCTCGCAAACCGGTCAACACCAGGTTCTCCAAGATCGGGGTCTGCCGCAGCAGGCGTTCGAACTCTGCTCGTTCAGCCTGTCGTCCAGCGAGGTAGGGCGGCATATGCCCCGCACCGGGACGAAATGGGTTCTCGAATGTCAACACCTGCGGGTTTAGCTCCATGTCGCATCTCCAATTGGTTCCAGAGAGATGCTTAATTTAGCATCTAAGCTAAATTTAGCTAGAGTCTTTATAGGATCTCAATCCCGCGCTGACAGCACTCGCATCGAGCGCACCATCATGAAGCTGCCGATCACGAGCCAGATCGCAACCACGCCGATGCGCTCGCGCAGCGCACGTTCGCCGCGCGCCTCGCCTACTCAACCCTTGCGGCGGGATGCCCTCACACGATCGGTCTTACCCAAGATCGCCTTGCGCAGTCGCACGTTCGACGGGGTCACCTCGACCGACTCGTCCTCGCTGACGAACTCGAGCGCCTGGTCGAGCGTCAGTTCGCGGTGCGGCACCAGCCGCACGAGCACATCCGCGGTTGAGGAGCGGATGTTGTTCAGGTGCTTCTCCTTGCACGCGTTCACGTCGAGGTCGTCAGCGCGGGCGTTCTCGCCAACGATCATCCCCTCGTACACCTCTGTGCCCGGCCCGATGAACAGCGTGCCGCGCTCCTGCAGGTTCATCAGCGCGAACTGCGCCGTCGCGCCCTGGCGATCGGATACGAGCACGCCCGAGATGCGCGTGCGCAGCTCGCCCGCCCACGGCTCCCAACGGTCGAACACGTGGTGCATCAGCCCCGTGCCGCGCGTCTCGGTGAGGAACTCCGTGCGAAACCCGATCAGCCCACGCGCCGGCACCAGGTAGTCCATCCGCACCCAGCCGGTGCCGTGGTTGGTCATGTGCTCCATGCGCCCCTTGCGCAGCGCGATCAACTGGGTGACGACGCCGACGAAATCCTCGGGCACGTCGATCGCCAGGCGCTCGACCGGCTCGTGGCGCTTGCCGTCGATCTCGCGCTCCAACACACGCGGCTGCCCGACGGTCATCTCGAAGCCCTCGCGCCGCATCAGCTCCACCAGGATCGCGAGCTGCAGCTCACCGCGGCCCTGTACTTCCCACGCGTCGGGCCGCTCAGTGTCGAGCACGCGCAGCGACACGTTGCCAACCAGCTCCGCCTGCAGACGCGCGTACAGCTGACGTGCGGTCAGCTTGCTGCCGTCGCGCCCCGCGAGCGGTGAGGTGTTGATGCCGATCGTCACCGACAGCGACGGCTCGTCGACGGTGATCACCGGCAGCGCACGCGCATCATCCGGATCGGCAAGCGTCTCCCCGATCGTGACCTCCGCGATCCCGGCGACGGCGATGATCTCGCCCGGACCGGCTTCCTGCGCTTCGATGCGGTCGAGCGCGTCGGTCACGTACAGCTCGGCCACTTGCGCGCGCTGAACGGTGCCGTCCGCGCGGCACCAGCCGAGCTGCTGGCCACGACGGATCACGCCGTGGCGCACGCGGCAGAGCGCGAGCCGACCCACGTAGGGGGATGCGTCAAGATTGGTGACCAGCGCCTGCAACGGGTGCTCCGGGTCGTGCATCGGCGGCGGGATGTGCTCGAGCAGCAGATCCAACAGCGGCGAGAGGTTGCCATCCTCCAGCGGACGCTCGGGGTCGTACTGCAGCGACGCGCGCCCGGCCTTGGCGTTGCAGTACACGATCGGGAACTCGATCTGGGACTCGTCAGCATCGAGGTCGAGGAACAGCTCGTACACCTCGTTGACAACCTCGTCGACGCGCGCATCCGGGCGATCGACCTTGTTCACCACGAGAATCACCGGCAGCCTGGATTCGAGCGCCTTGCGCAGCACGAAGCGCGTCTGCGGCAGCGGCCCCTCGCTGGCGTCGACCAGCAGCAGCACGCCATCGACCATCGTCAGACCGCGCTCCACCTCGCCACCGAAGTCAGCGTGTCCGGGCGTGTCGATGATGTTGAGCTTCACGTCGCGGTAGCGCAGCGACGTGTTCTTGGCGAGGATCGTGATCCCCTTCTCGCGCTCGAGATCCATCGAGTCAAGCACGCGCGTCGCCACGTCCTGTCCGACGCGAAACGCGCCGGACTGCCACAGCATCGCGTCCACGAGCGTGGTCTTGCCGTGGTCGACGTGGGCGACGATCGCCACGTTGCGGATATCCGAGCGAGGGACGAGCACGCGACCCGTGTCCTGTTGCAGGACCTCGGTGGACACTAGACCGTGCGGCGGTGGCCCTTCGAGCCGCCGCTCCCGCTGCCGGCGCCAGCACCGGATCCAGCACCGTTGCCATTGCTGTTGCCGGAACGGCGGCGACTGCGCGGGGCGCCGGAGCGCGATCCGCCCCCACCCGAGCGTGAGCCACCCGAGCCCGACCCTGAGCGCGAGCGCGTGCCCTGCGGGCGCTGGCGCGTGGCGTCGCTGGGGAAGCCGCCGAGCTCGAGCTCGCGGTGCAAGCCCAGCTCGCCGATCATGCTCACGAGCTCCTGCGCCTGGTCGTGCGCCACGAACGTGACGCCCGTGCCGCTCGCGCCAGCCCGCGCGGTGCGTCCGACGCGGTGGACGTAATCCTCGCGCGTGCCCGGGATGTCGTAGTTGATCACGTGCGTGATGCCCGCCACGTCGATGCCGCGCGCGGCCACGTCAGTGGCGACGAGCGTGCGCACGTCGCCGGACTCGAAACGCGCCAGCGCCTTCTCGCGCTGGGCCTGAGACTTGTCGCCGTGCATCGCAACCGCATGCACGCTGCTGGCGGACAGGCGCTTGACGAGCCGGTCGGCGCCGCGCTTGGTACGCACGAACACGAGCGTCAGCCCGCGCTCGACTTCGTTCAGTTCGGACACCAGGCGCGCGACCTTGCCCTCGTGGGAGACCGACACGAAGCGGTGCTCGACGTCCGCGCGGCGCTCGGCGGAGTGGGCGTGCTCGTGACGGCGCGGATCGGTGGTGTAAGCCTTGGCGACGCGTCCGACCTCGCCCTCCAAAGTGGCGGAGAACATCAGCGTCTGGCGCTCCTTGGAAGTCATGCCGACGAGCTTGTCGACGACCGGGCGGAAGCCCATGTCGAGCATGCGGTCGGCCTCGTCGAGCACGAGCATGCGCACCTGCTTCAGCGACACGTCGCGGCGCTCGATCAGGTCGAGCAGACGCCCGGGAGTGGCCACGAGGATGTGCGCACGCGAGGCCAGGCGCGCCTGCTTGACGATGCCGGCGCCGCCATATACCGCCGCGATCGACAGCGCGCGGGCGTGCGCGATCCCGCGCAGATCCTCCACGATCTGGATCGCAAGCTCACGGGTGGGCGCCAGCACCAGCGCCGAAGGGCGCGGATCGCTGTCGCGCAGGCGCTCGACCAGCGGCACGCCGAACGCGAGCGTCTTGCCCGAGCCGGTCGGCGACTGAGCCAGCAGGTCGTGGCCGTCAAGCACGTCGGGGATGACCATCCCCTGGACAGCGAACGGCGCGGTGATGTCACGGCGCGCAAGCTCGCTTACGACGACCTCGGACACGCCGAGGTCGGCAAATGATTCGGACTTCATGTGTTGATGCTCCTTCTAGCGACCCGGTGGCCGCCGCTACGGATGGAGATTCGACTGGCCCCATCCGCGCTTCAGAGCGCCAACAAAGACAAGAACCTCACGAATGACGTCGCCATTCGTACCGAAAACGTAGCAGGTGACAAAGCGATGCACCGCAGCCTGGCGCCCAGCGACCGGCGCGAGCTTTAGCTCAGACTGGCCATCACGTGCTTGACCACGGTGTAGTCCTCGAGCGAGTACACGCTCAGATCCTTGCCGTACCCGGAGTCCTTGAACCCGCCGTGCGGCATCTCCGAGACGAGCGGGATGTGGTCGTTGATCCACACGCACCCGAAGCGCAGCGCCTTGGACACGCGCAGCGCGCGCCCCACGTCGCGCGTCCACACCGATGACGCAAGCCCGTAGCGGGTGGCGTTGGCCCACTCGACCGCCTGGCGCTCGTCGCTGAAACGCTGCACCGTGAGCACCGGGCCGAACACCTCGCGCTGGATCAGCTCGTCGTCCTGCCGCACACCGGCCACGACCGCCGGCTCCAGGTAGAACCCGGGGCGGTCGGGCTGTGAGCCGCCGGTGACGATCTCGGCGTGCTCGGGGCGGCGCCGCAGAAACCCCTCGACGCGCTCGCGCTGGCGCGCGGAGTTGATCGGCCCGAGCGTCGTCTCGGGCGCGAGCGTGTCGCCGATCACGAGCCCCTGCGCCTGCTCGGACAGCCCCGCCACCACGTCGTCGTATACGCCCGCGCCGGCCAGCACGCGCGTCGCCGCAGTGCAATCCTGACCGGCGTTGTAATACGCCGCGCCCGCGATCGCCTCCAGCGCGCTCTCCAGACTGACGTCGTCGAACACGATCACCGGCGCCTTGCCACCCAGCTCCAGATGCACCCGCTTGAGCGAGTCCGCCGCGGTGCGCGCCACGTGCCTGCCGGTCTCCACCGACCCGGTCAGCGCCAGCATGTCGACCTCGGGGTGGGTCAGCAGCGCCTGGCCCGTCGGCTCGCCGTGGCCGGTCACCACGTTGAGCACGCCCTTCGGCAGGATCTCGCTCGCCAGCTGCGCGAACCGCACGGTGCTCACCGGCGTCGTCTCGGCCGGCTTCAGCACGATCGTGTTGCCACCGGCGAGCGCCGGCGCGAGCTTCCAGATCGCCATCAGCAGCGGGTAGTTCCAGGGCGTGATCTGACCGATCACCCCGACCGGCTCGCGGCGCACGAACGACGTATACCCCTCCATGTACTCACCCGCCGCGCGCCCCTCCAGACAGCGCGCGGCCCCCGCGAAGAAACGCAGGTTGTCGGCCATCTGCGGCACCTCGTCGCGCACCACCGCCGCCAGCGGCTTGCCCGCGTTCAGCGCCTCCAGCCGCGCGATCTCAGCGCCGTGCTCCTCGATCGCGTCAGCCAGCCCCAGCAGCGCCTGCGCGCGCTGCGCCGGCGTCGTCCGCGACCACCCGTCGAACGCGCCGCGCGCCGCGCGCACCGCACGATCGACATCCTCGGCGCTCGACTTCTGGGCCCGCGCCAGCTCCTCCCCAGTCGCCGGGTTGAGGATCGACTCGGTCTCGCCGCCGGTCGAGGGAACCGACTCGCCATCGATGAAGTTCTCCAGGGTGTCGATTGCGCTGGCCATCGTGTGTCTGTCTCCTTGTCTCGTGCAGCCGCGTTGTCTCGTGCAGCCGCGTTCAGCCGCGCGGCCCGGCCGCCGTGGCCGAGCCCAGCTTCGGGTGCGCGTTCAAATCAGCGTTCGCGCTGGAACTCGCGCCGTCCCGGCTCGAGCTCGGGCTGGGGTTCTGACTCGGCGGATCGCTCGCCAGCTGCGACAGCGCTTCGGCCACGGCGGGATGCGTGATCTGCCCGCCGGCGACGTTCAGCCCGTGCTTGAGCGCGGGGTTCTCCGCCAGCGCGCGCTCGACGCCCTTGTCAGCCAGCTCGAGCACGTACGGCAGCGTCGCGTTGGTCAGCGCGTACGTCGAGGTGATCGGCACCGCGCCAGGCATGTTCGTGACGCAGTAGTGCGTGATCCCGTCGACTTCGAACGTCGGGTCGGAGTGGGTCGTCGGGCGGGAAGTCTCAAAGCAGCCGCCCTGATCGATCGACACGTCCACGAGTACCGCGTTCCTGCGCATCAGCTTGAGCTGCTCGCGCGCGATCACGCGCGGCGCGCGCCCACCGTGGATCAGCACCGACCCGATCACCAGGTCGGCCAGCGGCAGCATCTCCTCGATCGCGAGCGTCGAGGAGTACACCGTCGAGGCGCGCCCGCCGAACGCCACCTCCAGCTCGCGCAGACGGTCGATCGAGCGGTCGAACACGAACACGTCAGCCTGCATCCCGATCGCGATGAACGCCGCGTTCATGCCGACCACGCCGCCGCCGATCACGAGCACCGTCGCAGCCGCCACGCCGGGCACGCCGCCGAGCAGGATGCCGCGCCCGCCGAGCGGCTTCTCGAGCATGAACGCGCCTGCCTGGGTGGCGATCTTGCCCGCCACCTCACTCATCGGCGCCAGCAGCGGCAGGTGCCCATGCGCGTCCTCGACCGTCTCGTACGCGATGCACCTGGCGCCCGACTGCTGCAAACCACGCGCCAGCTCGGGCGCGGCCGCCAAGTGCAGATAGGTGAACAGCGTCAGCTGCTCGTGCAGCAGCTCGACCTCGACCGGCTGGGGCTCCTTCACCTTCAGCACCAGCTCAGACTGCGAGAACACCGCCGGCGCGTCAGGCACGATGCGCGCGCCCTGCGCCTCGAACTGGGCGTCCTCGATCGCGCTGCCGAGACCCGCTCCTGCCTGCACCAGCACCTCGTGCCCACGGGTGGTGAGCTCGCGCACGCCCGCCGGAGTGATCGCCACGCGATACTCGTCCGGCTTGATCTCGGTTGGAACTCCGATTCGCAGCGTCATCGCGACAACTCCCTCCCTCGCAGGGCCAGCCAGAACTCGATGCGGTCGCGCGCGTTGGAGAAGTCGCGCCCGGTTAACTGCTCGATGCGCCTGATGCGGTAACGCAGTGTGTGCCGGTGGCAGTACAGCGCCGTGGCCGCGCGCTCCCAGTGGCCGTTGTGCTCGATGAACACGTCGAGCGAGCGCAGCAGCTCGTCGCCGTACGCGCCCTCGCCCTCCTGCTCCACGGGGCCGAGCACGCTGCGGCAGTAGGAGATCAGTGCGTCCTCATCCTGCAGCGACAGCAGCAGCTGGAACGCGCCGAGATCCTTGAAAGTGGCCACCTCGGGGGGAACACCGTTCTCCAGCCGCACGGCCTCCAGCGCGCAGCGCGCCTCGTGGAAGCTCAGCCGCAGCGCGTGCGTCGGCGCGGCGCGGCTGGCAGCGGCGCGCACCTCGACGAAGCGCGCCGCGAGCTCGCTGCGCATACGCAGCGCCACCTCGGTCGGGTCGACGCCCTCCGCTTCGATCACCGCGCACAGCAGGCCCGAGCGAATCGCCACCAGGCTGCCGATCTCCGCCGTCATCAGGGTGCGCTCCAGCAGCGGCGCGGCCGCGCCGGGGTCGCGCACCGCGAACGCCAGCACCGCCGCCTGCTCGCCGATCCCAAAGGGGCGCAGCCGTGCCTGCAGCTCGTCCGGGTACAACCGCCCTGTGAGCGCTTCAGCCAGCACGTCACCGGCCATGCTGCGCTGCAGCATCTCGTAGCGCTCGTTGACGAGCTGCGCGAACACGCGCTCGGTGATCGCGATGAACGGCAGCTCGTAGGGCACCTCGAACATCGGGAACGAGCGCTTGCGCGCCGCTGCCAGCAGCGCCGCCGGCATGCGCTTGTGAGAGAACCCGGTGCCGAACCCGAGACCCACGATGTGGTGGTCGGCCAGCCGCTCGATCAGCTCGCGCTGTGACTTGGGCGTATCCAGCTGGATGCCGGTGGTAAGCAGCAGCTCCCCACCGCGCAGCCACGGCGTAGGGTCGAGCAGCTCGGTGCTGTGTACCCAGCGCACGTGACCCTGCGCCGACTCCTGTCCGCTGGCAAGTGTCAGCCCCATCTCGGCGACCAGGCTCTCTACCGTGAGCTCCATATGTCTCCCAAGCTGCTTCGGTGACTCAGGGCGCTGCCGGAGCCTGCGCTCGGCCAACGCTCCGTGCTGGCCCCTGACCCCGCTCGATCGAACCGGCCCCGCGACCGGCCTGCCTGCCACTCGCACGCCCCCGCGCGATCCGCTCCCATGCCTCGCTCAGCACCGGCCTCAAGATCGACTCTATCTCCTCGAACTGCTCGCGGTCGGCGATCAGCGGCGGCGAGAGCTGGACCACCGGGTCGCCGCGGTCGTCGGTGCGGCAAATCAGACCACGCCGGAACAGCTCGCCGGAGAGGAACCCGCGCAGCAGCTCCTCGGACTCCTGCGCGTCGAAAGTCTCCTTCGTGTCCTGATCCTTGACCAGCTCGATCGCGTGGAAGTAGCCGGCTCCACGCACGTCGCCGACGATCGGGATGTCGCGCAGGCTCTCGAGCATCGCGCGAAACTCGCCCTCGCGCTCGCGCACGTGCTCGCACAGCGACTCGCGCTCGAGCACGTCGATGTTCGCCAGCGCCACCGCACACGACATCGGGTGCCCGCCGAACGTGAAGCCGTGGTTGAAGATCGCCGTGCCGTGCAGGAACGGCTCGGCGATGTGATCGGCCGCGATCACCGCGCCCATCGGGGCGTACGCCGAGGTGAGCCCCTTCGCAGTGGTGATCAGATCGGGCTCGTAGCCGAAACGCTCGCATCCAAACCAGTATCCGAGCCGGCCCCACGCGCAGATCACTTCGTCGGAGATCAGCAGCACCCCGTGGCGGTCGCAGATCTCACGCACACGCTGGAAGTACCCATCCTGAGGCACGAAGCAGCCACCGCTGTTCTGCACCGGCTCGAGGATCACCGCCGCGACCGTCTCGGGTCCCTCGAACTCGATCGCCTCCTCGATCGCGTCGGCGGCCCACAGCGGATCGCGATCCTCCGCCCAGCGGTAGGAGTTGGTGTTCGGCACGTGCGTCGCGCCGGGTGTCATCGGCTCGAACGGCTCGCGCAGCGGCGTCAGCCCGGTCGCTGCCAGCGCGCCCATCGAGGTGCCGTGGTAAGCGAGCTTGCGCGCGATCAGCTTGCGCCGCCTGGGCTCGCCCCGCGCCGCGTGATAGGCCTTGGCGAGCTTCCACGCCGACTCGACCGCCTCCGAGCCGCCGGAAGTGAAGAACACGCGGTTCAGACGCTTGGGCGCAAGCTCCGCGATGCGCGCCGCCAGCTCGATCGAGCGCGGGTGCGCGTAACTCCAGTTGGTGTAGAACCCGAGCTCGGCCGCCTGGCGCGCCGCCGCCTCACCCAGCTCGGCGCGCCCGTGGCCGGCGTTCACGCAGTACAGCGCGGACAGGCCGTCGAGATAGCGCTTGCCCTGCTGGTCATAGACGTAGCACCCCTCGCCGCGCTCGATGATCGGCACGTCGCTGTCGGCGTACACGCCCATGCGCGTGAAGTGCATCCACAGATGGCGCTTGGCCAGCTCCTGCAGGTCACTAGGAGGACCACCGGTCTGCCGCGCCGGAGTTGGATCGCTCAGATTGGTGGACATGTGTATCTCCTTTGCAGGAACGCGTATGTGAGGCGAGTGTCAAGCGAGTCGCAACTAGACACCCTGAACAACGGTACTCCGTGGTGATATCCCACTCAAGCAGCTGCGAGTTCAACGACAATCCGATCTCTTGTACAAAACGTCCAAGCAGTTGGACACGTTTTGGGAATTGCGCCCCTTGGCTTTTGTCCATCGAGGACGTAACTTTCGTTACAACCCGTTGGGATCGGGGTTTCCCGCAGCTGAGAGGAGCAGGACATGTCCACTGCGAGCGTTGCCGGATCTGGCGTCCCACCACAAACGTCGGGCGTGATGGATAAGGGCCTCAAGAAGAACGCAATCGGGTACCTGTCGAACCTCGTCATCGGTGTCGCCTCGACCGCGCCCGCCTACTCGCTGGCCGCGACCCTCGGCGTGATCGTCGCCGTCAACGGCGTCGGAGCGCGCGCCCCGGCCGTGCTGATCGTGTCCTTCATCCCGATGCTGTTCATCGCCTCGGCCTACAAGTTCCTCAACCGCGCCGACCCCGACGCCGGCACCACGTTCGCCTGGACCACGCGCGCGCTCGGGCCATCGCTCGGCTGGATCAACGGCTGGGCGATCTTCCTCGCCGACGTGCTCGTGATGGCATCGCTCGCCGAGATCGCCGGCAAGTACACGTTCCTGCTCGTCGGCTGGCAGTCGGCAGCCGACTCCAACACCGCGCAGCTGATCGCCGCGGTCATCTGGATCATGCTGATGACCTGGATCTGCTACCGCGGCATCGAGCTCTCAGCGCGGATCCAGCAGATCCTGCTGAGCGCCGAAGTGGCGATCCTCGGCGTGTTCTCGGTGGTCGCGCTGATCAAGGTCTACGGCAACCACCCGGCCGGCTCGATCGAGCCGTCGCTGTCGTGGTTCAACCCCTTCGACCTCGGCTTCAGCGCGCTGGTCGACGGCGTGCTGCTGGGCATGTTCATCTACTGGGGCTGGGACTCGGGCGTGGCCGTCAACGAGGAGTCCGAGGACAGCGCCGAAGGACCGGGTCGCGCCGCGGTCATGTCGACGATCCTGCTCGTGCTGATCTACGTGCTGGTGTCAACCGCCGGCCAGGCATACGGAGGCACGAGCCTGCTCTCCGACAACAGCGACGACGTGCTCAGCGTGCTCGGCAAGAACGTGTTCGGCTCGCCGTGGGACAAGCTGTTGATCATCTCGGTGCTCACGTCGGCATCCGCGTCGACGCAGACCACGATCCTGCCGACCGCGCGCACCACGCTGTCGATGGCCTACTGGAAAGCCGTGCCCGAGGCGTTCGGACGAGTGCATAAACGCTTCCTGACGCCGAGCTTCTCGACGCTGCTGATGGGCGGCGTGTCGATCACCTGGACCGTGCTGCTGCTGCTGGTGAGCCCCGCGCAGAACGCCCTCGGCGACTCGATCACGGCGATCGGCTTCCCGATCTGCTTCTACTACGGCTTCACCGGCATCGCGTGTGTCGTCTACTACCGCCGCGAGCTGGGCAAGCGCATGCGCAACCTCGTGCTGGTCGGCCTGGTGCCGCTGATCGGCGGGCTCGTGCTGTTCGGGATCTTCGGCAAAGCCTTCCACGACTACAGCCAGGCGGGGGCGAACTACTCCAAACCGATCCTCGGCATCGAGCTGCCGATCATCATGGGAGTCGGCGGGCTGCTGCTCGGCGTGATCTTGATGCTGGTCTCGCGGCCGTTCTTCCGCGAGTACTTCAGCCGCAAAACTGAGGTGGCGCAGCCGGGCATCCTCGACGTGCCCGTGGAGCACGCTCCAGCGCACTTCTGAGCTCCGGGGGGAGCTGCCCGGCAGGGATGCTCGGGCACCAACGGGGGAAGCATGGTGGGCGGCCAGGGAGACCGCCCACCATGTTCGAAGCTCAGGACCCGGCGTCGAGCTCGAGCTGGCCGTGCGGCGAGCCGAGCTCGGCCAAGCGCTCGAGGAACGGTTTCGGGGCGAACGCCTCCGGACCAAGCACGCCCGTGCCGCTCCAGGCGCCCTCGTTCAGCAGCTCGAGCGCCACGACCGGGTTGACCGCGGTCTGCCACACCACGGCCTGGCTGCCGTACTCACGCATCGTGTGCTCGTTGTCGACCACGTGGTAGAGATACGTGCTGCGCGCCGCGCCGTCCCTGCCCGTGCCGGTGACCCAGGTGCCGGCGCAGGTGCGACCCGTCATCCGCTCGCCGAGCGTCGCGGGGTCCGGCAGCGCCGCCGCCACCACGTCACGCGGGGCCACCTCGACGCCGCGCACCGACACCGGCTCGGTCGAGTCCAAGCCGAGCTTGTGCAACGTGCGCAGCACGTCGATGAACTCCTCGCCCAGCCCATACTTGAACGTCACGCGCTCGCACTGCACCCAGCGCGGGATCAGCACAACCTCCTCGTGCTCGACGTTGACGCACTCGACCTTGCCGATCCCCTCCGGGAAGTCGAACACCTCAGGCTCCGAAAACGGTGCAGTCGTGTAGAAGCCGCGCTCACGCTCCCAGATCAGCGGCGGGTTCAGACACTCCTCGATCGTCGTCCAGATCGAGAAGGTCGGCGCGAAGTCATAGCCCTCGACGACGAGGTCCGCGCCGTCGCGCACGCCCACCTCGCGCACCTGTGAGAACAGCTCGTCGGCCGCGTAGCGCGCGAACACGTCCGACAGCCCCGGCTCGACCCCGATCCCGACCAGCGCCAGCAGCCCGGCCTGCTCCCACGCCTCGTGGCGCTCGAGCTGGCGATCGCCGAGCATCACGCCCGGCAGCTCATGCGGACGCTCGGGGTGCGGGTGAGAGAGCGTCATCGCCATATCCAGGTAGGTCACACGCGCGTCGAACGCCGCCGCGAAGATCGGCTCGTTGAAGCGCGGGTCGCACGCGTTCAGCACCGCGTCGGGCTTGACGCGCTCGATCAGCGCCACCAGCTCGGCGCGGTTTGACGCATCGACCCGCTCAGCCGCGAAGCGATCGGCTTCGCCGAGCTTGGCTACCACCGCACGCGCACGCTCTGGAGAGACGTCGGCGAGCACCACGCGCTCGAACAGCGGCCGTCGCTGCGCGATCGCCGCGAACGCAGCTCCGACTCCGCCAGCCCCGACCACCAGAACCCGCATGGGTTCAGTGTGACAGAACCGGCATGCCCTCCAGTGGGACAAAACCCACCTGCTCTGCGGTGGGACGCATTCAATTTTGATGGTGCTGCGCGCGGGCGCGCACGCGCGCGCAGCACCATTGAAAATTTGCTCACACTCCCCGTGCTCGTCGCATCCGAGGCCCGGAACGGGTATTGAGTCGCATGGCTTCCGTATGCTGCGCCAATCGATTTCGCCTGGACTGCCGTCCAGCGGGCCGGGCGCGCTGCCGCGCGCGCCCGGATGTCTCAACATGACGAGCGCAAGCATTCCCACTACCCCCCCGTCACCGTCGCCCGAGCCCGAGCCGCGCGTACGCATCACCGGCGCGGGCGAGCAGGAGCTGGAGCTGGAACGGGAGACTCGCCGCAGACTCGGCCGCTGGGCGCCTTCGCCAACGCTCGCACGCCGTGAGCTCGTGTGGGCGGCGCTGGGAGCCATCGTGCTCGCGATCCTCACGAGCTGGCCGCTCGTGCTGCACCTGCCGAGCCGCATCGCACCCGATCTCGGCGACCCGGTGCGCACCGCCTGGCAGGTCGCATGGGTCGGGCACGGGATGCTGCACGACCCGCTGAACCTGTTCGACGCGAACGCGTTCTACCCGCGCCCGCTCAGCCTGGCGTTCTCGGACTCGCTGCTGGGCTATGGCCCCGCTGCGTTCTTCGGCTCGGGCACCGTCGCTGCGCTCGTCCGTTACAACCTGCTGTTCCTGTTCGCCTGGTCGCTGTGCTTCCTCGGGGCGTACCTGCTCGTGCGCGAGCTCGGCGCCGGCCGGCTCGGCGCCGTCGTCGCCGGCGTGGCGTTCGCGTACGCGCCGTACCGCGTCACCGAAGCCGGGCACCTGCACGTGATCTCCAGCGGCGGCATCCCGCTCGCGCTGTTCCTGCTGCTGCGCGGCTACCGCCGCGGCTCGCGCGTACTGGTGCTGGCGGGCTGGCTGGTATCCGCCTGGCAGATCAGCCTCGGGTTCACGCTCGGGCTGCAGTACAGCTATCTGCTGGCGGCGCTCGCGGCGCTCGCGGTGTGGCACTGGTGGCGCCAGGGACGCCCGGCGCTGCCGCGCCGGCTGGTGGCGATCACCTGCGCCGGGATCGCCGTGCTCGGGGTGGTCACGATCTACGAAGCGCGCCCGTATCTGAAGATCTCCCAGGACTACCCATCCGCGCGGCGCACGATCAGGCAGGTGAAGACCTACTCCTCCGGCCCGGCCGCGTTCCTCTCGGCTTCCTCGGAGAACCGGGTCTGGGGCGCCGCCACGGCTTCGATGCGCGACCACGTTCACTCCAAGAACGAGAGCGTGCTGTTCCCGGGCCTGGCGATCTTCGTGCTGGCGATCCTCGGCCTGTGCGCGCCGCTGTACACGCGTCGATTGCGCATCGGCCTGGCAGCCGGGGTCCTGGTCTGCTCGGTGCTGGCGCTGGGGATGGGCCTGACCGGCGCGGGCTACCCATACCGGCTGATGTACGACTTCGCGCCCGGCTGGGACGGCGTGCGCGTGCCCGGGCGGGTGTTCACGATGGCGACGCTGTTCCTGGCGCTGCTGGCCGGCGCCGGCGCGAGCTGGCTGCTCACGTGGGTGCGCGCGCGCAGCGCAGCCGCGGCGCCGCGCGTGCGCGACGGCCTGCCCGCGCTCGTCAGCTGCGTGCTCGTGGTCGGCCTCGTCGGCGAGGGCGCCGGGCACATGGCCCATCCGCTGGTGCCGCAGCCCGCGCGCGCGGAGATCGGCCTGCGCGGACCGCTGCTCGACCTGCCCACCGACGGCGCCAGCGATCGCGTGTGGCAGTACTTCTCCACCAACGGCTTCCCGCAGATCGCCCAGGGCAACAGCACGTTCGACATTCCCTCGCTCGACGACCTGCGCGGCGGGCTGAACCGGTTCCCCGACCGTGCGAGCGTGGAGAAGGTGCGCTACTACGGCATCCGCACGATCGTGCTGCACACCAAGCTGCCGAAGCTGCCGGGCCTGCACGGGTACTCGATCTCCGAGCCGCCGAACGTCAAGCAGGCCGCCGCCAGGCCGATCGCCGGGCTCGGAGTCAAGCGCCGCGACTTCGACGGCGGCGTGATCTACGAGATCGGACCCGGCCCGAAAGCGCTGCACGGGACCAACTGATGCTGAGCAGAAAACGACTGGCGCTGGCGGCGATCCTGCTCGTCGGCGTCACCTACGGGACGCTGATCCAGAGCTTCTCCTGGAATCAGACCTCGCACTACGACCTGATCCGCTCGCTGGATCGCGACGGCACGACGATCGACCGCTACCAGGACAACACCGGCGACAAGGCGTTCTACAAGGGCCACTGGTACTCCGCCCGCGCGCCCGGGCTCGCGCTGTTCACGCTGCCCTGGTACAACGCGCTCAACGTCGTCGGCGCGCCCGCGCTGGCGCGCAGCTCGCAAGCGCAGCACGGCGATGACGAGATGGTTTACTTCCTCGGGCTGTGGGCCGCAGTGCTGCCGGGCCTGCTGATGCTGCTGCTCGTGTGGCGCGTCGCCGAGCGCTTCGAACCCGGCTTCGGAGTCGCGGCAGCCGTCACGCTCGGGCTCGGCACGATCGTGCTGCCGCTCTCCTCGATGCTGTTCTCACACGTGTTCGCCGCGTTCCTCGGGTTTGCCGCATTCGCGCTGATGCTGCGCGAACGCGACGGCCCACCCAGCCGCCGGCTGCTCGGGCTCGCCGGCCTGGCGATGGGTTATGCGGTCGCATCGGAGTACCCGGTGTTCTTCGTCGCGCTCGTGCTCGGCCTGTACCTGCTCTCACGCAAGGACGCGCTCACACCGCCGCTCGTGCTGAGCCGCGCCGGCGCGTACATCCTCGGCGGCATCGCCGGGATCCTGCCGCTCGCGCTCTATAACCACTACGCGTTCCACTCCTGGACGCACCTCGCATACTCCGACATCCCGCGCCAGCACCAGGGCTTCTTCGGGATCGGCGCGCCCAACCCGAAAGTGCTCGCAACGCTGCTGTTCGACTCGCGCGGGCTGTTCACGATCTCCCCCGTGCTGCTGATGGGCGTGGCCGGCATCGTGCTGCTGTACCGCCGCGGCCGGCACGCCGAAGCGCTCACGATCGGCGGCATCTGCCTGCTGTACGCCGGCTACAACTCGGGCTACTACCTGCCCTTCGGCGGCGGCTTCATGGGTCCCCGCTTCATGACCACGATGCTGCCGTTCCTCGCTGTGCCGCTCGCGCTCGCGTTCAAGCGCTACCCGGCCGCCACGATCGCGCTGGCCGCAGTCTCGATCACCACCACCGTCGTAGCCACGATCACCCACCCGCTCGTCGGCTACGAGACCGAGACGATCACCTGGATGCGATATCTGCGCGAAGGCTTCTTCCAGCCGACGATCGCCAGCGCGTTCGGGCTCGGCCGCGGCTGGGGCGGAGTCTGGCCGCTGCTGCTCACCGCCAGCGGCGCGGTGCTGCTGGCGGCCATCGTCAGCACACGCGTGCGCTTCACGAACGCGTCGCTGGCCGGCGCCGCGCTCGCGCTATGTGCCTGGGCGCTGTTCGCCGCGCTCGCGCCGACCGCGCTCGGGATCGACCACCGCGGGCTGCTCAGCATCGTCGGCGCCGGCGACCACACCGCGCTGCACAAAGGCTTCGGCTCCTACCCGCTGAAAGCGCTCGCGCCGTTCGCGCTCGTCGTGGGCCTGCTGGCGCTCACCGCCGCCCGCCTGGGGCTGAACGCGCCCCAGCCGCCGCGCGCGTCAGTGGCTGCTGAGCGAGACGCCGCAGTGCGCGCCGTGCATGTGCCGGCACACAACCACGTAGCCTGAGCGCGGCTTGAAATGCGCGTCGGTCAGGCCGGCGTCAAAGCGCGCCGAAGCCGGTGAGCCCGTCCACTGGAAGATATACAAGCGCTTGATCCGCGAGTTCGACGACGCCAGCTTGAACATGTACGTCAGCGACCGCGCCGCCCGCGCCAAACCCGACCCGCGCGTATTCGGGAAAGCAAGCCCGAACTTCACGATCCCGCCGGTCTCCGTCAGCCACACCTGACCTGGCACCGCCGCCAATATCGCCCGCGTGCGCAAGCTGCTCGCGCGGTTGGTGTCGGAGTAGTTGTGCAACCCCCAGATCGTCGGCATCACCGTCCGCAGCTGCCCGATCGCCGACTTGAACTGCGCGATGTAGCGCAACGTCGGCGCGACGTTCTGCTGGTCGAGGATGTCAAGACCCACCACCTGGCAACCGCTGCAAACACGCTTCAGCGCCTGGTAGTAACGCGCCGACGCCACCGCGCTCGGGCTGGCGAACACGTTCGGCACGTTGCCGCGATTGGCCTCGTTCCACGGCTGGTACTCGCGGATCTCCGGGAACAGCCGGATGAACTTCTGCACGTCGCGCTGGTAGTTCGCCACGCTCGGCATCCGCGTCGGCGTGTGCTGGGAGTGGTAGAACGCGATCAGGATCCGCTGGTGCTGGTCCTCGGCGGCCGCGATCCACGCGCTCGCGCGCGCCAGATCCGACGGATGCGCAACGACGTCGTACGGCAGGATGTAGCGCGAGATCTGCGTGTGCAGCTGCTGCCAGTGCTTGTCCGTGAACATCTCCGTCTGCTCGTCGCCGATTCCCGTCAGGTAGTTGGAAGCGCTGTGCGCACGCGCGGCCTTGTGCGCCTGCTTGGCTGAGCTCGCGTCAACTTGGGCGAACACGCCGAGCACGAGCACGAGCAGCGCGCAGAGCGAGAGCAGCAGTGGAAGCGGAAATGAGCGGCGAAGTGTTTGCATGTGAATCGGAACAACGCGAAAGCCCGAAGGTTGCGTGATGGTAGAGACCTAGCAGGACACGCACGCCGCTTCGCCCGCACACGAGCTCGCCGCTTCGCTCACTCGACGGCGTGCTGATCCTCGCCGGCCTGCTGATCCTCCATGGCCTGCTGATCCTCGACGGCGTGCTGATCCTCCACGGCCAGCTGATCCTCGACAGCGATCGGCGGTCCCGCGCGCTTGCTAGGGTCGGCGACGATCCGGATGTCGACGCCCGGCAGCCCCCGCACGAGGCGCGTTAGCAGCGAATCGCCGAAACGACGCACCCCCCGCCGCGGCGTGGGCGTGCCCATCAGCACGTAGGTGCTGCCGCGCTCGCGCGCGACGCGGATCGCCACGTCGGCCACGTCCTCGCCCTCCTCCAGCAACAGGCGCGCGCCCAGCATCGACACCAGTCGCCGCAGCGCCTCCAGCTGCTCGCGCTCCTGCGCGCTCGCGCTCTGCGAGCCGGGACGGCGCACCACCAACACGTCGAGCTCCGCGCCCAGCCGCTGCGCCGAGCGCGACGCGCGCCGCACCACCCGCTGCGCGGCGGGCGTGGTTCTCGCCAGCACCAGCAACCGCTCGGAGATCGCCTGGGGCAGCGCCGACTCCGGCGGGCGATCCTCAGCGCGCCCGATCAGCGGCTCGCGCACCAGCCGCTTGACCTCCACCCCCTCTGCCACCTGGCGCAGCGCGGTTTCCCGCAGCGCAGCCAGGTTCTCGACCTTGAAGAAGTTGTTCAGCGCACCCGGCACGCTCGCCGCTGCGTACACCTTGCCCGCCCGCAGCCGGCCGATCAAAGCCTCCGGCGTCAGATCCACCAGCACCACCTCGTCAGCATCCGCCAGCACCGCATCCGGGATCGTCTCGCGCACGCGGGTCCCGGTCAGCTGCGTCACCTGGTCGTTGAGACTCTCGAGGTGCTGCACGTTGACCGTCGAGATCACGTCGATGCCAGCGCGCAGCACGTCGCGCACGTCCTCGAAGCGCTTCTCGTGCTCGAGCCCCGGCGCGTTGGTGTGCGCCAGCTCGTCGATCAAGCACAGCTCGGGCGCACGCGCGAGGATCGCCGACAGGTTCAGCTCATCCAAGGCGGTCTCGCGGTGATACGCGCGCCGCCGCGGCACGACCTCCAGACCCTCCGCCTGCGCAGCGGTCTCCGGTCGATCGTGCGGCTCGAGATACCCGATCACCACGTCGCGCCCCGCCTCCGCCTCCGCCTGCCCCTCCTGCAGCATGCGGTAGGTCTTGCCCACACCGGCAGCCATCCCGATGAACACCTTGTGATGTCCGCCTACGTCACCCACCCAGCAGATTGTGGACGATCAGATCGATCAGCTTGATCACCACGAACGGCGTCACGATCCCACCGAGCCCGTAGATCAGCAGGTTGCGCCGCAGCAGCGCGCTCGCGCCGATCGGCCGGTAGCGCACGCCGCGCAGCGCCAGCGGGATCAGCAGCGGGATCACGAGCGCGTTGAACACGATCGCCGAGATGATCGCCGAGCGCGGATCGCCCAGGTTCATGACGTTCAACACGTGCAGCGGGCCTTCACCGCCGCGACCCGTGGCGTACGTCGCGCCGAAGATCGCCGGCAGGATCGCGAAGTACTTGGCCACGTCGTTGGCGATCGAGAATGTCGTCAGCGCGCCGCGCGTGATCAACAGCTGCTTGCCGACCTCCACGATCTCGATCAGCTTCGTCGGGTTGGAGTCGAGATCGACCATGTTGCCCGCCTCGCGCGCCGCCTGGGTGCCGGTGTTCATCGCCACGCCCACATCCGCCTGCGCGAGCGCCGGCGCATCGTTGGTGCCGTCGCCGGTCATCGCCACCAGCCGCCCGCTCTGCTGCTGCTCGCGGATCAGCGCCAGCTTCGCCTCCGGCGTCGCCTGCGCGAGGAAATCGTCGACGCCCGCCTCCTCGGCGATCTTGGCCGCCGTCAGGCGGTTGTCACCGGTCACCATCACCGTGCGGATCCCCATCGCACGCAGCTGGTCGAAGCGCTCGCGCATGCCCTCCTTGATCGTGTCCTTCAGATACACCACGCCCAGGATCTGGCTGTCGCGCGCCACCGCCAGCGGCGTGCCACCCTCGCGCCCAACGCGGTCGAGCTGGATCTGCAGCTCCGGCGGCGGCTGACCGCCCTCGCCACGCGCGAACTCGACGATCGCGTCGCCCGCTCCCTTGCGCAGCTGCTGGCCGTCGAGATCGACGCCGCTCATGCGCGTCTGCGCGGTGAACGCCACGAAGCGCGCATCGCTCGCGGCCATGTCGTGCTCGCGGATCCCATAACGCTTGGCGAGCACCACGATCGAGCGCCCCTCCGGCGTCTCGTCCGCCAACGACGCCAGCTGCGCCGTCTGCGCAAGCTCCACCTCGGACACCCCCGGCATCGGGATCAGCTCTGACGCCTGTCGATTGCCGAGCGTGATCGTGCCGGTCTTGTCGAGCAGCAGCACATCGACGTCGCCCGACGCCTCGACCGCGCGTCCGGACAGCGCCAGCACGTTGCGCCGCACCAGCCGATCCATGCCCGCGATCCCGATCGCCGACAGCAGCGCGCCGATCGTCGTCGGGATCAACGCCACCAGCAGCGAGATCAGCGTCGTCTCGGAGATGCTCGTATGTGCCAACAGCGCGAACGGCCGCAGCGTGTCGACCACCACGATGAAGATCAGCGTCAACCCCGCCAGCAGGATGTTCAGCGCGATCTCGTTCGGCGTCTTGCGCCGCTCCGCGCCCTCCACCAGGGCGATCATGCGATCGAGGAACGACCGTCCCGGCTCCTGCGTGATCTCCACCACGATCCGGTCGGACGTCACGCGCGTGCCGCCGGTCACCGCGCTGCGATCGCCGCCCGACTCGCGGATCACCGGCGCCGACTCGCCCGTGATCGCCGACTCGTCAACCGTCGCGATCCCCTCGATCACCGTGCCGTCGCCGGGGATCAGCTCGCCGGCCTGCACCACTACGACGTCGCCACGCACGAGCTCAGCCGCGGCTCTGCTCGAGCCGTCGCGCAGCACCGCCACCGTTTCCTTGCGCATGTTGCGCAGCGTGTCCGCCTGCGCCCGCCCGCGCCCCTCCGCGAACGCCTCCGCCATGTTGGCGAACACCACCGTCAGCCACAGCCAGAACGCGATCGTGAACGTGTACCACGCCGGCTCGCCGCCGCCGCCGAGCGAGCTGCCGCCACCACCGCCGAGCGAGCTACCGCCGCCCGCCTGGATCACCCACGCCACGGTTGTGATCAGCGCGCCGATCTCGACCACGAACATCACTGGGTTGCGCACCTGCACGCGCGGATCGAGCTTCAGGAAGCTGTCCACCAGCGCGCGCGTCACGATGTCGCGTTGGAACAGCGACACCGACTTGCGCTCCGACGACGGCGTGAGCGACATCAAGCGTCCTCCCCCATGCGATTCAACGCCAGGTTCAGCTCCAGCACGTTCACCCCGGGCTCGCCAAACACACCCAGCGTGCGCCCGTCGGTGTGCTGCGCGATCTCACTCAGCACCGCTGCGCGCGAGATGCGCCGAACCGCCGCCACGCGGTTGGCCTGGATCCGCGCGTTGGCCTGGGAGATATCGGGGTCGAGCCCCGACGCCGAGCTGTCGGCCGCGTCGACCGGCACGCCCGCCGCGCTCAGCCCGGGGGTGTAACGCCGCTCCAGCTGCAGGTACGCCTGCACGTTGGCAGCGATCGCCTGCTCGGTCACCTTGTTGTTCGGTCCGAGGTTCGAGAAGCTCGACCCGGCGGCATTGTCGGGCGGCACAGTCGCCGACGGGCGGCTCTGGAAATAGCGCGGATCGGGTGCGGTGACCGGGTTGCCGTTCGCATCCACCTGCGGCTTGCCCGCTTTCACCAGCTGCCGCGTGAACGCTTGGCCGATCAGCTTCGACCCGGCGAGCCTGCCGCTCACGTTTACGCGCTCGCCGTTCGCCTTGTCCTTGAACGCGAGCTGGCTCACGGCCGTCACCGCCAGCGGATACCCGAGCCCGAGCACGAGCGTACACGCGAGCACCGCGATCACGGAAGTGAGCATGTCGCGGCGCACGCTCATCAGTAGAGGTGTCCGGTCAGGCCCTGCACGATCGGACCGAGCAGCAGCGCCGGGAAGAACGTCAGCGCGCCGACGAGGATGATCACGCCGATCAACAGCACCACGAACGTCGCGTTGTCGGTGCGCATCGTCCCCAGCCCCGCCGGGCTCACGCGCTTACCGGCCAGCGCGCCGGCGACCGCCAGCGCGAACACGATCGGCGCGAAGCGCGCGAACAGCATCGTGAAACCGCCGAGCACGTCGGCGAACCGATAGGACGTGTGCGCACCGAGGTTGCCGACGCTGTTGACGTACCCGGTGTAGCCGGCAAACGCCGACCCGTTGTTGTTCGCCTGCGACAGATACGCGTAGAACGTCTCGGAGAACCCCTGCGGCGTGGCCGCCGCGTTGGCCGAGATCGACGCTCTGCCGTCGTGGTCAGCGCTTGCCAGCGCGCTCGCCGCGAGCGCGCTCAGCGGCGTCATCAGCAACCCGAGCGTCACCAGCTTGATCTCCTTCGCTTCGATCTTCTTGCCGAGCAGCTCCGGTGTGCGCCCCACCATCAAACCGCCGATGAACACCGCCAGCAGCACGAACAGCAGCATCGAGTACAGCCCGGTCCCGACCCCGCCGAAGATCACCTCGCTGGCCGACAGGTTGGCGAACGGGATCGCCCCGCCGATCCCCGTGAACGACTCGAGCGCGCTGTTCACAGCGCCGCACGACGTCACCGTCGTCACCACGTCGAACAGCGCCGACCCCGCGATCCCGAAGCGCTGCTCCTTGCCTTCGAGGTTGCCGCCGGTCGAGCCCGCCAGCACGTGCGTGTGCAACCCGGCCGCGTGCTGTGCCGGCGACCCGTGCGCCTCGGCCGCGTATGCCACCACCACGCCCGCGAGGAACAGCACCGACATCGTCGCGAAGATCGCGTACCCCTGACGACGACTGCCAACCAGCCTGCCGTACGTCAGCACCAGCGCCGCCGGGATCACAAGCACCAGCAGCATCTCGAAGAAGTTAGTGAACCCGTTCGGGTTCTCGAACGGGTGCGCCGAGTTCACGTTGAAGAACCCGCCGCCGTTGGTGCCGAGCAGCTTGATCGCCTCCTGCGACGCCACCGGACCCTGCGCGATCGTCTGACTCAAACCCGTCGGCCCCGTCACGCTCAGAGAGTGCGCGATGTTCTGCAGCACCCCCTGCGACACCAGCACCAGCGCCCCGATCCCCGCCAGCGGCGCCAGCACGTACAAGATCGTGCGCACCAGATCCTGCCAGAAGTTCCCGAGGCTCTTGCCTTCACGCCCGACGATCCCGCGAATCAGCGCGATCGCCACGACGATCCCGACCGCGGCCGACAGGAAGTTCTGCACCGTCAGCCCGACCATCTGACTGAAATATGTGAGCGTCGACTCGCCCGCGTAGTACTGCCAGTTCGTGTTCGTCACGAACGACGACACCGTGTTGAACGTCACATCCCACGGCGCGCTCTTGAACTTCGCGCCGCCGCTCAGCCCGTAGGAAGCCCAAGGGTGCAGCGACTGTGTGCGCAGCACCAGGTACAGCGCAAGCCAGCCGACGAGCGAGAACACCACGATCGCACGCGCCCACGCCTTCCAATCCATCGTCCGCCCCGGGTCGACCCGCAGCAACCGGTACGCCCCGCGTTCGACCGGCCCGAGCACGCGGCTCAGCAGCACCGGCTCGCCGCTGTAAACCCGCGCCATATACGCGCCGAGCGGCACCGCCGCCGCGACCAGCACAACCATGAACAGCACGATCTGCGCCGACCCGCCGACCGTCATCAGATTCGTCTCCGAACTGCCGGCACGGCCATCAGAACCGATCTCCGCGCAGCAGCGCGTACAGCAGGTAGAAGATCACCAGCACGCTCACCACGAGCCCGAACGCATCAGCCGCGCTCATCCCCGACACGAACGCGCCCAGCGGCGTGCTCAGCGCGGACACGAACGCGGCGAGCGCCGCGCTCATACGCGATCGACTCCCTCGATCAGCGCGAGCAGCGCCGCGAACGCGATCACACCCAAAACCAGAGCTAGTACATCCATGCCTCCACTATCGATCCGCCACCGTCACGGCCGCGTGACAATCCGCGCAACACGCATGACGATTTCGTGACGACCGCGCTCAGCAGGCGAAGCGGTACCCGACGCCCGGATCAGTGACGATGCAGCGCGGCCCCGACCCGGACTCCAAGCCGGGCTGCTGCGGCTCGATCTTCGCGCGCAGGCGGGCGATGTGCGTGCGCAGCGACTGCACGTCGTCGACGTATCGCGGGCCCCAGACCTCTGCCAGCAGCGCCCCGTGCGTCATCAGCTTGCCGCGGTTGCGCACGAGCACGCGCAGCAGGTCGAACTCGATCGGCGTCAGGTGAATCGCCGACCCGTCGCGGCGCACCGTGCGCGCACCGAGGTCGATCTCCAATCCATCCACGGTCACCACCGGCTCATCCGCCGCGCTATCCACCCGGCGCAGCGCCGCCCGCAATCGCGCCACCAGCTCACGCGCGCCGAACGGCTTGGTGATGTAGTCATCCGCCCCCGCCTCCAGCGCCCTGACCTTGTGCTCCTCCTCGCCCACGGCCGACAGCACCAGGATCGGCATCTCACTCCACTCGCGCAGTCTGCGCGTCACCTCCACGCCGTCGCCATCCGGCAGCACGAGATCGACGATCGCCGCTTGCGGCGGGCGCACCGCCGCGCTGTCGAGCGCTTCCGCAACCGTCCCCGCCGCCTCGATCTCGAAGCCCGCCTCACGCAGCACCACGCGCAGCGCGCGCACGATCTGACCCTCGTCGTCGACCACCAGGATGCGCGGTGGGCGCGCCGACTCTGACCCCGCGGCACTCATGCGTCCCGCTCCGGCTCGGGCGCGACGCCGGCCTGCGGCGCCGGCCGTGCCTGCTCACCGTCCGCGCCCAGCTGATCCGCATCCGCCTGCAGCGGCAGCTCGAACACGAACGTCGCGCCCTGGCCGGGCAGCGACTCGACGTGCAGCCTGCCCGCGTTGGCCTGCATGAACCCGCGCGCAATCGCCAGCCCCAGCCCCGACCCACGATGGCCGCCGCCGGCCGTGCCAGCGCGATAGAACGGCTCGAACACGCGCTCCAGCTGAGCCGGCGGGATCCCCGGTCCGCGATCCACCACGCGCACGATCAACAGATCGCGCACCGCCCTGGCGCGCACGGACACCGGGTGCCCGCCGCTATGGCGCCGTGCGTTCTCGAACACGTTGACAAACGCCCGCTCGAGCTGCGCCGAGTCAACGCGCACCAGCGGCAGCTCACGGTCGATCGACAGCGTGAACTCGCCCTCGCCCGGCGCGAGCTCGCTGAGCGCCGCGCGGATCAGCTCCTCGATCGACGTCCACTCGCGGCGCGGCTCGGCCGCCCCCGCCTCCAGGCGCGAGAGATCCAGCAGGTTGTCCACCAGCCGCGACAGCCGCCGCGTCTCCTCGCCGATCACCGCCGCCAGCTCGCGCCGCTCCTCGACGGAAACACCTTCGAGCGCAACCGCCTCCCCCGCCGTCGAAATCGCCGTCAGCGGCGAGCGCAGATCGTGCGTCACCGCGCGCAGCACCGCCGTCTTGATCACATCCGCGCGCCGCAGCGCCGCCGTCTCGACCACCTCGCCCTGCAGCGCCTCGCGCTCGAGCGCCGCGCTCAGCAGCGCCTCGAGCGCCGGCACCACGCGCTGCTGCAGCCGCTGCAGCCCCGCCTCGGACGTGCCGGCTCCCACCACCAGCGTCCCCAGTCTGCGCGTGCCCTCGCGCAGCGGGAACACCACGCTGCGCTCACTCCCCTCCACCGTCTCCAAGTCGATCGCCGCGGAAGACAGCTCGAGCGCCTGCGCCAGCCGCGCCGCCGCCGCCGGCAGCGCCTGCGCCAGGTCGCTCCCACGCAGCAGCAGACGCGCCATCTCCGCAGCCAGATCGGCCTCGCGCCGGCGCTCCTCCGCCTCGCGGGCGCGGCCGCGCGACACCTCCGCCACCGAGCTCGCCAACCCCGCCGCCACCAGGAACGCCACCAGCGCCACCCAGTTGCTCGAATCCTTGATCGTGAACTCGCCCGTCGGCGAGAGGTGGAAGAAGTTGAACGCCATCGCGCTCAGCACCGCCGTAGCCACCCCCAGCCACGCTCCCCACATCGCCGACACAACCAGCACCGCCAGCAGGTACACCACACCCAGCGACACCACCGGCGCGATCTGCTTGAGCGGGTACACGAGCGCCGTGCAGACCGCCACCGCCGCCACCACAGCCAATGCCCCCGTCCGCCGTGATGGCGGATCGGACGCCGGCAGGAAACCCAGAGGACCTGGCACGACGCCAGCGTAGACCACCGCTCAGAGAGACGTGGAGTGGGCAGCGCATGCGCTCAAGTACCGTCGAAGCGGTGTCGATCGAATGACGATGGCCGTATGAGAGCAGCAGCCGAGCGTCATCGGTTGCGTCCGCTCGCCCGCGCCGTGACGGGAGCCACAGCGCTGCTCTGCGCGCTCTGCTCCCCTGCCGGCGCCGCCAGCGCAGCCGGCCCCACCAGCGCCGCCAGTGCCGGTGCCGGTGCCGTGCTGTCACCCTCGGCGTACGACGTGGCCGCGCTCTGCTCCGCCCCGGCGCCCGGCCACGCCGGCTGCCTCGGACTGCAGCTGGTCCCCAAGCAGCCCACCGCGATCGCCGGCGCAAATGCGATCCGAGGAACCAGCGGGAGCAGCAGCGGCAGCGCCGCCAGCGGCGGCAGCAGCAGCAGCAGTGGCAGCAGCTCGCAACCCCAGACGCGCAGCAAGCGCGCCTCGTCCGGCGCCGCGACGACGCCGGCGTTCAACTTCTCCACACCCAACCCCGCGAGCCTCACTCCCCAACAGCTGCGCGACGCCTACTCGCTGCCCTCCGCCCCGGCGAGTGCGCAGACGATCGCGATCGTCGATGCCTACGACGACGCCACCATCGCCCAGGACCTCGCCACGTACGACCACCAGTTCTTCGGCAGCGCCACCGGGCCGCCCATCTGCGCTGTCAACGCCGGCGTCGTCGCCGACCCCGCCGGCGGCCTGCCCGCCAACGGCTGCTTCCTGAAGGTCAACCAGAACGGCCAGACCGCGCCACTGCCGACATCCACCTCGAGCATCGCCAAGAGCTGGGCCGCCGAGATCGCCACCGACGTCGAGCTCGCCCATGGGCTCTGCCACAGCTGCCGCATCCTGCTGGTGGAAGCGAACACCTCCGCCAACAACAACCTCGACGTCGCCGAGAACACAGCCGCGAGCATGGGCGCCGCGGAGATCTCCAACTCCTGGGGCGGCTCCGAGCCGAGCGACCCCTCGGGCACCGACGACAACAGCGCGTTCGACCACCCCGGCATCGCGATCACCGCGTCGGCCGGCGACAGCGGCTACCTCAACTGGAAAGACGCCAGCTCGTCCTCGCCCAGCTACTTCGCGGGCGCCGAGTACCCGGCCTCCTCGCCGCACGTGATCGCCGTCGGCGGCACCTCGCTCGCGCACATCGGCAGCAGCTGGAGCGAAACGGTGTGGAACGGCAACGGCGCCAGCGGCGGCGGCTGCAGCGACCAGTTCACCGCCGCCGTGTGGCAGCACTCCGACACCAACTGGGCCCACGTCGGCTGCGGCTCGGCACGCGCCGTCGCCGACATCGCCGCCGACGGCGACCCGTTCACGGGCGTAGCTGTTTACAACTCCACTCCGGACCCATCCTCCGGCAGCAACACCGGCTGGGCGACGATCGGCGGCACGAGCGTCTCCGCACCGATCATCGCCTCCGTGTTCGCGCTCGCCGGCGGCGCAGACGGCGTCCCATACCCCGCCCAGACGCTCTACTCCCACCAGCAGGACTCCACGCCAGCGCTACACGACGTCGGCGCCGGAGCCGGCGGCAACGGCGCCTGCGACGACTCGTATCTCTTGTGCAGCGGCTCCTCCGGCTCCGCGCTCGACTGCGGCTCGCTGTTGACGATCTGCAACGCCGCGGCGGGTTACGACGGTCCCACCGGGGTCGGCACGCCGATCGGAGTCGCCGCCTTCCAGACCACCTCGACGCAAGCCGGCGGCGGAAGCGCTGGAGGAAACGGCGGCTCCGGCGGCGGGAGCGGAGGCTCCAGTGGCGGCGGCGGTGGAGCAGGCGGGGTGGGCGGCAGCACGGGTGGCAGCGGAACAGGCGGCAGCAACGGCGGCACTAGCGGTGGCGTCGGCGATGCCAGCGGGAGTGGCTCTCCAACCGGCGGCACAGCGCCAAGCAGCAACGCATCTGGCTCCGCGGGCGGCGACACTCAAACCGCCGGCTCCAGCACAGCCCAGTCCGACGGCAGCGACGCCGCCGGCACGAGCAGCGCAGCAGCCGTCCGGATCTTGAGCCTCGCGCTCACGACCAGCGCCATCCTCGCGCTCAACCATCCGCACCCGAGCACCTCGGTGATCGGCTTTCGCTTCACCCTCGACAGGAGCGCGCGTATCCGCATCACGCTGACGCGCGAAACCCATGCGCACAGCCGGACGAGCTGGAAGCTGCTGCCCGGGTCGAGCACGCTCCCGGCCACGCGTGGGTCGCACAGCAGGCATCTGAGCAGCCACCGCCGACTTGCTCCTGGACGCTACCGGCTGGTGCTCACCCCGGCACACGGTAACCCGCGCTGGATCACGATCCAGATCGGCGCGTAGCCGGCCGCTGACGCACCAGCGACTGTGAGCGACAACATGTGTCCTCAGGCACGTCATCTACCGGGCGCAGGCCCGAGCGTATGGCTCCAAGCCGGCGTGTCTGCGCCCACCCACTAGCCTGACTGCTGGTGTGAGCGACGAGCGCCAACAGCAGACCCCATACCTCGATGCGCTCGTCGAATACGCGGCGCGCAACCCCGCGCGCCTGCACGTGCCCGGGCACAAGGGCGGCGCCGGCGCCGACCCTGGGCTGCTACACGCGCTCGGCGAGCGCGCGCTCAGCCTCGACATCCCGGCCTTGACGCACGGCATCGACGTCGGCGTCGAGCCCACGCCGTTCGAGCGCGCGCAGCAGCTCGCCGCCGCCGCGTGGGGCGCCAAGCGCGCGTGGTTCTTGATCAACGGCGCCTCGCAGGGCAACCTCGCAGCGGGTCTCACGCTCGCGCACTACGGCCACGAAGTGGTGGTGCAGCGCAACGCCCACTCGAGCACGATCGACGCGCTCGTGCTCTCCGGCCTACGCCCGACGTTCGCCGCGCCGGAGCTCGACCCCGAGCTCGGCATCGCCCACTGCCTGACCCCCGACGCGCTCGACCGCGCGCTCACCGCGACCCCCGGCGCAGTCGGCACCTGGGTCGTCACCCCGACCTACTTCGGCGCGGTCGCCGACGTTAGGAAGCTCGCCGAGGTCGCACACGCGCACGACGTGCCGCTGATCGTGGACGAAGCGTGGGGCGCCCACATGGCCTTCCACGAAGCGCTGCCCGAGCACGCGCTCGCCGCCGGCGCGGACCTCGTGATCTCGAGCACCCACAAGCTCGTCGGCAGCCTCACGCAGTCGGCGATGCTGCATCTCGCCGACCGCCTCGACGAGCACGTCGTCGACCGCGCCGTAACGCTCGTCGAATCCACCAGCCCCAACTCGCTGCTGTTCGCGGCGCTCGACGCCGCCCGCCGTCACGCCGCGGTGCACGGGCACGCGCTGCTCGAGCGCACGATGCGCGCGCTTGCCGACGCGCGCACACAGATTCATGAGATCCCCGGATTGGACGTGCTCGACGAGCGCTTCGTCGGACGCGCTGGCGTATTCGCGTACGACCCACTGCGCCTGGCGGTGGACGTGCGCGGGATCGCCGCCAACGGCTATGAGCTCGCGGCGCTGCTGCGTGAGATCGGCGACATCAACCTCGAGCTCTACGGCCAGCACGTGATCGTCGCCGTGTTCGGCATGGGCGAGCCCGCCCAGCCCGCAGCGCAGCGCCTGGTGGCGGCGCTGCGCACCGCCGCCGCGCGCGTCGGCCTGGACCCACACGGCGGACAAGCCGGGTTCGCGCCGCCGCCGCCGTGGGGGGAGCTGGTGCTGACCCCGCGCGAGGCCTACCTCGGCCCACAAGAAGTCGTGCCCGCCGCCGACGCCGTCGGCCGCGTCGCGGCGGAATCGCTCGCCACCTACCCGCCGGGGATCCCCAACGTCCTGCCCGGCGAGCGCCTGACCGCGCAGACGCTCGCCTACATCCAGCACACGCTCGAACTCGGCGGCAGCGTGCGCGGCGCCAGCGACCGGCTGCTGCGCACGGTGCGTGTCGTGGCGGCGGAGACACTCCGATGAGCAGCGCGCGCGACGCTCCTCGCTACACCGGCATCCGCACGTTCGCCGGCCTGCCTCATGTGCCGCTGGGCGAGCATGCCGCCACGGGCGACGCGGCCACTGGCCAGCTGGCGGCGCGCTCGGCCGCGACCGGCGAGGTGGCGATCGTCGGCATCCCGTTCGACACCGCCACGAGCTACCGGCCGGGCGCGCGCTTCGGCCCGGAAGCGGTGCGCTCCGCGTCGGTGCTGCTGCGCCCCTGGCACCCGCTGCACGGCGTCGACGTGTTCGGCTCCCAACAGGTGCTCGACCGCGGCGACATCGCGATCACACCTGGCAACGCGCTGCGCTCGGCCGAGCAGATCGCGGCCGCGCTGACGCCGCTGTGCACGGCCGGCGTCACCCCGCTGGTGATCGGCGGCGACCACTCGATCGCACTCGGGGAACTGCGTGCCCATGCAGTCGCGCACGGACCGCTCGCGCTCGTGCTGCTCGACGCGCACGCCGACACCTGGAACGACTACTACGGCGAGCAGCTGTTCCACGGCACGCCGTTCCGGCGCGCCGTCGAGGAGGGCCTGGTCGACCCCGCCCGCTCGTTGATGGCGGGCATCCGTGGGTCGCTGTACGGCCCGGAGGATCTCCCGCAAGCGCGGGAGCTCGGGTTCGAGCTGCTGCCGATCGACGAGCTGCGTGCGACCAACCCCGCGGACTTCGCCGCGCGCGTGCGCGCACGCGTCGGCGACGCGCCCGTCTTCCTCGGCTTCGACATCGACGTGATCGACCCCTCGGCCGCACCGGGCACAGGCACGCCTGAGGTGGGCGGGCTGCTGGCAGCCGAAGCGCTCGCGCTGCTGCGCGCGCTGGCGGACGTGCGCTTCGTCGGGTTCGACGTGGTCGAGGTCTCCCCGCCGTATGACTCAGCCGGTCAGATCACCGCGCTGCTGGCGGCCAACGTCGCCTACGAGATGCTCGCGCTGGCCGCGCTCTCGCGCCGCTGATCTCCGCCCTCAGCGGTGATGAGCCTGCTTGTGATGGGCACGACGGTGACGGTGATGGTGCTTCTTTTTCTTCTTGCGCTCACTGGTGTGGACGAACTTCTGCGACGTGCTCGACACGTTGCCCTGCGTGTCGATCGCCTGGATCGTCAGCGTGTGCGAGCCCACGCTGATGTGCTTGGCGCCCTGCCACACCATCCGCCCGTCGAGCGACTGCGGCGTCGAGCGGTCGCTGAAGTTGCGCAGCTTGTGTCCGTCGTAGAGCAGCGAGATGCGATACACGCCGTGTGAGTCCTGGGCGTTGACCACGATCGGCAGCGGACCGTGGTAGCGCAGGTTCGGCGTCGGTGCGCGCAGCGAGATCGTCGGGCCGCTGAAGTCGCCGCACGCATCGGTCAAGCGATCACCGTTGCGTGCGTAGTCCGCCATCGCCGCAAACGCCGGCTTTGCCCCGAGATCGGCGTTCAACAGCCCGTAGCTGTCCAGCGAGCGACCGGAATGTGAAGAGTCGGTGAGCCCGAACCAGATCGCCACCTGGACATAGGTGTCGCCCGCTAGACAGTGGTACGCCTGACGGAGGTACGCCGCTTGTGTGTCGCCGTTCACCCCGGCCGCCTTCTGCCCCGCCCACATGCCGGAGTCACAGACGTTCTGCGACGTGTTCCAGCCCAGCTCGGTCATCCAGATCGGCTTGTCATCGCCGTGGGCGAGCATCGTGTTGTGCACCTCGCGATAGCCGAGGAACGACCAGCGGCTGATGCGGCTGTCCGTCCCACCGTTGCGTAGAAACGCGTACGGAGATGCGATGTTGCACGCCGTGTCGGTGTGCACCGCCACAGCATCGAATGAGCCTTCTGCACCATCGTCGTAGAGCCGAGACAGGAAGTCATAGTCGTTACCTGTGAGTCCTCCGAGCACCACCGCGGCCTGTGGATCTGCAGACTTCACCGCCGGATACGCAGCGCGCAGCAGCGCCGCGTAAGCCGACGGGTCGGGGGCGCCGCTCCACCACAGCGGCGCGTCCTCCTCGTTCCAGATCTCCCACGCCGCCACGCGCCCAGCGAAGCGCGCGGCGATCATATGGATGAACCCGGCGTAGTCTGCGGCGCTGTGCGGCGGCGCGGCTGGACTGGACGAACCTGACTCCCAGCGCGGTGTGCTCACGACGTCGAGCACCACCTTCGTGCCTGGCGGCAGCGACGCGATCCCGTCGTCGAGCGCCTGCAGCTGGAACTGGTCGACCACACCCTGCGATGGCTCGAGCCCAGCCCATGACACAAACCCGCGCACCCAGCCCACGCCCAGCGAGGATACGAACCCGTCTGATTGCGGGGAGAAACCCAACGGGCTGTTGAGCACGACCCCTGGCGCCGCGGCCGACGCTGGCGCGGTTGGCAGACACGCGCACAACACAATCGCAGCGAGCGCCCCTGCAAGCGACGCCCGACGCCCGACGCGCGCACGGAACGCGCTTGCGCCGCGAGTGCGCCGGGGGCGCGGACCCCGCGCAGCGATACCGTCTCGCTGAGTCGCGCTGTCAGTCACGGATGTCGAGCGCTTGATCAGATCGAACCCCTCTGTTCACGTCGGAAAGCACACTTGTCAGTAGATGTACCCGCTTGTGCTCAACGTGTGCATCGGTTGCAACAGATGTCCGCTGAACGCTTCGCACCACATTTCAAACACCCGCCGAGTCACGGTTGACGCGGTAGTGTTGGTGCATGAGCCGCTCACGCAGAGCATCGAGCGCATCCTCTGAGCAGCCCGGCGAAACGATGATCCCCGAGCGCGCGGGCGAGACGATGATCCCGGCCCGCCAGCAACGTCCACCGCTCGAGTCTGCCTTCGTCCGCGTCGTCGCCACCGGCGGCGTCGTCGGCATCGGGGTCGCGCTCGGCGCGATCCTCAGCTCCCAGGACGTCGCCGGCTGGATCACGGGCCTCGTGGTGGCGCTCGTGTCGGTGATCGTCTCCGCCGTGCTCTGGTCCTCGCGCCAGGTCTGACCGACCGCGCGGCCGCGCCGCGCCGCACCGCGCTCGATCGGGGAGCGCAGGACCGGTCATGCGACCATGCCAGGATCTGCCGGTCGCCCCCGCTACTGCAAATCTGCCTGCACGACCTGTGCCGCGACGACTCTCAAGCTAGCTTGCGCAGTCCACGGATTCCCTGCTCATGGCTCATTTTCGCCTCACAAACCTACGTCCGCGCCCAGCGGGCGCCTTCGTCCTGCTCGCGGCTCTGGCCGCGACGCTCGGCTGGGCCAGTGTCAGCTCCGGCGATCTGCAGACTCGCATCTCGCACTCGCGCGCGCGCGAAGGCCAGGTGCGCTCCGGCATCCGCAGGGACAACCGGCAGATCCTCGGCTTCCAGGGTTCGATCAACGACCTGCAAGCGCGCCTGAGCGCGCTGCAGTCGAGCCTCGATCTGCAGCGCAACGTCCTGATCACGCTGAAGTCGCAGCTGCGCGCATCGCGCACCCATCTGGCCGCCCTGCAGGTGCAGCTGGCCAGGGACAAGCGCGTGCTCGTCGCGCAGGTGATCGCCTCCTACGAGGCCCCGCAGCCGGACATCACCACCGTGATCCTCGAAGCGCACGGCTTCGCCGACCTGCTCGAGCGCGTCGATCAGGTGCGTGCGATCGCGCGTGAGAATGCGCTCGCCACCACGCGCGTCACAAACGAGCGCCACGCCGTCGGCGTGCAAACCACCCAGCTCGCCGACCTCACCGCGCGCCAGCAGCGCGCCACCGCAACCGTGCTCGTGCAGCGCGACGAAGTCGCCCAGCTGCACATCGCGCTGCTCGACCGCCAGCTGCGTTACGTCCGCTCACGCAACAAGAAAAGCGCAGAGCTGAGCGCGCTCAGCGCGCACCGCCGCACGCTCGAGCACCAGCTTTCAGCGATCCAAGCGCGTGAGCTGGCCGCCCAGAACCAGTCGTTCGGCAACGTCGGCCCGCTCAGCGGCGGCTCGTTCGCGCCGAGCGGCTCCTATGGTTTCTTCCAGGCTCCGGGCACGAACTACAGCGTCGGCAACGAGCCGGCCATCGCCGCGCGCCTGAACAAGCTCGGCAAGGCTCTGCACCTGCACCTGATCGGCATCTCCGGCTACCGCACGCCGCAACACTCGGTCGAGGTCGGCGGCTTCGCCAACGACCCGCACACGCGCGGAGAAGCCTCCGACACGCCGGGCGTCGAAGGCGTCTCCGAATCCACGCTCAACCAGTTCGGCCTCACGCGCCCGTTCGGCGGCGCCGCCGAAGCCGATCACATCCAGCTGCGCTGAGCAGCGCCCGCTCAGCCCCCGAACACGCACCCGTGGTGCTTGCGCAGCACCTTGATGTACGCGTTGGTCTGCTTCTGCAGCTTCTGACTGCGCGGCTTGTGCAGATCGACGCGCTTGGAATACCACTTGTTGAATGTCTTGACACACTTGGCCTGCGACCAGTGCGAACTCTTGCCGGCGCTCGCCGGAGCGGCGCTCACGCCCGTCAGGGCGATCGACGAAGTCGCCATCAGAACGACGATGCGGGTGCGGATCACGGTGTCTCCTCGGGCTAGGTGAACGCGAACGGCCGGGCTCGGCGGCCGCTCGAAATTCTAAGCAACGCGAGAATTCCGTGGGTCAGTTGGCGCGCAGCTCGGCGGGCGCCCCGTACGGCTGGAGCACCGCCGGCAGCTCCACGCTGCCATCCTCGCGCTGCCCATTCTCCAGCAGCGCGATCATTGTGCGCCCGACGGCCACCGCCGTGCCATTGAGCGTATGCAGCATCTCGGTCCGCTTCTCGCGCCGCACGCGTATGTTCAGACGCCGGGCCTGGTAGTCAGTGGTGTTCGAGCACGACGTCAGCTCGCGATAGCGCTCCTGACTGGGCAGCCACACCTCGCAGTCGTACTTCTTCGCCGCCGAGTTGCCGAGATCGTTGACTGCGATGTTGACCACGCGATAGGACAGCCCCAGCTGCTGCAACACGTCCTCCTCGATCGCCAGGATGCGCTCGTGTTCCTGACCGGATTGGCTCGGCTCGACGAAGCTGAACATCTCCACCTTGTCGAACTGGTGAACGCGAAAGATCCCGCGCGTATCCTTGCCGGCCGCGCCCGCCTCGCGCCGGAAGCACGGTGAGAAGCCGGCGTAGCGCAGCGGCAGCTGCTCGGCGTCGATGATGTCCCCGTCGTGCAGCGACGCGAGCGCCACCTCTGACGTGCCGACGAGGAACAGCTCGTCCTCCGGCAGGCTGTAGATCTGCTGCTCGGTGTCCGGCAGGAACCCGGTCCCGTAGAGCGCGCGCTCGCGCACCAGCACCGGCGGGATCACCGGCTCGAACCCCTGCGCACGCAGCTTCTCCAGCACCCAGCGCACGAGCGCCAGCTCGAGCATCACGAGGTCGCCCTTCAGATACGCGAAGCGCGACCCCGACAGGCTCGCCCCGCGATCCATATCGATCATGTCGCCCGCCAGCTCCAGGTGATCGCGCGCCTGAAACGCCAACGGCGCGGTCTCCCCGACCTCGCGGATCAGCTCGTCCTCGGGGCCGGGCGCCGCGCTCGGGTCGGGCATGTTCGGCAGCGGCGCGAGCGTCGCCTGCAGCTGCAGCTCGACCGCCGCAAGCTCACGCCCCAGCTCCTTCTCACGCGCCCCCACCTCACGCTGCTCCGCGATCGCCGCGGCCGCGTCCTCACCGGCGCGCTTGGCCTGCGCAATCGCCTCCGACGCGGCGTTGCGCCGTGAGCGCAGCTCCTCGAGCTCCGGAATCAGCGCGCGCCGGCGCTCGTCGAGCGCGATCACCTGATCCAAGCCCTCCGCCGACCCACGCCGCAGCAGCGCCGTGCGCACGGCATCGGGATCCTGCCGGATCAGCTTGAGGTCGAGCATCCGCCCGCTGCGAGCCCTATTGCGAGTTCGTGACGGACGGCACGGCCTTGCGCTCGAGCCCCGAGTACTTGGCCAGGAAGCTCGCGATGTCGTTGGCATCGCTGCCGACAACGATATTCTCGGGCATGATCGCCCCGGAGAAACCGCCGTTGCGGATCGCATACAGCACCTGCTGCACGTTCTCCTTGCGCTGATTGAAGTTCGGCCCGTTCGTCGGCAAACGATCCTTGATGCTGGTCGCCGAGCCCTGCGCGCCGACCGTCGCAAGCGTGTGACAGCCGCTGCAGTGGTCGCGGAACAGCACCGCCCCGCGGTGGTAGGTGTCGCTGCTGGAAACCTTGATCCCCTGCGAGCCGCACGCGCTGAGCACGGCCGCCGAGGCGAGCAGCAAGATCGTCGTCGCGAGCATCCTGGTGCGAGCTTTCATGCGGGCGGAATATATAGCCTTGCCCGATGAAGCTCCGGCAGGTCGCTCTCGTCCTGCTCGCCGCCCTGGCTCTGGGCGGCTGCGGCGAGACCCGCTCCACGCACCTCGACAGCCGCCGCGTGACGCTCGCGCTCGACGAGTTCCGGATCGTTCCGCAGCGCGTCAGCGTGCCCAGCGGGCGCATCAGGATCCTCGCCCACAACCGGGGAATCCTCACGCACAGCGTCACCGTCGAGCTGGAGCACCGCGACGCCCACGGCAACCCCGTGATCCTCGCCTCGACCGCCACCGTCCTGCCCGGCGCGAGCGCCACCGTCCTGACCCCGGCTCTGGCCCCGGGTCGCTACGCGCTCATCAGTAGGATCGCCAACCAGGCCGATCTCGGCATGACCGGAACCATGATCGTGCGATGAGCACCCCTCCCCTGACGCTGCGATGAGCCCCGACGACGCGACCCAGCCGAGCACACACGAGCAGCGCCAGCGCTACCGCCAGACGATCGGCCACTTCGCCACCGGCGTGTCGATCATCACCTCGCACGGCGCCAACGGACCCGTGGGGATGACCGCCAACGCGCTCTGCTCGGTCTCGCTGGACCCGCTGCTGCTGCTCGTCTGCTTCGACCAATCCGCCCGCACGCTGCCGGTCGTGCAGGACAGCGGCCGCTTTGCCGTCAACGTCCTGCGCCACGAGCAGCACGCGCTGTCCGGCACGTTCGCCTCCAAGCTTCAGGAGCAGGAGAAGTTCGCGGGCGTGCCGTGGCGCCTGCACGAAGGCGCCCCGATCCTGGACCAAGCCCTCGCCTGGCTGATCTGCAGCCTGCGCGACACCCACCCCGCCGGCGACCACACGATCGGCATCGGCGAGGTCATCGACTCACACCACGAGCCCGCTGGCCGCCCCCTAGTCTGGTTTGGCGGCAGCTACGGCCGGCTCGCCGACGAAACCCCCGCCGAAGCCCGCCTGCCGAACTGAGCGGCCGCGCGCCCGGGCGGACCTGACCACTCGTGAGCCGACACACAACCGTGGACAACCCGGTGGCGCCTGGCGCCGCGGACCTGCCTCAGAAGCCGTGCGCCGTGCTTGCCGCGCGCACCGCCAAGAACACCACCACCAGCGCCGCCAGCGCCATCACCCCGAGCTCCCGCGCCACGATCGCCGCCACCACCTTGCGCTGCTCGGCCTCGGGCAGCCCGCCGACCGCCTGCGCATCCGGCAGCTCGCGCTGGTCGAGCACGCTCTGCGCCGACGCCAGCCGCAGCTGCTCGGCCACGAACCCCACCGCCAGCGGCAGCAGCGCGTACAGGTAGAACAGCTGATCGCTCGGCTGTCTGCCCACCGCCGCCAGCACCCCGACCGCCAGCGCGAACACCAGCGCCCCCGCCTGCTGCACCCGCAGCAGCACCCAGAACGCGCGGCTCGCCTCCCCGCGATACCAGCGCCAGCCCCCCACTAGCGCCGCGGCGGCGCCGAACGCCGCCACCGCCAGCGCTCCGCCCTGCACTGCGCTCGCCGAGCCGATCATTAAAAAAAACATGGTGCTGCGCGCCCGCGCGCGCCCGTGTGTGTGCGCGCGCGCAGCACCCTTTTTAATTTGCTCTCTGCACCTGTGCTCTTCGCGCCGATTGCCACTATGTAACACTCTGCCACAAGGGTGGTATAACAGCGCTAGTGCTACGCAGCTATCTCCCGGCGATCGTCTTTCTGGTGCTCGGCGGTTCCGTCGGCGGGATCTTCGCGGTTTTGAACTCCGTCATCGGCCCGCGCCGTCAGGTCGACCGCAAGCAGGACCCCTACGAATGCGGACTGCCGTCCGAAGTCAAGCGCGGCATGCGCTTCGGCATCAGCTTCTACCTGATCGCGATGCTGTTCATCCTGTTCGACATCGAAACCGTCTTCCTCTACCCGATCGCGGTGCAGCTGCGCGCCTACGGCGGCTACGCCCTCGCCGAGACGGTCACGTTCATCGTGCTGCTGCTGGTCGCCTATGTGTACGTGTGGCGCCGAGGAGCACTCGAATGGAGATAAAACGCGAGCGCATCGACGGCGAGCAGCTGCGCATCCGCCGCCTGAACTCCGGCCAGCTGCTGCGCGGCGGCGACCTGCAGGGCCCGAGCCAGCCGGCCCACCTCGACGGCACCGACCTCGACGACGACGAATTCGAGCGGTATGTGCAGGAGCGCGTGCTCACCACCACGCTCGACAAAGCCGTCGCCTGGGCCCGCTCGAACTCGTTCTTCCCCGCCACCTTCGGCCTCGCCTGCTGCGCCATGGAGCAGATCACCACCGTCGCCGCGCGCGTCGACATCGCCCGCTTCGGCTTCGAAGCCTTCCGCGCCTCCCCCCGCCAAGCCGACCTGCTCGTCCTCTCCGGCCGCGTCTCGATCAAGATGGCGCCGGTCGTGCGGCGAATCTATGACCAGATGCTGGAACCGAAATGGGCCATCTCGATGGGCGCCTGCTGCTCCTCGATGGGCATCTTCAACAACTACGCGCTCGTCCCCTCCGACAAGTTCATGCCGATCGACGTCCACGTCCCCGGCTGCCCCCCGCGCCCGGAAGCGCTGATGCACGGCATCATCAAGCTGCAGAAGATGGTCCAAAACGACCCCGTGATGGGCTGGCGCGAGCGCTACGACGCGGTCGGAACCGAGGAGATCACCTCCAGTGCCTGACGCCACCGGCTTGGAACTCCTGGCCCAGGAGATCCGCGCAGCCGAGGGAGCCGGCGACGATGTGATCCTCGAAACGCTCCACTTCCGCGACCGCGCCACGCTGACGATCCAGCCCCGCGCGATCCGCCTGGTGCTCGCGCTGCTGCGCACGCGCGGCTACACGTTCCTCGCCAGCCTGCACGGCGTCGACTACTACCCCGAAGAGCCACGCCTGGGAGTCATCTACGAGCTGCTCGACATGACCCGAGTCGACCGCATCTCGGTCAAGCTGCGCCTCCCCCTCGAGCAACCCGAAGTCGACTCAGTCACCCCCGCCGACGAGCACGCCCCCGGCTGGCCCACCGCCAACCATCAGGAGCGCGAGGTCTACGACATGTTCGGCGTCGTCTTCAACGGCCACCCCGACCTACGCCGCATCCTGATGCCCGAGGACTACGAAGGCCACCCCCAGCGCCGCGACTTCCCCATCGGCGGCGAGCCCGTGATCTTCACGTACAACGAATCCGAGCTGCTCGGCGCGCGAGCGCCCAGACCGCGGGCACAGGCCACCAAGCCGGGGGTACAGCCGTGAGCACCGTCGAGCATCCGCCGGGCACCTCCGCCGAGCACACGCCCGGCGTCTCGGAGTACCGCCGCCGCGAGCAGAGCATCACCCTGTCCGCCGTCGGCGAGCAGCTCGACCAGGCGCACACCGACGACAGCCACGCCGAGCTGCTCACGCTCAACTTCGGCCCGCACCACCCCGCCACGCACGGCGTGCTGCGCCTGCTCGTCAACCTCCAAGGCGAAGTCGTGCGCGACATCAAGCCGATCATCGGCTACGTCCACACCGGCATCGAGAAAACCGCCGAAGACAAGTCCTATTGGAAAGTCATCCCGGTCGTCGAGCGCATTGACTACCTCGCGTACTACTTCAACTCGATGGCCTACGTCGGCGCCGTCGAAACGCTGATCGGCGTGGAAGTGCCCAAGCGCGCCCAGTACCTGCGCGTGATCCACATGGAGCTCAACCGCATCATGTCCCACCTCGTGTGGCTCGGCACCAGCGCACTGGACCTCGGTGCGATCTCGATGCTCTGGTACTGCTTCCGCGAGCGCGAGCGCATCTGCGACCTGTTCGAGATGTCCTCCGGCCAGCGCATGCACACGCGCTACTTCCAGGTCGGCGGCGTGATGGAAGACATCCCCGTCGGCTTCGCCGCCAAGCTGCGCACGTTCGTCGACGAGATGCCCGGCCGCGCCGACCAGTACAAAGCCCTGCTGCACCGCAACGAGATCGTGCTGCAGCGCCTGCGCAACGTCTGCCCGCTCGACACCGACACGCTGCTCTCACTCGGCGTCACCGGCCCGCTGCTGCGCGCCTCCGGCAAACCCTGGGACTTGCGCAAAGCCGCCCCCTACAGCTCCTATGACGACTTCGACTTCAAGATCCCCGTCGGCACCGTCGGCGACAACTACGACCGTTACGCCGTGCGCATGGCTGAGATCTACGAATCCGTGAAGATCATCGGCCAGGCCCTCGACGGGCTGCCCGAAGGCCCGTACATCACCACCGACCGCAAAGTCGCCCTGCCTCCGCGCCACGAGCTCGCCACCTCGATGGAAGCCCTGATCCACCACTTCAAGCTCGTCACCGAAGGATTTCGCGTGCCGCCCGGCGAGATCTACTTCCCGATCGAAGGCCCGCGCGGCGAGCTCGGCTGCTTCGTGCGCTCCGACGGCTCCTCCAAGCCCGCCCGCGTACACATGCGCGACCCCAGCTTCGTCAACCTGCAGGCGTTCTCGCACATGGCCGAAGGCTCGTACATCGCCGACATGATCGCCACGCTCGCGATGCTCGACCCCGTTCTGGGGGGCATCGACAGATGAGCACCACCCCTGACGACACCACCACTGGCAGCACCCCTGCGAACGGCCTCCCGCACACGCACCTCGACTCATCGCGCGCGCGCCCCGTTCCCCGCTACGAGCACGGCTCACGCGTGCCCGGCTGGGACGACTCGGTCGACCTCTCCAAGCCGCCCGCGCCGATCCCCGACCCCGCTCAGACCGACGTGCCCACCGCGCTGCGCGCCGAGATCGAAACGCACATGGCCAACTACCCCGACCGCCGCTCCGCCGCGCTGCCCGCGCTTGCCGCCGCTCAGCGCGTACACGGCTGGTGCTCGCCCGAAGCAATCGAGCAGGTCGCGTGCGTGATGCGCCTGACCCCCGGCTACCTGGCCTCCGTCGCGTCCTTCTACGACATGCTCGAAACCCTCCCGACCGGTCGCCACGCGGTCTACGTCTGCACAAACATCTCCTGTTCGCTGCGCGGCGCCGACGAGCTGTTCGACGCTGTGCGCACCGCTGCCGGCGACGACTCTGAGTTCAATGTGCGCGCGTTCGAGTGCCTCGGCGCGTGCGACCTCGCCCCGATGGCGTCCGTCGACGGCGTGTACGTCGGCCCGCTCACGCTGGACGACGTGCCGCAACTGCTCGACGACGTGCGCGCCGGCCGCCCGGTGCTGCCCGACAAGCAGCTCGCGCGCCGGCTCGTCGCCGACCCGCACGCCAACTCACGCGAGTTCCCGCTGCACCCCGCCCAGCACACCGCGCGCGCTGGCGCCGCGCAGGAGCACCAGCGATGAGCGCCGCGCTGCTGTTCGCCGACATCGACGAGCCCGCGCTGAACACGCTCGCCGTGTACGAGCGCCGCGGCGGCTATCAGTCGCTGCGCAAGGCGCTGGCCACACCGCCCGAGGCCGTCCTGCACGAGCTCGAAGCCTCCGGCCTGCGCGGCCGCGGCGGCGCCGGCTTCTCGATGGGCAAGAAAGTCTCGTTCCTGCCCAAGGGCGGCATGGACACCTACCTCGTCTGCAACGCCGACGAATCAGAGCCCGGCACGTTCAAGGACCGCGAGCTGATGCAGAAGTCGCCGCACATGCTGATCGAAGGCATCGTGATCGCCTCCTACGCCGCCGGCGCCAGCCGCTCGTTCATCTACATCCGCGGCGAATACCAACTGCAAGCAGACATGCTCGACGCCGCGCTTGCCGAAGCACGCGCCGCAGGCTACGTCGGCGAGAACATCCTCGACTCCGGCCACTCGCTGTCGCTGGTGGTCCACCGCGGCGCCGGCGCTTACATCTGCGGCGAGGAGACCGGGCTGCTCGACTCGCTCGAAGGCAAGCGCGGCAACCCGCGCCTGAAACCGCCGTTCCCGGCCAACCAAGGCCTCTACCAAGGACCGACGCTGATCAACAACGTCGAGACGCTCGCCACCGTCCCCACGATCATCCGCATCAGCGGCGCGCAGTACGCCAAGCTCGGCGTGGAAACCTCCACCGGCACGAAGCTCGTCAGCATCTCCGGCCACGTGCAGCGCCCCGGCAACTACGAGATCGAGCTCGGCGACGCCGCCCGCCTCGTCGAGGACCTCCGCGCCGGACGCGAGCCGCTTCCCGACCTCGCCCTCGCCAGCCGCCCCGTCGCCGACCCCAACGCCCCAACCGCATG
>DATINL010000026.1:0-4225 GCA_035474295.1 Solirubrobacteraceae bacterium
GGCCTTGAAGCGTATGGCTCGTGGACCCCGAAACCCGCGTACTACGCCCTCCAGCAAACCCTCCCCACACTCCACTAACCCACCACCCACACGCAGGCCGCTGCGCCACTAGAGGACACCTCGACACGCCCTAGGCACCCCGCCGCACACCCCGCCCCGCCGCACACCCCACCCAGCGCAGCACCCAGCTAATCCCGCGAGCCCCATTACGACGACCACGGGCCCCGCGACGAAACAGCGCTTGCAACCCGATTTCGTCCTAACGGCCGTGAGTACACTGATCCAAGCGCTGCGCAAACCCGAATCAACCCCCGTACGCCCTCCCAGATGAGCATCGTCAGCCGCACTCCACTGCTACTTGTCGCCGCCACCCTCAGTGTGCTGCTCGCGCTGGCGATCGGCATGTACTTCTACGACCACTCGCGCCATGAGCACATTGCTCACGGCGTGCAGATCGACGGCGTCGATGTCAGCGGTCTGCGCCTCGCCGCTGCTCGCCAGAAGATCCAGCGCGCTTTGATCGACCCGCTGAACCGCCCCGTCATCGTGCGCTCGGGCTCGCACACGTGGACGATCACCGCCCGCGCCGCCGGCCTCACCGTCGACACCACCGCGCTCGTCAACCAAGCGCTCGACGCCAGCCATCAGGGATCAATCATCACGCGCACGTTCCGCAACGTGTTCGGCAGCAGCATTCATCGCAACATCCCGCTGCACGTCAGCTACTCGCACGCCGCCATCCGCTCGCTCACCGCCCGCGTGCGCCAAGCCGTCAACCGCCCCGCCCGCGACGCCTCCGTCACGCCCGACCACGGCGAGCTCAAGCAGGTCGCCGGCACCGACGGCATGCTCGTCGACAACCCCCGACTCGCCAACCGCGTGCAAACCGCGCTCACCACCGCCTCCGCGTCGCGCACCGTCACCGTCCCTGCCCACATCGTCACACCCGCCGTCAGCACCAACCAGCTGGCGTCGAAATACCCCGCCTACATCGTCGTCAGCCGCGGCTCGTTCTCGCTGCGCCTCTACCAGCACCTGAAGCTCACCCGCACCTACCCGATCGCCGTCGGCATGCAAGGCCTCGAAACCCCCGCCGGCCTCTACAAGATCCAGTGGAAACAAGTCGACCCCCCGTGGATGGTCCCGAACTCCGCCTGGGCCGGCAAGCTTGCCGGAAAAACCATCCCCCCCGGCCCGCAAGACCCCCTCAAAGCCCGCTTCATGTCATTCGACGGCGGCGCCGGCATCCACGGCATCGACCCCAGCGAATACTCTTCGATCGGCCACAACGCCTCGCACGGCTGCGTACGCATGCGCATCCCCGACGTCATCGCCCTGTACGACCGCACCCCCGTCGGCACCCCCGTCTATATCGCCTGACCCTTGGCCGGCCCGGGCGTCGGCGTTCCTCTCGACGCAGGCAGCGCGCTCGCTCGGGCCGTCGTGCCTGCTCAGGCCCGGGCGTGGAGTGCTTGCTCAGCTGCGGGCAGTCAGCCCGTGCTCGATCGCTGCGCCCGGCGCGGTGTCCTCCTCCAGCGGGCGTGCACGCCCGCGCACCGTCCGTGGCACGCGCCCAACCATCCAGCGCGAGCGCTTCCCGAACGTCACCACCACGTCGATCGCGCGCAGCTGCTCCTCCGCGTCGAGCGCGCGCACTAACGCCAGTGGTGTGAAGCGCCCTACTGGTCGCACCCGAACGTTGGTCGCAGCCCCCGGCGATGGTTGGCCGCACGCCGACGGTTGATCGGGCGAAGACTGTGTCGTGTGGGTGGCATGTCGCGAAATTGAATGGTGCTGCGCGTGCGTGCGTGCGCGTGCGCGTGCGGGTGCGTGGGCGTGCGTGGGTGCGTGGGCGTGCGTGGGTGCGACCAGCGCGACATCGGCCCCATCCGCGCTCGCCTGTATCAGCCAGGTGTTTGCCCGCTCGGCCGCTGCGCGACTGTCCGCCACCGCCACGATTCGCACCGACCCGAGATTGGCGCGCCGCCCGAAATGCCCTCCGTCGGTCGACTCGCCCGCGGTCTCGGTTTGGGTGGTGCCGCGCATGTGGCGCATCAACAGTCGCACCCACACGACACTATCCGACGCGCTGTCAAGCGCGATGTGCACCAACCCCTGCCACCCGTCGCGCCACCCACCGAACACCACCACCCGCCAGATCATCTTCGCGGCGGGCCGCGCCACGATGCCCACGATGTACCTGCGCCCGCCGCGCGGCACGCTCAGATGGTCTGCCTCCAGCCGAGCGTACCGCCAGCGGTCGCTCAGCGCCTCGCTCCAGCTGTCTGCCAGCCGGTGCTCGAGATACCCCTCGAACGGATACGCCGCGCCGTTCGCGCCCAGCCCCTCATGTACCGCGCGCGCCTCGTCGTGGCGATACCGCGACCGCCGCAGCAACCGGCGTCGATACAACGGATACCGCCCCGCCGGCCCGAGCGACCGCCCGAGAAACGTATGGCGCAGCGGCAGCGCCCCGATATCCACCCCCGGCGGAACCGCCTTCAAGAACTCAAGGATCTCCTCGCGCAGCTCATCCGACACACGCTCGTCCGCGTCAACCTCCAACACCCAATCGTGGCTCGCGTGGTCGAGCGCCACGTTGCGCTGCGCCGCGAACCCGCTCCACGCGTGCTCCACCACGCGTGCTCCAGCCGCGCGCGCCAGCTCAACCGTTCGATCGCGCGACCCCCCATCGACCACCACGAGCTCGTCACAGAACCCCAAGCTCGCCAAACACGCCGGCAAGCGCTCCTGCTCGTCCTGCACGATCAAACACCCCGTCAGCCGTGCTCGCTCCGGCAGTGCCCCCGGTGTGGCGCCGCCGAGCGCGCGTGGGAAGCAGCCCGGCACCCGTGGCGGGGATCCCGGCGATGGAGAAGAATCCGCACGCGCCGCCATCTACGCGCCTAACCCGGCGCCGCGCTCAGTCGCCGTTGGAGCGACGCGCCGCGATATACGCCTGGTTCTGCTGGCGCTCGCCGCGGATCTGGATCGCGATGAACACCACGATGACGTTCACCACTACGCCGATCCCGAGGAACGTCGCGAGTAGGCCTATATCCATGCTCAGCGCAGCGCTCATCCCAATCAGCATTCGAAGCTCCGTGTTCTCGAGTCGCTTTCCTGCAGAGCCTAGCAACGCTCCGGCCGGCGGTGTCGTAGCCTTCATCGTGCCGCAAGCCCAGCGCACACGCGTTGCGAACATATGGAGAGGTGCCGGAGCGGTTGAACGGGCGCGACTGGAAATCGCGTAACGGGGGAAACCTCGTTCGGGGGTTCGAATCCCCCCCTCTCCGTTTTCGCCGGGTTTGAGGTCGTTGTTCGAAATCCGGTGCCCACCCTCGCCCAAAGATCAGGTGTCATTGATGACTGTAGTGGGAAAGCGGTTAGCCACGGGGTCATGCTCGCGCCAGTCCGTGAGAAGCTGATTGATCGCGTCACGCCCGTCTGGCGAGCGTGCAGGGCTGTAGAGCTGATGGTCGGGTTCATGCGTGGGTCATAGAGCGGTAGCGCTGAATCGAAGATGCTCCAAATCTCGGCTAGGTGCTGAGCGAGATCAAGCCAGTGGCTCCGGGGAGAGATAAGTCACCACTCGTCGTGATGGCGCAGCAGCCCCCGACCTGCCGGATGCGGGTGGCCTCCCATGTCGCAGTGGCTCTGATACTCCGAAAGCCGAAAGGCTCGCGGTGCTCGCTCCCGCATGTGTCGAGGTAAGAACCTCGCGATGATTTCGTCATGCGAGCTGGTCATCCATGCCTTAGTCTCCTGGCGGTCGTCTGCCGCTAGAGTCATAAGGTAGTTGCACTCGATGAGTTGGCGGACGAGTGCTGCGCTTGGGTACCAAAGTCCAGCGTAAAAAGTCGCGCAGCTCCCTCACCTAGGTCGGCTGCCATCTCGGTCGCGGTGGCAAAGCCGATGCCAGCGACGCTGTCCGTGCCGGGTGAGAGACTGACCCTTCTCTGCCGGTTGAGATTTGGGGTCTTGCTGATGTAGCGGGGTTGGGGTGTTGGCGGAGGCATCCGCTGCTCCTCGCAGGCTTCGCGTGGTCAATGGATCGCGTAGCCAGGAGGAGGAGCGGATGCAGGGATTACGTTAGTCGTCTGATCGGTCTTGAAGGTTTCGAGGTCACGGATGTTTTGGAGGTTGGTGCTCAGCTGGAGCTGCGGGTCGAGTTGACTGCGTGCGTGGGTTGCTGCCCGGTGTGCGCTTGTGTCTCGAGCGAGGT
>DATINL010000027.1:0-8005 GCA_035474295.1 Solirubrobacteraceae bacterium
CCGTGAAGCTGCGGCGCGCCAAGCACGGATGCGCTGCGCCCTGGATGCGCTGTGGTTGCCGTGGACATTGCCCGGCGCTCGCGCGCTAGGGGCAGCGCGCGGTCGCGGTGGTCGAGCTCGCCAGCTGGCTGACGAACGTGAAGCTCGCGCCGAAGCGGAACCCGCCTGCCGGGCAGCTCCTGGGCACCGTGATCTTCATCGGGCTGGCGAACTTCAGCGAATAGCTCAGCACCGACGCGTTCGGCTCGCCGCGCAGCGTCGGGATCGCTGGGATCGACGTGACGATCTGCCTGGAGTAGGGGGCATGGTCTGACAGCACCTGGCCGGTGAACGTGACGCGCTGATACAGCGGCGTGTAGCCCTGGCCGGAGATCGCGAAGGTGGGGTGGCCGTTCTGGTTGGGCACGCGGAACACGGTCAGATCGGCGCTCTCCTCGATGTCCTGGGAGCCGAGGTGGGATGCCAGCAACGAGCTGCCGCTGCCGATGCGCGATCCACTCGGACAGGCGTGCGGGCCGCTCGCGCGCAGCCGGCTGAGCGAGCAGGTGCGGGCGCCGCTGGGGTCCAGCCCCATGCCCGCGGGCAGTCGCACGACCACCTTGCTGAGCCGCTCGGGGATGCCGTCGGGGCCGCCGTGCAGCTGGGCTTTGAGCGTGAACGACGCGTTTGCGCCGGAGTGGTTTGGAGAGAAGGACGGGCTGATCTTGGCGCTCGTGTCGGCTGCTTGCGCGACAGTTGCCGGCAGCACGGCGCTCAGCGCCAGCGCGGTGAGGATGGTGCGAGTACTGGGCATAGCTCCTCCTTCTCCCGGCCCGGGGGGCCAACCTCGTGGACGAACAGCCCCGGCGCCGCCGGGGCGGGTGCCGCCGGGATCAAGCTCCCGGCGGCACCGCGCTGGCAGTTGCTGCTACTTCTTCTTTTTCTTGGGGCAGGGCACCGTGCTCGTGGCGTGCACCGTCTGACCGTCGAGGAAGCTGAAGTCGGTGGCGACGGGGAAGCCGCCCGCCGGGCACTTCTTCGGCAGGATGATGCCCTTGACGTGCTGCAGCTTGCGCTTGCCGTGGACCTTCGTGTAGTACGCGGCGTTGGCGGCGCCGATCGTGATCGTGGCGCTCTTCAGCGACGCGTTCGACGCTCCCGGCAGGGTTGCGATCAGCGGCACGTTGAAGCTGAAGCCGAGCCCGTAGGGCTTTGCTTGCTTGGTGATCGGCGCGGTGAACACGATCTGCACCGACACCGGCGAGGTTGCGTTCAGGTAGATCAGCAGCGTCGGCGTGTGGCCCTGGTTGGGGCCGCGGAACAGGTCGAGCGTGAACGGCTGGTCGTTTATCTGGGTGCCGAGCTGGTACTGGCCGATGCCCTTGCCGAAGCCGGCGCGGGAGCTCTTGGGGCAGGCGCTCGGGCCGTTGGACTGCAGCGCGGCGGCGGACTTGCAGATGCCGACGCCGGTCAGGTCGAGCTTCGTGCCCGCCGGGCCCTTGATCACGATCCGGGTGAGCGGCGAGGGGACGGTGGTCGGGTCGGTGCTGGTGACGACCGCGCCGCCCAGCACGTTGGTCGGGGCGCCGAGCACGTCCGGCTTGAAGCTCGCGTTGATCTTCACGGTCTCCCCTGCCTGTGCGGAGGCGATCGGAACGCATGCGCATGCAACCAGCGCTGCGACGAGGATCCTAAGTCTTGACATCTCTCTCTCCTCCACTGTGGGATTGGCACAACTTTCCCCTTGCCTCGACGCAAAGATACGGATACACGCGCATCGATAGGACAGGCAGACGAAGTTGGGTACGGCCTTTGACCACGTTGGTCAGATGGGTTGACGGTTGTTCATATCTACTTTAACCCAGATGCTCCCGCGACGGAGCGGTTTTCTCGCGCGGCCATACTGGCTGCTCAGCCAGTATGCTCGTGCGCGGAAGGCAATGCGGATCGACGACGAAGGGATCGCGATGGCGGATTTCACGGCTTTGGCGCTGAAGGACATTGAGGCGACGTTCGGCGGGGGGGTGCGCAAGGTGCGCGCGGCGCTGGGGGTGCGGTCGATGGGCATCCAGGTGATGGAGTTCCCTCCGAACTTCGATCGCTACCCCGAGCACGATCACAACCATGACGGCCAGGAAGAGGTCTACGTGACGCTGCGCGGCTCCGGCACGCTCGACGTCGAGGGCGAGCAGACGACGCTCGAGCCGGACACGATGGTGCGCGTCGGCAACGGCGCCAAGCGCAAGGTGCTGAGCGGGCCCGACGGCCTGCGTCTGATGGTGCTCGGCGGGCGTCCGGGCGAGGCGTACAGCGCACCTGAGTGGAGCGAGCTGGGGGCGCCGGATCCGATAGCCTCGAGCTAGTGAGTTCGAACGGTTTGCGAGCGCGGCGGGCGGGCGGCGGCAAGGCCGCGCTGCCCCCGGGCCCCCGGATGCCGGGCACGCTGCAGACGCTCGGCTGGGTGCTGCGGCCGCTGCCGTTCATGGAGCAGTGCCGCCGGCGCTACGGCGACGTGTTCACGGTACGCATCCGCAACGAGAACACGTGGGTGTTCCTGAGCGATCCCGAGGATGTCAAGCGCGTGTTCACCGGCGACCCCGAGCTGCTGCGCGCGGGCGAGGCCAACGGCGTGCTGCGCCCGGTCGTTGGGCCGAGCTCGGTGCTGCTGCTCGACGGGGCCGAGCACATGACCCATCGCAAGCTGATGCTGCCGCCGTTCCACGGCGAGCGGATGCAGCGCTATGGCGAGCTGATGGTGGAGATCACGCGCGAGAGCGTCGCCGCGTGGCCGTTGGGCGAGCCGTTCGCGCTGTGGCCGCGGATGCAGTCGATCACGCTCGACGTGATCATGCGCGCTGTGTTCGGGATCACCGAGCAGCACCGCTCCGAGCACGTGCGCGGGCTGCTCAAGCACATGCTCGACTGGACCACGGATGTGCGTCAGCTCGCGTACATCGCGCTGATGGGACCCGCGCGCACCGAGCGCAATCCGCGCTTTCGCAAGGTGATGGACCCGGTCGACGACGCCGTGCTGGCGGAGATCCGCCGCCGCCGGGCGGAGCCGGATCTGGCCGAGCGCGAGGATATTCTTTCGATGCTCGTGCAGGCGCGCTACGAGGATGGCGAGCCGATGAGCGACCAGGAGCTGCGCGACGAGCTGATCACGCTGCTGGTGGCGGGCCACGAGACGACGGCGACTTCGCTGGCGTGGGCGTTCGAGCGGCTGCTGCGCCACGGCGACAAGCTGGAGCGGCTGCGCCAGGAGGTGCTCGCGGGGGAGAGCGACGCTTATCTGGATGCGGTGGTCAAGGAGACGCTGCGTTTGCGCCCGGTGATCCCGATCGTGGTGCGCAAGCTGGTCGAGTCGATGGAGCTTGGCGGGCGCGTGATCCCGGCGGGCGCGACCGTGGCGCCGTGCATCCATCTCGTGCATCGCCGCGAGGATGTGTACCCGCAGCCGAACGCTTTCCGTCCGGAGCGCTTTCTGGAGCAGCCCGCCGGCACGTACACGTGGATCCCGTTCGGCGGCGGCGTGCGCCGCTGCCTGGGCGCGAGCTTCGCGCAGTTCGAGATGAAGAAGGTGCTGGAGACGGTGATCGCACAGGTGCAGCTGCGCGCCGTCGATGCCTGCCCGGAGCGGATCGTCAGACGCGCGATCACGCTGACCCCGGAACGGCGCGCCGAAGCGATCGTGGTGGCGCGCAACGATGCGCCCGCGCGCGACTCGCATGTGAGCGCGGCGCCGGTCCCAATTCCCGCCTGAACCGCGGAATTGCAACGGATCGTGCGCTCGATTACGAATCCTTTACTGATTCTTGCTTGCCTGCCGATACCACGGTTTGTAGGTGTGCGCCCCACCATCGTGGGCTGCGGGCACAATCATGATTATGAAATCCAATTCCGAGCAAGCGCGGGACGACCCGCCGATGACCCTCCAGCGCCGTCGCGTGCGGCGGGCGATGCTGCGCGCGCTGGCTGGCGGCGGGCTCACCGCGGTCGGCCTGAGCGGGACTCTGTCCGCGGGTGCGCTCGCGGACGTGCCGGGCGGCGCCGCCGCGCCTGCGGACAGCCCGCCGGCGCAGTCGGGCTCCACCACGGGCGGGGTTGACGCCGGCGCTGGTGGCCAGTCTTCGACCAGCACGACGAGTACGCCGAGCAGCACCCCAGCGCCCGCGCCCGTGCCGACGCCCGCGAGCACTCAGGAGCCGACCCCGACTCCGGCGCTCGCCCCGACGGTGAGCACGCCGCAGGCGAGCGCGCCGATTGTGGTGGTGCAGCGCAAGCAGAAGACGACGCCCGCCAAGCGTGGCAGGCGCAAGAACGCGAACTCGACGGGGCCGGGCGCCAACGGCGGGCAGCCGGCAGGCGGCGCCGTGCAGCCGACGACCGCCGGCGCCGGCGTGCCAGCGGGTGCAGCCAACAACGTTGCGCTGCCGCCCCAGTTGGTGGCTGCCCAGGCGGGCGCCCTGACGAGCCTGATCGGCGGGCAGGCGTCGGTGCAGGCGCTCGATTTCTACCGCATCCCGCTGTTCCTGCTGCCGATCTACCAGGCCGCGGGCATCCAGTACGGGGTGCCGTGGCAGATCCTCGCGGCGATCAACGAGGTCGAGACCAACTACGGCAGCAACCTGGCGGTGTCAACCGCGGGGGCGGTGGGGTGGATGCAGTTCATGCCCCAGACATGGGTGCAGTACGGGGTTGATGCCAACCGCGCGGGATACGCCGACCCGCTCAACCCGGTGGATGCGATCTTCGCCGCGGCGCGTTACCTGCGCGCGGCGGGCGCGCCCCACGACTTGCACAAGGCGATCCTCGCGTACAACCACTCCGACGCGTACGTCAACTCGGTGCTGTTGCGCGCCAAGCTGATCTCGAGCTTCCCGGCGTCGGTGATCGCGACGCTGACGGGCCTGACCGAGGGCCGCCCGCCGGTGGCGGGTGCGCGCATCGACCATCACCACTTCCATCGCACGGGCGCATCGGCGCTGTCGTTGTCGCGGACCAACGCCACCGCTGACGCATCGCAGGTGGCGTCGCCATCCGCGTCGCAGCCGCCGGTGGCGGCGGGCTCCTCGCCGCCCGAGCCGGACGCTGCGGGCGCGCCAAGCTCCACGGCCGGCGCTTCGACGCCGGGTTCCGCGCAGACGCCGGGTTCCGTGCAGACGCCGGGCACAGCTCGGACGCCCGGGTCCGCGGTGGCGCCGACACCGGCTGCCAGCGCGGCGCGCGCGGCCAAGACGGTGGAGCAGCACGTCGATCTGCTGTCCGCTCGCAGCGCCACGGTCGTGGCGGTGCAGGATGGGCGGATCGTGAAGATCGGGCGCTCGCGCAAGCTCGGCAACTACGTGATCCTGCGCGACGTGTACGGCGATCTGTTCACGTACGGGCGGCTCGGCAGCGTGGCGCCGACGTATCGTGTGCCGCGGGCGCATGCCAAGGCCGTGTCCAAGCTCGCGCTCGAGGCCAAGCTGGCGCGCGAGGCCAAGCTGGCGCGCGACCCCAAGCCCAAGCGGCCGGCGAGCGCCGGGCACCAGCTGCCTGTGACGCTCAAGGTGAAGACGCCGGCGGCGCAGAGCGATCCCACTTCGATGTTGTCCGACCCGGCGGTCGGGCTGGTGGACAAGGTGCGTTTGTTCGCCCACCCGGACAACCCGGTTGCGCGGGCGTCGGCGCGCTCGACTGCGCTCGGCGCGGCGCGTGTCGATGCCAATGGCGATCGCTGGTTGGCGCTGCGGCGCGGGTCGACCGTGACGCAGGGCACGGTGCTCGGGCGCGTGAGCGTGCCGGTCGGTGCGCTCGCCGGTCACATGCGCTTCTCGATCCGGCCGGCCGGCGACAGGACGACGATCAACCCGAAGCCGGTGCTGGCGAACTGGAAGCAGCTCGACACGGCGCTGCACCCCAAGGGCGCGAAGGGCGGCACGCTGCTCGGGGCGACCGCGGGCAACGTGTTCCTGCTGTCCAAGAGCGAGCTGGAGCGTCAGGTGCTGTCAGACCCGGGGATCACCGTGTACGCGTGCGGTCGCCAGGACATCGCCGCGGGTGCGATCGACCGCCGTGTGCTGGCGGTGCTCGCGTTCCTGTCGCGCAGCGGGTTGAAGCCGACGGTGACGGCGCTGCGCTGCGGCCACAGCGAGTACACGACTTCCGGCAACGTGTCCGAGCACTTCAGCGGCGATGCGGTGGATATCGCCGCGATCAACGGCATCCCGATCACGGGCCATCAGGGCGCGGGGTCGATCACCGACACGACGATTCGCACGCTGCTGACGTTGCAAGGCGAGTACGTGCCGCACCAGATCATCAGCTTGATGCAGTACCCGGGCGCGCAGAACACGATGGCGCTGCCCGACCACTACAACCACATCCATGTGGGTTTCCACCCGCAGGGCGGCGCGCTGCCATTGAGCTCCGCGGTGAGCGTGCCGGTCACGGTTGCGCACTCGGCCGGCGCGGGCAAGACGGCGCCGTCGCCGCTGGTGGTGGCGGGCGACCTCACCCACGGCCAGTGGGACAAGCTGATCGCGCGCATCGCCGCGCTGCCCTCGCCGACGGTGGCTGCCAAGCCGAGCAGCTCCGCGATCCGCGACCCGCAGGCGGCGCCTGCGAATCGGGATCTCGGAACACGCGCGCTGCGTTAGCGGCTCGTACTGCCGCGCCCGGCGATGCTCAGCGCGCCCGTGCACTTGGCCGCGGCAGCTCTGAACTTCGGTGCGGCGGTGTTCACCTTGTTGGTGTCGAACACCGGGCCTTTGCCGGATGTGTTGGGAGTTGGCAGCTTGACGCCGTTCTGACCCATGCAGGCGAGGAACTTCGTAAGCGCCTGGCGCACCTGCGGATTCGAGAAGCGCTGCGCGGCGCCGGGATTCCTCGCGCCACCGAGTCCGCGGAGGGCCGCTCCGCCGCACTTCTTCAGGGCCGCCTGGAAGTTGGCGGGTGTGACGCCCTTGGGCGGTTGCAGACCACGGAAGAATCCACTGCCGGGCCTTGCGCCGGGTCCACCGGCGCCGTTGCCGGTTCCCGCGCCCGGCCCATTGCCCGGGCGTCCGCCGGTGCCGGCGGGTGGCGCGCCCGGGGTGCGCTGCGGGAGGGTGATGCCGTTCTTGCTGAGGCAGGCGCGCAGCTGCGCAAACCGGTCCTGTCCGCGGTTCTGCGGGCTCCCGGGCGTCGCGCCGGATTGGTTCGTGCCGGTTTGGGTGGCTGCCGAGCTGGCGGCCGCGGCGGTGGTGTTGTTGGGGCCGTTCGACGAGCCGCCGCAGGCGGCCAGGCCCAGGCACGCGAGCGCCACTACCGGCAGCGCTGCGAGCGAGGTACTGCGTCTGGAGTTGTCGAGCACTGGTCAGGCTCCTTTGTAGTTGGTCATCTTGGTCTCAGCCGCCGGGGAAGAAAGAGCATCTCAGCCGCCGGGGCCGAACAGCACGGGTCCTGGGCCGGCGCTGCCGGCGCCGCTGCTCCCTGCGCCGCCGCCGGAGCTGCTCGCGCCGCTGCCGCCCGAGCGGGCGCTGCCGCCGCCCGCGCCGCCGCCGAACAGGCCGCCGCCGAGGCCGCCAACGCCGCCGGCGCCGCTGTCGCGCACGCTGGTGGCGTGGATCGAGCCGTCTGCACGGGTGACGCCTTGCACGATCACGGTGTCACCAGGGCGCACGGCCTTGGCGGAGGTGGAGATCTGCTTGGTGACCGTGGCGCCTTTGACGACGACGACCTTCACGGTGTTGCCCTGGGTGTTGGTGACGAACAGGTTCGACTTCGACACGTTGGCGACCTGCCCGATGGTCGCGCCGCCCCTTGGTGGGCTCGCGCCAGCGAGGGCGAGGCGTCCAGCGCCGCCACCAGCGCCGGCGCTGCGCGCGCCGCCTGAGGGCAGCTGTTGCTTCTCGACCTGGACGCCGGCGATGAAGCAGCTGGCGCCGACGAGCACGGCGAACAGCAGCGCGGTGACGGGTGTGAGCAGGCGCCGGCGCGGACGACCGGGGAGCGGTTCGTGCTCGTCTTCCCAGTAAGGGTCGTCATGGTCGGGGTGGTCGCT
>DATINL010000028.1:0-40179 GCA_035474295.1 Solirubrobacteraceae bacterium
GATCTCCTGGCTGCACCAATACCGCCGCCTCGAGCGCCGCTACGACCGACGCGCCGACATCCACGAAGCCTTCCTTACCATCGGCTGCGCCCTCATCTGCCATCAACAACTCCAACGCTCATTCTGTTAGGCGCTCTAAGCAGTTGATGGTAAGCGCGCCGCCGAGCCCTGACATGTGTAGATTATCCCCGGCACTGGCGACCTGTGTCGCAGTTGTCGGAAGTAGAGTTAACACACCCGCGACTAACGAAAACCACTTCACGTTCGACGCTTGCGCTACGGCTGGCATGACCGCAAGTACCACGAGCGCCAACGCGGTCGAAACAGTTAACACAACCTTACGATTCATACGGAGTTCCTTTCATGGACCAAGAGACCTGCGTTCTAAGCCAGTTCCCGGCGATAGAAGGAGCAGCCCGTGGAGGACGGCAACGTGTACTCGGGATCGACCGAATCGCCGGTATCTAACACACAATCCAGAAGAAGTCCGTGCCCGTCAAGACTAGGTGTTAGTGAAACATCGCGTGCCATCTGGGCCAATCCCCCGTAGTAAGGTAAAGCGCCAAGAAGCATCGATTCCCCTAACGGAGAACATCAAGACCGTGTGTACCAAAGTGGGAGACACGGACGACCGAAGGTGCCTGCTTCCCGGAATGTAAGACCGTAAGTTGGAGCGATGGATGCGGTCTCCTTTTGGCTCGCTCATTTCCCCAAACGCCCAGCCACTCGATCTTCCATCGACGGAGCTTCTCGCCAGTGGGACCCCCTCGATGACCTTGTGTGCCCTACAGATTCCTTCCACCCCCCGTGCGGTGTTTCTTGACCTTGACGCGAAATCACGTTTGGGCCATATTGCGAGAGATTCGAAGAACCCGAATTCTGGACCAAACAGGACCGGCAGGCGACGTGGAGACCATCGAAGACACCAATACAGTCGTTCCCACGACGACCAAAGCTCAACGCGGCCAGTCGCTGTCCGTCGTAATCCCCTGCCTCAACGAAGCCGAGAGCATCGAACAATGCGTACGCACGGCGCTGGACGTGATGGCGCTGCACGCAATCGACGGCGAAGTGATCGTCTCTGACAACGGCTCGGAAGACGGCAGCGCCGAACTTGCCCGGCTAGCCGGCGCGCGCGTGATCAAGGAGCCCCGGCGCGGCTATGGCAGCGCGTATCTGGCCGGGTTCGCCGCCGCCGCAAGCGACTACATCCTGATGGCGGACGCCGATCTGACGTACGACTTCCACGAGATACCCCGCTTCCTGGCAGAGCTCGACGCCGGCGCCGACATGATCATCGGCAACCGCATGGACAACATCCACCCGGGGGCGATGCCATGGCTGCACCGCTACATCGGCAATCCGCTGCTCTCCGGATTTCTGAACCTGCTGTTCCACACGGGCGTCCGAGACGCGCACTGCGGCATGCGCGCGTTCCGCCGCGACCAGCTCGAGCGGCTGGAGCTTCGCACCACGGGGATGGAGTTCGCCTCGGAAATGGTGATCCGCGCGGCGAAGGCCAAGCTGGACGTGCGTCAGCTCTCGATCGAGTACCACCCTCGCGGAGGGGAGTCGAAGCTCTCTAGCTTCCGCGACGGATGGCGGCACCTGCGCTTTCTGCTGCTGCACTCGCCCAACCACCTGTTCATCTTCCCCGGCGCGCTGATCTTTGCGCTCGGCGGGATCATCACCCTACTGGTGCTTGCGCACGCGGCGGCGTTTGGACGCCAGTGGGATCTGCACACGCTGATCGGCGGGTCGCTGCTGCTCGTGGTCGGAGCTCAGGTGATGACGCTCGGGCTGTGCGCCCACGCGTACGCCACCTACTTCATGGGCGAGCAGGACCCGTGGTTTGACCGCATGCGCGCACGCTTCCGACTGGAGCACGGGCTGCTGCTCGGCGGCGCCACCGCGCTGCTTGGCTTCGCCATGGTGCTCGTGATCGTGAGCGACTGGGCCGCGCGCGGCTTCGGCGGCCTATCCGAGCAGCGAATCGCGATCTCCGCCGCGACGCTGCTCGTGCTCGGCATCCAGATCGTCTTCTCATCGTTCCTACTCAGCATCCTCGGATTGCGACGGAGGTAGATGCAGGCGCGGCTCACGCTTGCCGCCGGACTGATCCTGGTGGCCATAGCCGTCGGGGCAGTGCTGTCGCAATCGCCGGATCGCCGGATCGCCACCAACTGGCATGCCACTCCCTACTTCCTGGCAATCACGACCGCGGGAGACGGCGCGGGATGCCAGGGCGGCGAGCTGCTGCCTGCCGGCGCCAGCGCGATGCGCCTGTCGCTGACCTCGCAGGTCGGTCCACGCGTGAGTGTGCGCGCGCTGTCGGACGGGCGCGTACTTACACGCGGCGCCCACGCGGCCGGCTGGACCGGGTACGGGGTCACGGTGGCGCTGCACCCGGTACCACGCACCGCCTCGAAGGTGACCGTGTGCTTCTCGATCGGGCATGCGGTGGGTGCAGTCGGCGTCCTGGGCGCGCATGCTCCGCCAGCCAGGTCGGTCATCAGCGGCGCCAACTCGATCGGGGGAGCGATCAGGATCGACTACCTGCAGCCGGGACAGCGCTCGTGGTGGTCACGCGCGACGGCGGTCGCCCGTCGCATGGGCCTGGGGCGCGCCTGGGCTGGGACGTGGGTAGCCGGCTTCGTGCTGGCGCTGATGGCGAGCGCCGTCGCGCTCATGTCAAGGCTCGTGATCAGGGAGCAGGTCCGATGATGAGACTCGCCGTCAGCGGCTCGCCCGGGCGCGCGAGCACGTCCGCGCCGCCGACAGCTACGGCCACACAGGTGGCTTCTCGTCAGGAGCCGCCGCGCTCGCGGGGGCTCCTGATGCGCGTGCGCGGACTGCTCGCACGCAGCCCGCGCGCCGCGTGGATGTGCGCGGCGGTCGCGTGCCTGAACGCGACATGCTGGGCGCTGATCGTGCCCCCTTTTCAGGTGACCGACGAGGTGGATCACTTCGAGTACGTCCAGCAGCTGATGGAGACGGGGCGGCTGCCGAGTCCCCGAGCGAAGGATGTGGTCTCTCCAGAGGAGCGCAGCGCGCTGCGGGGTCTGCGCTTCTTCCACGTGCGCTTCCAACCCCAGAACGACAGCATCGCGAGCGTCGCCCAACAGCGGCGCCTGGAGCGCGAGCTCGCGCGGCCCCTGTCACGCAGGAGCAACGGCGGGGCCGGCACCGCTACCGCTGAGCCGCCCCTGTACTACGCCCTGCAGGGGATCCCCTACGCGCTTGGCTCCAGTGGCACTATCCTCGAGCGTCTAGCGCTGATGCGGATGCTGTCAGCGCTGCTGGCCGGCCTCACCACGCTGTTCGTGTATCTGTTCCTGCGCGAGCTGCTGCCGCGCGTACGCTGGAGCTGGACGGTCGGCGCGCTCGGCGTGGGGCTCTCGCCAATCCTCGGAGCCAATTCCAGCGGCGTCAACCCCGACGCGCTGCTGTTCGTGATGTCCGCGGCACTGTTCTACTGTCTCGCACGCGCGTTCAGGCGAGGATTGACCTCAGCAGCCGCCGCCGCGATCGGCGCCGTGGTCGCGTTCGGATGTCTGACCAAGCTCAGCTTCTTCAGCCTCGTGCCAGGCGCCAGCGTGGGGCTGCTGATCATCGCCCTGCGCGGCGAGCGTTCGGCGTGGCGGCTGCTGGGGCTCACAGCCGCAACCGCGGCCGCGCCGATCGGACTGTTCACGCTGCTGCACACGGGCACCGGCTCCGGGATCGGAGCGATCGCCTCAGGCGCCGCCGACAGCACCAGCGGACATGGTTCGGCGCTGGGAGAGCTGAGCTACACATGGCAGCTCTACCTGCCGCGACTGCCGGGCATGACCAACTACTTCCCCGGGATCTTCACCCCGCGCCAGCTGTGGCTCAACGCGCTGATCGGTTTCTACGGCTGGATCGACACGGTGTTCCCGGACGGCGTCTATGGCCTGGCGCTGATCCCAATCGCGGCGGTCGCGCTGCTGTGCCTGCGCACACTCATCGGCAGCCGCACGGCGCTGCGCCGGCGCGTGCCGGAGCTGCTCGCCTACCTGCTGATGGCCGTCGGCGTTATGGCGATGGTCGGTGGCGCCTCCTATACCTTCTTTCTCGGCCATCTCGGGCCGTGGGATCAGATTCGCTATCTGCTGCCGCTGCTGGCGCCCCTCGCAGCAGTGCTTGCGCTGGCGTCGGGGGGTCTTGGGACACACCTGAGACCAGCGGTGGGAACGCTGATTCTGGTGCTGGTGCTCGCCCACGACCTCTTCAGCCAACTGCTCGTCATCTCCCGCTACTACGGCTGAGCTGATGTATCGCGCGCGCATGACCGGCAGGCCCGTCGCGATCGCGCTGATCGCCGGGCTGGGGGTGCTCGGGCTGGGGCTCACGCTCGCGCTGTCGCGGTCGCCCCCGCAGGTGATCCGGACGAACTCGATCGCCCCGGACTACCTGCTCGGCACTGCCACGACCGATGGCGCGGGCCTGTGCCAGGCGGGGGAGCTGCTGCCGGCCGGCACGAGCGCGATCCGCTTCTCATTGGAGACGGTGATCGCGCCAGCGATGTCGGTGAAGGTGCTGTCCGGTGAGCAGACGCTCACCTCCGGCAGGATCGCCGCCGGCTGGATGGCGGGGTCCGGCGAGGCGATCACGTTGCGTGCGCTGCCTGAAGCTCACGCGAACGTGACCGTCTGCTTCACGCTGGGTCAGCTGCGGGGTGAGAACGTAGGCATTCTCGGCGAGACCACCCCAGCGGCCCGGGCCGCTAGCGGGGTCGCGCCGAACGGGGGCCGCTCCCGCTTGAGGGGGAGGATCGAGATCGACTACCTGCGGCACGGGCGCCAGCAGTGGGGGTCGCGCGCGTCGGAGATCGTGCGGCGCATGGGCCTCGGGCGCGCGTGGGGCGGAGCATGGGTCGCGCTGCTGGTGCTCGTGTCTACCCTCGCCGCCGGAGCCCTCGCATTGTGGTGGACGACGCGCGCGTCGCGAGCTGACGGCAATGGCGGCTCGAGTTGGCGAATGCCGACGGGGGCATGGGTGTGCGCGGCCGTCGCCATCTTGAGCGCCGTGGGCTGGTCGTTCCTCTCGCCACCGTTCCAGGTTGTCGACGAGCCGGACCACTTCGCGTATGCGCAGTGGCTGGCCGAGTCCTCGAGGCTGCCGGTGAGCACCGCACCGGCCGTCTACTCCGAGGAGGAGATGCTCGGCTTGCGCGACCTGCAGCACTACGTGGTGCGCAGGCAACCGCAGAACGGCACGATCTCGAGCGCGTTCGACCGGCACCGGCTGCAGCAGGATCTCGAACGCCGTGCGGCGCGCCGCAATGGCGGCTTTGCCGGCACGGCGACCTCCGAACCGCCGCTGTACTACGCGCTGCAGACGATCCCCTACCGGCTCGGAGCTAGCGGCACGATCCTGGAGCGCCTGCAGTTGATGCGACTGCTGTCCGCGCTGCTCGCCGGCGCCACGGCGCTGTTCGCGTTCCTGTTCGTGCGCGAAGCGCTGCCAGGCACGCCATGGGCGTGGTCGGTCGGCGGGCTCGGTGTGGCGCTGCAGCCCCTGCTGGGCGAGCTCTCCGGCGCGGTCAACCCCGATGCGCTGCTGTATGCGCTCGCGGCAGCGCTGTTCTACTGCCTGGCACGGGCGTTCAGGCGCGGTCCGACGCCGCTGCTGGCGCTTGCCACAGGGGCGACGACGGCCGCCGGCTGCCTGACCAAGCTCAACTTCCTTGGCCTGCTGCCCGGTCTGGTGCTCGCGTTGGCGCTGCTTGCCGCACGCGCGCTGCGGAGCATCGCGCCGACCTCGGCGAACGCTGAGCACGGTGCTGTCAAGTCGCGCAAACAGCACTCTGACTGGCGCGTGCTCGTCGGCGCCATGATGGTGGCGGCGCTCCCGATCGGTCTGTACGCGCTGCTAGGCGGTCTTTCACACGGGGCCATCGACCTCGTCTCCGGCAGCGTGCGCGAATCCGGCGGGCTGGCCTCACCGGCCGGTGAGCTGAGCTACCTCTGGCAGCTCTACCTGCCGCGTCTGCCGGGGATGAGCAACGACTTTCCCGGGATCCTCACCACTCGCACGATCTGGCTCGACGGGCTCGTCGGGCTGTACGGATGGATCGACACGACCTTCCCACGCTGGGTCTACCAGCTCGCGCTGCTCCCGATCGGGCTGATCACAGCACTGTGCCTGCGCACACTGCTCACCGAGCGCGCCGCGCTGCGCCGCCGCGTGGGGGAGCTTGCCGTGTACGCGTTGATGGGGGCCGGCGTGCTGGCGCTCGTCGGCGGCGCGTCCTACGTGTACTTCCTAAACCAGCGCGGCCCGTTCCTGCAGGTCCGCTACATGTTCCCGCTACTGGCGCTGCTTGGCGCAGTGCTCGCATTGGCCGCGCGCGGCGCTGGCACGCGCTGGGGGCCAGTTGTGGGCGCGCTGATCGTCGTGCTCGTCTTCGCCCATGACCTCTTCAGTCAACTACTAGTGGCCGCGCGCTATTACGGCTGAACGAATGATGTTCCTGCTGAGCAAGACCGACATGCGCGTGCGGATCGCCGTTGGGGTCGGGTTGGCACTGATCGTGGCCGGCGTGGGGCTGGCGCTCTCGCGAGCGCCGACGACGGTCCTCCACTCCAACTCGATCCCCAACGAAAATCTGCTGACGAACGTCACCGCCGACCAAACCGAGATCTGCCAGACGGGTGAGCTGTTGCCACGCGGGGCGACTGCGATCCGCTTCTCGCTGCTCGGGATCATCGCCCCGTCGATAGCGGTTAGCGTAACGGACGGGTCAGCTGGTTCGCGGCTGCTCACCTCGGGGAAGCTGAATGCCGGCTGGATGGCAGGCGGTGGCGAGACCGTGCCGCTGAAGCCGCTGAGCCGCTCGTTCTCGAACGCCACGATCTGCCTGACGTTCGGCGAGCTGACGGGGGAGAGCCTCACCGTCCTCGGACAGCCGGCGTCGAGCGCAAGCGCGGTGATCGACAACACTGGCGCCGGGGCGTTCGTGCCGCTGGGCGGCCGACTCAGAATGGACTACTTGCAACCCGGACAGCGCTCGTGGGGGTCCCTCGCCGCGACCGTCCTGCGGCGAATCGGCGTCGGGCGGGCGTGGGACGGCGCGTGGACGGCAATCCTGGTCCTCGCGTCGATCGCCGCCGTGATCGTCCTCACCTGCTGGTGGACGCTGCGCATGCTTGGCGACCCCGGTCGCCGGCTCGATCCGGCGCCCGAGCCGACTCCGGGATCGGGCGCGCCGCTCGGCGCACGCCCGCTCGGCACCCGGCGCAGACTGAGACGAATGATTGGTCCTATCCCCAGCGGCGCGCGGGTGTGCGCGCTCATCGCATTCCTGAGCGCCGCCGGCTGGTCGATCCTCTCTCCCCCGTTTCAGGTGATCGACGAGCCAGACCACTTCGCGTATGCGCAGCACCTCGCCGAGACGGGCAGCGCCCCGACCAGCCCGCCGTCGTCGTTCTACTCGAGCGAAGAGCAGACGGCGATCAGGGACCTCGGGCACTTCCTGGTGCGCCGCCATCCGGAGAGCCCCATCGTCTATACAGCTGCGGAGCTGGTCAAGTTGCGCTGGGATCTCGCCGCGCGTCAGGCGCGCGGCGATGGCCGCTTCGCGGGCACCGCGACCTCCGAGCCACCGCTCTACTACGCGCTCGAGACGATCCCCTATCACCTCGCTTCGGGCGGCTCCGTGCTGGCGCGTCTGCAAGCGATGCGGCTGCTCTCAGCGCTGATGGCAGCCGTCACGGCATTGTTCGCGTTCCTGTTCGTGCGCGAAGTCGTGCCGCGCGAGCCGTGGGCATGGGCGGTGGGGGGTCTCGGCGTCGCGCTACAGCCGCTGCTCGGTGAGATCTCAGGCGGTGTGAACCCCGATGCGCTGCTGTACGCGGTCTCCGCTGCGTTGCTGTACTGCCTGGCGCGCGGCTTCAGGCGCGGCCTGACGCGTGGGCTGGCGCTGGCGACCGGCGGCGTGATCGCGCTCGGGCTGCTGAGCAAGCTGAACTTCGTCGGGGTGCTGCCGGGCGCGGTCGTGGGGTTGATCGTGTTGCTGTTTCGCGCCCTGCGCGCCGCGGAGCGGCCGGCGTGGCGCTCGCTCGCGTTGGCCATGACCGCGGCGGCGCTGCCGGTCGGCGGATATGTGATCTTCAGCGGATCAACGAGCACAGTGGGGGATCTGGTCGCCCACAGCCTCACACCGTCCTACTCGAGCAGCTCGCTGCTAGACGAGCTCAGCCACATCTGGCAGCTGTTCATGCCACGGCTGCCGGGCATGGCCAACCACTTTCCGGGCATCGACACGACGCGCACGATCTGGCTCGACGGGCTCGTCGGGCTGTACGGATGGATCGACACGACCTTCCCACGCTGGGTCTACCAGCTCGCGCTACTCCCAATCGGGCTGATCACAGCACTGTGCCTGCGCACACTGCTCATCGAGCGCGCCGCGCTACGCCGCCGCGCTAGCGAGCTCGCCGTCTACACGCTCATCACAGCCGGCATGATGGCTGTGATCGGCGCTGCGTCCTATGTGTTTTTCCTGCAGCAGAGCGGTCCCTACCAGCAGGTCCGCTATCTGTTTCCGCTGCTGGCGCTGCTCGGCGTCGTACTCGCGCTCGCCGCGCGCGGCGGCGGCCGGCGGTGGGGACCGGTCGCGGGCGCGCTGATCATCATGTTGATCCTCGCGCACGACGTCTTCAGCCAGCTGCTCGTGGCTGCGCGCTACTACGGCTGAGCAGGCGCACCTCGGCGCTAACGGCTGTTGGCGAAGTACTCCGCGTTGATCTGCGCGAACTTTTGCCACTCGTCGGGCAACTGGTCCTCGGCGAAGCACGCGTCGACTGGACATGCCTCGACGCACGCGTCGCAATCGATGCACTCCTCGGGATCGATGTAGAGCATCTCAGCCGCGTCGTAGCCGGGCTCGTCGGGCGTGGGGTGGATGCAGTCGACGGGGCAGACCTCGACGCACGAGTTGTCCTTGGTGCCGATGCAGGGCTCGGCGATAACGTAAGCCATCCGCTTCTTTCCTGGTCGTTTTCCGGGGGGTTCCGAACGAGGTCCGCATTCTAGAGCCCTGCTCCACCGAGCGCTCAAGGATCATAGAACTGGGGCTCGCGCAGGGGACAGAAGTCCTGCACGTGCTTCGCTGAGATATCACCGAGGCGCACCCAGATGCCGCTGCCGTCGCTCAGCGTGACGCACGGCGGCGCCACCGTCGAAGTGATCAGCGAGTGGAACAACGTGGCCTGGTTCTTTGGGATCTGAGCAGGGTTCAGCGACTTCGTCGGGAAGGTCAGGTGGGCGATCTGCGCGAACAGGGTCACCCCGGCGGTCGAGAACTCCGGTCCTTGGGACTGGCTCAGAAACCAACCGACCTTGATCACCCCGTGACGGCGCAGACCCTTCATCAGCGCCAGCATCTGACCGCCGCGCTGCGGCCCGGCCACCAAGAAGCCCGCATCCGAGTAGACCGTGATCACGGCGGGGTTGCGCAGCACGCTCGAGCTCGACACCTTCGGCAGGGGCGCCGTCAGCTGCCCGCCGGCCCCGAAGCTGGCGCCGATCGTGTTGAGGATCGCCACGAGGATCACCACGGCAGCCGCCGGCCTGAGCCAAGCGCGCGGCAGACGCGCGATCCAGCCGCCCGCGAACACAGCGAGATACACGAGCAGCGGCATGCCATAGCGGGCATCATGGACATACGTCTCGGTCAGGATCAGCCATGAGACGAACGCGCCGGCGGCGAGCTCGAACGCCACCCCGCTGACCGGCCTGCGACGGACGAACCCGACCAGCGTCCAGACCCAGCCCACCGCCGCGACTAGGAACAGCGGCAGATAGAGCTCGACGTTGAGGATGCTCCAGAAGTACCACTCCAGATTCGCAATCGACGTGCGCGGTGGCGCGGAGCCAGCTGGTACTCCGGGGCCGGGCGTGGCGCTAGAGGCGGCGAAGGCCTCGCCGCGCAGCACGCTCACCTTTGAGAAGTCGTAGATGTACCAGGGCAGCGCGACCACGAGCACGACGGCGGTGAACGTGGCGAGCCCGCGCCAGCAGCCGCGACCACCGCGGATGGTCGTGGCGCCCACGATCCCCACGACGAAGAACGCATACGGCTCCTTGGTCATCAGGCCGAGCGCAACCGCGAGCCCGGCCAATGCCGAAACCCCGACACGCGAGAAGCGTTCGCTGGCGAGGATCGCCCACACCGATACGGCTACCATCGCGGTCTCCGGCGCGTCAATCATAAACACGTGGAACTGCACGATTATCAGCGGCGAACCGAGCGCGAACACGACCGCCAGGAAACCGGCTACATGCCCGAACGCCAGCCGCCCAGTGTGGTAGCAGCCCAACGCCAGCAACGGCACGAACAACAAGTTCTGGGCGATGATCGGCGGCGCCACGTCGTATCCGCCGATGAACGCTCCGAGCGCTCCGATCAGCGTCACGAGCGGCGGGTATGGACCCTGCGGGAACAGCGCGTGGTGCAGATCGCCGGCTTTCAGGACATCGTGGACGTAAAGCGCGACGGTCAGATGGTTGGCCGCGTCGAATATCGGCAGCCCGCGATCTTGGGTGAGCCACCAGCAGGTGATCGTGAGGAACAGCACGACGGTCGTGATCGAGCCCCACGCCGACGCGCTCCAGCGCGGCCACCGCACACGCACATGTCGCTGGGTACGGGCAGCGCGCCGCCGCAGACCTACATCGATCGCCATCGAACAAATCTAGCCTTCAAACTCGGGACATTGCAATAATCAGAATCGTTGCGACCTGTCTCTGAACGGTGCGACTCGACGAAGCGCCGTCGGCGTTCTGAGCGCCATAGTCGTGTCGCACGCGCTTCGGTAGGCTCGTATCGATGCTCCTGCTAACCGGCGCAACTGGTCTCGTGGGCGCCGCGCTGCTGCGTCGCCTCGTGGCCGAGGGAACCCCCGTGCGCTGCCTGGTGCGCGACCCGCGCCAGCTCGGCCCCCAGCGCGTGCGGGTGCAGATCGCACTTGGCGACCTCACCGACCCACCCTCGTTTCGCAACGCGCTGCGTGGAATCCATACCGTCGTGCACCTGGCTGCCTCGATCCGCGACCAGCCGCTCGCCTCGATCGAGGAACTCAACGGGATCGCGACTTGGCGCATGGTCGAGGCAGCCGAGCGAGCGGACGTGCAGCGATTTTTGTTCTTCTCGGCACTGGGCGCGTCAACCCACCACCGGGCGCGCTTCTTTCGCGCCAAGGCGCTCGCCGAGCAGGCCGTGCGCGAAGCGGGCATGCGCTCAACCGTGTTCGCCCCGTCGATCGTCTATGCGCCCGGCGATCCCTGGCTCAGCCGGCTCGAGCGACTGGCGCTGTTGCCAGTGATGCCGGTATCGGGGCGTGGCCGCGCGCTTTATCAGCCAATCTGGGCTGAGGACGTCGCCGACTGCGTCATGGCGTCGCTGCGCAGAGACGGGGGCATGGCACACGAGCGCTACGAGCTCGCCGGCCCAGATACCCTCAGCCACACCGAGATCATCCGCGCGCTGCTGGACTCGTTGAACCGCCAGCGCGTGCTGGCCCACGTCCCGATCCCCGTCGTCTCGCGCGGGCTGCGCCTGCTCGAGACGCTGGCAGGCGCGCACGCGTTCGCCACCTGGGACGAGGCGGAGCTGATGGAGGTGCCGATGGTCTCTGCCACTGGCGCGGCTGACGCCGAGCGGCTCGGGGTGGCGCCCACCCCAATGCGCGCGGTGCTTGGAGCCGGCTAGACGCTGGCCGCGGAACCGAGCGACGCACGTCGATCCGTCCAGGGGAGAGCAGCCTCCAGCTGCGTGGCAAGCGCAAGCAGCCGCTCCTCCCCCGCCGGACGGCCGACGAGCTGCACTGCGAGCGGGAGCCCATCCTCGCCCTGATACAGCGGCAGCGAGATGCCCGGCTGACCGCTGGCGTTGAATACAGGGGTGAAGGGGGTGAACAGCCCCGAGCGCGTGAAGGTGGACATCGGATCCGCGGCAGCGGTGTCGAGTGTCCCCAGCTCGAGTGGGCGCTCGGCCAGCGCCGGAGTGAGCAACGCGTCGTAGGGGTCTAGGAAGGCAATCAGCTGACGGGCAAACGCCTGCAGCTGGGTGGCCGCCGCCAGTCCCTGCACGGCGTTCGCCTGCTGAGTCATCGAGAAGATCGCCCAACTCATCGGCTCCATGTCCTCCGCGGTCGGCTGTTTGCCGCCGGCCACTAGCCCCGAGTAGATGATCGAGAGCGAGATGTGAATCGAGAATACCGCGCCAAACAGCTCAGTGAGGCCTGGGACGCGCCACGGTGGGTCGACCTCCTCCACCGTGTGTCCGAGCGAGCGCAGCAGCTCGGTCGCATCGGCCACCGCGCGGGCGCAGGCCGGGTCGACGACGGCGTCCTCCACCGGCGCGAGCGTCGTGGCGGCGATTCGCAGCTTCCCGGGGTCGCGCGTCGCGGCGTCCGCGAACGGCCCGGACGGGGGCGGCGCCCAGGTGGCGTCTCCGACCACCTCGCCGGCCAACACGTCGAGGATCGCGGCGGTGTCGCCGACCGTGCGCGTGAGCACGCCGTCCGCCACGAGCATCGAGTCGCCCAGCTCCGGTGCGCTCGAGACGCGCCCGCGCTGGGGCTTGAGCCCCACTAGCCCGCAGCACGCGGCCGGGATGCGGATCGAGCCGCCACCGTCGTTGCCGTGCGCGACGGGCACCATGCCGGAGGCGACCGCGGCAGCCGCCCCGCCGGAGGAGCCGCCCGGCGTGCGGCTGAGATCCCAGGGATTGCGGGTCGGCCCGAACAAACGCGCCTCGCTGGTGGGCAGGATCCCGTACTCGGGCAGCGTGGTGGTACCGACGACGATGAACCCCGCGCCCTTGAGGCGACGCGTCACGTTGTGGTCGTAGTCGGCCACGTGCTCGGCCATCAGCGAGCAGCCGAACGTGAGCTTCAAACCGTCCACGGCGCGGTTGTTCTTGATCGCGATCGGCACGCCCGCGAAAGGGCGCTCGTCGCCAGCGCGCACCCCCTCCGCGGCCACCAGCGCACGCTCCGCGTCCACCTGCGCGAACGCGTTCAGCCGCGGGTTCAGCTGTTCGATGCGATCCAGCGAGGTCTGCACGAGCTCGCGCGCGGAGATCTCGCCCGCGCGCACCATGCCCGCCAGCTCGATGACGGGACGGAACATCAACTCGCTATCGGACATGAGCCCCTCCTCTGGTTGGCGGCTCGGGCATCATATGCCGTGCCCACAAGGCAAGCATCCCGTTAAGCAGCCGGCCGGAAAGCGAGCACACACGATGAGCGAGACCCAGTCGCCCCCCAGCGAAGTCCAATCGGGTCTGGAAGGCGTGGTCGCCTTCGCCACCGAGATCGCCGAGCCCGACCGTGCCGGCGGTGCGCTGCGCTATCGCGGCGTCGACATCGAAGAGCTGGTGGGCGTCGTGCCGTATGAGCAGGTGTGGGGTCTGCTCGTGGATGGCCGCTTCCAGCCCGGCCTCCCTCCGGCCGAGCCGCACCCGCTGAGCGTACGCTCGGGCGACCCGCGCGTGGACGTGCAGTCGGCGCTGGCCACGCTCGCACCGGAGTGGGGGTTCGGGCAGCTGATTGACGTAACCCAGGAGCAGGCGCGCGACGATCTCGCGCGCGCGTCGGTGATGGCGCTGTCGTTCGTCGCCCAGTCGGCACGCGGGCCGGGGCAACCGCCGGTGCCGCAAGCCGAGGTCGACGAGGGACGTTCGATCCCCGAGCGCTTCCTGATCCGCTGGCGCGGGGAATCCAACCCCGATCACGCCAAGGCGATCGACGCCTACTGGATCTCCGCGGCCGAACACGGCATGAACGCCTCGACGTTCACTGCACGCGTGGTCGCCTCCACCGGCGCCGATTGCGCCGCGGCACTGTCGGCCGCCGTAGGCGCGCTGTCGGGTCCGCTGCACGGCGGCGCGCCCTCGCGCGTGCTGAAGATGCTCGACGAGGTGGAGCGCACCGGCGACGCCGAACGCTGGGTGTCGGACGCATTGGATCGCGGCGAGCGACTGATGGGCTTCGGTCATCGCGTGTACCGCGCAGAGGACCCTCGCGCCCGCGTGCTGCGGCGCACTTGCCGCGAGCTTGGCTCACCGCGCTTCGAGGTCGCCGAGGCGCTCGAGCAGGCCGCGCTCGCGGAGCTGCACACGCGCAAGCCCGACCGTGTGCTCGCTACCAATGTCGAGTTCTGGTCGGCCGTGATCCTGGACCTGGCGGAGGTGCCGGCGGAGCTGTTCACGCCGATGTTCACCTGCGCGCGAGTGGCCGGCTGGTCGGCGCATATCCTCGAGCAGCAGCGCGAAGGCCGGCTGATCCGCCCGACCGCGAAGTACATGGGCCACGGCCCGCGGTCGGTCGCCGACGCGCGGCAAGCGAATTAGACGCACGCACTCACCCGCCCGTACCCGACAGCTTGACGAGTCCGCGGACGGATATATACGGTTCCAGTGATCTGAATTCGTCGAATGAATGGTGAACATGCGCGACAACGAGCACGCCCTCAGCACCGCCCGCCCTGTCAGACGACTGCTGTGCGCGGGGGCGCTGGTCACGGCGCTGGCCGCCGCCGGATGCGGCGGCGGCTCCAGCAGCTCCTCGACCACCACGACGAGCGCGGCCACGAAAGCTGCCAGCACCGACACCTCGACAAACCAAGCCCAAGTCTACCCAATCCACCCTAGCGATTACGTCCCGCAGGCGCTCGCCGTGACGAGTCCCGCCTTCATCGCCAGTCAGCCGCTGCCAGCGCGCTATCACACTTGCAATGGCTCAGGGGGTTGGCCGACACTGAAAATTGGGAATGCGACCTACGGGAAAGCTACCAAGGAGTACGTCGTCATGGCCCTTGGGATCTCCTCCGGCTCACCTGTCCGATGGGCAGTCGCCGGTATCAAGCCGAGCGTCAAGAGAATCCCCGCCGGGAAGCTGCCAACCGGGGCGATTGTCGGGCGCAACAGCTTCGGTAACACTGCGTACGACCTCTGTCCTAGAAAAGCCTCGGGAGGAGGCGTCGCCTTCCAGGTCTATGCGCTGCGCGACAGACTCCCGCTCGAGCCCGGGTTCGACGCTCACGCGCTGCGTCCGCGGATTCTCAAGGCGAGTGTGGCGACCGGCCTGTTGTTCGCCCCGTCGAGCTGACTCGCTCGGCGCGATTCGCCCGATGAGCGTCGCCCGCGCTCTCGACCCAGACGGCGACGGCGCAGCCCTACGACAGTGGGGCTCGGCATTTGCCGGGCCCCACTGTCTACTTCACATTCAGCGACGAGTCGCCGGCCTGCCTACATCATCCCGCTCATGTCCGGCATACCGCCACCGCCGCCCATGCCGCCGCCATCCTTCTCCGGCACCTCGGCGACGATCGCCTCGGTGGTGAGGATGTTCTTGGCGATCGACGCCGCGTTCTGCAGCGCCGAGCGCGTGACCATGGCCGGGTCGATCACGCCGGCCGCGACGAGATCGACGATCTCGTTCGTGGCGGCGTTCAGGCCCTGGCCCTTCTTGGCCTTGCGCACGTCGTTGACCACGACCGAGCCTTCGAGCCCGGCGTTCTCGGCGATCTGACGCAGCGGCTCCTCGAGCGCGCGCAGCACGATCCGTGCCCCGGTGCGCTCGTCGTCGATCTCGATGTCGTCGACCTTGACCGACGGCGAGGCCTGCAGCAGCGCGACGCCGCCGCCCGGCACGATGCCCTCTTCGAGGGCGGCACGGGTGGCTTGCAGCGCGTCCTCGACGCGATGCTTCTTCTCCTTCATCTCCGTCTCGGTGGCCGCGCCGACCTTGACGACCGCGACGCCGCCGGACAGCTTCGCCAGGCGCTCCTGCAGCTTCTCGCGGTCGAAGTCCGAGTCGGTGTTCTCGATCTCCGACTTGATCTGTGAGATGCGGCCCTTGATCGCAGCCGCGTCACCGGAGCCGTCGACGATCGTGGTGTTGTCCTTACCCACGACCACGCGCCGCGCGCGCCCGAGCTGTGACACCTGCGTGTTCTCGAGCTTCAGCCCGAGCTCCTCGGTGATCACCTCGGCGTTCGTGAGGATCGCGATGTCCTCGAGCATGCGCTTGCGACGATCGCCGAACCCGGGCGCCTTGACGGCCACCCCGGTGAACGTGCCGCGCAGCTTGTTGACCACGAGCGTCGCGAGCGCCTCGCCCTCGACGTCCTCGGCGATGATCAGCAGCGACTTGCCGCTCTGGATCACGGCTTCGAGCACCGGCAGCACGTCGCGCACCGAGCCGATCTTCTGGTTGGCGATCAGGATGTACGGGTCCTCGAGCACCGCTTCCATGCGGTCCTGGTCGGTGACCATGTACGGCGAGATGTAGCCCTTGTCGAACTGCATGCCCTCGGTGAACTCGAGGTCCATGCCGAACGTCTGGCCCTCCTCGACGTTGACTACGCCGTCCTTGCCCACGCGGTCGATGGCGTCGGCGATCACGTCGCCGATGTCGTCGTCGCCGGCGGAGATCGTCGCGACGCGCGCGATCTGGTCCTTGCCGGAGACCGCCTTGGACTGCGTCGCGATGTTCGCCACGACCTGGTTGACTGCCTTCTCGATGCCGCGCTTGAGCGCCAGCGGGTTGGCGCCGGCCGCGACGTTCTTCAGGCCCTGGCGCACGATCGCCTGGGCGAGCACGGTGGCCGTGGTGGTGCCGTCGCCGGCGACGTCGTTGGTGGCCGTGGCGACCTCGCGCACGAGCTGCGCGCCCTGGTTCTCGAAGACGTCCTCGACCTCGATCTCGCGGGCGATCGTGACGCCGTCGTTGGTGATCGTGGGGGCGCCGAACTTCTTGTCGAGCACCACGTAGCGGCCCTTCGGGCCGAGCGTGACCTTGACGGCGTTGGCGACCGCGTCAACCCCGGCCTCCAGCGCCGAGCGTGCTTCCGATCCGTACTTCAGTTCTTTATGAGCCATGTGTACTCAGAGTCTCCTTATGCGACCTTGGCGAGGACGTCCGACTCGCGCAGCACGAGCAGATCCTCCCCGTCGACCTTGATCTCGGTGCCGCCGTACTTGCTGTAGAGGACCTCGTCGCCCTCCGACACGTCCAGCGGGATGCGCTTGCCGTCATCGTCCAGGCGTCCGTCGCCGACGGCGAGGACCTTGCCCTTCTGCGGCTTTTCCTTAGCGGTTTCGGGGAGAACGATGCCACTTGCGGTGGTCTCCTCCTCCTCGATCGCCCGTACGATCAGACGATCGCCCAGGGGCTTCAGCTTCATGTTCAGAACCTCCGTTGAGAGAATGTTGGCACTCTCAGGCGGAGAGTGCCAACGATTGGCTCAATATATCGGAGGGGCGGAGCGAGTCAAGGCCCGACCGGCACTCGGTCACACAGAGTGCCAGGCGCGAGGAATGTCGTATTGGGGCCTGCCCGAACGCCACCGGAGAGGTAGTAAGTGGGCCGAGCAGGCCCCAATACGACAGCCAGATGGGAGCGGGGCCCACTTCCAATATCGAAGTTCTAGACTTTCACATCCTAGGCCAGGCGACGCCGTTGCAGGAAGCGACGTTTCTGATTCGGCTCAGTTCTGCGCGCCGCCGAACCCCTTCATCGCCTCGGTAATCCCCGAGGGCTTATCGATGATCTGCGAGAAGCGCACCACGGTGACGGTGTCCTGCGCCGAGACCTTGCGCCCATAGATCTGCTCGAGGAAGTGGATCAGCTCCTCGTGGCGGCGGAATTCGGGATTGTCGTGCTTGATGTCGCGCGGGGAGACGTCCGCGATCTTCGTGACCTCGACCTGGTCGATGACCGCGTCGAAGATCTTCTCGCGCGGCGAGTGTTGGTAGCCGATCGTCACCAGCACCGCCTGGTTCTTGCGGTACTTGTGCGACTTGTCGCCCAAGCGGATCGTGGCGGTCTTGCGCCCCCGCTTGAGCTCGTCGGCAAAGATCGTCGAGTAGAAGTTGAGCACCTGCACGCCGAGGAGGCTATCGATCCCGCGTGCCTTCTTCCAATCTGGCCAGCGCCAGCGCCGCCAGCTCGCGCTCGCCGGAGTAGCTGAGCGCGGCCGCGGCCTCGGCGAGCGGCATCCAGCGTGCGTGCTCGACCTCGTCGTCATGATCGGCCGGATCGCCGGACAGGTACTCGAACAGATAGAACGACACGACCTTCGGGATGCTGCGGCCGTCGCGGCGATACCAGTAGCGCACCTCTCCGAGCGGTTCGATCATGCGCGCGTTCACGCCGGCCTCCTCACGCACCTCGCGAGTGGCTGCCTGCACCGCGCTCTCGCCGGGGTCGAGATGGCCCTTGGGGAGCGCCAGCACACGCGAGCCGTCGGCCGCGCGGCGCGTCGGCACGATTACGATCAGCTCGCGATCGCGCACGACCAGGCCGCCCGCTGAAACCTCCTGCGGACGCCCTCGCTGCTTAGAAGACATAGCCCTCGAGCGCCTCGGGGTCGTGCACCAGCAGGCGCCCGCGGCCCTGGGAGATGACGCCGGCGCGCTCGAGCACCGCCAGGAAGCGGCTGGCGGACTCGCGCGAAGAGCCCGCGAGCTGCGCGAGATCCGCCTGCGTGGCGGTCACCATGATCCCCGCATCCTGTACGGTCGCGGCGGGCACACGCGCGCCCGCTGTCTCATCCGCCGTCGCTGATGTCCGCTCGCCGGCGGCTTCCCGCGCTTCACGCGCTTCGACCAATGCCTGGGCAACCAACTGCCTGAGCACGATCGCAACACGACTCTGAACCGTCTGGAAGGACTGGCGCGAGAGGCGCTCGTTGGTCTCACGCAAGCGTCGGCCGAGCGCGATCACCAAGCGCTGGGAAATCCCCGGGTGTTCGCTCATCAGCCGGCGCATGTCCGGGCCGAGCACCGCCACGACGCTGGTCTGCTCGAGCGCCTCCACCGTCGCCGAGCGGCGCTCGTCCTCGAACATCGCGAGCTCGCCGAAGATGTCCCCGGGACCGAAGTTGGCCAGCGTGATCGTGCGCCCGTCCTTGTGCTCGCGCACGGCGCGCGCGTGACCCTCGCGCACGACGTAGCAGGTGTCGCTGGCGTCGCCCTCGCGAAACACCACCTGGCCTGGCTCGAAGCTGCGCGGCACCGCCAGCTCGGCGATGCGCTCCAGGTCCTCGGGCACGAGCGTCGAGAACACGGGCACGCGCGCGAGCAGTCCGACGACCTCCGAGGAAGGCTGCATGGCCATCCTGAGTGGATATCACACCCTCGCCCGAGCGCCGGCGCTATCTTCAACGCATGACCCCATCGAGGCAGATGGCGCTCCTCACGTCCACGCTCACGCTGCTTGCGCTCGGGCCGGTGGACGGCTCAGACTTGAGCACAGCGCACGCGGCAAAGACGAGTCAGCACTCCCTGCTCCAGTCCCGCCAGCTGTGGGCGACCGTGAATCTCTGCAACCCGAAGGACAAGCCCAATTGGATCGGCATCCGGGGATCGATGCCGGGCGACGGACATCCCGGCGAGCGCATGTACATGCGCTTTCGCGTGCAGTACCGCGATGCGAATACCGGCAGGTGGGTGGACGTCGCCCAGGGCGCCGACTCTGGCTTCCTCGCGCTCGGCGCGGCGACCAGGGCGCGCCAGTCCGGGCACAGCTTCCAGCTCGTGCCAGCCCCCGGCAAGTCCGCGTTCGAGCTGCGCGGCACGGTGAGTTATCAGTGGCGCCGCGGAACCCACGTTGTGCACAGCGTCAGCAGAACGACCACCGCTGGGCACAGGAGCCTCGCGGGCGCCGATCCTCCCGGGTTCACCGCGGCCACGTGCACGCTTAGCTGAGCGGGCGCGCAGGACTGGCCGGGCGTGGGCGCGCCGGCTCGAACAGCCGCGGGTCGTTGGTGATGATCCCGTCGACCCCCAGCGCGGTCAGCTTCGCGATCCTGGCGGCGTTGTCGACCGTCCACACGTAGAGCTCGCCGCCGGAGCCGTGCACGGCGCGCACGAGCGCGGGCGTGACAACACGCCAATGCGCCATGATCGCGTCGACGGCGCGCGCGCGCAGCGCAGCGCGGGCACGGCGTGGGAGCGTAGCGCGGTAGCCAGTGAGCGCCGCCAGCGCGGGCACTATCGTCAAAGCGTCGGTGGTGTAGTCGCGGCGCACACGCGGCGCCGACCAGCCCAGGCGCAGCGCCGGCTCGCGCGCGCGGAAGCGAGCAAGGCTCTCGCGGAACATGCTGCTGACCAGACAACGTTCGATCACCCCGGCGGCGCGCAGGGCGTCGATCACCCGTGGCTCATAGCCCGGCAACTTCACGTCGACGTCGAACGCGATGCCCGCGAACGCGACGCCCGCCAGGTGCTCGAGCCCCTGCTCGAGCGTGAGCGGCTCACGCTCGCCCATATCCTCATAGTCGTGCGCTAGCAGCAGGTGCCCGCCACCATCGCGGCGCTCGCTGAGGACGTCGAACTCGATCATGTCCACGCCCACCGCGAGCGCGGCGTCGAAGGCGGCGATCGTGTTCCCGGGGGCGAGCTGGGCGGCGCCCTTGTGCCCGACGCGCAGCGGCGCGCGGCGGCTCAGACGAGCGTCGTCGATCGTGTAATGCGGGAGCACACACTCATTCTGACGCTGCGCCGGTCGTCAGGCCGCGACGCGCTCAGGCGCGTGGCGCTCGATCGTCTCGACCGCGCCCTCGGCGCCGATGTAGGGCGCGAGCACGATGAACGCGAGGTGATCGGCGACCGCGGGCAGCCGCTGCGACTCGTTGCGGGCGACGTGCGAGCTCGCCAGCTCCCACAGCGCGCCCGTGATCGCCTCGGCGGCGATCGTCGGCCCCCAATGTGCCTCCGGGGCGCCGGCGGTGAACAGCTGCGCCAGGCTCGCGATCGACTCGCTGCTGCGATCCACCATGCCCGGGCCCAGCTCGAACAGATCGGCGAACGCCATCCGCGTCAGCATCGGGTTGGCGGCGAGCTGCCGGGCGAGCGCGCCCATGCCGAGCAGCACCGCCTCGGGCCAGCTTCCGGCCTCCGCGGCCGCTTCGCCCACGGAGCCGAGCACGGCGGTGGTGAACTCGTCGAGCACCGCGAAGAAGCATTCCTGCTTGTTGGCGAACTGGCGGTGGAACGCCTCGGTCGACATGCCCGCTAGCTGCGCGATCTGTGGATCGGACAACCGGGTGTAGCCGTGCTCGCGGGTGAGCTCGGTCAGCGCCTGCAGGGCGCGCGAACGACGGTCCTCACCTCGCAGGAAGGGCGCGGGCGCGGACGTAGGCGCAGCTACTGCGACCGGCGCATCATGCACGCCGAGTGCGCACAGGCGCGCGGCCGCGGGCGAGCGGTAGCAGTCGATCCAGTCGAGCAGCTCCTCCGCGAGCCCCGCGAGCTCGCGCTCGCGGCCAGCGCGGATGCGGGTGAACGCCACGTAGCGCATACCGCCGACGATCGCGCGCGGCGCGAGCGGCGGCAGCACGATGCCATCCGGCGCGACGCTGAAGCCGGTCGCGACGATGCGCTCGTAGATCGCGGCGGAGCGATGCAAGCGCTCGCGCGCCTTGCGCCCGATTCCGAGCGAGTCGACAAGCACGAGGTGGGCGCCCTTGGACTCGAGCGCCACGTCGTCGAGATATGCCTGACAGGAGGCACGCAGGCGGTTGGCCCACCCGCGGTGCGAGAGCCAGGCGTCCAGCACGCGCTTGTGGCAGCGTGCCACCACGATGTCGTGCGTCGCCAGAAAGCAGTGCTCCTTGTTGGAGAACTGCTCATAGAACGCCCGCCGCGAGACACCGGCGAGCGCGACCACATGAGCGACAGTGGTACCCGCGTACCCGCGCTGGGCGACCGATTCGATCATCGCTCCGAACAGCCGCGTGCGCTGGTGCCGAGCAACCGTCTCGCGCTCCAGGCCGTGCGGCCCGTGAGGCAGTCGGCGGTACAGCGGCGCTAGCTCCCTCTTTGTTCCATCCATCCCCACAATTCGGGAATATAGACAGCCACTCGGTTTTGGCGCAAACTTATTCCCCGAGAAAGCCCAGAATGTCTCCAACTTTCTCGCAAATACGTATAAATCTCTACGCGCTGAGCGTCAGTTTGCGCGGTCCGGGACGAAAGCCGAGTTCGATCAGCAGAGGCTCCAGCGCCGAGCCGACGATCGAATCGCCGTCGAGCCGCTCCAGCCCAAGCTTCCCAACCCGGCGCGCCTGCACGGCTGCGGCCAGCGCCGCAAGTGCGGCGCGCAGGCGCTGAGCGCCGTCGGGCGCGGCCAAGTCGTCTATAAGCGTCAACAGCCCGCGCCCTCCACGCTCCAGATACAACACGGGCTCGCCCGCAACGAGCACCACGTACGCGCCCGCCACGCGCGCCAGACGGCGCGCCTGTCCCTCCCGTCGCGGCCACGACAGCGCAGCGCCATAGGGCTGCGCTGGGTCCGCGGCAGCCAGCACCACCGTAGCCCGCTCGCGTTCATCGTCATCCACGGGAGCGTCGGTGCGCTGCGCGCGCAGCCGCTCGACGGCGCCGGGGAGCGCGAACTGGGCGCCGCCAAGACCTTCGATGAAGTACCCGCGGCGGCAGACCCCAAGCGTCTCGAGCTGAGCGAACGAGTCGTACAGCAGCGAGAAGCCACCGGCGACGCCCGCGGCGAGCACCTGCTCGCGCGTGACGATCCCATGGCGCTCGAGCAGCAGCTCGGCCAGCGCGCGACGGCGCTCGGCCGCCCCGACCTCCGCAGAGCCGAACAGCGCCGCCGCCAGCGACCAGCGTCCCGGCGGGTGCGCCATCCCACGCCCACGCCCACCCGCCCGCAGCGTCGGCCCAAAGCGGCGTCCACCACCCGCGCGGCCCAGACCACCTCCCCCCCGCTGGGCTGCCGCGCGAGCAAGCGTCAAGCGCGGCGAGCGCAGCGGAGCCCACGCATCGTTGGTGACCTCTCCAGCCCAGACCAGGTCCCAGAGCGCGTCCTGAAGCACTTCAGGCGCAAGCTGGAGCTCGGCGAGCAGATCGCTGAAGAAGCACGGCGAAGCCGCCAGACGGGCGCGTAGCAGCTCGTGCGCGTCAGTGCCCTCAACCGCCGGCTGACCGCGCCCGGGCGGCCCAAGCAGCGGGGCATCCTCGCGGAAGTAGATCGCCACGCGCCCGGAGCTGCGACCCGCCGAGCCAGCGCCAACCCACACAAGCTCGCCAGCGGCGCAGAGGCTGTCGAGCCACGTCGGCGAGTAAGCGCCGACACGCCGCGGCAGCACGTCGCGCTCCCAAAGCTCGACCGGCAGCGCCAGCCCCTGCAGCGGCACGAGCGCCTCACGCAGCCGATCGATCCCGGCGCCGGCAGGCGGGTGCCGATCGATCCCCTGCCAAGACGGCTGAAAGCTCGCCAGCGCACGCTGCTCGGTCGGCTCGATCTCCTTGCGCAGCACGGCCAGTGAGGCACGGCGCAGGCGCCGCAGCACCTCCACGTCGCACCACTCACGCTCGCCGTGCGAGCTGACGGCGCTCGCACGCAGTTCCCCCCGAACAAGCTCGCCGGCACGCTCGAGCTCACGCAACACCGAGGACAGGTCAATGCCATAGCGCGCATTTGCCTCAGCAGTAGTGAACGGAACATGCGTGCGCGCGTAGCGAGCCACGAGCGTGCGCAACGCATCGGGCACGTCCTCCAGATAGGCCGCAGGCAGCCCCCCAGGAGGCACAACTCCAAGCGCATCGCGATACAGCCCAGCCTCGTCAGAGGCGATCAAACGCTCCTCGCCAGCCAAACGCACACGAACGGCGCGACGGTCCTGCTCCAGTCCCGCGACCAGCGCGGCAGCGTCCAGGCCCTCGAGCACCCGCGCGGCCAGCTCCACCCGCGTGAGGTCGCCAAGCCGCCGCAGCACGTCGTGCAACTCGTCCCGAGAGGTCGCCTGCGTACGCGGCGAGCAGTGCTGCAGATCAGCCTGCACCTGCTCCTGCGCGCCAGAATCGATCAGATCACGCAGCTCCTCCTGGCCGAGCAGCTCCCGCAGCAGGTCCCGGTCAAGCGACAACGCAGCCGCACGCCGCTCAGCGTTAGGAGCGTCGCCTTCGTACATATAGGTGGCGACGTAGTCAAACAACAACGACGAGGCAAACGGCGAAGCGGTAGGAGTCTCGACCTCCACCAGCGAAAGCTCACGCGAGTGCAAGCCGCGCAGCAGCTCAACCAGGCCAGGCACGTCCAACACGTCACGAAGGCACTCCCGATAGGTCTCGAGCACGATCGGAAAGTCCGAATACCTCTTTGCGACCTCGAGCAGAGTCTGCGACTTCAAGCGCTGCTGCCAAAGCGGAGTACGCCGCCCAGGGTAGGCCCGAGGGATCAGCAACGCGCGCCCAGCGTTCTCCCGAAAGCGAGCGCCAAACAAAGCCGAAGCCCCCAACTCAGCAACGATCGCGTCCTCAGCCTCGTCCGGCTCGATCAGCACGAGCTCAGCCCCGGAAAGAAGGACGATGGGATCATCATTCATCTCTCCGACCTCGTTCACATCGGGGAGATGAATGATGATCCCATCGTCCGACCAGATCGCATCGGATTCCAGCCCAAATCGCTCGCGAATCCGAGCAGATAGAGCAAGCCCCCAAGCAGCATGGATCCGCCCACCATAAGGTGACAAGACACAAAGTCGCCAATCACCGATCTCATCACGAAACCGCTCGACCACGATCGTCCGGTCAGAAGGCAAGACCCGAGTAGCCGCCTGCTGCTCCGCCAGATACGCGAGCAGATTCGACGCCGCCCGCTCGTCGAGGTCGTACTCCAGCTGCAAGGTCGCGGAGCTCTGCTCGACCGCCCAACGCGAGAACTCACCGATCGCCCGACCGAGCTCCTTGGGCCGGCCAACCGAATCGCCCTTCCAGAACGGGACCGCCCCGGGGGCGCCGGGAGCGGGGGTCACGATCACCCGATCGCGACCGATCTCCTCGATCCGCCAGGCGGAGGCGCCGAGCAGGAACGTCTGCCCGGGCCGAGTCTCGTAGACCATCTCCTCATCGAGCTCGCCGACCCGGCGTCCGTCGGGAAGCGTGACCGAGTACAGCCCGCGGTCGGGGATCGTGCCGGCATTCGCCACCGCCAGCGCGCGGGCGCCTTTGCGCGCGCGGATCGTTCCGGCCACGCGATCCCACACGATGCGAGGCCGCAGCTCGCCAAAGTCGCGTGAGGGATAGCGCCCGTCGAGCATGTCGAGCACGTTTTCCAGCAGCGGACGCGGCAGCTCCGCGTAGGAGTGCGTGCGCGTGACGAGCGCGTACAGGTCGTCGACGGCCACGGCATCCGGCTCGGCCGTGGCGGCGATCGCCACGATCTGCTGGGAGAGCACATCGAGCGCGTTGCGCGGCACGACGGTCGGCTCGATCCTGCCTTCGCGCATCATTCGCGCGAGGACCGCGCACTCCAACAGGTCGGAGCGGAACTTCGGGAAGATGCGGCCCTTGCTGGTCTCGCCGACGCCGTGGCCGGCGCGCCCGATTCGCTGTAGCCCACGCGCAACCGACTTAGGCGACTCGACCTGCAGCACCAGGTCGACGGCGCCCATGTCGATGCCGAGCTCGAGCGAGGAGGTGGCGACCAGACAGGGCAGCTCGCCGGCCTTCAGCAACTCCTCGACGACGGAGCGCTCCTCGCGCGCGAGCGAGCCGTGGTGCGCGCGGGCGAGCTCCCGCGGCGGGCGCCCGGCAGCCTCGTCCGCGGCGGCGGCGAGATCGTTCAGCCGTAGCGCGAGCCGCTCGGCGGAGCGACGGTTGTTTACGAACACGATCGTCGAGCGGTGCGCGCGCACGAGCTCGAGCAGCTCCGGGTAGATCGCAGGCCAGATCGAGTTGCGGGTGGCCTCACCGCCGGCCACCGGCTGGAGGGGGTCACGAGCGACGAGTCCCTGCTCGGGCTCGACCATCGACTCGACTGGAACGTGGATCTTCAGATCCAGCGGCTTACGGATGCCGGTGTCGATGATCCGCACCGACCGGTGCGGGCCGACCAGGAAGCGGCCGACCTCCTCGAGCGGATGCTGTGTCGCGCTGAGACCGATCCGCTGCAAAGGCGGCGCGGATCCGCTCAGATACCGGTCAATAGCGCCAGCGGCGGCCTGCTCCTCCAGACGCTCCAGCGTCAGCGCTAGGTGCGCCCCGCGCTTGGTCGAGGCGACCGCATGGATCTCGTCCACGATCACCGCCTGGACCCCCTGGAGCATTAGTCTCGATGAGGATATGAGAATGAGGTACAGCGATTCCGGCGTCGTGATCAGAATGTCGGGTGGGTTGCGCGCCATCGCGGCGCGCTCGCGCTGGGGGGTGTCGCCGGTGCGGATACCCACCCGCAGATCGGCGCCGATGCCGCGCAGCGGGGCGCGCAGGTTGCGCTCGACGTCGTAGGAGAGCGCCTTCAGCGGCGAGACGTATACCAGCCGCGTGTGCCGCGGGGCGTCATGCGGCAAGGGCTCTGAGCCGAGCCTGTCGAGCGCCCACAGAAAGGCGGCAAGCGTCTTGCCGGAGCCGGTTGGCGCTGACAGCAGCACGTGCTCGCCGGCGGCGATCGCGGGCCACGCCTGCGCCTGCGCTGGCGTCGGCTCGGCGAACGCCGCGGAGAACCATTCGCGCACACGCGGGCTGAAGCCGGAGAGGGGCATGCGCTGAGGCTAGCGCCGGGAGGGATCTCACCCTACGCAGCCTCCTGCGCGAGGCATCTGCGAGCGACGTGGGGCCGGCCTCCGGGTATTGACAATAAGACGTCCATTCGTGGAGAATCTGTATATAATCGGCGAACTGTGCCGGCCAACGGGACGGAGGGGCAGGGTGCCGCAAGCCAGGCGTGGTCCGCTCTACAAACGACTTCCTCACGGGCCACAGGGACTCGATCGCGAGACGGTCGCACGCCATCAGCGCGTGCGCCTGTACGGCGCGATGATCGAGGCGGTGGCCAGCGACGGCTATGCCGGCACAAGCGTCTCGCAGCTGATCGAGCTGGCGGGCGTCTCGCGGCGCACGTTCTACGAGCTGTTCGCCAACAAGCAGGAGTGCTTCCTCGCCACCTACGACATCATCGCGGCGCGCGGGATCAAGCGCGTGACGGAAGCCTACCGCACGACACCCGGCTGGCTGGAGCGCCTGCAGGCAGCATTCGCGGCGTTCGCGGCTGAGATCGAGGACAACCCGAACGCGGCCAAACTCGCGATCGTCGAGGCGCTCGGCGCGGGGGCGCCGGCGATGCTGCGAATGCAGCGGGCAGTGGAGATCTTCGAGCGGATGGTCGGCGCCAGCTTCGAGCGCTCGCCCGGCGGTGTCGCGCTGCCGGCGCCGATCATCAAGGGGATCGTCGGCGGCGTGCGACGTGTGGCCTTCCTGTGTCTGCGCTCCGGCCACATCGAGCAGCTGAGGGGGCTCGACGGGCAGTTGCTCTCGTGCGTGCTCAGCTATCACTCGCCCGCGGCGCATAAGCTGTCCTCGACTCCGGTTCGAGCTCCCGAGCAGACGCCGGGCGAGTCATCCCTGTTCGGCGCCCAGGACGACCGCACGCGCGTGCTGCGCGCCGTCGTGCAGCTGAGCGCGAGCGACGGCTACCCCGAGCTCACGGTGCCGCAGATCGCTGACGGAGCGGGGGTAACCGTGGAGGAGTTCTGCCGAATGTTCCCCAACCCCGAGCAGTGCTTCCTGGCTGCGCTGGAGGCCATCGGTGATGAGACGCTGCGCGCCGCTGGACGCGAGGCGAGCGGCGCCGCGAGCTGGCAGCAGGCGGTCTACCGCGGCATCGAGGCGCTGATGCGCCACCTCGCGGTGCGCCCGCAGTTCGCGCGCGTCGGCTTTATCGAGATCTTCGCGGTCGGCCCCGCATCGATTGACCGGGGCACGGCGCTGGTGCGGGACTTCTCGCGGCTGCTGGCCGAGCAGACGCCGCACTTCGGACATGTGCCTAACGTCGCCCCTGAAGCGATCGCAGGCGGCGCGTGGCAGATGATTCACCACTACGTGGCGCACGATCAGATCGAGCGACTGCCCGAGCTCACCGACTACATCGCCTACATCGCGCTCGCGCCCTTCATGGGCGCAAACCACGCGGTCGAGCTCATCCTGCGCGAACGCGCCGTGCTCGCCGCGTAGAGATCCCGTCGGAGCCCGGACTTACGGGCCATCGCCAACGCGCTGGGGGCGGCCATATGGCCGCCCCCAGCTATGCCTTGCCGCGGATCGTCTGGCGTCCGCGCTCTGCTCGTCCTACTGGTTGTGGTTAGCGGCCAGGACCGAGCCCCATGAGGCGACCAGGTAGCTGCCGTTGAGGATCGCCGTGTTATGACCGGCCGCAGCGGGCAGGCCTTCCTTCAGATCCACGGCCAGATCGACCAGGAACTGAAGTCCGACCGGGCCGCATCCGCTGGCGCCAGGCACCGCGAAGGAGTTGTCTACGAATGACACCCCCGTGGTCGAAAGCGCCGGCACCGTCTGCGTGCCGTCCGGCACGAACGCGATTCCCTGCGAGCCGGGGTTGCCCGTGATCGGGGTGTTCGGCGGCGGCGGCGCCGTCGTGCCAGCCGTCAGGTTGATCTGGATCGGGTTGGAGTCCGAGCCGATGTAGCAGGTGTTGCCGAGCAGCGGATTGTTGAGCTTGACCTTGACCGGCAGCGAAACCGCTGTCCCTGTGCCACCCAGACCTGACAGGAAGAAGTTCGCGTTGGTCGATCCTCCGGGGGGGTTGGGTCCCGCGAGCTGCACCTGCGCCGTGACCGTGTTCACGGCCCCGAAGACGTACCCGATCAGCCCAAGGCCCGTCGGGGTCATCAGACCCGTAAGACCACCGGGAACCGTCAGGGCAGGACCGGTCAGCGTGTTGCCGTCGATCGCGCCGAGCAGGTTCTCCTGCGACAGCGTGATCTGGTTCAGCCCACCCTGCAGCGTCGTCGTCCCAGTGAGCGGAACTGTCGCGTTGCCCAGCGTGAAGCTGCCGCTCGTCGTGGACGTATTGACACATGATGTGAACGTAGCCAGGTCTACCGGGCAGTCTTGGAACGGACCGGCAGGACCGAGCGCGCTCGCTGGCGTCGCCAGCGCCAGCGTGGCCGCCGCAGCCGCGATGCCCGTGCTCCCAAGGCCATACAGGCGCGCACGCCCGCCGGCCAATCTCTTAGTCAACCGCATCTTCAACCATCGCTTTCTACTAGATCCCTCGCATCCCACTCCGGGCGCAAAACCCGAAACCGTGCGGGTCACTCCATTCCTATCCGCTTCGCGACTGATGAGTCAACAGATAGAAACGGTTCACCACTGCAGGATTTCCGGAGCCTACGTAGACGTAGAGCTCAAGCTTCCGCTGCTCAGCCCGATGTTCCGCGGATGGAGGAAACAGCCAGCCGGCGTGTTCGCCCAGCTACCGCTTTCTGGACTTCTTGGCCTTTTTCCGCTTGGACTTCTTGGGCTTGGCCTTCTTCTTCTTTTTCGACTTGGCGGATGACTTGTGCTTGACGGCCTTTGGCTCGGGGAGCGGCGCCAAGCGGCTGAGATCTTGAAAGCTCGCAAAGCTCGCCGTGAATGGCGGTGGCGCCGGCGCCGTCGTAAATGTGCCAGTCGCGCTCGTGCTGACGCCATCGCCGTTGCGTGCGATCAGACGATATTGGTATGTGGTGGCCGGCGCGAGACCCGTGAAGCTGGCCGCTACGGACTGCGACCCCGAGCCGAGTTCGGCCGATCCAAATACTTGCGTCACGAACGTCCCCAGGGGGCCAAGGTCGAACTCGTATCGAGTCAAGAGACCAGCGGCGTCGACAGTCCCGGACAGGGTGGCCGAGCTCTCGGACACACCGCTCGCAGGGTCAATCCCAGCGGATGGGGGTGTGGCCGCCGTCGTGGTGAAAGCTCGATCGGGGCTGGCGGCCGTGCCGGCTGCGTTTCGGCTGACTAGGCGATAGTGGTAGACGGTGCTTGGCGTGAGGTCGTTGATGGGAAGCGCGATCACCTCGGCCCCAAAGCCCGCCGCAAGCTCTGCATCCGGCCTCGGGATGACCATCCCGGCAGCATAGGGATCGCTGGCCGAGGGATCGTAATGTGCTCCGTCCACGTACTCAAAGTGGTACGTGGACGGGAGCCCCTCCGGATCCACCGTGCCTTGGAGAACGGCACTGATGCGGCTGGCGTTCGACGCCGGCTGCACGGCCGGGGTGGGGGCCACCAGCGTGAATGGCGTGAACACATCAACGGCGTTGGTGATCTGGTCCGCAGCAAATAGAGTTCCCGCCGAATCGCTGTGCGCAATACCCACTGACTGGATCAATAGATCCGACCCGAATGGTACAAAGAACGGGGCGCCAGTCGAGTCATATTGTCGAACCTGGGTGTAAGCATCTACATATACATAGCCTTCTGAATCGACGGCCACGGCCTGAATATTGGTTCCGGCTATGCCGCCATCATCAACCAGCGATAGAAAGCTTCCCGTAGGGCTGTACTTCTCAACCCTACTATGCGAGAGATCACTAGAGTAATCAACCACATAGATGTCTCCAGCGGACAGATCGCTCGGATCGGTCGAGTTGTCGACAGCAATGGCGACCGGCTGTGACAGACCCGCAATCTGGGATGTGTACGCACCGGAAGCGTCGAACTTGTCGACCACGCCAGACTCATCGGCGACGTATACATTGCCGATCGCATCGACGGCGACGCCGAACGGAGCGCCGAACGGGGAGGGGGCAGTCGAGCCGGAGCACGGATTGACGACGCCATTCAGATTGCAGACGAAGGTGCCGCTGGCGTCGAACTTCTCGACGGCGCTGTTGCCTAGGTCGGCGACGTAGACGTCGCCCGTCGATGGATCGACGGCAACCGCATATGGTGAGAATCCGAGGGGCGCCTGCGGCGTCGACGGATTGCCGCAGAGAGTGCTGTTGTCTGGTGTGCCGGGGGCAGACGAGATCTGGCAGATGAAGGCGCCGGACGGGCTGAGCCTGTCAACGACCTGGTTGCCGCCCCTGTCGCCAACGTAGATGTCACCGGCCGTTAGTCCAGCCGAATTGTCGACGGCCAAACCGTGAGGCGCGGCGAAGCCGCCGGGGAAGTTCGGATTGTCCACACCGGTGAGCGGGGGCGGGGCGAACTGGTGTCCCTGGAGCGCCAGCGCAGTTGTGGGCGCCGCCACAAGGGCGCAGAGGCCGAGCACCGCGATCAGACTAAGTTTCTTTATGTTCATCGGGCGCCTCCGTGCGGGTGGATGGCCTGCCTAGCCTTGCCCTTCGTCTTGGGCTTCTTCCTAGGCTTTTTCTTGGTCTTTGGACAACTGGTCACCTTGATCTTCGTGGTCTGGGTCAGCCGTGCCCCGTTCTGTCCGATGATCGTAGTCGGCATCGTCAACGCCTTCGAGCACAAGCTTCCGTTGGCGGTCAATGCTGAGTACGGCCCAGCCGGCAGCTTCAGCTCGAAGGAGCTGACCGGCACGTCTGGAACAGTCCCAAAGGTGCTGCTTGTGATGCCCTTGCTGGAGATGAAGATCGATCCCGTCAACTCGATCGTGACCCCTTCTCCTTGGAGCACGGCGACAATGTCGGGGAACGCTGCGCCGCCGTGCGAGACCAGATAGACAGGACCGTTCAGCCGTACCGGCAACACGGGGGTTAGCGCGGTGGCGGTCCCGACCAGCGATCCCACACCGCAGGCGGCCGGGTTGACGTCGAACACGGTGTCCCGACAGGCTTTTTGGATCGTTGTCAACCGTGATGGCAGTTGCTTGGGCAACGCCACCTTGACCGACTTGACGTTCGCCTCGTTCGGTGTGTAGTCGATCTTCACGTCCAGGCTGGCTCCGTTGGCACGCGAGGTTCTAGCTGACGATGAGGCGCTGAACTTCGGCTTGAAGACAACGCCGGTGCAACCCGTGACGGCGAACGGTGTCGACACCTCGGCGCCCGTGCCTTGTGAAGAGTAGATGGTCGCGCTGACGGATTGCGGTGAACAGTTGGTTGGATTGAACATGAAGTCCGGACGATCGACGACGATGTCGACACGCTGCACGTGCGTCGGCACACCCGAGAGGATCTGCGGCAGAGGATCGGAGGTGATCGTCAGATGCGAGTCATGCGGGTCGACGATGATCGTGGCGCGCACCACCACCATGCCTAGGTTAAAAGGACCGGCTACCGCCGGCACGACCACGCTCAAGCCGAACGGAGCGCCGCGATACGGTCCAGTCAGGTAAACCTGGCCGCTGAGCTGAAACGGCTCTGTGCCAGCCCCTGCGCTGACTGTCGCTGAGCCGATCGACGATGCCGAGGAGCAGGTTCCTTGACTTGCCTGTGGCTCGCCGCAGAGGGTCACCGACGACAGCATCCCCAGCAGTCCGGGTGGGGTACGCAGGCTGATCTGACTGAGCCGCTGTTGCCGGTCGCCGCCCGCGAACGACACGGTGAACGGCGTGAACTCGCGTGCCAGCGGCAGCGTCGTCTGCCCCAAGAAGCTTGGCGAGAACGGAAGCGTTGCTGGACATGGCCCGCCGGCATTGTCCCAGTCGACATTGAATGAGAAGCTCGAGGTCGCCGGCGCGGTTCCGTTCGCTGCCCGCGCCGACCATGGCGCCAGTTGGCTATTGGTGGTGGTCGCTCTGCACGCGGGAGGGTTCACCAGCGCGGCACGTTGTCCCCCCTTGAATCGCAGCAACAGTTCGCTGAACGGCAACTGCGGGTTGCGCTCGAAGATCGCGGTCAGCCGCCCCGTGGTGGGATCCGCTGTGACAATCCCAGGGACCTTCGCGACGATTCCCTGCCCTTCGAGTTCGAGAAACAGCCGCAACAGATTGCCGTTGCTGGCGTCCGCTTGGCCGCACGGAGTGGGCGCGCCACAGCGTGGTGCGCCCAGGAAAACCTGGCCGTGCAGATGATCCGCCAACAGCGGGGTCGTGACATCCGCCACCCCGATCTGGGAAGCCGCCGGACAGCGCGCCGGCCTCGTGGAGGACAGCATGACTTGATCCCCAGCGGCACTGCTCGGATCGTCGGAGCAGCCGGCTAGGCCGTTCGCGGCGGACGGCGAGACCGCCACACCGGGCGGTAGCGTAACAAATACACTCTCAAGCTCCGGGGTCGCTTGCTGATCTGCAACGTCGTTGCTCTGCGGAACACTGATGTCGGCGGTGTAGCCAGCCGGCGCATCGGCTTGCTTGGTGTCCGGAAAGAATTGCAGCGAAGGGCTGAACGCCAGCAGTCCACAGCCAGTCACAGCGGGGGAAGTAGTCGTGCTCGTCTTCCAGTTCGGGTCGTTCAGGTCCGGAGATCCGTCGGCGTCTAGACGCCCAGGATGCTGCCACGAGTCGACGATGAGGGTTGTCACTGGGGTGTTTGGCTGACCGCTCGGAAGCACACACTCAGTCGGATTCGTTAGAAACGGCCGACGCGGCGTATCACCGCTCGACGCCCCAGGCGCTCCCGTGAGTCCATTCACTCGCTGTGCATCGTGACTTGGGTCAGCGGGCACACCCCAGAACGTGAAGACGATCCGATTCAGATACCCACCTTGCACAATGCCCGTGCCACCAACCGTGACACCGTAATCACTCCCAGCGGCGGCGCAATAGTCATTTACGTCGCTGACCAGCTGACAATAGTCGTTTCCAGCCCGAGATCGCACACTCGCATACACTACGACAGGCGTCGAGTCACCAAAGAGCGCAAAGCCGAATTCAGCTGGTCTGCCCGGCTCGGGTAGCAGATTGTAAACGGGATAGACGGCGGTGCTGCCGTCCAACGTCACCGCCGCAATGCCCACCTGCGTGTTGCTAGGACACTGATTGCTCTGGTTGGTGAGCTGGTCGAGCGAACATTTTGGTGTGGCCTCTGGATTCCCGATGAAACCGGGGGGCAACCCGACAAACGTATCCTTGGTATCTTCGTTTGCCACGACAAACGAGGTCGTCGCCGAGTACGGATGATCCCCAGCCTGGGTGTCTAGGCTGCCGTCCGCATTGTTCGCGCTAGCCGTAAAGCTCGGGACGGTAAGAACAGCTGCATGTGCCCTCGCCACCGGTAGGAATATGCATGCGAGCATCCCGACGACAAGCGTGGTGCATAGAACTGTTTTCATGCCTGCCCATCCCTGCTTTCTATCAATGATCGCTTTCTGTGGGGTTTCTTGGCCTAGCATACGCTCAGCTTCCTTTTACCGTCAGCGACACGTTTCTAGCAACCGCCATACCGGATGTGGGACTGAGCGTGACTCGCAGCTTCACTTTTAGCTTGTGCCTCCGCCTCAGCGTGTCCCTGCCTTTCGCTCCCAGTGTCACCTTGAGCGTATAGGTCCCGGCCCCCCCCTCTTTTTTGCTGATGGTCTTGACCAGCGCACCGGCGACCTTTATCAAGCCGGGATCCGAAACCTTCGTGCTGATCGAGAACGTCGCCCCCTTTGCCGCCTTTACCAGAACCGAGATTCTCGCCGGTTCGGCAGGATTGGAGATATTGTCGCCACCTCGCGTTGTCGCGCTGCCCCCCGGCGTTGGGCTCACGGACACTGCAGTCGGCTGCCCCTGACAAGCATCCTCGACGCACTCCGGCGCGCCAGACGCAGCAGCGAATCCTCCTCCTATTCGTGCGTCATAGAGGTCATATGCGCCGTCTCCGCCCGCTGGCGTCAACACGCTTGTCGTTTGGAAAAATGCGTCGTTTCCCGTGATGGAGGCTCCCACAAACGATGTGGCAGAAGAGATCCCAACAGCCGCGGTTGGCTCAGGGTTCGGATTCCTGCCGTCCGACAGCAGGGATACCTGTCCATCGTGCCATTCATAAACATCGGCCTGACCATTCACATCGCTGGACTGCAACGCCTCCGCGGTCTTGAAGAAGACATACCGCCCATCATTGCTCACTACCCTTCGCAATCTTGTCGATCCCACCCCAGACCCGGCAGCGGCCTGACCGACAAAATCTGGTGGAATGATCACGGAGTCGTAAACCCCGTTGTTGCCGTCACCATCATAACCGCTGTGACCCGCGGAGACTCTACTCAGGCTGCCTGTTCCCGAATCGTACAGGTAGACATCAGTCGCCGAGTCGGTGTCATCGGGCGTCAGCTCCGCTGCCGTATCGAAAACGAGATAACGCCCATCCGCTGTCGTCTGCGCGGGACGAACCCTATCCTGGCCCCATAGCGCGGCTTCTGCTTCGGGTATCTGGGCAATAAACGATGTCGCCCCGTCCACCGTGTGCACATAGAGGTTGTCAGCTCCCTGCACAGCTTCATGACCTCCAGGACCAGCTGCCGTGGTCAGTTTCCCTCGCGCAACGAAATAGACGTGCGACCCATCGTCGGACACCCGGACCACACCTTGAACGTCGGCGCCGCTGCTATCGCCTGTCGACACCTGTGTCATTCTCTGGACTGCAGTTTCACCTACTTCAGCCTCGTAGAGGTTCGTGGTGGTATCCACATTGCCCGGTACCTCCGGCGCCGTCGTTGTGAAATACACTCGTGACCCGTCGACCGACGCTCCTTCAAACAGCGCGTCGCGACAAGCCACGGGATCCACTGGGTTTACAAACTGATTATCAGTCCGACAGGAATCAATGGCTGGGACCGAGATCGGTATCGTCCTCTGCGTTGCGGCATTACCACCCGTTCGGACAAAGAGCTCACGGACCGCCGGCGTTTCAGCGAGCGAAAATGTGGAGAAATCGAGATAGAGGCAAGCGGACGCACTAAAGAAGACTCTCCCGCCATTATCCGAGATCGCGTGAAAGACACTATGTTGCACAGTATGAAGATCGTCGACGCTATTCGAACCGCCGCCTAGTAGTGTCTCGCCTCCGCTCAAGCAGTTACTAATAAGCGCCGTTGGAGCTCCACTATTATCGAGACCAACGAGCCGGTACCGATACACTGGGCTAGAAGCCGTGCCCGCATTATAGTCCTCAACGATGTCGTGCGTCCGACTTGGATCACCGGGTACGATAGTCGAGGTATCGAACAAAAGGTGTGAGAAGTCACTCGACGCGCCCTGATAGCTGGTACCAAGTACAGCCGCTGCTGGACCTCCCGCGGGCTTTGTGTCTACGGCGCAGCCACCACCGTCATGATCCGGTGAGACGCAGCCGTCATATCCGTCGGCCGTGACCACGTAGTAGCTTTCGGCACCTTGCTTATCAATATATGAGTATGGATCATCGTTTGCTTGAATCAAGACCCGATTGAGATCTGGCGCTATGTCTGCCAAGACCGACGCTCCGTTAAACGGTGCGCCTGGGAAATATCGTGTAGCGCTGGGAAGCAGGGAGGTGGACTGCCACCCGCTCGACCTTCTATGAGCCGTAAAGATTACTTGGCGTCCTCCGCCGGATGCGCCAACAAAGGCTGCAAACGTGGCAAACGCCGCTGTTTCACCATCTGCCGATACGCCCAGCGGGAGCAGAGCCCCACCGCCCTTCGCCAGCGGGCTGACCTGTTCATAAGCTCGGCAGTCTGGGAGATCAGCCGAGAATGTTGGCCGTAGCGGCTGCGTCTGAAAGAGGCTTGCACAGCCGTCAGCGTATGTCGGTGGTGCGGTAAAGCATAGCGGCAAACATATGCCTAGGCCCGCAACCGCTACCCATCTCGCGCCGCGCCAGCATCTGCTTAGGCCGGCACAGAAGACAGCATGCCCACCCCGTGGCCCTCCAAAACGCACCGCTCCCAAGCTCATAGCCAGCTCCTCTCCTCCTACCGATGCCCATCAGCTCTAAGCGGCTGCCGGAGCTAACGAGACCTCTATTACCGCAAGCCCCAGAGACAATGTTCTTGCCCAGCTCTTCGATAAATGATCATAAGCCAGACACGACTAGATCGGAAGCGCTGTTTCTGATTCCCTCACTACGTGGAGCCTGTCCAAGCATTAGCAGGGGGATGAGGGATCATCCGGTCACTGCTGTGACCCACCACGCTAGCCAGCCTTTGCCAAAGCGTCGCTAATCATGCCGCCAGGCTCGTACACGCGGGAGGGACCGGCGGTAACGTCACAGCAGTCGTGACCTTCCACAACTCGACCGTACCATCCAGCGTAGTAGTCGCACGGATGAGCATACCCTGTGTGCCCTGCAGCGTACCACTACCACCTTGAGCCAGGGTGCCTGCTTCACTTCGCCGTCAGCGTTGACGGAATCGCACCCGAACACACCGCCGTCTCATTCACGAGCGACGGATTTAAGTTCGACAGGAGCATTAATAGACTCGGGCCGGGTGTCAAGGTCGGCTGAAAGGTAGGCCAGTTTTGCCGGGGTGGGTTCAAGCGAACGTCGCAACACTTCCCTGATTTCAGGAGGTCGTGTTGTCGAGTCGTCGTGTCAAGAAGGGGCCGGGGCGCCGCCCGCTTTCGGCCAAGCGCCAGCGGTTCATGAAACTGCGAGCACAGGGTTGGAGCATCCGTGGCGCAGCCCGTGAGGTCGGTATCTCCAGGAGCGCCGCGGCCAACTGGACCCGGGGCTACACCGTCTACCGCGACGGTGTCGCGGTAGAGTTCGTCGAGCCGCTCGACCGCCTTGAGGTCCGCACGGTCAGCCCGAGGTATCTCTCTCAGCAAGAGAGGATCGAGATCGCCGACCTGCACCGTGAGGGCGTCGGGGTCCGTGACAGCTCTCGGCGGGTCGGCCGGTCGCCGTCCACGATCTCCAGGGAGCTGAAGCGCAACCGAACCGCGGGCCGCCGGCCAGGCTACCGGCCATTCGAGGCGCACCGTTGCGCGTGCGCCCGTCGCGCACGCCATCGCCACCGCCGCATAGAGACCAACCACGACCTGGGCCGTGTCGTCGCCGAGCTACTGGAGCAGCGTTGGAGCCCAGAGCAGATCAGCAGGCAACTGCGCAAGCGCTTCCCCGAAGAACCGGCGATGTGGCTGTCGCATGAGAGCATCTACCAGGCTCTCTACGAGTCGGGATCACCTCTCATGAGACCTACGCGGCTGGCGCCACACCGGCGCTCCCCACTGCGCACAGGTCGGGATCACCGCCGCGCTCAGCAGCGAACGGACCGCCGCCGGTCACGGTTCGAGCAGCCGATGCTCACGATCCACGAACGTCCTGCGCACGTCGACGATCGTTCAGAGGCCGGCCATTGGGAGGGCGACCTGATCGTCGGCAAAAACCAGGGCTCAGCGATCGGCACCCTCGTCGAGCGCCAGACCCGACTCGTGAGGCTTCTGCACCTTCGCTGCCGAGACGCCGACAGCCTGCATGAGGCCCTTCAAGCGCGGATGGGCGATCTACCCGGCAACCTATTGCGGTCGATTACCTGGGACCAGGGCACGGAGATGGCACGCCACCTCAGCATCACCAAGTCCCTCGGTGTCGCGGTGTACTTCTGCGACTCGCGGTCACCCTGGCAGCGCGGCAGCAACGAGAACACCAACGGACTTCTGCGCGACTACTTCCCCAAGGGCACCGACCTGACCGCACACACCGCCGAGCACCTCCTCGCCGTGGAGAACGAGCTCAACGCCCGCCCCAGAATCGTGCTCAACGACCACCCGCCACAGAAACTATTCGATGCGCTGATAGCTTGCTGACACCAAGCCATCGTTGCGACGTTCGCTTGAACCCACCCCGGCGCCCACAGGCCGGTAACGCTAGAACCGTACCCCCCACGAGCGGACAAGCCGGCGTGAACGAAATCAAGACAATCGGACGATCAATCGTATCACCAATGTTCCCAGATAACTGACCCAACTGCGTCGCAAACGGCGAACGCTCGTAAACTGATCTGGCCCTAGACCCTATGTCGTAGGTCGCCCGCTGGGTTGACCGTCGGAGGTAGGCCGGACACTCCTCGCGGGGGTTTGTCTGGCTGGAGAGTGGCTCCGGCTGACCCAATTATTGAGGAGGTCCGGCCATGACTGGGATGGTGACTTATGTGGGGCTTGATGTCCATGCGCGCTCGACGTGTGCCGCAGCGATTGACGTCTCGACGGGTGAGTTGCTGCGCGCGCGGTTCGGGCCGGGCGTTGAGGAGCCGGTTGCGTGGCTTGCGGGTTGCCTGGCCCGGTGCGTTGTTGCTATAAGGCGGGGCCGACTGGGTTCGGGCTTTATCGCGCTGCGAGGGCTGCTGGTGTGCCCGTCGAGGTGATCGCGCCGGGTAAGACACCCCGGGGCCCGTCAGATCGGGTGAAGACTGACCGTAAGGACGCAGAGCTGCTCGCCCGGTTGCTACTGGCGGGCTCGTTGACCACGGTCCTCGTCCCACCAGTCGAGGTCGAGGCTGCCCGCGAGCTCGTGCGTGCTCACGACGCATGCCGAAGGGATCTGATGACGGCTCGTCACCGGGTCTCGAAGATGATGTTACGCCACGGCCGGGTCTATCCCGAGTCCTCGACGTGGACTGCCGCTCACCGCCGCTGGCTCGCCCGTCAACAATTCCAAGAGGCTGTTAGTGATCTTGTGTTCGCTGACCTGATTGCCTGCGTTGATGGCCTAAGCTGGTCTGTCTCCGTGTGCTCCCGACAGTTGGGGGCTTGATTGGTCTTTGAGGTTAGACGGGTCCCGCCGATCGGCGGGACCCGTCTGCGCCGTGGCTCAGGCTGCCTCCTTCACCGGCAAAGTGAAGAGGAGCAGAGCCATATGACGAAAGATGACGTGTTGTTCGGCTACCGCCAGCAGCTATTCGCGGAGGCAGCGAGAACGAGTGTCTCGGCGGCGTGCCGGACGTTCGGGGTGCACCGCTCGACCTACTACCACTGGAAGCGCCAAGTCGACCGTCACGGCTTGAGATGCTGCGCCCCCGCGAGCGCCGCCGGCCACAGATGCCCAACCAGCTGCCGAAGATGATCGAGGAGCGCATCGTCTCCTTCTCGATCGCTCACCCAGGCCTTAGCCCCAGGCGCGTCGCCTCCGAGACTTCGAGATGGCGCAGCACCTCGACGAGATCCTGGCCCTCGTTCAACAGTCGTTCGCCCTCCCTGATCTTCCTGACAGCCTGCTCCGGGGTATGCCTGCGCCGCTTCATGATCGTGTCCATCCTTCCATCCCATCACGGGAAACACGACCACGCATCCAGCCTGGCTCACTTCATGGGGACCCCGTCAACAGGACGCGTACGTTGAGTCCTTCGGCTCAAGGGCGTGCGACGAGCTGCTCAGCATCGAACTGTTCTTCTGTGTCACCGAGGCACAGGTCATGATCGAGGACTGGCGCAACAGACTCGCCGCAGCAAACGCTAGACTCGTACTCCCCACAAGCGGACAAGCCGCCGTAAACGAAATCAAGAAGGTCGGGCGATTAATCGTATCAACAATCTTGCCAGTTAACTGACCCAACTGCGTCGCAAACGGCAACGTGCTCGTAAAC
>DATINL010000029.1:0-77556 GCA_035474295.1 Solirubrobacteraceae bacterium
CCGTCGACGTAGATCTCGTATTCGCGGCCGTGAATGGTCTTGGTCAGGCTCGGGTTGTTGAGGATCGGCGGGTCCGACCAGCCCTGGATCCCCTGGATCCCGAAGTAGTGGGTGCCGTCGGAGAGTTCCAGCTCGCCGACCATCCGGTAGGCGGCGTGGCGTTCGCCATCGGTGTCTTTGAAGTGGTAGACGCGCGGATCCTGGATGTGTTCGTAGCTGTTGCTTTCCTGGTAGTAGGCACCCGGCGGCAACCGGCTCGGATAGAAGACGGGGAAGCCGGCGCTGAGCTTGCGCGCCGCCGCTTCGCCCTCGGCTTCGCCCGCTTCGCGAGCCGGGACCAGGCCGTCGCTGCCGGGCGGCTTCGGCTTGGCGATGTGCGGCTTGATCGGCTTCGAACGCTTCTTGCCCTTCTTGCCGCCCTTCTTCTTGCCACCGCCGCCTTCGAGCGAGCCGCGCGAGCCGCCGCTGGCTTCGATCCCGAGGAACATGTTGACCGCTTCGTTGACCGCTTCCGGCGTCGTGTAGACGAAGCTCGGGCCCAGTTCGGCCGGGAAGTGGACCTCGTTGATCGTCGCGTTGCGGGAGGCGAGAAACAACTTCAGCACCTGCAGCATCGTTTCCTTGTCGTTGACGTCAGATGTGGTGTATTTGGTGAAGATGTCGATCAGGCCGCTCTGGTCGAAGACCAGGTCCTGGATCGAGATCTGCTGGCGGGCGGCGCTGATGAAGTCCTGCTGGCGCGAGGAGCGGACCAGATCCGTGTCGGTGTGGCGGTAGCGCACGTACTCCAGCGCCTTTTTGCCGAAGAGCAGCTGGTAGCCGGGCTGGATGTTGATTTCCGAGTACTGCTCGGAGGGCGGCAGGCCGGCGTTGGAGTGGAAGTAGCGGCGGTCGACGTCGGTGTAGACGCAGCCGATCGCGTCGCCACCCGGCACGCTAGATTCAGCAGCGTGGCCAGCTGGGATGACGTGCGTCGGATCGCGCTCGCGCTGCCGGAGTCCAGCGAGGAGTCTTCGCATGGGACCGCTTCGTGGCGGGTACGGAAGAAGGGGTTCGTCTGGGAGCGCCCGCTGCGGCCCGCAGACGTTCAGGCGCTCGGCGACGATGCTCCGACCGGCCCGATCCTCGGCGCGCGAGTGGAGCATCTCGGCGCGAAGGATGCGCTGCTCGCCGACGATCCGGCGGTGTTCTTCACCACCCCACATTTCGACGGCTACCCCGCGGTGCTCGTGCGCCTGGAAGAGATCAGCCCGGACGAGCTCCACGAGCTGATCGTCGAGGCGTGGCTCTGCCGCGCGCCCAAACGTCTGGCGAAGCGGTACATCGACACGCAGCTGCCGCCGCACTCGCCGACGACTAACCGCTAGCTCCTGCCGCTCGCCGACGGCTGACGCCCAACTCGCCGACCGCCGACCGCCGACCGCCGACCGCCGACCGCCGACCGCCGACCGCCGACCGCCGACCGCCGACCGCCGACCGCCGACCGCACTCAATACTCCATCGGGCCACAAGCCCGAACCTCTGCATGGGTCTCGGGCCACCCACGCCTCTGAGTACCCCCAGGGGGAATCGAACCCCCGCTACGAGCGTGAAAGGCTCGCGTGCTAACCGCTACACCATGGGGGCGCGGGAGCCCCAGTCTAGTGGCCGCGCGCGCCACCCCGCGACTCGCCGGCAGGTATGCGCCATCTGCCAGACTGGGCGGGCGCGGCTAGCTCATCGGGTAGAGCACCGGACTTTTAATCCGGCGGGCTGGGTTCGAGTCCCAGGCCGCGCATCGAACCGCCGCCTAGACTCGTCAGCGCGGCACGAGGAACCGCTCCCACGTGGTGCCGTGCTGCTGGCTCAGGAGGATGCTGCGCCTGCACGTCGTAAGCAGCTCGGGCTGCCGTTGAGGCACCGTGCCGAGCGAGCTGACCTGCTGCTGGTGCAGCGTCTTGGCGCACTCCGCGGCAGCGCTGGGGGAAGCTTTGAGGATCGGCGGGCAGGTGACGTTGCCGGCGGTGCTCGCCACCACGCACACTGTGCGTGCGTGCGCCGGCAGCATCAGGTCGAGCTTGTGCCGAACGTCGCCGCTCGCCGCCGGCGTGAGCTTGACGCGTGCGATCTCATGGCGCTTGGCGATCCCGCGGCGCGTGGGTGAGCCACGCACGAGCGCACGCACGTACAGCAGCTGGCGCGGGATGTTCTCGGCGCTGACCGCGAGCCCGAGCCGGGGGTGGCTGCTGTCGAGCCCCGCCCAGGATGCATCGAGCTGTGGGGTGCCCGCGTCGCCGAGGCTGAGTGTCACGCAGCCGGAGTGGCTCTTGCTCTTGAAACAGTCGCTGGGACGGCCGCCTTCCACGACCGCTTGGACGATCACCGACGGCGGGTAGTCATCCGGGAGCGGCACGTCCTGCGAGAGATCCACCTCGCCGTCGGAATTCGGTCCGTTGATCGATTGATACAGCGGCAACCCCCCGGTGCGGTAGTCGACGGCAGCATCGAGCGGCGCCCCGTCGACGGAGCTCGGGCCGGTCACCCCCGCGATCGGCCAGACGGACACCACCAGCTTCTGCTTCGCCTTCATCCCGCTGTCCTTGACTGAGATCGCCAGCGCCTCGCCACTGGCGGTGCGCTTTGCCGTGGCGGTCACGCGCGGGGTGGTGGCATCGCCCCAAGTGGAGATCCCCGCGAGGATCGCCAAGACCGCCGCGACCAGGAACAGCCCGATCCCCAGATTCAGCGCGTGTCTCTGCTTTACCCCGGTGAGCCCGCCGCCGATGAAGCCGACTACGACGGCGCCGCCGGCAACGGCCAGCGCGCCGCCTGCGAACACCGGGTGATTTCTCGCCATGCGACCGATCAGCCCACCGGTGAGCCCAAGCACCGTGAAGATCCCCGCGATCGCGGTGAGCGACGCCATCAGGAAGGCCGAGCCTCTGTTGCTCTCGTCCGGGACGAAATCGACGGCCGTGGCCGCCTTGCGGAGTGCTTCGATCGGGTGCGCCATCTACGCCGCGCCCCATCCGGCCGTGATCTGGCGCGCGCGCATCGGATCGTTCGTCGGGCCCGCGCGCATCGGATCGTTCACCGGGCGCGCGCCCATCGAATGGTTCGTCGGGCCCGCGCGCATTGGGTTGTTCACCGGGCGCGCGTCCCTCAGATCGTTCACCGCTCGTCGAGCTCGAGGCGCATCAGCTGACGAACAGCAGCCGTTCGTGCTGGCGGGGCGACGCTGGGTCGAAGTAGTCGTGAGTCCAATCCTCGCTGCGTTGCTTCAGGCGCAGCGGTGTTTGCTGCGTCGCTTTGCTCTGAACCGCACGGAAGCGGTAGTGGTCGATCATCTGGATCGCCTCGATCGCGTATGCGGTGGCAACGTCGCGGTCGCTGAACGCCACCAGGTTGTCGCCGTTCTCGCGCTCGCCGCCGCCGGCGAGATTTGAGGAGCCTGCGAACACGACCGGGTGTGCGCCGTTGAAGTCGCACACGACGAACTTGTCGTGAATCACGATGCCCGCGCCGCCAGCCACCTCGGCGCGGAACGGCGCCGGGGTCTGCTTGCTCAGGTAGGAGAACGGGATGAACGGCGAGTTCGGGTCGGCCGGCGTGGTGACCTTCAGCGCGCCGTCGAGCTTCTGGGTGGTGCCGAACGCGTACAACCCGGAGCGAGTCGGCAGCTCGGAGATCTGCTTGACCACCGGGCCCGAGCTGTTGCCGATCTCCATCACCGCGAACAGCACCGAGCTCTGCGCCTGCGCGATCGCATCGGCGACACGCGCGAGTGAAACAGACTCGTCGGTGTGCGGCGAGAAGCTGACGGCGAAATCCGGCAGGCCCTCGCCACTGCGCTCGAACCACTTGGCTGCGATCGGACTCTGGTCGAACTCGCCCAGCGGGTGCGCCCAGGCCTGCTCGAACGCCTGCTCGTAGAGCTCCGCCGTGCCGGGATCGTCGAACAGGAACACGTTGTTCGACTGCACGTACAGTCCGCGCACCGAGAAGTTCGCCGAGCCGGCGAGCACCTTCAGCGCCGTGTCGCCACGGCGCTGAATCAGCACCTTGTTGTGCGCGAAACGCTGGAAGTGCCCGGTCTTCACGTTGGCCGCCCCGGCGGAGCCGCTCAGCAGTCGCTTGGCGTCTGCTTCCAACGGCAGCTCGCCGTGCGCGTTGGGCTTGGTGTGGCTGTCAGAGTCATCGAGGAACACGCGCACCCGTGAGCCGAGCTGCTGCAGGCGCCGAATCACATCGGGCTCGTCGAGGTCGTACGCGAGCACGTCGAGGCTGAGCCCCGGATCGGCGAGCGTCTCGTCGAGCAGCTCGAAGATCAGCTTGCGCGCGTCGAACCCGAGCCACTCGTACTGCGCCTCGAACGGCTGCGTGTCGAAGTCGATCGTCTCTGGACTGGGCACGATCGGCGCGTTGTTGAAGCGATCCGCGTACGCCTGCGACGAGAGATACCCGCGGGTGAACCCCAGCCGGAAGCGCTTGTGATGCGTGGCAGCGAGGTCGAGTTGCACCGAAGTCTGCGGCCCGCTCTGAAGCTCTGTCTCGCTGCCCGTCTTGAACAGCATCGCTGTCGCCGTGTAGGTGAAGTTGCCCGCCAGCACTTCGGAGGGGAAGTGAACCCAGTGGAACTTCTGCAGCGGCGCCTGCGACGTCGGCGTCCAGATCGCGCGGCGCTCCTCGGGAGTCGTGGCGGCGACGATCGGCTTGTTGAACGTGAGCCGGTTAGCGATCCAGCGCGGCGGTGAGCCGGGCGCGGAATATTCGACCGCGAAGCCCGCGAGATCGGCGCGCAGCGAGTCGTCTACGTCGAACGCCAGCAGCACCGCGCCGTCGCCGCCATACGCTTTTAGCGTGAGCCCGCCCTGACTACTGTGCGCTTCCACTCCCCACCCCCCATTCGCAACAAACCACCGGTTTCACCGCCGGCCCGACAGATTCTAACTGTCAGCAAAGTACCACAAGTTTGAGGTACCGATATGAACGTCGAGCAGACTAAAACCCAACACACGCAACCGCGATAGCCCCGCTGGCAAAGCGTCAGCGCGTCCGTCAAACCGGTGCTACCGGCGGCGGCGGGTGAGTCGTTCCAGCTCGCGCCCGAACGCCTTCTCCACTTCCTGTGACATGGTGAGCTGGTAGGCCGCGAGCAGCGCCTGCGAGGACAGCGGGCGCAAGCGCTCGATCGACTCCGTCACCTCTGACCAGCGCTCGGGCGGATACCCGGCGGCCGCGAACGGCTTCCACACGTCTTCGAGGAACAGCCGCACGAACTCACGCGCCACTGCTTTGCACTGGTCGCGCAACCGCGACACGACCGTCAGCGCGTGACTCAGCGGCACGCCGCGCTTGACCACCTCCTCGGCCGCGTCGAGCAGCGACGGCATCGGCGCTTCGTAGCGGTTCTCCCCGAGCTCCACCAGCAGGCCGATCTGCTGTGCGCGCGCGAGCGCGTGCTCGTCGGCTTCCGCGCCGAAGCGCTCGATCAGCTCCGCGCGCGTGTACACACGCGGCTGCTCGGTCTCGAACGGCGCCACCACCGCCTGCTTGAGACTCAGCAGCGCATCGGGATGGCCCTGCGTCTCCTCCAGCAGCCGCTCGATCGCGCGCAGGTTGAACCCGTCGGACTGCATCTGCTGGATCAGCCGCAAGCGCGCGAGATGCTCAGGCCCGTAGTACCCCACGCGATCGCGCACGTCCGGCGCCGGCAGCAGCCCACGCGCGCGGTGCGCGCGGATGTTGCGCACCGTCATGCCGCTCTCCGCCGCGAGCTGCTCGATCGTGAGCGACTCCTCATCGCTGGCGAGCGACGCCTCCGCGCTGGCAGCAAGCGACGCGTCCGCGCTGCTGAGCGACTCCTGCGCGCTGCTGAGCAGCTCCTCTGCAGGCGGTTCGACCGCGCTCAATCTCCGACTGGCCACCTGACCAGCATACATAGTACGAGGGGACACCATATGACGTGACATCAAATGATGTAACATCTATCTATGGGTGGAGTATCTGGGCAAGTGATCTCGTCCGACTGCAAGGAGAGCTGCGATGTCCTTTTTTCCTGAGCTGCTGGCTGTCGCCGCGCCGCCTGCACGCGGGGCGCCGCTCGGCGACATCGTGTGGGCGAGCGCCGTTGCCACGATGTTCAGCGCGCTCGTGCTGTGGATCGCCGCCGCACATCGCGCCGGGCGCATCACCTGGCTCGCCACCGCCGCGGCGCGCGCGTCACGTCTCACCGGCCTCCCCGGCTGGGCCGCGCTGCCGACGGCTGTCCTCGGCGTGTCGCAGCTCACCGCCGTGTTCGGGTTCTACTGGGACGTGTCCAAGCACATCGACACCGGCCGTGACTCGGGCCCGTTCGGCACCGCCGCCCACTTCCCGATCCTCGCCGGCCTCGCCGGCATCGCGCTCGGCGGGTTCCTGGCGATCGTGCTCGGCGCGGACGAGCACGGCGCTGACGCGCCGCCCAGCTCAGTGCGCCTGGCACGCGGTTGGCACGCGCCGCTCGGCGGGCTGCTGATCTTCGTGTGCGGATCGTTTGCGCTGATCGGGTTCCCGCTCGACGACGTGTGGCACACGCTATTCGGCCAGGACGTGACGCTGTGGGGGCCGACCCACGTGCTGATGGTCGGCGGAGCGTCGCTGTCGACGCTCGGCGTATGGGTGCTGCTCGTCGAAGGCGCGCGTGCGCGCAGCACCGCGAGCGCGACATCGGCGATCAACCCGCCGGCGCCGATCTCGAAGCCGCAGACGATCCTGATGCACTGGCGCGAAGCGCTGATCGGCGGGTCGTTCCTGATCGGCCTGTCAACACTGCAGGGTGAGTTCGACTTCGGCGTGCCGCAGTTCCAGCTCGTATACCAGCCGATCCTGATCGCGCTCGCCACCGGCGCCGGGCTCGTAGCCGCACGCGTGCGCCTCGGGCGCGGCGGAGCGCTGTTCGCCTGCCTGCTCTACCTGCTCGTGTTCGGCACGCTGAGCCTGGTGATCCACCAGCTGCTCGGCGAGACGGCGCTGCACTTCCCGCTGTACATCCCCGAAGCGATCCTGGTGGAGCTCGCCGCGCTGGCGCTGCCGCGCGTGCGCCCGGTGACGCTCGGCGCCGTATCCGGCGCGCTGATCGGCACGCTAGGGCTGGCCGCCGAATGGGCGTGGAGCCATCTGTGGATGCCGCTCCCCTGGCCCGCGTCGATGCTGCCAGAGGCTGCGATCCTCGGGCTGGCCGCGGCGCTCGCCGGCGGCGTGCTCGGCGGGGTCATCGGTGATGCGCTCAACCGCGATCGCCCCGATCTGCGGGCGGCATCCGACGGCGTGGAGCCGACCGTAAGCGCACACTCAACCTCAGGATTCACCACAGGCGGGCAGAGCGCCAGCCAGGCCGGAGCGCCGGCATGGCTCGCCGGCCTGGCGGGCGCCGTAGCGCTTGCGTGCATTGCGTTCCCGATGCCGATGACGCTCGGCTCGCCGACCACCGTGACCGCGACGCTGCACACGGTGAACGGCGGACCACAGCGCACCGTCGCCGGCAGCTTCCGGGTCTCCCCCGCGAGCATCACACGAGCTGCCCAGTGGGTGACGGTCACCGCGTGGCAGGGCGACGGACTGGTGATCGACCGGCTGCGCCGCACCGCGCCGGGCACGTACGCCACCACCCGGCCGCTGCCCGCGTACGGCAACTGGAAGACAATGCTGCGCATCGCCAACGGGCGCTCCGTTGACGCGGTCCCGATCTACATGCCCGCCGACCCGGCGATCCCCGCCAAAGCGGTACCTGCCTTGGCGAGCTTCACGCGTTCGCTGCAGCGCGACAAGCAGGTGCTACAGCGCGAGTCGGTCGGCGGCGCGCTGTGGCTGACGCTACCCGCGTACCTGCTGCTCGGCGCGATCGTCGCCGGCTGGCTCGCCGCGATCGCGCTCGGCTTGCGGCGCCTGAACGACAGCGGACCGACCGCGGGCGGCAGTGGTGGGCGCGCACAGTCGCTCTCCTCCGCCGGCGCTGCCGCGAGGACCGCATGATGGGCGCCCTGGGACTGCCGCTGGCTTGCTCGAGCCACCTGCTGATCGACCTGCCGATCTTCATGGGCCCCGTGATCGTGCTCGTCGGCTGGCTGCTGTTCGTCACCAGGCGCGAGCGCCGGCGCGAGGCGCTGGAGGCATGAGCGCCGCCGCCGAGCACCATCACATCGTGATCATCGGCTCGGGCTTCTCCGGCCTCGGCGCGGCGATCCGCTTCAAGCAGGAGGGCATCCACGACTTCGTGGTGCTCGAGCGCGCCGAGGACGTCGGCGGCACGTGGCGCGACAACACTTACCCCGGGTGCGCGTGCGACGTCCCGTCGCACCTGTACTCGTTCTCGTTCGCCCCGAACCCCAAGTGGAGCCGTACGTTCTCCAAGCAGCCGGAGATCTGGGAGTACTTGCGGCGCTGCTCGCGCGAGCACGGCGTCGAGCAGCACGTGCGCTACCGCCACGAGGTCACCGCCGCGAACTGGGACGAGCAGGCGCAGCGGTGGCTGCTCGACACGACCGCGGGCAACTTCAGCGCGGACATCGTGATCGCCGCGGCCGGCCCGCTCAGCGACCCCAAGCTGCCGGACATCGACGGGATCGAGAGCTTCCAGGGCAAGATCTTCCACTCCGCGCGCTGGGATCACGAGCACGCGCTCGACGGCGAGCGCGTGGCGGTGATCGGCACCGGCGCGTCGTCGATCCAGCTCGTGCCGCGGATCCAGCCGCAAGTGCAGCAGCTCGACCTGTACCAGCGCACGCCGCCGTGGGTCACCCGGCACCGCGATCGCCCGATCTCCAGGCGCGAGCAACTGCTCTACCGGTTGTTCCCGCCCGCGCAGCTGGCGATGCGCGCCGCGATCTACTGGGCTCGTGAGCTGTTCGTGATCGGGTTCATGCACCCGCGCGAAGGCACGCTCGGCGAGCGCATGGCGTTGGGTCACCTGCACGCGCAAGTCAAGGACCCCGAGCTGCGCGAGCAGCTGACGCCGCGCTACCGCCTCGGGTGCAAGCGCGTGCTGATCTCCAACGAGTACTACCCCGCGCTCACGCAGCCGAATGTCGAAGTCGTGACCGACGGGATCAGCGCGATCAAGCCGCACGCGATCGTCACGAGCGCCGGCGAGGAGCGCCCAGTCGACACGATCATCCTCGGCACCGGCTTCCACGTCACCGATCAGCCGATCGCGCAGTGGGTGCGCGGGCGCGACGGACGCTCACTGGCGGACACCTGGAAGAGCAGCCCGCAGGCGTACCTCGGCGCGAGCATCGCTGGGTTCCCCAACCTGTTCATGCTCGTCGGCCCGAACACCGGGCTGGGGCACAACTCGATCGTGTTCATGATCGAATCTCAGCTCAACCACCTGCTCGAGTGCTTGCGTTTCATGAAGCGCAGCGCCACCGACGTGGTCGAGGTGCGTGAGACCACCCAGAAGCTCTACAACCAGCGCGTGCAGCGCGAGCTGGAGGGCAGCGTGTGGAACTCCGGCGGCTGTGCCAGCTGGTACATCGACGACACCGGCAAGAACACGACGATCTGGCCGGGCTTCACCTGGCCGTTCCGCAAGCGCACGCGTGATTTCGCGCCCGACGATTACCATCTACGCACGCGCACGAGCACCGATGGGTCTCCCCCATCCACGCCGGCGCAAGCAGCGCTGGTCTCCTGAGACGCAGCGCGGCAAACCCGCTTGTCTACCGAACCGTTGTCTGTTCAACTGCTGTCTGCCTAACCGCCTTAGAGCAATTCCCCCGAACCGGAGGTATGTCGCATGAGTCGTAGGTCAACCACGCCTTTCGACGTGAATGGGCGTACCGTGTTCATCACCGGCGCCGCGCGCGGCATCGGCGCGGAAACGGCACGCCGGCTGCACAGCAAGGGCGCGAACGTCGCGCTCGTCGGCCTCGAGCCTGAGCGCCTGGAAGCGCTCGCCGCGGAGCTCGGCGACCGCGCCGTGAGCTTCGAAGCGGATGTCACCGACATGGAGTCGCTGGAGCGCGCCGCGCGCGCCACCGTCGAGCGCTTCGGCGGTATCGACGTGGGGATCGCCAACGCCGGCATCGCGTTCGTCGGCGCCCTCGCCACAGCGCCGGTCGAGCAGGTCGAGCGCACGCTCGCGGTGAACATGCTGGGGGTGTGGCGCACCGACCGCGTGCTGATCGAGCACATCATCGCGCGCCGCGGATATCTGCTCAACATCGCCTCGCTCGCGGCGGTCGCGCACGCGCCGCTGATGGGCCCCTACACGGCGAGCAAAGCAGCCGTCGAAGCACTCAGCGACTCGCTGCGCATCGAAACCTCGCCGACCGGCGCGCGCGTCGGGTGTGCGTACTTCGGGTTCATCGACACCGACCTCGTGCGCGCGAGCTTCGCGCTGCCCTCAGCTGGCACGATGACCACCCAGATGCCCGGGTTCATGCGCAACCCGGCGCCGCTGTCGAAAGCGATCGACGCGATCGAGCTCGGCATCGAGCGGCGCTCGGCGCGCCTGTGGGCGCCGCGCTGGGTCGGAGCGATGATGCTGCTGCGCGGCGCGCTGCAGCCGCTGACCGAGCGGCGCATGCAAGCCGACAGCGCGGGGCTCGTCGAAGGCATGCGCAAGGCCGCCGCGGAAGAGCCCCAGGACCCGGTGCTCGGCGTGTCAGCCGCCGCGCGCGACTGAGGGCATTCCGGAGCTCATGTGCGACGCCCACGATGGGCGCCGCACTTGCGCTCCGTTGTGCTTCGGCGAAGCCGCCTAACCGTGGCGCGCGGCCTTCTTGGCCTTGCCGGACTTCTTCGCCTTCTTCGCCTTGGTCTTGACCTTCGGCTTGCCGCAGCCGCTGCGCTTGAGGCTGGCGGAGCTCTTGGCGACGGCGGCGTTCTGAGCGGTCAGCGCCGCCGCAACCGTGATGGTCTTGGCGGAGCAGATCGTGCCGTTGCCCGCGAGCAGCGCGTTGGGGCCCTTGGGCAGGCTCAGGTCGAACGTTGGGGTCGGCACATCCGGCAGCGATGGGAACGCCACGGTGGTGACGCCGTTCTTGATCGACAGCGTGCCTGTGAGGATCAGCTTGACGCCGTAGCCCTGCAGCAGCACGTTGATGTCGGGTGTGCTCGAGCCGTGTGCCACCAGGTATGCGGGGCCGACGATCGGCACCGGCAACACCGGTGTGGTGGCGGTGCCCAGGCCAACTATCGCCGTCGACTTGCACGCCGCGGGATTGGCGGCGAACGTGGCAGCCGGGCAGGCGTGACGGAGAGTGGCAGCGCGCGGGGCGAGCTGCTTGGGCAGCGTCATCTTCAACGTCTTGACGTTCGTGCCGCCGGCTGGCGTTACCAGGTCCGTTCGCAGGCTCGCGCTCGTGTGTGAGTACGTGGTTGCGGCGGTCAGCTTCGGCTTGAACGACAGCGCCGAGCAGTCGGACGCCTGGTAGCGGGATGCCAGCGGCGCGCTGACCCCCTGGGCGCTGACCGCGGTGCCGGTGATCGCCAGCGGCGAGCAGTCGGTCGGGTTCTGCAGCACGCTCGCGCGATCCAGCGTGATGTTCAGCGTGCGCAGCTGCAGCGCGATGCCGCCTGCCTGCTGCGGCAGCGGGTCGGAGACGATTACGAGCCCCGACGTGCGCGGGTCGACCGCGACGGCGGCGCGCATCACCAGGTTGCCCGCATTGAGCGGCCCGATCTGGCCAGGCACCATGATTGAGAGCCCGAACGGCGCGCCCTTGTACGGACCTGTCAGTGACACGGTGCCGCCGAGGTACGCCGGAGCGGAGCCCGCGCCGGCGCCGAGCGTGACGTGACCGATCGCGCTCGCCGGATCGCAGCTGCCCTGTGAGGCCTGCGGCTCGGGACAAAGCGGCACGTGACCGGGCAGCCCGGTCAGTCCGGGTGGGGTCTGCACGCTGAAGCCGGCGATCAGCTGGCTCTGGTCGCTGCGCGAGAGCGTAATCGACAGCGGGCTGGCGGCGCCCGCACGGTTGTTGGTGGTGCCCGCGCTGAACGACGGTGCGAACGACGCCCAGTTGGTGCAGCTCGAGATCACCGGGAAGCTGCTGGTCAGGTTGACCGGGGGCGTGCCGCTCCACGGCGACAGCCTGGCGTTCGAGGTGTACAGCCCGCATACCGGCGGGTTCGTCAGCAATGCCCGCGGACCGCCGAAGAAGCCGAGCTTGAACGTAAGGAACGGCAGCTGCGGGCTGTTGTCGATCGTGAGCGTCAGCCGGCCGGTGGTGGGGTCGATCGTCACGGGGCCCGCGAACTTCTCGATCACCCCGGTGGGGCCGATCGCGTATGCGTACAGCACCAGCGGCGCGCCAAACGGGTTGTCCGTCTGCTGTGCCAGATACGCCGCGCCGAACATCGGTGTGAGGAACAGCGGCGTGTCGATCTGCACGTTCGCGACCTTTGAGGCATCCGGGCAGGTGGGCAGCGCCGGGCTGTCGTAGCCAAACTGAGCGCGCGGGCAGCCCTGCAGACCGGCCAGGCCGGCGGGTGACAGCGCGACGCCCTGTGGAAGCGTCAGCTCGACCTTCTTCAGGTCCGCCTCGACAAGCTGGTTGGGGATGCCGTTCTGCGGGATGCCGACACCCACCGAGAAGCCGTCGGGCGCATCCGCGGTGGTCGAGTCCGGCACCACGCCGAAGCCGGGGCTGAAGTCGACGAAGTTGCAGCCGCTCGCGCCGACGGGCACGCCGGCGTTGTTGTGGGTGACGAACGTCGCGACCTTGAAGTCGCCCGGGTGCTGCCACGAGTCGGTGCGCAGCGTAGAGACCACTGGCCCGATGCACGACGTCGGCAGCGTCAGGAACGGACGCGAGGTGGCGGTGCTCGGACCACCACGCTCGGCGTCGTGACTCGGATCGGCGGGCACTCCCCACAGCGCCAGGTCAGCGCCGATCAGACCGACTGACGAGGGGATGTTCTCCATCTTCACGGTCAAGCCGTAGTCGCCGCCGGTCCGGATCCCCGCGTTGATGTAGATCGGCGAGGGCAGCCCGGGGAGCCTGATGCCGTAGGACCCGGGGACGCCCGGCGCGCGCACCATGTTGTAGACCACCGCGCCCTGGGTGTAGGCGCTGCCCCCGAGGGAGAGCGTGAAGTTGATCGTGCCGACCGCATCGCTGGGGGGGCAGCCGTCGCCGAGCAGCTGCTGCTGACTGCACAACGGCGTCGTGTTGGGGTCGCCGATCAGACCCGGTGAGAGCTCGATGTAGATGTCCTTCGCATTCTCGGCGGGGAGTTCGCTGGATGAGCCGCTGCCTCCGCCGGGGAAGGCTTCCGTGTTCAACTCGAAGTGGGTCGTCACGACGTAGGGGTGCGAGCCAGCCTGGGTCGTCGCGATGCCGTTCTGATCGAGCACGATCCCGTCGAAGCCGGCGATCCCGAAATCGGCGTGTGCGGGGAACGCCAGCGCGGCGGGCGCGAGCGCCAGCAGGGCACCGGTCATCGCGATCGCGACAGTGCTTCTGATGAGTTTGCCTAGCATCGGTCGCTCCTCCCTTATCGCTTCGCTCGACGGGACACGGATTTCTTGGCTTTCGTCTTCTTCGCCTTGGCGCGCTTGGCTTTCTTCGCCTTCTTGGCCTGCTTCTTCGCCTTCGGCTTGGCCTTCGACTTCTTCTTCGGCTTCGCCTTGGGCTTTGCCTTGGTAACGGTCGGGGCAGCCGTCGGGACGACGTTGCCGCTGCCGATGAACGTCGAGCTCATCGGCGGACCGAACAGTGGCGCCGGAGGTGAGAACGGCCGACATGCCTCGCCGGTGGTGCACACCGGGGCCGCCCTGGGGACGGGGAACCCGCCGCCGACGCGCGCGTCGTAGAGATCCGCGTTCGAGTCGACATCCGGCGCCACCAGCGACTCGCGGGTCGTGAAGAACACGTCGTTGCCGCTGGCGCTGATGGACACGAGCGTGGCGTCGTCGACGCTCGTGCCGTCGGTGATCGGATTGACCCGGCCATTTTCGTACTGGTAGACGTCCTGCTTGCCATTGAGATCGCCAGACCACAGCACGTCGGTGGTGTTGAAGTACACGCGGCTGCCGTCGTCGCTGACGTAGCGCGGGTTGAGCAGCGGCGTGATCCCCTGCGGCACGCTCGAGGGTCCAACCGGCTGGCCGTTGCTCGGCTTGCACGACGCGCAGACGAGCTTCGCATCATCGGCGCTGTACTCATAGACCTCGGTATCGGGGTGGTTGGTGATCGCGTCGATGTTGACGAACCCGGTCGGGCTGGCGAGCGACATGAACACGAGATGACGCCCATCCGGTGTGACTGCTGAGTCGCGGCTGATCAGGTCCGGGCTCCAGTCCAGGTCGTCCGCGGTGCTGATCGGAGCGATCAGCGTCGTGACCCCGGCGTGGCGCACGTATAGGTTGGCGCGCCCGGAGACAGCGCCGGGCGCGAGCTTACCCTTGGCCGCGAAGTACAGGTAGGACGCGTCGTCGCCCGCTCCGAGGACGCCCAGCACGCCGGCGCCATTCGCATCGGTGACGTTGCTGTCGGCGGTGATGTCGGTCAGCGCGCCGGCAGCGACGTCGTACTCGTAGAGGTCGCTGCCGCCATCGGCGACGCCGGTGTAGGCGTCGTTGGTCAGCTCTTCGCTGCTAGTGAAGTACACCTTCGAGCCGTCGGCGCTGGCCGCCTGGAAGTCGGCTTCCTGTGGACCGTGGGCGTCGCTGCCGCCCGGCCCGCTGCCATTGGTCTTCACCGAGGCCGAGACGCGTGCGGTGCTGATGCCGCTCTTGCGCACGTACAGCTGGCCGCCGCTCGTGAAAAAGACGCGCGAGCCGTCGTTGGAGACCACATGGTTGAAGTTGAGCGAGGTCGGCGCACCGGCATATATGGCGTGACCGTCGGGCGGGAACGGGGCCGCTGTCCCCGGCACAGGGTTGGGTGCGGCCGCGCCGTTGGGCAGCACGCTGACGAGCTGCAGCTGGCCGTTGGTCCACTCGTAGAGGTCCTCGGCCCAGTTGAAGCTGGTGCTGTTCGGCAGGGCCCCGGGCGTCAATGAGTCGGTGGCAGTGAAGAAGACGTGACTGAGGTCACTCGACGCTCCGAAGAAGTTGAGCACGAACCCGCCCGGGAAGAGGGCGCTGTTGGTGTTCGGAGTCAGGTTCGGGGGAGTGACGGTGTTGATGGCCTGGTAGCTGTTGTCCGCGTCACGCCACAAGTAGAGATCGTTGTAGTCCGATGGGGCGCCGGGCGCGAGTCCCACTACGTCGCGGCTCTGGAGAACCCCGACCGACAGATCGGGCGAGAACCACTGGAACGGAGCGAACACGCTCGGCTCCCTACGCGGCGGAGAGATCGGCTCGGTCACCCAGCCGACCGGACTGCGTGCGGCCATGTAGTTGCTGACGATCGGCGCCGAGCGCGCGCCGCCTGGAAATGAGGTCAGCGACTCGTACTCGACCTTGTCGCCGCTCGGGGCCGCCTGCTCGAGGAACGGCCCGACCGTGGAGGCCCCGTTGGGCACGACTTCGCCGTTGTACTTGTTCAGCGGCGAGACCAGCTCGAATGCGCGGTGGTCGGGCAGGGCAAAAGCGCCGAGGCCCGCGTAGGTGGTGAAGGTGCGATCGGGCCCGGGAGTGGTGCCGTTCTGGTTGACCGCGACGAACCGGAAGTGGTAGGTGGTGTGGGCCTGCAGCAGGTTCAGCAGCAGGCTAGCGGTGTGGTCGGTGGCGTCGGCGGCGCCGCCCGCGAGGCTCAGGCCCGGGGGCGCGGGTAGCACCCCGCCCGAGTAGGACGTGTCGGTGCCCCACTGCACGAAGTAGGTGCTCGAGCTGTAGTGCGGGTTGATCAGCGCGTGCACGACGGCGCTGACAGCGCCAACGCCGCTGGCGGATTCGCCGTCGATCGAAGGTGGCAGCAGGGGGTCGGTGCCAATGATCTCCGCGTTGTTGCCAGCGGCGTCCGCTACGTACAGGGCGCCTGGGGTGATGTTCGGGAGCGCGATGTGCGGGTTGTATGCCAGCCCGCGCGAGCCCCCGATCAACCCGAGTGTCGAGATTTGGGACCCAGCAGCGTTGTACTCATAGACGATGTAGCCGTGATCCGAGTAGAGGTTGTTGGTCGACGGGTCGACCGCGATCGCGGTAGCGGCGGTGCCGCTGTCGATCGTGGTGCGACCGGCGCCCGCGGAGGTCCAGCGGTCGACGTTGCCGGCGCTGTCGATCAGGTAGACGTTGTCGCTCGAGTCGACGGCGATCCCCGCCGTCGAGCTGTAGCTGTCGGCGAACCCTGTCAGATGACTGCCGGCGCTGTCGAACTCCTCCGCCCTGTTGGTGGTGCCCGAGTCGGAGACCCACAGATTGCCGTGCACGTCGACGGCGACCCCGGTCGGCGTGTCAAACGGGCTGCTCGGGCCAGTGCCGGTCAGCTGTGAGAGATACGCGCCCGAGGAGTTGAACTTGTCGACGACCTTGTTGGTCGAGTCGAGCACGTACACATCGCCGGCGGATGAGCCGGTCGAGTTGTCGACCGCCACTCCCTCGGGCGTCGAGAACTGGCCGGCTGCGCCGCCGGCGATGCCGGGCAGACAGCTGCTGGTGCACGTCTGCAGCACGGCACTGCCGTCGACCACGCCCCAGCCCCATGCCATCAGGAAGTGGCCGCTGGCGTCGAACTGCGCGACACGGGCGTTGCCGGTGTCCGCGACGTAGACGTTGCCGGTCGTCGTATCGACGCCGACACCGCCGGGGTTCAGAAGCTGTACACCCAGTGTGATGTTGCCGAAAATGCTCTGCTGGACGAGGATCGGGTCGGCGGCAGCCGTTGAGGCGCCCAGCGCAGGGATCAGCGCAGAGATCGCGATCGCAAGCAGGGAGACGCGCGCGGCGCGCGCGCGGGTGTGCCCGGGAGAGGACGGCAGCGTTGCTACGGCGCCAATACGGATATGCCCAGCCATCCGGCTGGGGCGAGCACGACCAATCATCAATCCGTCTCCTCTCAATTGCATAATCAAGGGCGCGACCGTAAAGTCGGACGTCCCTTGATCCCCAAACCGCGCGCAGAGATCTAGCGAGGCGCTGGGCGCCTCTGTGGCGCCGCACTCGCGTCTGCATTCCCTCTCCGGCGTGTTATCACTTCGACCGCTGGCGACGATAGTAGCGCATCGGAATCATAGTTATCAAGCACATCGATAAAGATGCTCGATAACTATCGATAATGCTGCGTGATCGCGGGATCAGTGGCGAAAGTGGCGCGTGCCGGTGGCGACCATCGCCACGCCGGCAGCGTGCGCGGCGGCGACGACTTCGTCGTCCCGCACCGACCCGCCGGGCTGGATGATCGCTTCGATGCCCGCCTGCACGGCGAGCTCGGGGCCGTCGGCGAACGGGAAGAACGCGTCGGACGCGAGCACGGCGCCGGCGAGCAGCGCGGGCTGGGTGGCGCGTGCTTTCTCGACCGCGAGGCGCACCGAGTCGACGCGGCTCATCTGACCGGCGCCGATCCCGATCGTGGCACGGCCGGCGACGAGCACGATCGCGTTGGAGCGCACGTGCTTGCAGACTTTCCACGCGAACAGCAGATCCTCCCATTGCGCGTCGCTCGGCGCGCGTTCGGTGAGCACTTGCATCTGCGCGCGCGTTTCGGTGACGGCGTCGCGCTGCTGCGCGAGCAGGCCGCCGATCACGGGCTTGGTCTCGACGCCGTGGTCCGGCGCCGGCCAGTCCGCGAGCTCCAGCAGGCGCACGTTCTTCTTGGTCTGCAGCACGTCGAGCGCATCCTGGTCATACCCGGGCGCAAGCAGCACCTCGATGAACTGCTGGGAGAGCGCTTGCGCGAACGCGTGGTCGACGCGCCGGTTGAGCGCGATCACACCGCCGTACGCGCTCTGCGGGTCGCACGCGAACGCGCGCTCGTACGCCTGCTGGCCGGTTTCACCAAGCGCACAGCCACAGGGGTTGTTGTGCTTGACGATCACGCACGCCGGCTCGCTGAAGTCCTCGACCAGCTCGCGCGCCGAGCTGAGGTCGAGCAGGTTGTTGAACGACAGCTCCTTGCCGTGCAGCTGCGCGACGCCGTCGAGCAGGTGCGTCGGGGCGGCGGTGTCGGCGTAGAACGCGGCCTGCTGGTGCGGGTTCTCGCCGTAGCGCAAATCCGCGATCTTCTCGTACGCGTTGGCCCAGCGCGGCGGGAAGCCCTCGTACACGCGCGCGGCGAACCAGTTGCTGATCGCCGCGTCATAGCGCGCCGTGCATGCGTATGCGCGCGCGGCCAGGCGCCGGCGCGTGGGCAGCTGCAAGGTGCCGTCGGTCTGCAGCTCCTCCAGCACGGTGTTGTAGTCGGCCGGGTCGACCACGACCGCGGCGAACGCGTGGTTCTTGGCGGCAGCGCGAATCATCGTGGGGCCGCCGATGTCGATGTTCTCGATCACTTCCTGCTCGTCGGCGGTGCCGGAGGCGACGGTTTGCTCGAACGGGTAGAGGTTGACGCACACCAGGTCGACCGGCTCGATCTCGTGCTCCGCGGCGGCTTGCAGGTGGGCGGCGTCGTCGCGGCGCGCGAGCAGGCCCGCGTACAGACGCGGGTGCAGTGTTTTGACGCGCCCGTCCATGATCTCCGGGAAGCCGGTGAAGTCCTCGACCGAGCGCACCGGCAGGCCGGCGTTGGCCAGCTCGCGCGCGGTGCCGCCGGTTGAGATCAGCTCGACGCCGAGCTCCGTGAGCCCGCGCGCGAAGTCGACGATGCCGGCTTTGTCGGATACCGAGAGCAGCGCGCGGCGTACCCGCACCGCACCCGGCTGAGCGTGCTCGATGGTCATGCGCAGCAGCCTACTCAGCGACCACGATGTTGCGCGGGTTGCGCGGGTCGGGGCGCAGCGCGCCGCGCGCGAACAGCCGCACGGCGTCGGGCAGCAGCGCGTGCTCGAGCGGGCGCAGCGCGTCGAGCACAGCAGCCGGGTCGCGCGTGTCGGGCGGGGCGCAAGCGCGCTGCAGGATCACCGGGCCGCTGTCCATGCCGGCGTCGACGAAATGCACGGTGACGCCGAACACCTTGACGCCGTATGCGAGCGCCTGCTCGATCGCACCGAGGCCCGGGAAGGCCGGGAGCAGCGAGGGGTGTACGTTGATCACGGCTTGGGGAAAGCGGTCGAGGAACGACGCGCTGAGCAGCTCCATGTAGCCGGCGAGCACCACCAGGCGCGCGCCATGCGACGCGAGCCAGTCGGCCATCGCGGCGTCGCGCGCGGCGCGGTCGGGGTGGTCGGCGCGGGGGAACACGGCCGTCGGCACACCGCGTTTCGACGCGCGCGCGAGCGCCGGGGCTTGCGCGACGCTCGAGGCGACGGCGACGATCCGTGCTTCGCGGTCATGCACGGTGTCGAGCAGCGCTTGCAGGTTGGTGCCGGCTCCGGACACGAGCACGGCGATCGGCAGCTGTTCCGCGCTGGGCGAGGGCTCCCCGCTCCGCGTGGGCGCTTCGCTCTGCGTGAGTTCCCCGCTCGGCGTCGGCGTCGCCAGCGAGCTTGGGGAAGGCTGCTCGGATGAGGTGGCGGGGGCGAAGTCGGACATTGCGCGCGAGACGATATTCGTCGGGCTGATGTGACCAGGATCACAGACACCGGTGCGATCGCTCGATTTCATCTATTAGGAGGTTGGAGAGGCACCCCTGAGACCAAACAGCAACAGCGACTAAATCGAGGTGCTCCCAAAATGCTTGTAGCGATCATCATCACCATCGCGGTTCTGCTCATCCTCGCGGCGGCGTTCAGGTCCGGGCGGCGCGGCGGTGAAGAGCTGATCACCCACAGGCCGTACAACAACCCGTACAGCGACGCGAGCGCGGCGCGCGACTTCCGCGGCGAGTGAGCCGCGTGACTTGCGGCGGCTGCCGCGACATAGTCAGAACGCCCAGCGGCGACGGGGCGGGCGTCAGGCGCGGATCAGGGGCAGGGTTGGCCCTTCGAGCGCGTACTTGCCGTTCGCTTCGTCGCTGCGCGCGAGCGGGTAGTCGCCGGTGAAGCAGGCGTCGCAGTGGGTGGCGCGCTGGCCGCCGACGGCTTCATAGACGCCGTCGAGCGAGAGGTAGTGCAGCGAGTCGCAGCCGAGCTCGGCGGCGACTTCGGCGGTGGTGCGGCCGTGGGCGATCATCTCTTCGCGCGTGCTCATGTCGATGCCGTAGTGGCAGGGGTGTTTGATCGGCGGGGCGGAGATGCGCATGTGTACTTCGCGTGCGCCGGCGTCGCGCAGCATCTGCACAATCTGGCGGGTGGTGTTGCCGCGCACGATCGAGTCGTCGACGACGATCAGGCGCTTGCCGGAGACGACGTCGGGGAGCGGGTTGAACTTCAGGCGCAGACCGTGCTTGCGCAGCTCCTGGCCGGGCTGGATGAACGTGCGGGCGACGTAGCGGTTCTTGACGAAGCCGTCGTCCTGGGGCAGGCCCGAGGCGCGCGCGAGACCGCGCGCGGCGGGGTTGCCCGAGTCGGGGATCGCGATCACCATGTCGGCGTCGACGGGGGCTTCGCGCCACAGGAGCTCGCCCATGCGCCGACGGGCGACTTGCAGCACGCGCTCGTTCATGCGCGAATCCGGGCGCGCGAAGTAGATGTATTCGAACACGCAGAACGCTTTGCGCGCGCCGGGCGTGACGTGGCGGCTCTGCAGGCCGGTTTCGCTGAGCGTGACCATCTCACCGGGCTCGACGTCGCGCAGGTAGGAGGCGCCGATGATGTCGAACGCGCACGACTCGCTGGAGACGCAGTAGCGCGCCGGTGCGCCGGGCGGCTCCTCAGCCGTGGGCGGCAGCGTGCCGAGCGCGAGCGGGTGCACGCCGTGCGGGTCGCGGAAGGCGATCACGCGGTCCTTGGTCATCACGACGATCGAGAACGCGCCGCGCAGGCGCGGGAGGATGTCGGCGATCGCATCCTCGACCTCGACGGCGGGGTGGGTGGCGATCAGCGCGGCGACGATCTCCGAGTCGGAGGTTGAGCTGAACGTGACGCCGCGTGCGATCAGCTCGTTGTGCAGCTCGACGGCGTTGGTGAGGTTGCCGTTGTGGGCGAGCGCGAGCTCGCGGCGCGAGCCGTGGGTGCCTTCGGAGCGCTGCACCGGCTGGGAGTTCTCCCAGGCGTTCGAGCCGGTGGTGGAGTAGCGCACGTGACCGATCGCAAGCTCGCCGGCGAGCGTGCGCAGGTCGTTTTCGGTGAACACTTGGTTGACCAGGCCGAGCTCGCGGCGGGTGATGATGTGGCCGCCGCGGTCGGCTGCGGCGATGCCGGCGGATTCCTGGCCGCGGTGCTGCAGCGCGTATAGCGCGAAGTAGGACAAGCGCGAGACTTCGTGGCCGGGTGCGTAGAGGCCGAACACGCCGCACTCGTCGCGCGGGCCGTCACGAGTAAGCGGGCTCGCAGCGGCGTGTTGCCGGCTGTCTTGATGTGACCGGCCGCGATCTGAGCGACCTTCACCGGGTCCGTCGACCCTTGTGCGCGCAGGCACAGGCCTCACAGTCACAAGCTAGCAGCCTGGTTCGAGGAAACAGTGTTGATCACGGGAACAGGACTGCCAGCGCGGAGTGGGCGTCGCTGAGCTCGGCGAGCGTGACGGTGATCGCGTGGGCGCCATCGACTGTGATCGATAGTTCCTGACCATGGCCATGGCCGGACCCGGAGTCGGAGTCGGAACCGGGCCGGGACCCGGAGCCGGAACCGGGACCGGGACCGGAGCCGGAGTCGTGACGGTGACCGTGACTGCCGACGGTGCCGAGCACGTCGACGTGGGCGTGCGCGGCGAGCGCGTCGATGGCGGCGCGGGGGCCGGAGACGATGAATCCGCCGGGGAGCTCGCCAAACAGGCGTGTGAGCGCGGGGGCATCCGCGGCGCTGAGCTCGATCGTGGCGCCGAGATCGCCCGCCAGACAGCACTCGGCGAGAGCGACGGCGAGTCCGCCTTCGGCGATGTCGTGGGCGCTGGAGAGCGTGCCGGCGCGTACGGCGGTGCGGATGGCGGATTGCGTGGCGATCACCTGGTGGAGGTCGATCGCGGGCAGCTCGTCGGGCAGTGGGGTGCCGTGCAGCTTGGCGAGTTCGCTTGCGGCGAGCGACGGGGGAGCGGTCCAGCCGACGAGCGCGACGGTGTCACCTGTGTGGGCAAAGCCGAGGTGTCCGGCGCGCGTGGCGTCGGGCAGGCGGCCGACCATGCCGATGACCGGGGTCGGGTAGATCGGGCCGGCGCTGGGGCTTTCGTTGTAGAGCGACACGTTGCCGCCGACGATCGGGGCGCGCAGCGCGCGGCAGGCGTCGCCGAGGGCGCGCACGGATTCGGTGAGCTGCCAGGCGATGTGCGGCTTCTCGGGGTTGCCGAAGTTGAGGTTGTTGGTGGTGCCGAGCGGCTCGGCGCCGACACACGCGAGGTTGGCGGCGCATTCCAGCGCGGCTTCGATCGTGCCGCGATAGGGGTCGGCGGCGACACGGCGACCGTTGCAGTCGATGCTGACGCCGAGCGCGCTGCCGTCGGGGAGCGCGAGCACGGCGGCGTCGGCCTGCTCGGGACGCTTGACGGTGCGGGATTGCACGATTGAGTCGTACTGCTCGAACAGGGGACGTCTCGATGAGACATTGGGAGCGCCGACAAGCGCGAGCAGGGTCTGGTGCATGGGAGCATCGGCGGGGAGCGTGGCGGCCGGGGTGCGGTACACCGGGGTGGTGGGCTTCAGCGGGTGCAGGTCGTACAGCGGGCAGTCGTCGACTAGCGCGTCGACCGGCATGTTGCCGACGAGCGCGGGGCCGTCGAAGATGCGCATGTGGCGGGTGTCGGTGACCACGCCGATGGCGGTGCCGTTGACTTCCCACTTCGCGCACAACGCGAGCACGGCGTCGAGCTGAGCCGGCTCCACGACGCACAGCATGCGCTCCTGGGATTCGGAGACCATGATCTCGAACGGGGCCATGCCGGGTTCGCGCAGCGGCACCTTGGCGACGTCGATGTCGATGCCGACTTCGCCTTTGGAAGCCATTTCCGAGGCGGATGAGGTGAGACCGGCGGCGCCGAGGTCTTGCAGCGAGACGAGCAGCTGCTGGGCGAGCAGCTGCAGCGAGCACTCGAGCAGCTTCTTCTCTTCGAACGGGTCGCCGACTTGCACGGTCGGGCGCTTGTGCTCATCGGCGTCGCCGAGCTCGGCGGAGGCGAGCACGGAGGCGCCGCCGATGCCGTCGCGGCCGGTGGAGGCGCCGAACAGCACCAGCAGGTTGCCGACGCCGGCGGCGGCGCTGCGCACGAGCTGGTCGCGCTCGGCGAGGCCGAGAGCCATCGCGTTGACAAGGCAGTTCTGCTCGTATGGGCCTTCGAAGTACAGCTCGCCGCCGATCGTGGGGACGCCGATCGAGTTGCCGTAGTGGCCGATGCCGCAGACGGCGCCGTCGAGCAGGTAGCGCGTGCGCTGGGCCCGATCCTCGGCGCTGGGCGCGTCCGGCGCAGATCCTGCGTCGCTAGCGCCCACCGCGGCGGCGATCGGCTCACCGAAACGCAGCGAGTCGAGCACGGCGATCGGGCGTGCGCCGATGGCGAAGATGTCGCGCAGGATGCCGCCGACGCCGGTGGCGGCGCCCTGGAACGGCTCGACCGCGCTCGGGTGGTTGTGCGACTCGACCTTGAACGCGCACGCGAGGCCGCCGCCGACGTCGACGGCGCCGGCGTTCTCGCCGGGGCCCATCAGCACGTGCGGGCCTTCGGTGGGCAGCGTGCGCAGCAGCTTGCGCGAGTGTTTGTACGCGCAGTGTTCGCTCCACATCAGCGAGTACATCGCCAGCTCGACCTGGTTGGGAGCACGGGCTTGCTTGTCGCACACGAGCGCGTATTCCGCGCGCGTGAGGCCGAGCGCGACGGCGTCGTCGGCGGTGGGCAGCGTGTCGGTGGCGGCAGCGTCAGACACGAGCGCCTTCAATCGCAAGCCGCATCGACTCGAAGATGCGCAAGCCGTCGGTCGAGCCGGTGAGCGGATCGACGGCGTGCTCGGGGTGGGGCATCAGGCCGAACACGTTGCCGGCGTTGTTGCACACCCCGGCGATATCGCGCAGCGAGCCGTTGAAGTTCTGGGCGGGGGCGTAGCGCAGCACAACCTGACCGTCACGCTCGAGCTGGTCGAGCGTGGGGTCGTCGGCGTAGTAGCGCCCCCATGAGTGCTTGGCGGGAATGCTGAGGCGCACACCGGGGTCGCACGCACGCGTGAAAGCCGTGTCGGACTGAGCCACGTCGAGGTCGACCTGGCGCGAGGTGAAGCGGCGGTTGGCGTTTCCCAGCAGCGCGCCGGGCAGCAGGCGGGCTTCGCACAGCACCTGGAAGCCGTTGCAGATGCCGAGCACGAGCCCGCCGTCGAGGGCGAAGGCGATCACCGACTCCATCACGGGGGAGAAGCGCGCGATCGCGCCGGCACGCAGATAGTCGCCGTATGAGAACCCGCCGGGTATGACGATCGCGTCGGCGCTGCGCAGGTCCGGGTCACCGTGCCACAGCAGCTCAGCGTCGCCCACACGCCGGGCAGCGAGCAGCGCGTCGACTTCGTCGCACGACCCCGGGAACTGAAGCACGCCGAATTTCATCGCAGCGTTGCGATCGCGTTCGCGTCGGCGGGGTCGATGCGCTCGAGCCCAGGAATCCCGTCGAGGTCACGGTCGGGGCTGAGAATCGCGTCGATGTCGCGATTCAGGGCTTGCGCCGCGAACACGGCGTCGCGCACGTCGAGGCGCTCGTGCGCACACCACAGCTGCAGGGCACGGTCGATGTCGGCCGGCTCGACGGGGTGCAGCGTGCATGCGTCGGCGATCAGACGCGCCGACTCGGCCGCTTCGAGCCGGTTGGCGGTTTGCCTGAGTCGTACGTAAGCGAACTCGTGGATCAGCTCGACGCTCGCTTCCCCGACCAGATGACCGCGCTCGGCGTTGTCCAGGATCGCTCGGCAGGGGTCGCGGTAGAAGTGCTGGCCGCCGAGCGCGTAGATGAAAACGCTTGTGTCGAAGAGGAAGCGGCGCACCCGTGAGTCAAGCGCCCGGATCGAGCAGGCCGATGCCGTCTGCGTTCATGTCTTCGACCAGTTGGCGCTTCATCGCCGGCCAGTCTTCCACGGGCATCGGCTTGGCGGTCAGCAGCTTGGCGAATGCGCGCGAGCGCTTGTCGCTGGTGCTGGGGAGCTTCTCCTCGATCGCTTCGCGGATCAGCGCGCCCATCGATATCCCGCGGCGGGCGGCGGATTCACGCAGGCGCTGATGCAGATCGTCGTCGAGCAGCAGCTGTGTGCGATGGGTCAGTAGCGACACGACGACGCCGATATTAGCATGCACATGTGCATATACACATGCGCATGTGTCAGGAGTTGTTGCGGTTGTCGAGGATGACTTCGTAGTCCTCGACGAGCGGGTTGGCGAGCAGCTTCTCGCACATCCGCTCCAGCTGCTCGGGCTGCTCGACGTCGAGCTCCACGAGCCGGCCGACGTGGACGTTCGAAACGCCAGCGAACCCGAGCGCGGGCAGCGCGCGCTCCACCGCGACGCCCTGCGGGTCGAGAATCCCTGCCTTGGGGCGGATCAGCACACGCGCGCGCATCAGGCGCGTGTTCGCTCGAGCCAGGCTTGGAACGGCTCGCCGGTGATGCGCTCATACGCATCGACGTAGCGCGCGCGCGTGCCGGCGACGACGTCGTCGGGGATCGGCGGCGCCGGCGGCATCTTGTCCCAGCCGCTGGAGGCAGCCCAGTCGCGCACGTACTGCTTGTCGAAGCTCGGCTGGCCGCGACCGATCTCGTACTCGTCGGCGGGCCAGTAGCGCGATGAGTCCGGGGTCAGCACCTCGTCGCCGACGACCAGCTCGCCGTTCTCATCGAGGCCGAGCTCGAACTTGGTGTCCGCAAGGATCACGCCGTTGGCGCGCGCGTGGGCTGCGGCGAACGCGTACAGCTCGATCGACACGTGCGCGACGCGCTTCATCAGGGCGCGGTCGCCGACGAGCTCCGCTGCGCGGTCGAAGTCGATCGCTTCGTCATGACCGACGTCGGCTTTGGTGCTCGGCGTGAAGATCGGCTGAGGCAGCTGCTCGCTCTCGCGCAATCCCGCCGGCAGCTCGATCCCGGATACAGCGCCGGTGGCCTGATAGTCCTTCCAGCCAGAGCCGGTGATGTAGCCGCGCACGACGCACTCGACGGGCAGCATGCGCAGCTTGCGCACGACGAGCGCGCGCCCGCGCGCCTCCTCGGGGACGCCGTCGGTGGCGGAGATCAGGTGGTTGGCGACGATCTGCGAGGTCTTCTGAAACCAGAACACGGACAGGCCGGTGAGCACCTTGCCCTTGTCGGGGATCGGAGTCGGATGAACCGCGTCGTAGGTCGAGATGCGATCGCTGGCGACCATCAGCAGACGGTCGCCAAGGTCGTACATATCCCGGACCTTCCCGCTGGCGATCAAGGGTAGGTCTGCGAGGGCGCTCACGTGGGGCGATGCTAGCAGCGGGTGCGGCTGGCCGAACGCCGGCCGGCACAGTGTGGGTGTTGCCATTTGTGATGGTGCTGCGCGCGCGTGCGCGCCCCCGCGCGCCCCCGCGTACACGCGCGCGCAGCACCATCACTTTTTCCATCACACCACCCGCGCGCTCCGCATCCCATGCTCCCCGCGCTGACCTCGCACAGCTACGCGCGCTTGCCCCGCACAGCCGCGTTCTCGCCTCGCACAGCCCGCGCGCTCCGCGCTCGCGCAGACGACCAGATCCGGCCTCAGTCGAGTCGCGCGACGATCTGCTCGGCGTAACGGATGTAGTGGCCGTAGTCGAAGATCTGATCGAGATCGAGGCCGGCTGCGGCGGGCTCTGAGGCCAGCAGCTCGCGCAGCTGGGTGCGCGAGTCCCAGGCCTGCTGGGCGACACGCTGGGCGGTGCGGTAGGCGTCGTCGCGGGTCATACCGGTTTCCACGAGCGCGAGCAGTAGACGCTGGGAGAAGAGCGCGCCGTAGGTTTGCTCGAGGTTCTCGAGCATCCGCTCGGGATGCACGGTCATGCCTTCGACGAGCCCTAGCGCGCGCTGCTGCAGGTAGTCGATCAGGATCGTCGAGTCCGGCAGGATCACGCGCTCGACCGAGGAGTGGGAGATGTCGCGCTCGTGCCACAGCGCGACGTTCTCGAGCGCGGCCTGGGCGTTGGCGCGCAGCACGCGTGCGAGGCCTGAGAGCTGCTCGCTCTTGATCGGATTGCGCTTGTGCGGCATCGCGCTGGAGCCCTTCTGGCCGGCGCGGAACGGCTCCTCGACCTCGCGCACTTCCGTGCGCTGCAGGTGGCGGATCTCGGTGGCGAAGCGCTCGAGACCTGCGCCGGCGAGCGCGATCGCGCTGAGCAGCTCGGCGTGGCGGTCGCGGGCGACGACCTGCGTGGAGACCGACTCGCGCTCCAGGCCCAGGCGTGCGAGCACGCGCGCTTCGAACTCCGGGCTGGTGGCGGCGTACGTGCCGACCGCGCCGGAGATCGCGCCTACCGCGACCTGGTCGAACGCGCGCTGCAGGCGCTCAGCGTTGCGACGAGCTTCGAACGCGAAGCCGGCGAGCTTCACGCCGAAGGTGGTGGGTTCGGCGTGGACGCCGTGGGTGCGCCCGACGCACAGCGTCTGTACGTGCTCGCGCGCACGCGCAGCGAGCGCTGCCGCGAAAGCATGTGCGCCGGGGACGATCACCTCGCCGGCAGCGCGCAGCTGCAGCGCGAGCGCGGTGTCGAGCACGTCCGAGGAAGTCAGGCCGAAGTGGATCCAGCGGCCGGCGTCGCCCGCGGAAGCAGCGAGCACGTCGACGAACGCAGCGACGTCGTGGTCGGTAGTGCGTTCGCGCTCGGCAACCGCTGCGACGGTGAACGTGGCGGCGGTGATCGCAAGCAGGTCCTCGGGTGTAGGGCCGTTGCCGGCGGCGAGCAGCTCGGGCAGCTCCTCGCAGGCGGCGACTTCGACCTGACGCCACGTCTCCATGCGCGCGGCGTCAGTCCACAGGCGCCCGAGCTGCGGGCGGGTGTAGCGGTCGATCACCGAGTCATCTTCCCAGCTCGGCGCGCAAGCCAGGGTCGAGCATCAACAGCTGCCACGCAGCGAGCGTGGCAGCGTCGAAGATCGTGCCGTCGCGCAGCTCCTGCTCGAGCTGCGCGACGGTGACGGCGCGCGTGCGCAGGCCGACTTCCTCGGGCTCGGGGCGCGGCGCGCCCTGCTGCAGGTCAGTGGCGAGGAACGCGTCGCACCACTGGCTGGCGAGGCCGACGGCGAACGTAAACGAGCCGAGCGGGCGCAGCGTGCGTGCGGTCAAGCCCGTCTCCTCCTGCAGCTCGGTGCGCGCGACGTGCTCGGGCGCGTGGTCGGCGCCGTCGTGGACGGAGCCCTGCGGGAACTCCCACGAGTCGCGGGTGACGGTGTAGCGGTACTGGCCGATCAGGTGGACGCGCGCGCCGTCCCAGGGGACCACGAGCGCGCCGCGCGGCTTGTCGACGACCGCGTAGATGCCCTGCACGCCGCCGGGACGCTCGATCGCGTCCTCGCGCAGCACCATCCAGGGGTTCTCGTATGCGACGCGCGAGGAGAGCGTGCGGATCACGATGCTGCGGTCGCGGCAGCTGCGGTCACGGCGGCTACGCGTTGAGGATCTGCGCCGCCAGGATGCCGGCGTTGCGCGCGTTGTCCAATCCCACACACGCGACGGGCACGCCCGGCGGCATCTGCACGATCGAGAGGATCGCGTCGAGACCGCCGGCGGCGGTGAGGCGTCCGGAGAGCGGCACGCCGATCACGGGCAGGTCGGTGTGGGCGGCGACAGCGCCGGGCAGCGCAGCGGAGATGCCGGCGCCGGCGATGATCACGCGCAGGCCGCGCATCTTGGCGTTCTTGGCGTAATCGGCGACGACGTCGGGCTCACGATGGGCGGACATCACGCGCATTTCGTGCAGGATGCCGCGATCCTGCAGCTCGGCGGCGGCTTTCTCCATCGCTTCCATGTCGCTCTTGGAGCCCATCACGATGCCGACGCGCGGCGCGTCGACGTCCATGTCGTCGAGCTGGGCCTGCACTTCAGCTTCGGCCAGTGGGGTTGGGATCGGGGTGACGTCGCTCATCTGGTCAGGCGCTTTCGTTCGAGTTGACGGCTTGCAGGGCGATATCGCGGCGCAGCTGCATCCCATCGAAGGAGATCGCCTGGGCCGCAGCATACGCCGCGTCGCGGGCAGACTCAGGCAGCGGGCCGAGCGCGGTGACGTTCAGCACGCGCCCGCCCGCGGTCACGATGCCGGCGTCGGTGCGCGCGGTGCCGGCGTGCGTCACCTCCACGCCCGTGGGCACGTTCTCCAAGCCGCTGATCAGATCGTCGCGGGAGGAGGACGCGGGGTAGCCGGCGCTGGCGAGCACGAGCGTGACGGCCCAGTCGGGCGACCACTCCAGCGTTGTGTGGGCGAGACCGCCCGGGCGTGAGGCGGCGAGCAGCAGCTCGAGCAGATCCGAGCGCAGGCGCGGCAGCACGGCTTGCGTCTCGGGGTCGCCGAAGCGCACGTTGAACTCGAGCACGCGCACCCCGGCGGGGGTGAGCATCAGGCCGGCATAGAGCACGCCGTGGAATGGCATGCCGCGTTCGCGCATGAGATCGACGATCGGCTGGTGGACGCTCGCCACGAGCTCCTCCACGGCTGGTGCGTCGAAGCCGCGCACGGGCGAATAGGAGCCCATCCCGCCGGTGTTCGGGCCCTCGTCGTTCTCGAAGATCCGCTTGTAGTCGCGCGCCGGGGCCATCGCGACGGCGCGGTCGCCGTCGCAGAGCGCGAGCAGCGACAGCTCTTCGCCGGCGAGGCGCTCTTCGATGATCGCGGTCGGCTCCTCGCCGAAGAGGTCCTGGACGAAGATGTCCTGAAGCGCGTGCTCGGCCTGCTCGACGGTGTCGGCGACGGTGACGCCCTTGCCGGCGGCGAGACCGTCGGCTTTGACGACGATACCCTGCGCGGATGCGCCGTCCCCGCTGAGCATCAGCTCACGTACGGCGGCGACGCCTTCGGCGAGCGAGCTGACGTGGCGCCAGCGCGCGGTCGGCACGCCGGCGCGCTCCATCGCGTGCTTGGCGAAGGCTTTGGAGCCTTCCAGCAGCGCAGCGGTGCCGCTCGGGCCGAAGACGAGGTGGCCGCGATCGTTGAACGCGTCCACCAGTCCGTCGACGAGCGGCGCTTCGGGGCCGACGACGGTGAAGTCGATCTGCTCACGCTCAACGGCCGCGAGCAGCGCTTCGATGTCGTCGGCGGGCACGTCGAGCAGGCGCGCGTCGGCGGCGATGCCGGCGTTGCCGGGAGCGCACAGCAGCTCGGGGTTCTGCGGCGAGCGGGCGAGTGCGCGGATCAGCGCGTGCTCGCGCCCGCCGGCGCCGACGACGAGGACTTTCACGCTAGCGAGCCTCTGACTGGGGCACGGCGCGATGAAGTGAACGTCCGGCCCAGGACCGATGAAGTGAACGTCTGGCCCAGAACCGATGAAGTGAAGCTCTGACGTGGGACACTACAGCGACGCGATGAAGTCGTCGACGGGGATCGCGGCGAGGGTTTCGTAGTGCACCGTGCCGCGCGAGCCGAGCTCTAGCGAGACGCGCGCCATCGTGCTCTCGTCGGGGGCTTCGACGATGTTGATGAAGTCGTACTGGCCGAGCGTGGCCCACTGCGCCTTGACGGTGGCGCCAAGCTGCTCGACTTCCTTGTTGACTTCGCGGATGCGCTGCGGGTTGTTCTTGATCGTCTGCACACCGTCGGGGGTGAGGTTGGCGAGCATGATGTAGGTCGGCATGAAGTGGCCTCCGTCGATCGAATCGTGAGCCTGGGCGGGCGCCCACCGTGGTTGTACCCGATCCGCGGGGGCGCACGCCACCCCAACAGGCTCACGCAAGCCAGCGTTCAGGCGCTCGCGAGCACATCGGGTGCGCGTACAGGCGCCGGGGACGGCGCGGTGACGCTCACTCTGGGCCGCGCGCGCGTTCAGGCGCTGACAGCGCGTTCAGGCGCCCGCGTGAGTTGCAAACGCGCGCTCTGGGCCGCGCTTTCCGGCTGTTCGACTGCGACTTCGACGGTGTCGCCGGGGTGGAACTCGCCCGCGAGCAGCGCGAGCGCGAGCTTGTCGACGAGCTGCTTTTGGATCACGCGCTTGAGCGGGCGCGCGCCGTACACGGAGTCGTAGCCGAGCTCGGCGATCAGCTCGCGTGCGGCCGGAATGAGCGTAACTTCGATGGAGCGCTCGCGCACGCGTTCGATCACGCGCTGCACCTGCAGGTCGACGATCGCGCCGATCTGCTCGCGGGAGAGCGCCTGGAAGCGCACGACGTCGTCGAGGCGGTTGACGAACTCGGGCTTGAAGTACTCGAGCAGAGCGCTGCGCAAAGCGGTGTCGGCTTCCACCGAGTCCGCCGAGTTCGGCGCGCTGACGGGAATATTGGAGGTCATGATCAGCACGGTGTTCTTGAAGTCGACCGTACGTCCCTGGCCGTCGGTGAGACGGCCGTCATCCATCACCTGCAGCAGCGTGTTGAAGACGTCCGGGTGGGCTTTCTCGATCTCGTCGAGCAGCACGACCGAGTAGGGCCGGCGGCGCACGGCTTCGGTGAGCTGGCCGCCTTCCTCGTAACCGACGTACCCGGGCGGGGCGCCGACGAGGCGCGAGACGGTGTGCTTCTCCATGTACTCGGACATGTCGATCCGAACCATCGCGTCCTGGGAGTCGAACATGAACTCCGCGAGAGCACGTGCGAGCTCGGTCTTGCCAACGCCGGTCGGGCCGAGGAACAGGAACGTGCCGATCGGCTGGTCGGGGTCCTGCAGCCCGGCGCGCGAGCGGCGCAGCGCAGCGGCGACCGCTTCGACGGCTTCGTCCTGGCCGATGACGCGCTCGTGCAGACGATCCTCCATGTGGATCAGCTTCTCGACCTCACCTTCGAGCAGCCGGCTCACGGGAATCCCGGTCCAGCGGGCGACGACTTCCGCGATGTCGTCGGCGTCGACCTCCTCCTTGAGGAACACGGGAGCGCTCGGGGTCGCAGCGGCGCCCGACGCCTCGTCGCGGCTCGGCTCGGCGGGGTTGTGCTCCAGCGCCGCGAGCTCCTTCTCGAGCTCGGGGATCTCCCCGTAGCGCAGCTCGGCGGCGCGCTGCAGGTCGGCGGCGCGCTCGGCACGCTCGGCTTCCATGCGGGCTTCTTCTAGGCGCGCCTTGAGGTCACGCACGCCCTGGATCGCCTGCTTCTCGTTCTGCCACTGAGCCTTCATCGCGGAGGAGCGCTCCTGCAGCTCGGCGAGCTCGCGCTCGATCGCATCGCGGCGCTCGGCTGAGGCGGTGTCGGTCTCCTTGCTCAGCGAGGTCAGCTCGATCTCCAGCTGCATCACGCGGCGGTCGACTTCGTCGATCTCGGTCGGCAGCGAGTCGATCTCGATGCGCAAGCGCGAAGCGGATTCGTCGATCAGGTCGATCGCCTTGTCTGGCAGGAAGCGGTCGGCGATGTAGCGCGAGGAGAGCGTGGCAGCGGCGATCAGCGCGCTGTCCTGGATGCGCACGCCGTGGTGAACCTCGTAGCGCTCCTTCAGGCCGCGCAGGATCGCGATCGTGTCGGGCACCGACGGCTCGCCGACGTTGACCGGCTGGAAGCGCCGCTCGAGCGCGGCGTCCTTCTCGATGTACTTGCGGTATTCGTCGAGCGTGGTGGCGCCGACGGCGCGCAGCTCGCCGCGCGCGAGCATCGGCTTGAGCAGGTTGGCAGCGTCGACCGCGCCCTCCCCCGCGCCCGCGCCGACGATCGTGTGCAGCTCGTCGAGGAACAGGATCACCGCGCCCTGCGCGTCGGACACCTCTTTCAGCACGGCTTTGAGCCGGTCTTCGAACTCGCCGCGGTACTTCGCGCCGGCGATCAGCGCGCCGACGTCGAGCGCGATCACGCGGCGGTCGCGCAGCGACTCGGGGATGTCGCCGGACACGATCCGCTGGGCGAGGCCTTCGACGATCGCCGTCTTGCCGACGCCAGGCTCGCCGATCAGCACGGGGTTGTTCTTCGTGCGCCGCGAGAGCACCTGGATCACACGGCGGATCTCCTCGTCGCGGCCGATCACGGGGTCGAGCTTGTTCTGCTCGGCGAGCTTCGTCAGATCCTGGCCGAAGCGCTCGAGCGCCTGGTACTTCTCTTCGGGCGACTGGTCAGTGACGCGGTGCGGGCCGCGCACTTCGGCGAGCGCCTGCAGCAGCCGGTCGTGGCTCGCGCCGACGGAGCGCATCGCGGCGCCGGCGCCGCCGCGCTCCTGCGCGAGCGCGAGCAGCAGGTGCTCGGGGGAGACGTACTGGTCGGACAGCTCGCCGGCTTCGCGCTCGGCTTCGCGCAGCACCGCGACGAGCTCCGACGACGGCTGGGTGGCATCCGCGGGCGAGTTCTCCCCGAGCGTCGGCAGCTGCTCGAGCGCACGCCCGGCTTCGGCGCGCAGCGCGGGCACAGATGCGCCGAGCTTGCCGAGCACCGGCAGCACCACGCCGCCGACGCCGCCGGTCGAGCTGGGGTCCGGCCCCGCCGAGCCCAGCCCACCACCACCACCGGTCCCACCACCACCACCGCCGGTCCCACCACCAGCGCCGGCGCCGGCGCCGCTGCCGCCGGCTCCGCTGGCACGCTCGACCTCGAGCAGCACCGCGAGCAGGTGGGCGGGCGTGACCTGCGGGTTGCGCCGCTGCTGGGCCAGCTGCGCTGCCGCTGCCAGCGCTTCCTGGGACTTGATCGTGAAGCGGTCAGCCTGCATGGTGGCGGCGGAAGGTCGGTCGTACGTCGGCGGCGCGCACGAGCTGGGTGCCGCCGCCGCGGTAGGGCACGAGCTCCGCGCGGAACGAGCGGCGCACCTGCTCGAGCTCCTCGGCGAGCTGCACCTCGGCGTGCAGCGCCTGCAGCTCGAGCTCCTCGATGCGGGAGTTGAGGCTGTCGAGCTGCGTCTCCAGCGCGAGCACGCGCTCGACGCCGGCGAGGTTCATGCCGAGCTCGGCGGTCATCTCCTGGATGCGGCGCAGCCGATCGACGTCGTCCTGGGAGTACAGGCGCGTGCCCTTCGGCGAGCGCTTGGGCTCGATCAGGCCGCGCGCTTCATACACACGCAGCGTCTGGGGGTGCATGTTGGCCAACTCCGCCGCAACCGAGATCATGAACACGCCGCGATCGGTGGCCAGCTCGATGTGAGCGATCTCGCGGCGCTCCGCGTGCTTGTGCTCGGGCTCGCGGGGCTCCATCACGATCCCCCTGCGGCAGCGGAGCCATCGCCAGCCGCCGAGCCGCCCGCCGAGGCGGCTCCACTGCCAGACACCGACCCGCTCGCCGACGCCGCTGCGCTGCCACCCGCCGGCGCCGCTGCGCTGCCAGACACCGACCCGTTGGCCGGGAACAGGCGCGCGCGCGGATCGTTGTCGAGCGTCTTCGACAGCGCCTTGACGGCAGCCTGCTGCTCCTTGCTGAGCTTCTCCGGGATCTCGATCGCGAAGCGGTAGTGGATGTCGCCGCGGGTCGGCGGCGAGCCCGAGCCCAAGCGCGGCGGGCCCTCGCCGCGCAGGCGCTGCACCGTGCCGTGCTTGGTGCCGGGATGTACGCGCAGCGTTTTTGCGCCATCCAGTGTCGGCACGCGGATCTCCGCACCGCCGAGCGCTTCGGGGATGCTCAGCGGCACCTCCACCTCGAGGTGCTCGCCCTTGCGCGTGAACACCGGCGACGGCGACACGTGCGTGATCACGTAGAGGTCGCCGGGCGGTCCGCCGTTGCGCCCCGCCTCGCCCTTGCCGGGCAGCCGCACGCGGCTGCCTTCGCGCACGCCGGCGGGGATGTTCACGCGGTAGCGCTTGACCGTACGGATCGCGCCGCTGCCGTGGCAGGTGGGGCAGGGGTCCTCGATCACGGTGCCGGACCCGCCGCACTTGCTGCACGGCTGGGAGATCGAGAACATCCCCTGGCCCTGCGTCTCGATGCCGCGACCCTGGCACTGGGGGCACACCGACGGCGCCGTGCCGGGCTTCGCGCCCGTTCCGCGGCAGGTGCCGCAGGTGGCGTTCATCGGCACCGACAGCGGCACCTGTGCGCCGGAGATCGCCTGGTCGAAGCTGATCGACACGTCGGTCTGCAGGTCCGCGCCGCGCTCGGAGCGCGGCTTGGTGCGCACGCGCCGGCCGCTGGTCGACCCGCCGAACAGGTTGGACAGGATGTCGCCCATGCTCGACGCGTCGAAGTCGAAGTTGCCAAACCCGCCGAACCCACCGGGCCCGGCGCCGCCGGCCGCGAACGGGCCGCTGCCGCTGTCGTACTGACGGCGCTTCTCGGGATCCCCGACCACGTCGTAGGCCTGGGAGATCTCCTTGAAGCGCATCTCCGCCTGCTTGTCATCCGGGTTGCGATCCGGGTGGTAGCGACGCGCGAGCTTGCGGTAAGCCTTCTTGAGCTCCTCTGGGGTGGCCTTCTTGTCAACCCCCAGCGTCGCGTAGTAGTCAGGTCTCGATGCCATTCAGGTGTTCCTCAGCTCAGACTCGAAGTTCCAGTTCCGAAGTTCCGGCTCTCGCGCTAGGCCGCGACGAGCACGCGTGCGGGTCGGATCACGTTGCCACCCAGCTCATAGCCGGCCTGGAAGACCTCCACGACGGTGCCGCTGACAGCCCCCTCGACGGGCTGCTGGGCCATCGCCTCGTGCTTGACCGGGTCGAACGTCTCCCCCAACGGCGAGAACGACGCGACGCCGACGCGCGCCAGCGCGGCGCCCAGCTCGGCGCGCACGAGCCGCACGCCCTCCAGCAGCGGGTCGTCTCGATCAGCCGCATCGAGCGCGCGGTCGAGGTTGTCGAGCGCCGGCAGCAGCTCCTTGGCGAGCTTTGCCACGCCGCGCTCCTGCGCAACGGCCGACTCGCGCGCCATGCGCTTGCGGTAGTTCTCGAAATCCGCTTGCGTACGCTGCGCCAGCGCGAGGTACTCGTCGCGCTGCGCTCCAGCCGCCGCGAGCTCGTCGACCTCCACACCGGCTGCCGCGAGCTCGTCGACGTTCGCTCCAGCTGCCGCGAGATCGTCGACGTTCGCTCCAGCTGCCGCGAGATCGTCGAGATCGCCCTGGAGGGCACGCTCGGCGCCGTCCACCACGCCCGACGCCTGGGGCGTGTCCTGCACCGACCCGCGGGGTGTGTCTTCTGTTTTTTGATGGTGCTGCGCGCGCGCGTCGCGTGCGCGCGCAGCACCATCGAAATTGGCGCGTGCCTCTCCGTCCCCGTCCCCGTCCGTCTCCCCCGGCGCTTGTGCGCCGGGGGTCTTGGGGAGTGACTGCTCGTCGGTGGCCTGCCGGTACTCGAGAGAGTGGTCGATGTCGGTCATCAGATCAGCCCTTCGGGTCCTCGACGACCTCCGCGTCGACCACGTCCTCCTCGGCCGCCGCGTCCTCACCCGGCGCACCGTCCGCGGACGCTCCGTTGGGAGCTGCCGCGGCCTGCTGCTGCTGAGCGCGCTCGTACATCGCTTCGGACACCGCGTGGAACGCCGTCTGCAGCGCTTCGGTCTTGGCGTTGATCGCAGCTGGATCCTCGGCGGTCAGCGCCTCGCGCACCTCCTTGATCGCAGCCTCGATGTTCTCCTTGCTGGCAGCATCCACCTGGTCGCCCAGGTCGACGAGCTGGCGCTCGGCCTGATACGCGGCGTTCTCGCCGTTGTTGCGCGCCTCGGCGAGCTCGCGCGCCGCGCGATCCTCCTCGGCGTGCGACTCGGCGTCGGACACCATCCGCTTGATCTCGTCGTCGGACAGCCCCGAGCCCGCCTTGATCTCGATCTTCTGCTCCTTGCCGGTGCCGAGGTCCTTCGCCGACACGCTGAGGATGCCGTTGGCGTCGATGTCGAACGCCACCTCGATCTGCGGGATGCCGCGCGGCGCCGGCGGGATGCCGGTGAGCTGGAACTTGCCCAGCGACTTGTTGTACGTCGCCATCTCGCGCTCACCCTGCAGCACGTGGATCTCCACCGACGGCTGGTTGTCCTCCGCCGTCGAGAACACCTCGCCCTTGCGCGTCGGGATCGTGGTGTTGCGCTCGATCAGCTTCGTCATCACCCCGCCCTTGGTCTCGATGCCGAGCGTCAGCGGCGTCACGTCGAGCAGCAGCACGTCCTTGACGTCGCCCGCCAGCACGCCTGCCTGGATCGCCGCGCCGACGGCCACAACCTCATCCGGGTTGACCCCGCGATGCGGCTCCTTGCCCGTCAGCTCCTTGACCTTCTCCTGTACCGCAGGCATGCGCGTCATGCCGCCGACCAGCACCACGTGCTCGATCTCCTTGACGCCTTTGTCCTTGGCGTCGTCGATCGCCTGGCGCACCGGCGCCACGATCTTCGTGATCAGATCGGAGGTCAGCTCGCCGAGCTTGGCGCGCGTCAGGCGCGTATCGAGGTGCTTGGGGCCGGATGTATCCGCCGTGATGAACGGCAGGTTCATCTGCGTCTCCTGCGTGGTGGACAGCTCGATCTTCGCTTTCTCCGCCGCCTCGTACAGCCGCTGCAGCGCCATCGGATCGGCCGACAGGTCGATGCCCTGCTCGCGCTTGAAGTCCGCCACGAGCCAGTCGACGATCGCCTTGTCGAAGTTGTCCCCGCCGAGGTGGTTGTCGCCGGCGGTGGACTTCACCTCGAACACGCCGTCGCCGATCTCGAGCACCGACACATCGAACGTGCCGCCGCCGAGGTCGAACACGAGGATCGTCTGATCCGCGGTTTCCTTGTCGAGCCCGTACGCCAGCGATGCGGCCGTCGGCTCGTTGATGATCCGCTTGACGTCGAGCCCGGCGATCTTGCCGGCGTCCTTGGTCGCCTGGCGCTGGTCGTCGTTGAAGTACGCCGGCACGGTGATCACCGCGCTGTCGACGCTCTCACCGAGATACGCCTCGGCGTCGGCCTTCAGCTTCTGCAGGATCATCGCGCTGATCTCAGGCGGGGAGTGCTGCTCGCCGCCCGCTTCCACGCGTGCGTCGCCGTTGGGCCCGGAGACGACCTTGTAGGGCACGATCGACTCCTCCTCGCGCACCTCGCCCTCCTTGCGACCCATGAAGCGCTTGATCGAGAAAATCGTGTTCTGCGGGTTGGTGACGGCCTGGCGCTTGGCCACGGTCCCGACGAGCCGCTCGCCCGAAGCGGCGAACGCCACCACGGAAGGGGTCGTGCGACCGCCTTCGGCGTTCTCGATGACCGTGGGCTCGCCGCCTTCCAGCACTGCCATACACGAGTTGGTCGTGCCGAGGTCGATGCCTATGGTCTTGCCCATTTAGTGATGCTCCTTCGGATGCGCTTTACAAAATCTGAGCGTCATTATGGCAGATTTTCTGAGGATCATCAAGGGGAGCCGGCGTATCTCAAAGGCGGGATGACCGGCGTATCTCAAGAGCGGGCGGGCGACGTATCTCATGGGCGGGTGACCGGCTGCTCATGGGCTGGTGACCGGCTGCGCGAGTGCGGATGATCAGCTGTATCAGCGCGATGAATCAGCTGTATCAAATGTCATGTCTGGGTGTATCACTTACCTCACTACGCATCGGTTGGTTTAGAGCCAAATCCCCTGCATATAGGCAGATTTTGAAGGCCACTCCACGTTTTGTATCACCCAACTTTAGTATCAGGGGCTTGCAATGCGACTCGTTATCTCCTTATATTGATACTCACATGACCAGAGCCGAGCGCAGCGCCAACATCCTGGCCGTACTCCTCCCTTTCCTGGGCTTCATAGCTGCCGCCGTGCTGCTCTGGGACCGCTTTCTGAGCACCACCGACGTAGCGCTGTTCGTGGCGTTCTACGTGCCCAGCGGGATCGGCATCACCGTCGGCTTCCATCGCCTCCTGACCCACCGCGCATTCGAAACCTACCCGTGGATGCGCTACCTGCTCGCGATCCTCGGCTCGATGTCGGTCCAGGGCCCAGTGATCGACTGGGTCGCCGACCATCGCAAGCATCACACGTACACCGACGAGGAAGGCGACCCACACAGTCCCCACGCCGGCCACAGCGCGGGCTTCCGCGGGATGATGAAGGGCCTCTGGCACGCACACGTCGGCTGGCTGTTCGTGACGCAGGGACAGGCCTCCTCGCGGCGCTTCGCGCGCGACCTCGTCGAAGACCCGAAGATGCGCGCGATCAACCGATCGTTCCCGTACATCGCGCTCTTCAGCCTGCTGGCGCCGGGCCTGCTCGGCCTGGCGCTCGGCGGCTGGTCGCTGCGCGCCGGCCTCAGCGCGCTGCTGTGGGCCAGCCTGGCACGCATCTTCCTGCTGCACCACGTCACCTGGAGCATCAACTCCATCTGCCACTTCTTCGGCAACCGCCGCTTCGCCACGGACGACCACTCCACCAACGTCTTCTGGCTCGCGCTGCCGTCGCTGGGAGAAGCCTGGCACCACAACCACCACGCGTTCCCGCAATCGGCCTTCCACGGCCTGCGCTGGTACGAGTTCGACCCCTCCGGCTGGCTGATCCTGCTGCTGGCCCGGCTCGGGCTCGTGTGGGATGTCAACCGCGTCACACCCGAGCGCGAGCGCAGCAAGCTCGCGCCCGCCGGCCAGACGGTCGAAACCTCGAGGGCGTGACAGCCAGCGCCGATGGCGCTACCGTCCAAGTCAACGTTTTGCGGTTGCGATCAGCCGCGCAACCGAACCTGCCGCCGAGATGAACTCGCTGCCGATCCCAGCATCCATGAAACCGCGCCTGCGCGGCGTTTCGCACCAGTACGCGTTCTTCGTCTCGCTCGGCTGCGGCGTCGCGTTGATTGTCGCCGCCTCCGGCGGCCGCGCGCGCACCGCCGCATTCATCTACGCGTTCGCCGTGTCGGGCCTGCTCGGCACGAGCGCGCTGTACCACCGCGTCACCTGGCGCCCACGCGCGCGCCGCTGGATGCGCCGCCTGGACCACTCGATGATCTTCGTGCTGATCGCCGGCACGTACACCCCGGTCGCGTTACTCGCGTTGTCCGGCTCGCTCTCGCGGATCGTGCTGATCGTCGTGTGGATCGGCGCTCTCGGCGGCGTCGTGTTCAAGCTCGCCTGGATCGACGCCCCCAAGTGGGTGTTCGCCGCCGTGTACCTCGCGCTCGGCTGGGTCTCCGCCACGATCTTCGGCCAGCTGCCCGGCACGATCGGCTGGCTCGGCGTCGCCGGCCTGGCCGCCGGCGGCCTGCTGTACACCGCCGGCGCGATCATCTACGCCAGCGGCAAGCCGAACCCCGTGCCCGGAGTGTTCGGCTACCACGAGGTCTTCCACGCGCTCGTGATCGCCGCCGCCGCGCTGCACTACGCAGTGATCGCATTCGCCGTGCTCCCGCGCGGCTGAATCACGCAGCCGCGTCAGGCGGCACGGCGCGCGCCGTCAACCCTGAGCGCCCCGCGGATCTGCGTCTGCACCTGGTCGCCGAGCCACGGCACGTGGCGGCTCACGATCAGCGCACGCGACGCCAGCACCACCGCCGCCGCTGCGGGCAGCGCACGCGGCTCCCACTGCGGCAGTCCCGCGATCGGACGCAGCGACAGCGGCACGAGCGCCGTCGCGGCGAACCCGAGCAGACGGAACGCCGGATCGAGCGGTCCGGGCAGCCGACCGGACGATGCCGACAGCCGCGGGCGACGCACGAACGCGATCGTCGCCGCCGTGTCCGCGCTCGAGCAGAGCGTCGGCAGCAGCTCGGCGAAGTACGCGCGGTACGCCGCCACTGAATCCGGCACGATCGCAGCCGGAATCTCCATCAGCTCAGCCGCCGCGACCTGCTCAGCCAGGTAGCGATCCTGCTCGGCCTCGCTGAGACGCCCGCCGTACGCGCGGTACGCGGCGAGGAACGAGTGCACCTCTACACAGTGCACCCACAGCAGCGTTTCGGGATCGCGCGCCGAGAACGCCTTGCCGGTGACGCGGTCGACGCCATGCACGCGCCCGTGCAGCCGCTTCACCCGCTCCGCCGCCTCGTGCGCCGCAGCCGTGTCCCCGAACGTCACCGCGTGCACGTACATGCTCGTGCCGCGCAACCGCTTGAGCGGGTCGGAGCGGAAATCCGAGTACTGCGCCACCCCGGCCATCGCCAGCGGGTGCAGCGCCTGGATCAGCAGCGCCCGCAGCCCACCGACGAGCGCCACCGGATGCGAATGCACCTTCCACGTGACGCTCCCCGGGCCGAACAGTCCGTGATCCCGTGGCTCCGCCGGCTTGGGCGCCACTGGCTTGGTTGTCGTGGCGGGTCGGACGGGCGTCATCGCTCCCTCATGATCTCACTCGCCCGCCGGCTCGAACAGCTCACGGCTGGGACACATGCGCGCAAGCGCACAGCGCTCGCACGCGGGCGACCGTGCGTGGCAGGTGCGCCGGCCGTGACGCAGCAGGTTGACGTGCAGCTCGAGCTCCTCGCCCGGCGGCGTCAGCGCGAGCATCTCATCGTGCAGCTCCTCGAACGGCGCCCCGGGCCGCAGCAGCCCCAGGCGCGTGCCGACGCGCGACACGTGCGTGTCAACCGGGATGTCGCGTAAGCCGTACGCGAACAGCAGTACGCACGCGGCCGTCTTGCGCCCGACCCCCGGCAGCGCTGTCAGGTAGTCGCGCCCCTGCGCCAACGGCGCGCTCGCCAGCCAGTCGAGCGACAGCTCGTCGTCGGGGTCGCGTGCGTTGGCGGAGATCGCCTGCAGGATCTGCTGGATCCGCTTGGACTTGACCTTCGAGATCCCGCCCGGGCGGATCGCCTCCTCGACCTCCTCAACCGGCGCGTCGCGCACCGCCTGCCACGCCGGCAGCCGCTCGCGCAGCCGCAGATACGCCACGTCGCGGTTGCGGTCGTTCGTGCTCTGCGACAGCACCGTCAGCACCAGCTCGGCCAGCGGATCGCCGTGTGGTGCCATGCGCGGGATCCCATACACCTTCCGCAGCCGGTCGCGGATCGCGCTCACGCGCCGAGCCGTGGGCTGCGTCCAGGCGGAGCGGCTGACGGGGCGGGGAGCAACCGTTGACGGCACCGTCGTACCGTACCCGCATGCGGCGCTCGCGCCGCCCCGTGACGCCGTCGCCGGCGCGATCAGCCCAGCCGCTCATGGTGCGGCCTATATCCTCGCCGCGTGATCGAAATCACCGAGCACACCGACGAGCTCGACGGACTGCCGCTGTTCTGGCGCAGCGCGCCGAGCGCGGGCGCCGGCGCCCCGGCGCTCTACCTGCACGGGGTGCCGACCAACTCCGACGACTTCGTCCCGTTCCTGCAGCGCACCGGCGGGCTCGCTCCGGACCTGCCCGGCTATGGCCGCTCCGGCAAGCCCGGCAACTTCGCATACTCGATCGCCGGCTATGCAAGCTTCATCGAGCAGTACCTCGACCTCGTGGGTGTCGCGCGCGTGAGCATCGTCGTACACGACTGGGGCGCTGTCGGGCTCGCGTTCGCGCAGCTGCACCCCGAGCGCGTCGAGCGGCTCGTGGTCATCAACGCTGTCACCTTCCTGCCGGGCTACCGCTGGCACCGGGTCGCGCGCCTCTGGCGCACGCGCGTGCTCGGCGAGCTGGCGATGGGCTCGATCACGCGCCCGGTGCTACGGCTCATCTCCCGTGAAGCGAACGTCACGCCCGGACCGCTGCCGGACGCGTGGCTCGACAGCGTGCTCGACCATTTCGACCAGGGCACCCAGCGCGCGATCCTGCAGCTGTATCGCGGCTCGCCGAGCGACGTGCTCGCCGCCGCCGGCGCGCAGCTCGACCGGCTCACGATGCCCGCACTGGTCGCATGGGGCCTGCGCGACCCCTACATCCCCCCGCGCTTCGGCGCGCTGTACGCGCACACGCTCCCCAACGCCGAGCTGCTGGAACTCGCGGACGCCGGCCACTGGCCGTGGCTGGATCGACCCGACCTGATCGACCGGGTCGCCGACTTCCTCGCCCGCGCGCAGCCCAACCACGCGCAGCCCGCCCGCCCACACCCGGACGTGTCCGCAGCGTCTTAGTCGACGTGGCCCAGCCAGACCGAGCAGCCCAGCCAGACCGAGCAGCCCAGCCAGATGTGCTCCCAACATCTCAGAACGGATGAGCACGGTCGTGTACCGGGGCCGCCCCTGGATGATCACCGCCGCGCTCGGACTCGCATATGTGCTGCTGGCGCCCGCGAGCGCCGACCTGGCAGCGGCGTCCTACCGCAGCGACCTGTTCGCGCGCGCGGGCTTCACGCTGTGGGACAACGGTTGGTACGGCGGCCACCACCTACCCGCCTACAGCGTGCTCGCGCCCGCGCTCGGTGCGCTGCTCGGACCGCGTGCGCTGGCAGCCGTGTCGGCCACGATCGCCGCTGCGCTGTTCAGCGCGCTGATCGACGCGCGCTTCCCGCGCCGCGCAACTCGTATCGCCGCGGCCTGGTTCGCCGCCGGCGTCGGCATCGAGCTGCTCTCCGGCCGCGTCGCGTTCAACCTCGGCCTGGCGCTGGGGCTCGCGGCGCTGCTCGCCACGCAGCGCCACCGCCGCGTCGATGCATTCGTGCTCGCGCTGCTCTGCGCCCTGGCCAGCCCGGTCGCCGGCGCGTTCCTCGCGCTGGCAACGCTCGCATGGGCGCTCGCCGCCCGCGGGCAACCCGGGCTACCTGGACCACCAGTCCTGCTCGCGCTTGCCGGCACAGCTCTGCTGCCGATTCTGCTGCTCGCCCTTGCCTTCCCGGAAGGCGGCTCCGAACCCTTCGTCAGCTCCAGCTTCCTGCCGGCGTTCGCCGGTGTGCTGGTGCTGGCCGCGCTAACCCCGGCACGCGCGCGGGAGCTGCGCGCCGGCGCGCTGCTGTACGCGCTGGCGCTCGCGCTCGCGTACCTGCTCCCAACACCTGTGGGCGGCAACGCCGTGCGACTGGGAGCGCTCGTGGCCGGACCGCTCGCGGTTTGTGCCCTCACGAGCCGCCGCACGACGAGCCGCCGCATGAGGAGCCGCCGCGCGGATGCCAGCGCAGACGAGGACACACAGCTGGCCGCGAGTCACATGACCCGCGCGCACGCGCTGAAGCTGGCGCTGGCGCTGCTGCTCCCGCTGTTGCTCTACTGGCAGCTCGTCGCGCCTGTACGCGATTTCGCGCTCGCCGCCGGCGATCCCGCGGTGCAGGCTTCCTACTACGCCCCGCTGCTCGAGCACCTGCGCGCCATCGAGCGCTCGTCGACGCGGAACGAGCACGCGCCGCTGCGGGTCGAGCGCGCGCTCTTGCGGATCGAGATCCCGCCCACGCGCAACCACTGGGAAGCGCGTTGGGTCGCCGCCCATGTGGCGCTCGCGCGCGGCTGGGAGCGCCAGCTGGACCGTGCGTACAACCCGCTGTTCTACGCCTCCCGCGCGCCGACAGCCGCAAGCTACCGCGCCTGGCTGCTGGACAACGCTGTCGCGTACGTGGCGTTGGCCGACGCCGCGCTGGATACCGCGGCGCATGCCGAAGCGAAGCTGATCGCACGCGGCGCGCCGTACTTGCGCGAGGTTTGGCATTCCGAGCACTGGCGTCTGTTCGCGGTGCTCGGCGCGCACCCACTCGTCAGCTCCCCCGCGACACTGACGAGCCTGAACGCCGACTCTTTCACCCTCCAGGCTCCGCACCCCGGCCAGTTCGACGTGCGCGTGCGCTTCAGCCGCTACTGGGCGATCCAGCTGGGCAGCGGGTGCGTACACCGCGCACCCGGCGGCTGGACGCAAGTCGACGCATACGCCCCCGGCGCGTTGCGCGTCGGCGTCGGCTTCTCGCTCGCGCGCGTCTTCGCCCACGGGCCCCGCTGCCGAACGTGAGCCCACGGGCTCCGCTGCCGAACGTGAGCGCTGGAGCGGCGCGCCGGCGGGTGGAGGCCCAGGCCATCGTCTAGGCTTGTGGGCGATGGTCGCCCGTATTCGTCTTCTGCAGGCGCGCGTCCTGCCGCAGGGGTGGCTGGACGTGATGCGCCAGGTAGCGCTGTTCGGCGCCGCATATCTCGCATACCGCGTGGTGCGCGGAATGGTCGAGGGCCGTGCGTCTGCTGCTTTCCAGCATGCGCGCGACCTGATCCAGATCGAGCGCACGATGCACTTCTTCGTCGAGCCCAGCGTGCAGGCGTGGGCGTCGGGCAGCCACCTGCTGATGGATGTGGCGAGCTGGTTATACGTGAACGCCCAGACCTCGGTGACGGTCGCTGCGCTCGTATACCTCTATCTGCGCCACAACCGCTCGTTCTACTTCGTGCGCAACATGTTCATGATCGCGATGCTGATCGCGCTGGTCGCGTACACGGTCTTCCCGACCGCGCCGCCGCGCTTCATGCCCGAGTGGGGATTCATCGACTCGGTGTCGGCGTTCACCGGTGTACACGTGTCGCACAGCAGCGGCACGATGACCGCGCTGCTGAACCCCTACGCCGCCGTGCCGTCAATGCACGTGGCGTTCGCGCTGATGATCGGCTGGCCGCTGGCGCGGCTGACCCGTCAGCGCGCCGCGCGCGTGTTGTTCGCGCTCTACCCGCTGCTGATCACGTTCGTGATCGTGGCCACCGCCAACCATTTCATCTTCGACGCGCTGCTCGGCGCGCTGACCGCCGGCCTGTCCGCGTACGGCGCGCACTGGCTCGCCCGCGCGCGCCCGGCCGCGTGGCGCTTCTCGACCGTGCCCGCCCACCCCAGTGTGAGCAGCTGAGCCAAGCTGACCTGAGCGACGGCCCGACGACGATGCCCCCCAGACAAGCCCCAGCGCGACGCCCCCGGCGGCGCGCCACGCCATCCAGCAGGCCCACGAACGGCCCGTTGAGCGCTACCCAGCGGCGCGAGCTGGTGCGCAACCGCCTGATCGAGTCGCGCCTGACGCCCAACGCGATCTCGCTCACCGGGCTTGCGCTGAACCTGCTCGCGGCCGTGCTGGTGTGGGAGAAGCTGTTCTTCCTCGGCGGGCTCGCGTTCATCATCGGCTCGATCATGGACACGCTCGACGGGCGCTACTCGCGCATGTCCGGCAAGGGCAGCCCGTTCGGCGCGTTCCTGGACTCGACGCTCGACCGCATCGAGGAGGGCATCGTGCTGACGGCCGTAGCCGGGTACTTCGCCGATCGCGGCAACCAGATGGCCGCCGCGGCCGTGGTCGTGGCGGTGCTGGCGTCGCTGATGGTGTCGTACACGCGTGCTCGTGCGGAAGCACTCGGCGTCGAGTGCAAGGTCGGCGTCGCCACGCGCCCCGTGCGCGTCGTGATCCTCTCGATCGGCCTGCTGTTCGCCAAGGGCGCTTCGCTCGGCAGCTTCGAGCTGCTGGAGCCCGCGGTGTACGTGCTGGCGGCTTTGAGCCTGCTCACCGTGGCGCAGCGCATCATGCACGTGCGCCGCGAACTGTCGATCGCGGTGTGACCTAGCACGGACTCCGGAGTAATCTCCCCCGAGCTAGCTCGGTCCGGCCTGTGGCCGTTCCGCTTGAGCGGAAGGGAGCTCTCCAGGTTCCCTCGACCGGGCTTTTCGGCCCTTTTAGGAAGGACTTTTCCCTCGTGAGCAAACAGCAGACCAACGGCAACGGCGCAGCGTCGGCCAGCAGCGCGGCGAACGGCGCAGCGTCGAGGAACGGTGCGGCGCGCTACCAGTCCGACAAGGTGCGCGTCGCGATCATCGGCGTCGGCAACTGCGCGTCGGCGTTCGTGCAGGGCGTGCATTACTACGCCGACGCGAACCCCAACGAGCAGGTTCCCGGCCTGATGCACGTCGACCTCGGCGGCTACCACGTGCGCGACATCGAGTTCACCGCGGCGTTCGACATCGACAGTACGAAAGTCGGCAAGGACCTCGGCCAGGCGATCTGGGCGGGCCAGAACAACACGATGAAGTTCGCCAAGGTGCCGAAGACGCTCGGCGTGCCGGTGTACCGCGGCATGACCCACGACGGCCTCGGCAAATACCTCAAGCAGAAGATCACCAAAGCGCCGGGACCGACAGCTGACATCGTCAGCATCCTGCGCGACACGCACACCGACGTGGTCGTGTCCTATCTGCCGGTCGGCTCTGAGCAGGCCACCAAGTGGTACGTCGAGCAGGTGATCGAAGCTGGCTGCGGCTTCGTCAACTGCATCCCCGTGTTCATCGCACGCGAGGACTACTGGGACAAGCGCTTCAAAAAAGCCGGGCTGCCGATCGTCGGCGACGACATCAAATCGCAGGTCGGCGCCACGATCGTGCATCGCACGCTCGCGCGCCTGTTCGCCGATCGCGGCGTGAAGATGCTGCGCACCTCGCAGCTGAACGTCGGCGGCAACATGGACTTCTACAACATGCTCGAGCGCGAGCGCCTGGAGTCCAAGAAGATCTCCAAGACCAACGCGGTCACGTCGATCATGGATCACAAGCTGCCGGCCGAGGATGTGTACATCGGACCGTCGGACTACGTGCCGTGGCTGACCGATCGCAAGTGGGCGCACATCCGCGTCGAGGGCCAGGCGTTCGGCGACGTGCCGCTGAACCTGGAGCTGAAGCTCGAGGTGTGGGACTCCCCCAACTCCGCCGGCATCGTGATCGACGCGGCGCGCTGCTGCAAGCTCGCGCTGAACCACGGCGTAGGCGGCCAGTTGGACGGGCCGTCGTCATACCTGATGAAGTCGCCGCACAATCAGCGCCCGGATGACCTGGCGCGCACGGACACCGAGAAGTTCATCGCGCGCTACTCGGGACAGCCGAAGTCACGCCCGCAGGGCCGTACCGCGCCCAGGCGCACACCCGCAAAGCGCCCGGCAGCCAAGGGTTAGGACGGATCGCGCGATAATGGCGAGGTCGATGGCCTCGCCATTATCCATTGCGCATGTCTCCCCCTACCCGTGGGAGGCGCAGGAGAATGAAGTCAACGCGCACATCCGGCGCGTAACGAGCGAGCTGTCCCAGCGCGGACACCGGGTCCTGATCGTGGCGCCGTCGCGCTCTCAGGAGCGTGTACGCGCGTCGAGGAAGGCGCTGCGCAGCGCGCGCACGACGCCTGCCACCTTGCTGGAGGCAACCGACCGGGGCGAGCCCGGCGTGATCGCTGTCGGTGAGGTGCTCGACGTGCCCACCGGCTCGCGCGCACGAGCACGCGCGCTGCCGGTCGACGTAGCGCGCACGATCGAGGAGCTGCTGAGCACCGTCGAGCTCGACTTCGTGCATGTACACGAGCCCTTCGCACCGAGCACCTCCAGCGCGGCGCTGCGCCACTCGCGCTCGCTAAACGTCGGCAGCTTCCATGCGCCGACGGAGCATCTGCTGTCCACGCAGGTAGGACGGCGCTTTGTCGAGACGTTCTTCGGGCGCCTGGACGCACGCGTCGCGAGCTTCGACGCAACGGCGCAGCTGATGCAGCGGCATTTCCCGGCGGAGTACCGCCTCGTGCGCCCGGGCGTCGACTCCCCACCCGCCCGGGCCCCGGCGAAGACTGGAGCCCAGGCGCCCGCGACGACCGGCGCTAAGGCCCCCACGAAAACCGACGCGCCCGTGCGCGTGGTGTTCGTCGAGCACGAGGAGCGCGCTGCGCTGCGGGTGCTCGTGCGTGCGCTGCGCCATCTTCATGCACAGACGCCGTGGGAGGTGACCGTGCTGAGCGAGCGCGGCGAGTCGAGCGCCGCGCCGCTGCGTGCCGCGCTGCGCGAGCGCGTGCGGTTCCTCGACCCGCAGGAGATCCCTGAGGCCGAGCTGCTTGCGCAGGCCGATGTGATCGTGTGCGGCTCGGAGGGGATCGTGCCGGCGCCCGGGCCGCTGCTGCGCGCGCTCACGGCAGGGGTCGTGCCGGTGGCGTCGCGCTTGCCGGTGTACGAGGAGCTGCTCGACGAGGGCGCGCGCGGGCTGCTGTTCGAGCCGCGCGACGCGGACACGCTCGCGGCGCAGCTGGCGCGTTTGATCGACGACACCGCATTGCGCGCGCGCATGCGCGACGCCGGGCTGGCCTACGGGCGCGAGCTCACCTGGAAGCACACGGTCGACCAACTCGAGGAGGTGTACGCGACGGTCGCGGCACGACGGCACTCGCCGCGCGGCAATGCGGCGCTGCGCAAGCGCCTGGCGCGCCGGCAGCTGATCGACGTCGATCTGCACATGCACACCGATCACTCGCACGACTGCGCCACGCCGGTCGAGGTGCTGCTGGCGACCGCGCGCGAGCAGGGGCTCGGGGCGATCGCGGTGACCGACCACAACGAGGTCTCAGGGGCGCTGGAGGCGCGTGAGAAGGCCGCTGAATCAGGCGCCCACCCACCCGTGAAGGTGATCGTGGCCGAGGAGGTCAAGACGGCCAGCCAGGGCGAGGTGATCGGTCTGTTCATCGAGGAGAAGATCCCGCGCGGACTGACCCTGGCGGAGACGGTGGCCGAGATCAAGCGCCAGGGCGGCCTCGTGTACGTGCCGCACCCGTTCGACCGCATGCACTCCGTGCCCGACTACGAGCACCTGCTGACGATCCTCGACGACGTCGACGCGATCGAGGTGTTCAACCCGCGCGTGGCGATCGGCGCGTTCAACGAGGAAGCGGTCCGGTTCGCAGCCAAGTACCGCATCATCGCCGGAGCGGGCTCTGACTCGCACGTGGCGCAGGGCCTTGGGTCGGTGCGCATCCGCATGCGCGACTTCGACGGCCCGGAGGAGTTCCTGCAGTCGCTGCGCGACGCCGACATCATCACGCGCCCGACTAGCCTGCTGTACGTGCAGGCGCTGAAGTTCCTGGAGACGAAGGCGACGCCGGCGCCGGCGCGGCGCGCGCGGCGCGCGCGTCGAGTCAGGCGCGCGACGGAGGGCGGCGGGCGCAAGCCATGAGCCGCCCGGGAAACCCGCGGGTCGACCCGCGGGGCGCATGGAGCCGCCCGGGAACCGCGCGGGTCGACCCGCGGGGCGCATGAGCCGGCGGCCCGACGACAAGACTCGGCCCGCAACTCCTGGTGCATCGCCAGGACAAGCGAGCGCGCCGTCAAAACTGTCCGGGGCCATGCAGACGACCGACGACGAGATCCGCGAGAAGTATCTGGAGCGCGCCATCCGCGAGCTGAACACGCTGACGCGCGAGCTGCAGGCGTGTCCGAACTGCCCGCGCGGCAACCTGATGCCGGTGCTCGGGTCGGGGCATCCGCAAGCCGACATCATGCTGCTCAAGCACGCGCCGCTGCCGTCGGAGGTCGAGGAGGGTGTGGCGTTCTACGGGCGTTCGGGCAGCGCCGTGATGAAGTCGCTGAAGCGACTGTCGATCGATCCGCTGACCGTGTACGGGACGCTGTGCGTGAAGTGCCCGTTGGACGACGCGTCGCTAGTCGATCCCACGTGCGTGGCGCACGTGGTCGAGGAGCTCGCGATCGTGCAGCCGAAGATCGTGGTTGTGATGGGCGCCGAGGCGCTGAGCGCGCTCGGCGAGCTCGACATCCCGCTGGCGCGTCCGCTGCAGCCGAAGATCGGTGAGGTGCAGCAGCTGACACCGATGATCGACGCGCTGTACGTGCCGAACATCGACGATTCGCTCGACGAGCAGGACGCCAAGCGCGCGTTCTGGGCGGCGTTCCGCAAGCTCGGCGATTGGTACGCCGAGCTGCCGCCGTACTAAAACCGTCAGTACTTATTGGACCGTCAGCACCAGCTTGCCGACCTTGGCGCCCGCGGCGAAGCGCTCGTAGGCAGCGGCGGCATCCTCGAGCGCGAAGGTGTCGGCGATCTGGACATGCAGCGCGCCGCTGTCGAACAGCGGCAGCAGCTCGCGCTCCAGGCGGCGAGCGGTGAGGGCTTTCTCCTCCAGCGGGCGGGCGCGCAGCGTGGAGCCGTGGATGCGGGCGCGCTTGCCCATCAGGGCGAGCAGGTTGAGCTCGGCTTTGACGCCGGCAGAGACACCGATCACGGCGATCCGCCCGTCCACGTTCAGGGCCCTGAGGTTCTCAGGCAGGTTGGGGGCGCCGACCAGCTCGAGGATCACGTCGAACGGGCCGTGCTCGGCGAAACCCTCCGGCGCGATCACCTCAGCGCCGAGCGCCGCAACCTGCTCGCGCAGCTCTTCACGCCGGACGGTGGCTGTGACGCGTGCGCCGATCGCACGGGCGATGCCGATCGCGGCGGTGCCGACGCCGCCGGCGCCGCCGTGTACCAGCAGGCGCTCGCCGGGGCGCAGCTGCGCCTGCGTGAGCAGCGCGTCATGAGCGGTGGTGAAGACCTCGGGCAGCCCGCCGGCGGCGGGCCAGTCGAGCGCTGCGGGGACGCGCATCAGCTGGCGCTCCTGGACGGTGGCGAGCTGCGCCTGGCCGCCGCCGCCGACGATCGCCATCACACGGTCGCCGATGGCGAACCGTTCGGCGCCTGCTCCGAGCGCGGCGACTTCGCCGGCGAGCTCCATGCCGGGGATGTCGGCGGGCGAGCCGGGCGGGGCGGGGTACAGACCGCGCAGCTGCATGATGTCGCCGCCGTTCAGGCCGGCGGCGTGGACGCGCACGAGCACTTCGCCGGCGCCGGGCGTGGGGTCTTCGTGATCCTCGATCACGATCTGCTGCTCACGGATGGTGACGGCGCGCATCGGTGGGGAGCCTAGCTGCGCTCGAGCACAGCGACGCACTCGATGTGGGGCGTCTGCGGGAACATGTCGACGGGGCGCGCTTTGATCAGGCGCCAGCCGGCTTCCACGAGCTGCGCGGCGTTGGGGGCGAGCGTGGTGGGGTTGCAGGAGACGTAGACGATCCGCTTGGGCGAGGTGTCGATGATGCGGCGCACCACTTTCTGGGAGAGCCCGGAGCGCGGCGGGTCGACGACGAGCACGTCGGGGCGGCCGGCGCGCTGCAGCAGCTCGGGCAGCGCCAGGCGCGCGTCGCCGGCGAAGAAGCGCGCGCGGGTGATCTCGTTGCGGCGGGCAGCGGCGATCGCGTTGGCGACGGCTTCTTCGATCAGCTCGATGCCCCACAGCTCACCGGCGCGCGGGGCGAGTGTGAGCGCGATCGTGCCGGTGCCGCAGTAGAGGTCGTACACGCGCTCCCAGCCTTCGAGCGCGGCGTACTCGGTGACGACGCCGTAGAGCAGCTCGGCCATCTCGGTGTTGGTCTGGAAGAACGCCTGCGGGGAGATGCGCAGGTCGAGCTCGCCGAGGCGCTCGGGCAGCTCGGCGACGCCACGCACGAGCTCGGTGTCGCCGCCCGCGGTGGTCTCCCCCAGCTGGTTCGAGCGCGTCCACAGGAAGCCGCTGAGGTGCTCCTCGCCGAGCGCTGCTCCCAGGGCATCGGCGAGCGAGCCGGCGTCGAGCTCGGCGTCGGTGCTGACCAGGCGCACCTGCAGCTGACCGGAGCGGCGGCCTTCGCGCACCACCAGGTTGCGCAGCAGCGCGCGGCCGTCGGGGGCGCGCACGGGTCGGTCGCACGGCTGGCGGGAGGCGCCGCCACGCCCGCCGCGTGCTCTGCCGCCGCGTGCTCTGCCGCCGCCGCGAGCCGCCTCGGCGGCGCCGTCGTCGTCGCCGCCGAGGCCGCCGTCGAGCGCTGCGCTCACGTCCACGTCCACGTCCACGTCCACGTCTGCTCCAGCATCGGCGTTGGCCTCGGCGCCGGGCGCGTCCATGTCACGGCGCGCCCACGAGCTCAGACCCTGCTCACGACACCAGCGCAGGACGACGTTGCGCGCGAGGTTGCCGCGCTCGGAGGCGAGTAGACAGTCGTCGATGTGCTCGATGCGGTCCCAGCTGCCGGGGGCGTGGAAGCCGCACACGAGCTCGCCGCTGTCGGGGTGCTGGCCGAACGAGTACTCGAGCTTGTTGCGATAGCGCCACTGCTCCAGGGCTGGCACGATCGGTTCCAGCTCGAACCCGTCGAGCTTGCCGATCCGGCGCAGGGCGTCGTCGACCTGGGTGCGCTTGATCTCGAGCTGGCGCTCGTAGGGGAGCACCTGCCAGGGGGCGCCGGGGTGCTTGGCCAGGGCGGGGATCCGCTCGGGGCTCGGCTCGAGCACTTCCACGACGCGCGCGTTGGCGTAGCTGCGCTTGCGCTTGCCGACGACGGCACGAACGCGGTCGCCGGGGATGGCGCCGGCGACGAACACGACGTAGCCGCCGCTGCCGAGGCGGGCGACGCCTTCGCCGCCGAACGCGAGCGAGTCGATCTCGAGCTCCAGCTCCTGGCCGCGCTCGGGGCGCGGCGGACGGGCAGCGGGGGCGCTCGCGGCACCCGACACGTCGGCGCGGCTCGGCGCAGCGGACGCGGTCGGGGTGCCGGCTGGGCTCGGGGTGCCGGCTGGGCTCGGCGCGTCAGCTGGGCTCGGCGCGTCGGCTGGGCTTGGCGCGTCGGCTGGGCTTGGCGCGTCGGCGGTCAAACCGGCAGCTATCGTGGGAGTCGCTTGAGGAAGTCCTCGGCTTGCTTGCGGCCGGTGGTGATCAGCCGTTGCACGAGGTCCTCGGAGTCTTTGCGGGTCATACGGCCGCGTGAGACGGTGTCGTCGATCGTCTCCTGCAGGCGTTCGCCGGTGATCACGATGCCGCGCGTGAGCAGGTCGCGGACGGCGTTGACGGCGCCGGTGAGCGCCTCCTCATGCTGGGATGTGTGGCGGCGCGCGTTCGAAGCGGAGCCGGCAGCGGATCTGGCGGAGGACGCGGATCTACGCGCTGCCGACCTGGCGGCGCCGGCGGCCTTCGCGGCAGGCTTGCGACCAGCAGCGGCCTTGCGACGGGCTGCGGGCTTCGGCTTGGCACGTGCGGACTTGGCGGCGGTCTTCGCGGCGGCTGACTTCGTGTTGCCGGCGACGCTCCGGCTTGCGGCCACGGGCTTCGCGGCAGCAGGCTTGGACCTGGCGACAGCAGGCTTCGACTTCGCGGCAGCAGGCTTCGACCTGGCGGCAGCAGGCTTCGACTTCGCGGCGGCGGGCTTGGATCTGGCGGCACTCGCTCTCGCGCCCGCGGGCTTGGGGCGGGCGGCGGGCTTCTTGGCGGCGGGTTTCGCGGCAGCGCGCGCACCGCCTGCGGAGCGGGATGCGGATGCGGGGGTGGATGGCTTCTTCGGCTGCGGCATCCTGCTCCTCCTCGTCGGGTGCGAATGATTCGCTGACACTGCCAGGCAGCTCCGTGCTGGAGCGAAAGCCGAGGCTAGCGCAGATCGGCGGTGGCCGAGAGCGCCGCGGCGGGAGCAACCAGCAGCTCCAGCAGAGCTTTCTGCGCGTGGCGGCGGTTCTCGGCTTGCTCCCAGATGCGCTGGCGGGGGCCGTAGAGGACTTCGGCGGTGATCTCCTCGCCCGGGTGGGCGGGGAGGCAGTGCAGGGCGATGGCGCCGGGGGCGGCGAGGTCGAGCAGGGGGTCGTCGATGCGGTAGGGGGTGAGCGCGGCGCGGCGGGCGTCGGCGGTGGGTTCGTCGCCCATGCTGACCCAGACGTCGGCGTAGATGGCGTGGGCGCCGGCGACGGCTTGTGCGGGGTCGGTGTAGAGCTGCAGCGAGCCGGTGGCGTCGGGGGGGAGTGCGAGGTCGGGTTCGAGCGTGTAGCCGGGGGGCGAGGCGACGGTGACGTGCATGCCGGCGAGCGTGCCGAGCACGGCGAGCGAGCGGGCGACGTTGTTGCCGTCGCCGACGTAGGCGAGGCGCAGGCCTTCGAGGGGGCCGAAGGTTTCACGCATGGTGAGCAGGTCGGCGAGCGCCTGACAGGGGTGGTGACCGGCGGTGAGCATGTTGATCACCGGGATCGAGGCGTGCTCGGCGAGTTCTTCCAGGAGCGCGTCGGGGCCGGTGCGTACGCCGACGGCGGCGACGTGGCGGGAGAGCACGAGGGCGGTGTCGCGCACGGATTCGCCGCGGCTGAGCTGGGTTTCGCCTTGGCGCAGCACGAGCGGGTGGCCGCCGAGCTCGACGACGCCGGCTTCGAAGGAGAGGCGCGTGCGTGTCGAGGGCTTTTCGAACACGAGCGCGATGCTGCGGCCGGCGAGGGCGTGCGAGGACAGCGGGGCTGCTTTGAGGGCGGTGGCGCGGTCGAGCAGCGCGTGCAGCTCGGCGGGCGAGAGCTCGGCGCCGGTGAGAAAGTGGCGTGTCATGGGGAGGGCAAGTCTAAGCTGAGGTCGAACGGGAGGGTGTTGAGGGGCACGTGCTGCCGTGGTACGGATATGTCGAGAAAGGATCAACGATGAGAAGAAGCATGCTCGTGGTGGGCGCGTGTGGCGCAATCGCGCTGCTGGCAGGGTGCGGATCGGGCGGGTCTGACAGCTCCAGCAGCAGCTCGAGCAGTTCCAGCTCCACGAGCGCGGCGCGCACGGCGACGAGCTCGCTCAAGCCCAGCTCGACGACGCCGAACTACGCGAGTCCGCCGGCGAACGCGCCGGTGCTGAGCGGGATCGTGCAGGTGGCGTATCGGAACATCGCGATCGATCCCGGGACGATCAAGGTGAAGGTGGGGAGCACGATCAAGTGGACGAACTACGACCAGGTGGACCACAATGTGACGTCGCAGAGCGGGAGCCCGGTGAAGTTCGCGTCGAAGGAGTTCAACCAGGGTGGGACGTTCACGGTGAAGGCTGACAAGCCCGGGGTGATCCACTACCTGTGCACGCTGCACCCGGCGAGCATGAACGGGACGATCTCGGTCGAGAAGTAGCTCAGCTGAGGAAGTAGCTCAGCTGAGGTCCGGCAGGCCTTCGTTGGGCGTGGAGGCGGAGGCGTACAGGCGGCGGGGGATGCGGCCCGCGCTGTGCGCCAGCCGCCCCGCTTCGACGGCGGAGCGCAGCGCGTGGGCCATGCGCACGGGGTGCTCGGCGCGGGAGATGGCGCTGGCGGCCATGACGGCGTCGCAGCCGAGTTCCATCGCGAGGGCGGCGTCGGAGGCGGTGCCGATGCCGGCGTCGAGCACGACGGGGATGCTGACGGATTCGCGGAGCAGGGCGATGTTGTAGGGGTTGCGCAGGCCCATGCCGCTGCCGATTGGCGAGCCGAGGGGCATCACGGCGGCGCAGCCGACGTCTTGCAGCCGGCGGGCGAGCACGGGGTCGTCGGTGGTGTAGGGGAGCACGGTGAAGCCGTCGTCGACGAGCTGCTCGGCGGCGCGCAGGAGCTCGGGGGCGTCGGGCATCAGCGTGTGCTCGTTGCCGATCACTTCGAGCTTGATCCAATCGGTGTCGAAGGCTTCGCGGGCGAGCTTGGCGGTGAGGATCGCGTCGCGGGCTGTGTGGCAGCCGGCGGTGTTGGGGAGCAGCTCGACGCCGGCTTGGTCGAGCACTTCGATCAGCGAGCCGTGGGCGTCGGGGTCGATGCGGCGCAGGGCGACGGTGACGAGCTCGCTGCCGGAGGCGGCGATCGAGGCGGCGAGCAGCTCGAGCGAGGGGAAGCCGCCGGTGCCGAGGAGCAGGCGCGAGCGCAGCGTGCGGCCGGCGATGACGAGTGGGTCGTGCACGGGTCGATCAGCCGCCTTGCATCGCGGTGAGGATTTCGACGCGGGCGTGCTCGGGGAGCTCGAAGGTGGGCCAGTCGGCGCGCGGGACGACAGCGCCGTCGACGGCGATGGCGACGCCGCGGGCGCCGACGGTCAGGCCGAGACGCGCGAGCGCGGCGGCGATGGTGTCGCCGGGGCGGGTGTCTGAGGCTTGGCCGTTGAGGAAGATCATGAGAAGGCCCCCACAGGGGGGGCGGGGTTTGGCGGGGGCGATCCTGGGGGGTTGAAGCGGCGCGGGTCACAGTATGCGAGCAGCGTCGTGGGCGATGGGGTGCAGATGGGGGCCAGCGCGCCGGTGAGCGCGCTGACGACGAGCTCGGCGGTGAGTGGGGCGAGCAGGATGCCGTTGCGGTGGTGGCCGCTGGCCCAGAGGAGTCCGGGGAGCGCGCCGGGGCCGATCACGGGGGTGTTGTCGGGGGTGCCGGGGCGATGGCCGACGCTGAGCTCTTCGAGCGCGAGCTCGGTGATGCCGGGGATGATCTCGCGGGCGTCGCGCAGCAGCTCGTAGACGCCGCCGGCGGTGGGGTGATCTTCGAAGGCGCGCTCCTCGACGGTGGCGCCGAGCACGTAGCGGCCGTCGCCGCGGGGGACGAGGTAGCCGCCGTCGTAGCGGAGCACGCGTTCGAGCAGGCCGGGGCCGGCGGGGTCGCGCAGGCGCAGGATCTGGCCTTTGACGGGGCGGATCGGGATGCGGGCGTGGGCGGGGAGTCCGCCGAGCTGGCCGGACCAGGCACCGGCGGCGAGCACGACGTGGCGCGCGCGCAGGCGTTCGCCGTCGGCGAGCACGACGCCCGCGACGCGTGCGTCCGCTCCTCCGACGTCCCCTCGGGTTACGACGTCCACCCCACCTGCGACGTCCACCCCACCTGCGACATCCACCCCACCCGCGACATCCACCCCACCCGCGACATCCACCCCACCCACAACGTCCCTGCGGCTAACTACGTGCATCTCGCTCACGGGGGTGTGCTCGCGCAGCTGTACACCGGCCAGCTCGCAGGCACGGCGCAGAGCGGCAAGCACGAGGCGCGGGTCGACGCTGTGGTCGCCGGGGGATTCGTAGGCGAGGCGCACGGTCGGGGCGAGCGCCGGTTCGAGCTCGCGGGCGGCGCTCGGGAGCAGGCGGGTGGTCGGCAGCTCGAGCGAGTCGCGGAAGGCGATCTGCCGGTCGAGCTCGCGGGCTTCGTCGTCGTCGCGGGCGACCACGAGCGTGCCGGCGGCGCGCAGGGGCACGGGCTGCTCGGCGGCGTCCTGCAGGGCGGCGGCGAACTCGGGCCACATGCGAGCGGAGCACAGGCCGAGCTCGAGCAGGCGCCGGCCGGCGGCGCCGAACTCGGCTTCGGCGACCGGGGCGAGCATCCCGGCGGCGACGTGCGAGGCGCTGGCGCCGAGCGTGTCGCGTTCGAGCAGGACCACCGACAGGCCGCGGGCGCGGGCCAGCCAGGCGACTGACATGCCGATGACGCCGCCGCCGACGATCGCGACGTCGAAGGCCGAATCGCTGTGTCGAGACATGGGTTTGATGCTATCTCCAGCGTCCGGGGCGTCCAAGCGCGTGTCAGACTTGGGCGATGGAGACCGTTGATCTCGGCGCCGACAGGCGCGAACGGCTGGCCGCGGCGCGGCTGTACCTGGTGTGCTCATCTGGCGCAGGGGACAGCTCAACCGGCTCGGGAGACAGCTCAGCTGAGCCTGGAAGCGGCGCACCCGGCTCGGAGGGCAGCGGTGAGCTGCCGCAGCTCGTGCGCGAGGCCGTCGCCGGGGGCGTGCAGCTCGTGCAGCTGCGCGAGAAGCAGCTCGGCGATGACGAGCTGGCGGCGGTGGCGCACGCGCTGCAGGCGCTGTGCGAGCAGCTGAGGGTGCCGCTGATCGTCAACGACCGACCCGCGGTGGCGCTGGCGGCGGGGGCGGATGGCGTGCACGTCGGCCAGGACGATCTGCCGGTGGCGCGGGTGCGCGAGCTGGTGGGGCCGGATGTGCTGATCGGCCTGTCGACGCACACGCCGGAGCAGATCGACGCGGCGAACTCGAGCGGGGCGGATTACATCGGCGTGGGGCCGATTCACGCGACGCCGACCAAGCCCGGGCGCGCGGCGGTGGGGGTCGAGCTGGCGCGATACGCCGCGACACACGCGCGGCTGCCGTGGTTCGCGATCGGCGGGCTCGATGAAGGCAACCTCGGCGCGGCGATCGCGGCCGGTGCGCGGCGCGCGGCGGTGGTGCGGGCGATCACCGACGCCGAGAATCCCGCCCGGGCTGCGCGGGCGTTGCGCGAACTGCTCGACGAGCACCCGCTCGGAGGCGAAGTTGCCGCCGGCTAGCCGCAAGCGCAGGGTCAGCTCGGAGGTGCGCAACGAGCAGGTGCGCGCCACGCTGCAGCCGCTCGGCGAGGACGAGTGGCCCGCGGCGCTGGTGGTGTCGATCGTGGTCGTGGCGCTGCTGGCGCTGGGCGTGGTGGTCGGCGCGGCGACCGTGCACGACCTCAGCCGCCGCGGCGGGTCGGCGCCGGGCGCGGCGTTCCTCGCGGTTGTGCTGGGGCTGCTGGCGGTGGGGATGTACCGCCGGCGCTACTGGGCGGTGCTCGGGTTCGAGGGGCTGTTGGCGTTTCAGATCCTGATGACGTCGCTGGCGCTGATCGTGGCTTCGACGCTTACCGCGGCGGCGGTGTGCCTGCTCAGCATCGTGCTCAGCGGGTGGCTCTTCTGGAAGCTGGTGCGCATCATGGGACGCCTCCAGTCGGGTGAGCAGTCCCCAAACTAGATGGTGCTGCGCGCGCGTACACACGCGCGCGCAGCACCATGTTTTTTCTGAACGACCACACAGCGCACCCGCCGCGAGCGAACCGTCCGGGGTGCTTCGATAGGCTCAGTCGGGCATGACCGAATCTGCATATGACTGCATCGTGATCGGCGCGGGGCCGGGTGGGTACGTGGCCGCGATCCGCGCCGCGCAGCTCGGCCTCAAGACCGCCGTCGTCGAGAGCGACCGCGTCGGCGGGCGCTGCCTGAACTACGCGTGCATCCCCGCGAAAGCGGTGCTGCGCTCGGCCGATCTGCTGAGCGAGATCAACGAGGCGGGTGACTTCGGGCTGAAGGTGAGCGGCGTCGAGGTGGACTATGAAGCCGTGCAGGAGCGCCGCGCGAAGGTCGTCTCAACGCTGACCGGCGGCGTTGCCGGGTTGTTCAAGAAGAACAAGATCGATCTGATCGAGGCGCACGGCGCGGTGACCGACGACGGCAATGTGCGACTCGGGGGCGAGTTCGACGGCACCGAGCTGCAAGCGGGCTTTGTGATCCTGGCAACCGGGTCGATCAAGCGGCCGATCCCGGGCATCGAGTTCGGCGGGCGCGTGATCGGCACCGAGGAGGCATGGGCGCTCGCGCAGCTGCCCGCGCGCCTGGCGGTCGTGGGCGCGGGCGCGTCGGGCGCGGAGATCGCGTCGGGGTTCGCGCGGCTCGGCAGCGACGTGCTGCTGCTGGAAGCGCTCGAACGGGTGCTGCCGACCGAGGATGTCGACATCTCGCGGCTGGTGGAGCGCGGGTTGAAGAAGCAGGGCATCAGCGTGTTCACCGGCACGCCCGTCGCAGACGTGCAGGCGGGCGACTCCAGCGTGAAGCTGACGTACGGGTCGGAGTCGGGCGAGGTCGACTACCTGGTGATCGCCGCCGGCCGCGGCGCGGACGTCGAGGGACTCGGGCTGAGCGACGCGGGCGTCGAGCTCGACGAGCGTGGGCTGATCGAGGTGGACGGCGCGCAGCGCACGTCCGTCAAGGGCGTGTACGCGATCGGCGACCTCGTGGCCGGGCCAGCGCTAGCGCACAAGGCTTCGGACGAGGGCATCATCGCGGTCGAGGATGCGGCCGGCCAGCAGACCCACCCGCTGTCCTACGTCGACATCCCACGCGCGACGTTCTGCACGCCAAACGTCGGGTCGTTCGGCCTGACCGAGGCGCAAGCGCGTGAGCAGGGGTACGACGTGATCGTCGGCAAGGTGCCCTACGGCGCGGTCGGCGGCGGCACCGTGTACGGCGATCGCACCGGGCTCGTCAAGCTCGTCGGCGAGTCGAAGTACGGCGAGCTGCTGGGAGGACACATCGTCGGCAGCCGCGCGACGGAGCTGATCCAGGAGCTCGTGAACGTGCGTGCGCTGGAAGGCGGGTTCGCCGAGGTGGCGCGCATCGTGCACGGCCACCCCACGCTGTCGGAAGCCGTGATGGAGGCAGCGCGCGCGGCCGATGGCTGGTTGATCCACGGCTGAGCGCTGATGTCGGAGGCGGCACACGACGCCGCGTTCTACTTCGACCTCGCCAGCCCGCTGGCGTATCTCGCGGCTGAGCGCGCGCTGCACGAGCTGCCGCTGGCGGCCGAGTGGCAGCCGGTGCTCGCGCGCGAGCTGCCCGGCGCCGAGTCGTTCGAGGCGTTCCGCTGCGAATCCGAGCAGGAGATCTTCCGCGCGGAGGTCGAGCGGCGCGCGCGGGCGCTGGGGTTGCAGCCACTGCGCTGGCCTTCCTCGTTCCCGTTCGACAGCGACCTGGCGATGCGCGCGGCCACGTACGCGAAGAGCATCGGGCGCACGGTGCCGTTCGTGCAGGCCGCGTTCCGCCAGGCGTACGCGGGCGGACACAGCCTCGAGCAGGTCGACTACGTGCTGATCGCAGCCGCCGCGTGTGAGATGCACCCGAAGTCGGTGCTGCAGGGCACGGAGCTGCGCTCCGTGCGCAGGCAGCTCGCCGACGCCACCGCGAACGCGGCGGCCGCCGGGGTCACCGACGTGCCGGCGGTGCGGATCGGCGCGCGCGTATTCGTGGGCGAGCGTGCGCTCGCGGACGCGGCGGCATACGCGCGATGAAAGCGGGCCGCGCATACCGGCTGATCGTCAGACGCGGCGGGCGCATGCCCGCGCTGCTTGCCGACCCCGCGCGCATCGACCACATCGAGGTGGTGGAGGTCGACGGCGGCGAGGTGGTGCTGTTCTGGGACTGTCCTCCGCACGCTGCGTCACGGCGTGCGCGCGAGCTGCGCGCCGACCTCGCGCGCCTGCAAGCGCCGGAGTTCCTCGCGCGCTGGAGTACCGTGGAGAGTCGATGAGCGACCCCGAGCCACGCACCCTGCCCGAGCCTGCGGTGGCGCGCGAGTGGCTGGCCACGATGACGCTGATCCGCCGCTTCGAGGAGCGCGCCGGGGAGATGTACGCGCGCGCGAAGGTCGGTGGGTTCCTGCACCTGTCGATCGGCGAGGAAGCCGCGATCGTCGGCAGCGCGCGAGCGCTGCGCGATAGCGACTATCTGATCTCGACGTACCGCTCGCATGGGCACGCGCTCGTACGCGGCACCCCGGCTGACAACGTGATGGCCGAGCTGTTCGGGCGCGTCGACGGCTGCTCCGGCGGGCGCGGCGGGTCGATGCACATGTTCGACCTGCAGCGCCGCTTCATGGGCGGCTACGGGATCGTCGGCGGCAATCTCCCGATTGCCGCCGGGATCGGCCTGAGCAGCGATTACCTCGGCAACGACGACGTCACGCTGTGCACGTTCGGCGACGGCGCATCCAACCAGGGCACGTTCGGCGAGACGATGAACCTTGCCGCGCTGTGGAAGCTGCCGGTGGTGTTCCTCGTCACCAACAACCAGTTCGGCATGGGCACGTCGCTCGAACGCCACTCCGCTGTAACGGATCTGCGCGTCAAGGGCGAGGGGTTCGGCGTGCCCGGGCTGCGCTGCGACGGCATGGACGTGCTCGACACGCACGCGGTCGTATCCGCAGCGCTGCGGATCGCGCGCGAGCAGCGCAAGCCGATGCTCGTGGAAGCGATCACCTATCGCTTCCGCGGCCATTCGATGGCCGACCCCGAGCAGTACCGCACCAAGGAGCAGGTCGCCCAGTGGCGCGCCCGTGACCCGCTGGTGTTGTTCGGCGACCGCCTGGTAGAAGCAGGCGTGCTCGACGCGGCTGCGCGCGAGCAGCTCGACCAGGACGCGCTTAGCGCTGTCGACGCTGCCGTCGCGTTCGCCGACGCCTCGCCGTTCCCCAAGCCCGAGTCGCTGTACGACAACGTGTACGTGCTCGGCGAGCAGGTACACGGCATGTACTCGCTCGACACCACCCGCCGCGCCGAGCCCGGCCAGAACGGCCCCGCGCCCGCCCCCGAGCCGGCGCGCAACGACGAAGTGCCCCAGCAGCTGACACGCGCGTTGGAAGCCGGAGAGAACGCCTGATGACAACACAGCGACAGCACGCCTGATGACAACGCAGCGAGAGCACGCCTGATGGCGACGCAACGCTACCGCGAAGCACTGAACTCCGCGCTGCGCGAGGAGCTGCAGCGCGACCCCACCGTGATGCTGATGGGTGAGGACATCGGGGTGTTCGGCGGCGCGTTCAAAGTCACCGCCGGGCTGCTCGACGAGTTCGGCGAGCAGCGTGTGCGCGACACGCCGATCTCCGAGAACACGATCGTCGGGATGGGTGTCGGCGCGGCCATGACCGGCCTGCGCCCGGTGGTCGAGCTGATGACGATCAACTTCTCGCTGCTCGCGTTCGACCAGATCGTCAACCACGCCGCTCACATCCACTACATGTTCGGCGGCCAGGCGCGCGTGCCGCTGGTCGTGCGCATGCCCCAAGGTGCCGGCCACCAGCTCGGCCCCACGCACTCGCACTGTTTGGAAGCGCTGTTCATGCACGTACCCGGGCTGCTCGTCGCTGTGCCATCCACGCCCGCCGACGCCAAAGGCCTGCTGAAAGCCGCGATCCGCGACGACAACCCGGTGGTGTTCATCGAGCACGAATCGCTGTACGGCCAGCGCGGCGAAGTGCCCGACGACGCCGACCACGTGCTGCGCTTCGGCCAGGCCGTCGTGCGGCGCGCAGGCAGCGACGTCACGATCGTCGGCATCTCGCGCATGGCGCTCACCGCGGAGCGCGCCGCCGCCAAGCTCGCCGACGAGCACGGCGTCAGCGCCGAAGTGATCGACCCGCGCACGCTGCGCCCGCTCGACCTCGACACGATCCTCGCATCCGTGCGCAAGACCAACCGCTGTGTGATCGTCGAGGAGGGCTGGCCGCACGGCGGCGTCGGCGCCAACCTCGCCGCGCTGATCGCCGAGCAAGCGTTCGACCACCTCGACGCGCCGATCCAGCGCGTCAGCGGCGCCGACCTGCCGATGCCATACTCCAAGCCGCTCGAAGACCTCGCATACCCGCACGAACCGCAGATCGTGCACGCCGCGCTCGTCGCGCTCGGGCAAGCGCCGCGCGAAGCCCACTCCACGACGCCGTCGGGAGCGCGCTGATGGCAGCTTCAGGCCCGTTGCGGCGGACCCGCTCGAGAGCACGAGCCCGCTGATGACCGACGTCGTGATGCCGCGCCTGTCCGACACGATGGAAGAAGGCACCGTGCTGCGCTGGCTGAAAACCGACGGCGACACCCTGCAGCGCGGCGAAGAGCTGGTCGAGATCGAAACCGACAAAGCCACGATGACGTACGAATCCGACCAGGCCGGCGTGCTGGAGATCGTCGCCGGCGAAGGCGACACGCTCCCCGTCGGCGCCCTGATCGCGCGCATCGGCGGGCCCATGCGGAACGGCGCCGCCGCGTCAACACCCGCACCCGCGCCAGCCGAGCCCAAGCCCGCGGCCGAGCCCGAGCCCGAGCCCGAGCCCGAGCCCGCAGCCTCCGATACTCCCCCCGCCCCCACGCCGCCACTCCCTCCCGCGGCTGACACTCCTGTGACGGCAGCCGGCGAGCGTGTGAAAGCGTCGCCGCTCGCGCGCCGTATCGCCGAGGAAAGCGGCATCGACCTGCACACTCTGAGCGGCAGCGGTCCGGGCGGGCGGATCGTCAAAGCCGACGTGCAAGCCGCAACCCCCGCACCGGCGGGCGCCTCCCCGCCTGAGAAGCCCACCACCGCGAAAGGCGAGACGTCAGTGCAGGAGCTGTCGCGCACGCAGCAGACGATCGCGCGCCGCATGGCCGAGTCAAAAGCCACGATCCCCGACTTCACGCTGCACATCGACGTCGACATGGAAGCGTGCGTCGCACTGCGCACCCAACTGAAAGCGCTCTCCCAACCGGAAGCGCCGACGTACAACGACATGGTGGTGAAAGCGTGCGCGCTCGCGCTGCGCGACTACCCACGCGCCAACGCGAGCTATCGCGACGCGCGCTTCGAGCTGCACTCGCGTGTGAACGTCGGCGTCGCGGTCGCCGCCCACGACGCGCTGGTGGTGCCGACTGTGTTCGACGCCGACACCAAGTCGCTCGGCGAGATCGCGCGTGAGACGCGCGCGCTGGCCGAGCGTGTGCGCTCGGGCGAGATCACCCCGCCGGAGCTCGGCGGCGGCACGTTCACCGTGTCGAACCTCGGCATGTACGGCGTGCACAGCTTCACCGCGATCATCAACCCACCACAGGTGGCGATCCTGTCAGTCGGTGCGCTGGCGCCGCGCGCCGTCGTGCACGACGGGGAGATCGTCGCGCGCAACACAATGACCGTCACGCTCGCGTGTGACCACCGCATCCTCTACGGCGCCGACGCAGCCCAGTTCCTCGGCCGCATCCGCGAGCTGCTCGAGCAGCCGGCTGCGCTGACGCTGTAACGCGCATCCCCTTTCAGCTCTGCGTCAGAGCACAGGCAATTGGCTGTGCGATCTACCATTCGCACATGAGAGACGTGCCCGCGAATCTACCGGCCACGAACTGGTGAGCGCGGGCTTGCCGATCTTGCTGCTGGCAGGGAAAGCGAAGCTTCCTTGTTGGTCGCGATGGCAGCACCACGGCTGCGGGGCTTGGGCTTTGACGTCCCGGCCGGCAGCGGGGAGCGCCCTTCACACCGTCTCTACGAGCTACTCGCAACACAGGATCGCGGAGCCCACAGCCGTCAACGCGCTCGTCGGCCGGATCGTCAGCTTCGCGCGGGCGGCCGAGCATGCGTCCGCCAGTTGATGAGCCGCGCATTCGTGCGCTGGCGCGAGAGCTTGGACGTGTCGCTCGGGGTCGAGTCCGGGATCTATCTGAGCGGCGGCTCACCGCTGTGCTCAAAGGCTGGCGCGAGACGACGATCGATGTCGATTTGCGCTTCGAGCCCGAAGCCGATGAGCTGCTGCGCGCGCTTCCCGCGCTCAAACAGCGCCTGGGTGTGAACATCGAGCTGGCGTCGCCGCCAGACTTCATCCCCGAGCTCCCCGGCTGCATTCCGGCAGAAGCTCGTCGCAGCGCTCCAACCTTGATGCACGCGCTTTGGCTGGATGGTGCACCCGAGCCGCCGAGACCCATCAGCTCGGCGATGTTCAACCCCGATCAGCGCGGCTTGACCCGGATCGCCTGCTCAACCTCTTGGCCCTTGACTGTCAGCTGCCACGCGTTGGTCGCGCCCTTGGTGTGGCCCTCACCGGTGTTGTGGATCAACCCTAGGCCCTCAAGCCGCGCGAGCAGCTTCGAGGTCTGCCCCTGATCGGCGATCCCCGCGCCATCACCCACCTCGCGGTTACTCACCCCCGGATGCTCCACGATCACATACAACGCACGCAACGTGCGATACGTCAAGCGCATCCCCAACCCCTCCAACGGGTCAGCCGGCCGCGCGCGACGCTGCGTGCGCATCTTCGGCGCCGGACGCTCAAGCTCCCTCGCGGCAGCCGCCGCACCACGATACGGCAACACAATCATCCCCATCAACGACCCCAACAACGGCGACAGCTGCACAGGGTCCTCCGCCAACAACCGAGCATGAATCACGGACAACACCGCCCCCACGACACCCTCCGCCGTCAGCGGCGAGAGGCCCCTATCCCTCCCACTCAAGCGACCTTCATCCACCGCCCCCTGCAGCCCATTCAGCACCAACGCACGTCGCGCCAACACACGCGGGTCCCCACCCGCCGCATGCACCACACACAACACACCCAGCTCACGCTCCTCATCCAAAAACCCAAGGATCGCCGCAAGACCCGCACGAACCCTCGCCTCCCACCCCGCTGCACCCCCATACGCCTCCAACACCCGCCCTGACACCAGCTCAAGGGCATCCTCAAACGCCGCTAGAAAACACTCCGTACGATCCTCAAAAAACTCGTAGAACGTCCGCCGTGACACCCCCGCCCTCGTCACGATATCCGCGACCGCCACCAACGCCAGGCCCTGCTCGCTCACGACCTCCGCAGCCGCCGCCAACAACCGCCGCCGCTGAATCTCCCGCACAGGCGAAAACCCCAACACCTCCCCACGCCTCACACCCATACCACCAGCCACATTCCCTCTCATCACACCAACCACCAATCCCTGAAGAACCACCCACAAACACGGGTGTCGTGGCCCGGGGCAGACCACGACACCCGGCTAGCCAGCGCTTACCCGCGCCTGGCCTTCGCCTTCCGCGAGCCCTTCTTCGCCTTGCCCTTCGCCTTGTGCTTCTTCGCTTTCTTCACCTTCGGGCAGCCCGACACCGCGATCCTCGTGCTCTGCGTGACCTGCTTGCCGTTATAACCCACGATCACCGTCGGCATCACAAGCGGCTTCGTGCACAAACTCCCGTTGCTCGTCAGGATCGAATGAGGACCCTGCGGCAGCTTCAATTCGAAGCTATCGATCGGGACATCAGGCGCACTCGCGAACTTCGAGCTCGTCACACCACTCTTGGAGATATTGATCGACCCAACGAGGTCAAACCGCACACCATTGCCCTGCAACACAATCACGAGATCAGGGAACCCCTCACCACCATGCGACACCAAATACGCCGGGCCAACCAACGGATCCCGCAGCAACGGCGTCACCGCGGAGGCCGACCCCACAAGCGACTCCGCCGGACACCCCGTCGGGCTCGCCGCGAACACCACCGCCAAACACGCCTTCTGGATCGTCGTCAGGCGTGACGGCAACTGCCTCGGCAAACTCACGAACACGCTATGCGCATTCGCCTCACCCCTCACACCAATCAAGATCCTCGCGTCAAGGCTCGCACCATTCGCACGCGACGTCTTCGCTACCGTCGACGCTGAGAACTTCGGGATGAACGCCAACGCCGCACAATCCCCAACCTGAAACCGGTCCGCAGCGTTCGCGACCGTACCCTGCGTCGAAGTGACCCGCGCACTGATCTGCGACGGGGTGCAGCTCGACGGGTTCAGCATGAACCCAGGACGATCCAACACCACATCGATCCGCTGAACATCCAACAGGGTGCCCTTCAAAATCGAAGGGATCGCATCACTCACGACCGTGACATGCGCATCATGCGAGTCGATGAAGATCGCCGCACGCACCACCACCGTCCCCAAATCAAACGGCCCCGCCTGCGCCGGCACCACAATACTCAACGAAAACGGTGCGCCCCTATACGGCCCCGCCAAAAACACCGCCGTCGGGGCCTTCCCCAACTGAGGGATACCCACCGGGCTCAAACCCGGACCCGCCGCGACCGACGTCATACCGATCTGCGACGCCACCCCACACGACCCAGCCGCGGCCTGCGCATCTGGGCAAAGTGGGACACTCGCGACATCCGCCAACAACCCCTGCGGCAAACTCACACCCAAAGTACTGATGTCCTGCTCACCACTAGGACGCGACAACGACAACACAAACGGCGAAGAGCCAACCGCCCGCGGACTCACGACACCCGCACTCAACACCGGCTCAAACCGCCCCGCCTGGTCACAACCCTGGTCAACCACGAACGCGCTCGAGGTATCCACCGAATCACCCGCCCACGAGGTGATCGTCGCGGTCGTGGTCTTGGTTCCGCAGCTGCTGGGGTTGACCAGCGCGCCGTGCGGGCCGCCGAACAGCCGCAGCTTGACCGCATCGAACGGCACCTTCGGATTAGACGCGAAGGTCGTCGTCAGCTGGCCGGTGACCGGATCGGCCGTGACCGAGCCCGCAAGCTTGGCCCGCACGCCGGCGCCGGCGACCTGCAAGAACAGCCGGTACATCTGCCCCGACAACGGATCCTGGGACTCCTGGGATCCGAGGTACACCTCGCCGGTCAGCTTCTGATCCAGCAACGGCGTCGAGAGCTCGACCGTCCCGATCTTCGACGAATCCGGGCACTTCGCCGCACCCAGAACCTTCAGGCCTAGCTGAGCATCCGAGCACGCGCCTAGGCCATCAGCCGCCGAAGGCGACAACGTCATCCCAGCGGGGAGCTTGACGGTGACGTCCTTGACATCCGGGGTCGCCAACCCATCCGGATCCGGATTCTGGGGCACCGCGATATCGACCGCCAGCCCCGCCGGCGCACCCGCCTGGCGGGTGTCGGGGCGCACGTCGATCGACGGCCCAAACGTCAAACGATCACACCCCGTAAACGTGCCCAGCGGCGTGCTGGCCGAGGAGAACACGCCACGCGACAGCCAGCCATCGACGGACATCAGCGACGTCAGCAGCGTACCCGAGCACTCCGTCGGGTTGGTCAAGAACGCCCGGCGCTCACCACTACCCCGGCCACCGTAGAACTGGAAGGGAAACAACGACAGCTTCCCGCCGGGGCCGTTGTGGTCGGCCGGGACGCCCCACAACGTCAGCGTTGCGTTGACCACCGATCCGGCTTCGGTCAGGTTCGTCCCCGAGGCCGTGATCCCGTAATCACGATCAGAACGCACACTCGCATCCAACCGCACCGGAAACGCCGCGTTGAACCCGAACGCCGCCGGCTCATCCGCCGACGGCGCCACGTTGTAGACCAACGCCTGTGCCGTCAGCGGCGTCCCCCCAGGAAACAACACCTTCGCCGTCACCTCCCCGACCACACTGGCCGCAGGGCAGTTGTCTGCCAGGTTGCCGTGGTAGGTCGCGACGGTGTCCATCGGGCAGGTCGGCGTCGCGTTGGCCGCCCCGACAAACCCCGCCGGCAACTCCACATTGAGATCCCGCGGCGACCCATCCGTCGTGTCGAGGTCAAACGTCGTCGTCAGATCCGGATGCGCCCCGGCCTGCAACGTGCTCAACGTCGTCTGAAACGAACCCGGCGTGATCACCGCCGCCCCCGCCGAACCCATCACCGACCCAAATGCCGCCAACGCCAGCAGCACAACAACCAGCAGCACCCACCGCCCCGGCATGATGCGGTGTGCTGTCATCCCAGAACCCATGATCATCATGACCGACCCCCTATGCCTTAGCGGCCAGGACGAACTTGACCGACGACGCCGGCCCCGACTGCAGAAAGAACCCCACCCGCACACTGAGCCGCAACCCACGCCGGCTCTTCAACGACCGCTTACCCGACACCGACAACCCCACCACCAACCGGTAGGACCCCGCCTTGGCATAGCTCTTGCTCACCGCACGCAACCCCGGCCCCGACACACTGACGCGCCCCGGCCGCGCAATGCTCACCGACACCTCCAACCGGCCACCCGACACCCGCCGGCTACCCAGCTTGAGCTTGGCCGACGGCAACGGCCCATCCGCCGGCGGCAGCTGATCACCCGCGCCCGAGAACCGCGAACTCCCCGCCGACACCACGACCACCGGCCCCGACAACCCCGACCGGCACGCATCACCCGCACACGGCGCCGTCTGATCTGACTGCGCAAACCCACCGTCGACCCGGGCGTCATACACGTCATAGGAACCATCGCGATCGCCCACGACCAGCCCCTCGGTCGTCGCGAAGAACACATCATCACCACTGGCGCTGCTGTCCAGCACAAACGACGGCCGCGCACTGCGACCGCTGGAGATCAACGACACCCCACCCGCCACCGACCACTCATACACATCCAACTGGCCATTGCCATCCTGCGACACCAGCGCGTCCGGTGACGAAAAGAACACCCGCCCCCCATCGGCCGACACATCCTGGGGTGCCCACAACTCCCCCCCGGTCGTCCCCGCCGGGAACTGGTTGGCCAGCGTCGCGTCACCCGAGGCCACCACACCCACCGGCGGACACGACACACACACCGTCCTGTCCTGCGCCACGTCATACCGATACACCTGCACCACCCCACCCGAATCCCCAGCACCCGGGACCGGAGCCGCGGTCGAGAACACGAACACCGACCCCGACGCCGTCACCCGCGCCGGCGCCACCTGAGAAGCGCCAACGGTCGCCAGCGTCTTGATCGCCCCGTCATCCCACACGCCGATACGCGTGTGGTTGCCGTCGCCAAACAGGAACCGCCGGGCGTCATCCGAGGCCACGACCACCGTCGCACCAGCAACCCCCGGCAAGTACTGCACCGTGTTGGTCGCCACGTCATAGCGATAGGACTTCACCGACCCATCGCTCGGCGCATCGGCCGTCAACGCATCCCCCGACTGAAAGATCGCCGCCGACCCATCCGCGGCACCAAACGCATACTGATGCGCCAGCGTATCGCTGGCCAATCCGTTGAGCGTCTGCACGGGCGTCACGCCCGACGGCGCCAGTGCCGTCGGATCACCGGGCAGGTGAGAGACCAGCGTCGAATGCCCACCCCGGCGCACATACAACTCCACCCGCGCCGGCCCCGCCACCAGACCCGTACCCGGATCAGGACTCACGAACCACAACGTCGACCCATCCCGCGAAACCTGATTGCCAAACGCCTCCGCCGACACGTTGTCGGAGGCTTCCCGGTTCGTGTTCCCCGTCGAGGCCGGGGCCACCCCACCCGGATCCTCGCTGCCATCCGGCAGCGTCCCCGCCGGACCCAGCACCCCATGCGAGTACTCATACAACCCCCACGCCGTCGCCGCCGACGGCGCCCGCACCGCATCCTCAGGCAACAACGTCGGAGCGCCCCAGAAATACACCGTGCTCAGATCCGGCGTCCCCCCCACCGGCTGAAACAGCGACGTGCCGATGCTCCCCGGCGCCGGCACCGGATTGGCGATCTGCGGCCGCGTCACCCACTCCACGCTCCCATCCGCATGCCCCAGGTTCAACGCCCCCGAGAGACTGGTCGGGCTCTCAGGATTGCCGGCCACGAAGGTATCTCCCGCCGAGAACAGGAAGCTGCTCAGATCACGCGACGGCACCGGCCACAACGGAATATGCCCACCAGCATTCAAGATCGCCACCTGGGTCGGCGGCACCGCCGACCGCGTCTGCCAGCCATCCGCCCCCCGCAAACTCACCGAATACTCCTGCAACCCCCGCGTCGCCTCACCCATCGCCCCACGACTGGCATAAAACACACCATCACCATCACCAGCCGCCAACGCATACAAGACCGTCCCACTCGGCGCCCCCGCATCAAACCCGTTCTTCAACGCCGGCGACACCTGCTCATACACCCGACCATCCGGCAACGCACCCCACGCCACCACCGGAGCCACGAGCGCCGAAACGACGACACACACCACCACGATCGACCTCGCCAAAACCCCTGCGAGGCGATCCCCCGCGCGCAAAGACCCAGTAGCCAGCAAGACCCTGCTCCCTCCTCGTAAACCCAAGCGAGAGAGCAGCCGCTCCCTGGCCCCCAGAGAACGACAAACACCGCGAGGACAATCGCGGTCAGATACTGCGAGAAACCCTCGCCCAGCACCCCCAAAGGCGCCGCGGCTGGCTAGCTCAGCTAGCCCACCAGGATAAGAGAGAGAGAGAGAGAGAGAGAGAGATGCGTCAGCGTTGCTGACGCATCTAGTTACCGCAGGATCAACTGACCCGACGACACCCGACACGCTCTCAGCAACCCAATGCACGCGAACCACAGCTCCCATAATCCGACCCGGCCCTCTCCCACTCCAACCCAACTCAGCGCTGAAAGGTCGACCTAGAAGGCCAGAAACCCCACAACCCGATCTATCGCACCCAGCATCCCTAACGAGACACCATGATACAACAACCATAAACACAAACATACTGTCTGTCAAGCTACCTGTCTGGCCGCCGCGCATACGCACGGCGCTACGCTGGAACCCGGCACATGAGCGTCCAAGGATCTTCGAACGAGCTGTGGGTTTGTCACCTGGGCACGATCCCCTACCTGGATGCGCTGCGGCTGCAGCGACTCGTGAGCGCACGCCGCCAGGCGCAGGAGCTGCCTGACACGCTGCTGCTGCTCGAGCACCCGCAGGTGTACACGCGTGGGCGGCGCTCGCTGGATGGGGAGCTGTCGCTGGGCTCAGACTTCTATCGCGCGCGCGGCATCGAGATCGTCGACACCGACCGCGGCGGGCGCATCACCTACCACGGGCCGGGTCAGTTGGTTGGATACCCGATCATGCGGATCACGGATATCGACGTATACCTGCGTACGATGGAAAGCGCGCTGGCAGCGGCGCTCGACGACGAGGGCATCGCCGCGCGCTCGCGCTCGGCCGAGGGGCCGGATTACACCGGCGTGTGGGTGCGCGAGCGCAAGATCGCGTCGATCGGCGTGCACGTGTCGCGCGGCGTCACCACGCACGGGTTCGCAGTCAATGTCGAGAACGACCTCGAGCCGTTCTCCTGGATCGTCGCGTGCGGGCTGCCGGACGTGCGCATGACGTCGGTTGCACGCGAGCTGCACGGCGCGCGCGGCACAGACCTCAGCTGCTTTCGCAAGCGTGTCGCGCATCGCTTCAGCGCGGCGCACGGACGCCGCCAGCGCCTGGTTGCGCCACAGCGACTCGGGATCGATGCGCCGTTGGCGGCGATGAGCGCACGGTCGGCCGCAGCGGCAGCCGGCCACGACCAGCAAGCGCGCCGAGCGTCGCGTGCGCACACGCTGGCGGCCAGCCGATGAGCGCCACGCGCTCGCGCGCGAACCCAGGCGGCATGGACGTGCTGAAAGTGCTCGGCGCCGAAACGCGCCCCGTGCGTGAGCGCAAGCCGCCGTGGTTCAAGGTGCCGCCGCCCGGCGGCGCGCGCTACCGCGAGCTGACCGCGCTGATCCGCTCGGAGAACTTGCACACGGTGTGCCAGGAAGCCGCGTGCCCGAACGTCGGCGAGTGCTGGGAGCGCGGCACCGCGACGTTCATGATCCTCGGCGACACCTGCACACGGCGCTGCGGGTTCTGCAATGTGAAAACCGGCAAACCCACGTGGCACGACCCGCTCGAGCCCGCGCGCGTCGCACGCTCGATCGCACGCATGGGGCTGCGCCATGCCGTCGTCACCTCCGTCGACCGCGACGACTTGCCCGACAAGGGCGCATCCGCGTTCGTCGGCGTGATCCGCCAGGTGCGCCGCCAAGCGCCGAACTGCCAGATCGAAGTGCTGACGCCCGACTTCCAAGGCCAGGAGATGCCGCTGGCGAAAGTGATCGCCGAGCGCCCCGACGTGTTCAACCACAACGTCGAGGTGGTGCCGCGCCTGTACCCGGTCGCGCGCCGCGGCTCGGAGTTCAAGCGCTCGTGCCGCGTGCTGCGCAACGCCAAGGCGATGGGCGGCGCCGACGTGCTGACGAAATCCGGGCTGATGGTCGGGCTCGGCGAGACCCACGACGAGCTCGTCGCCACGTTCGAGGTGCTGCGCGAGCACGGCGTGCAGGTGCTGACCGTCGGCCAGTACCTGCGCCCGTCCGAGCGCCACCTGCCGATCGTGCGCTACTGGCACCCGGATGAGTTCAAGGAGCTCGAGCAAGCCGCGTACGCGCTCGGCTTCGAGCACATCGCGGCCGGCCCGCTCGTGCGCTCCAGCTACCACGCCGACCAGCACGTGCCGCAGTCCCAACCCGGCGTCGGCCCGCTGGCGTTGGGCGCGTAATGGCCTACTAAGGCCCAAGAATGGCCTACTTTGGCGGAGTTGGTATGCCATTTATTTGCTACGCTGTAGCCATATGGCTACGAATGTACCCCAGCGGGAGCTGCGCAACAACACTGCCGAGCTGCTCCGGCGGGTGGAGGACGGCGAGCGGCTGCGCATAACCGTCCACGGCCATCCCATCGCCGACCTGGTGCCGATCGACGACCACGCCCCCCGCCGGCGCGCGTTCGTGCCGATGCAAGAGCTGCGCGCGGCGATGGCGGGCCTGCTCGACGCAGACGATCCGCTGGCCGACGAGCTCAAAGCGGCTCGCACCGAAGCCAGCGATCGCTTCGAGACGCCCGCCAGGTGAGCCGCGCGCTACTTGACACCTCGGTCGTGATCGCCCTCGCCAGCGGCGCACCGATCGCCGCGCTACCCGACGAAGGCGCGATCTCGATCGTCACCCTCTGCGAGCTTCACCACGGCGCGCTCGCAGCCGCCGAAGACCGTCGTGCCCAGCGCCTCGCGACGCTCGCGATCGTCGAGCGCAGCTTCGACGTGCTGCCGGCGGACGAGCGCATCGCGCCCCATTACGGACGCATCGTCAATCACGCCAAGCGCAGTCGCGGGCGCCGACTGGCTACCGCCGACGCGCTGATCGCCGCGACTGCCGCGGCACACAACCTTCCGCTCTACACCCTGGATCGCGACTTCGAGGACATCGACGGAGTCGAGGTGGTGTTCGCATGAAGTCGCTCAACGTGCAACCGTCCAGCAGCTAGGTGTTCCCGCTCAAGGACAACATCCCCAACGAGCGCTTCCCGCTGATCACGGTCGCGCTGCTCGCGCTCAACGTGATCGCGTACCTCGTGTCGCTGCGCGGCGGCGGCAGCTTCTTCGGCGGCCCGGCCGACACCACCGTGGTCCACTACGGCGCGATCCCATATGAGCTGACGCATCCCGGCAAACACTGCGACTTCACCACCGGCTCGCTCACGTCGGGCGCCGGTCAGATCATCTGCCAGGGCCAGCCCGGCGTGCAGGGCAGCCCGCCCGGGCAGCCCGCGACGATCGTCACAGCATTCACATCGATGTTCATGCACGGCGGCTTCCTGCACATCGCCGGCAACATGCTGTTCCTGTGGATCTTCGGCCCCAACGTCGAGGACTCACTCGGCCACGTGCGCTATCTCGGCTTCTACCTAGTGGGAGGCCTGGCCGCGCTCGGCGCCCAAACGCTGATCGACCCCGGCTCGACCGTGCCGACGCTGGGCGCGTCGGGCGCGATCGCCGCGGTGCTCGGCGGCTACATCCTGCTGTTCCCCCGCGCCCGCATCCTCACGCTGATCTTCATCGTGTTCTTCGTAACCATCGTCGAGCTGCCCGCGATGCTGCTGCTCGGCGTGTGGTTCCTGGAGCAGTTGTACTTCGGCTCAGCCGGCCTCACCAACCCGGTCGGCGGAAGCGGCAGCGTGGCTTACTTCGCGCATATCGGTGGGTTCGTGTTCGGCCTCGCGCTGGTGCGCGCGCTCGTAGTGCGCCACAAATCCGAACCACCGCGGTTCCCCGTCTACTGATACGCAGCGCCTGCCGGGATCGGATACGCGCCCCGCCCGATCAGCGTTTGCGCGAACCGCGTCAGCGCGGCTTGACCCGGATCGCCTGCTCGACCTCACGCCCCTTCGCCGGGCCGGGCCCGGCAGCAAAGCCCGCGCGTACAGCCATCACGGGCGCTCCGTCACCGCATGTGCGGCGCTCGCTACGCTAAGCCCGCACATGAGCATCCAAAAGACGATCGACCGAGTTTGCGGCGTGTCACACAAATCCGCGCACTTGCAAGCTCGCGAGCGGCTGATAGGCATCACCATGCGCCGCGCGCGCTGATGCGCGTCGCCATGCTCACCGTCGCGCTGGTGTTCATCATCGGGTTCGCGGTGCTCACCCTCAGCGCGGTCGCCCAGCAAGGGTTTACCCTGGCCGGTCTGATCTCGGTGTTCATCATCGCGATGCTCGGCATCGGGATCGTCGGTGCGCTGCGCGACCCGCCGCGCAAGTAGCCGACGCACCTCCAGCCGACCTACCGCCGCGCCCCACCACACACGCTCGTGACCACATCCCCCTTCCTCAACCCGGTGCCGCGCCGCTCGCGCGAGTTCGCCCGCCGCAGACGCCGCCGGCGCCGACGCGCGCTCGCCGCCGGTATGCTCATCGTGATCCTCGCCGCAGTGGCGATCGTGCTGCTGCTGAGCCGCTCCAGCGGATCCCACGGACCCGCTTCAGCCTCGAACCACCCCGCACCGCGCTCGCCGAGCAACGCGCTGGCGGCGCCGACGCGCTCGGCCACCGGGCTGCCGCTGGATCGCCCGCCGCTCACGCTCGGCCTGAGCGCCGCGTCAGACCCGATCCACCTGGCGTTCCAGCACCCGCCGCGCGGCGGGCTGCTGTTCAACCTCGACACGGGGCGCGTGCTGTGGCAGCACGACCCGCTCACGCGCGTGCGCATCGCGAGCCTTACGAAGATGATGACCGCGCTGCTGGTGGAGCGCTCGCAGTCGCCGCACGCGCCCGTGCTGATCACCAAGCAAGCGGTCGCCTCGGCCGGCTCGAAGGTCGGCGTGCTGCCGTTGGGCAGGCACGTGCAGCTGGAAACGCTGCTCTACGGCCTGATGCTGCCGTCAGGCAACGACGCCGCGATCGCGCTCGCCCAGCACACCGCCGGCGCCATCACGCCGTTCGTCACGCGCATGAACCAGGAAGCCGCGAAGCTCGGCATGGGCTGCACGCGCTACTCCTCCCCCTCGGGGTACATCGACCAGGGCAACTACTCTTGCGCGGCTGACCTCGCCGTGCTCGCGCACGTCGATCTCGGCGAGCCGCGCCTGGCGCGCATCGTGGGCTCGCTCAAGGCGGTGCGCCCCTTCCCGATCAAAGGCGGCAAGCTGTTCCTCTACAACAACAACCCGCTGCTGCGCTACGGCTACCCGGGCGTCACCGGCCTGAAAACGGGCTACACGCTCGCGGCCGGCAAATGCCTGGTAGCCACCGCAGAGCGCGACGGCATCCGCGTTGGGGTCGTGCTGCTGGACTCGCGCAACCCGGCCACCCAGGCGCGCCAGCTGCTGGATCGGGCTTTCCAGGGCGTGTATGGCCAGCCGCGGATCGTGGAGCCCACGATCCCGGCGAGCGAGTAATCGCCGATTTACCCGAGCTGAGTCACATTTGGACAAGCGAGTAGTACCCTTCTGAGGGTGATTGACTGGTCAGTCAGCCAAAGGAGGATTTGCCGTGGATCTTGATGACACGCCCGAACAGGCCGCATACCGCGCGCAAGTGCGCGCATGGCTCGAGGAGCATCGCGCCCAGGCGCCGATCCTGAGCGGGCCCGACGCGATCCAGGACGAGGATCAGATCGTCGTCGAGCGGCGCGCGTGGCAGGGCCAGCTGGCTGAAGGCGGCCTCGCTGGCGTCACCTGGCCGAAGGAGTACGGCGGCCAGGGACTCGGCCCGATCGAGCAGGTGATCTGCAACCAGGAGATCTCCCGCGCCGGCGTGCCCGGCGTGCTCGACGCGATCGGCGTCGGCATGCTCGGCCCCACGATCATCGCCCACGGCAACGACGAGCAGAAGTCGCGCTACCTCGGGCCGATGCTGCACGGCGACGAAGTCTGGTGTCAGCTGTTCTCCGAGCCCGCGGCGGGCTCGGAC